>NZ_JBQFRP010000003.1:0-550826 GCF_056537465.1 Ruegeria sp. CE8
AAGTTTGGCCATCTGCTCAGCAGTCAGCCAGAAAAGGTCGCTCATATCACCGCTCCGGTTTTCGAGCCGTGAATCACGCAGCGCTTTGAAAATCAATGCATCCTGACCCTAATGTATTTCGCTGCGAATTTTTCAAAAGTGGTGTAGCCGTGTGCGATTGCCTTGTCGCGCAGTTCTGTTGCCAATCGTTCCTTAGCCAACTGTTTTGCTGCCCGCGCGGATTTGGCCGTGACCCGCGTCCTCTTGCCACTAGGCGTGTAGTAGGCCTGCACCCAATAACTGTTTCCATTTACGATTTCGATCCGCGGGTCACCGGAAAGGCGAGTTTTCATTTTGGACAACTCTTCACCTCAAACATGGACAATGAATAGAGCCAACCACCAAGATATCTCTGAGTTAATGTCCGTAAATATTTGTCTTTAAACAGAAAAATTTAGATTTTTGTCATTTATTGTGACCAAGTCTTTAAGCGATCTCTATTTAAAACAACAATGACAAAAGTACTTACAAAATCTACTGCCCAAATTGCTGCCCAAAGTTTTTTCCGATTCATTTAGTGATTTGAAATACAGAAGATTCCCTCGAAGTTCGGGGTCTCTTGTGGATCCAGAGGTCCCCTGTTCAAGCCAGGGAGGCGGTACCATCTTCCTCAAATATTGGCTCCACATCGGGATCTCGCCGGCAGTTTACGTAAGTCAGAAAAACGGACCTGCAATCGCAAGCCCGTTTTCATCAAAACATTGTGGGAGCGATCAGCGCGCCAGGTTTAAACGGAACCGCATTTTGGCTTTTCGCGCCGCCGGCAAATGGCGGTTCAATCGCTTGTTGACCAGCCCGAACCCCCCGACGATCACCAGCGTCAGCAAGATGAAATAGAAGGCGAGAATCGGGTAGGGGATAAACGGGTTGAACGTTTTGTCCGCGAAATAGCTGGCATAATACAGCGCGTCACCGCGTTGTTGCCAGGCCGGGAAGGCCGAGAAAAAGACCAGTGTGGTGGCGTGGAACAGGAAGATCGCCTCGTTCGTGTAGGCGGGCCATGCCAGACGCAGCATGGTCGGCCAGATGATGCGACGGAACCGCGACCAGCCCGACATGCCATAGGCATCGGCTGCCTCGATATCGCCCTTGGGGATCGAACGCAGCGCGCCATAGAAGATTTCGCCCGAATAGGCTGCGGTATTCAGGAACAGAACGATCAGTGCCCCCAGCCAGGCCGACGTCAGAGCGTCGAACATGGGGTAGGACTTTTTCAACGACAGGAAGAAGAAGTAGGCAAAGAAGAACTGGATGAAAAGCGGAGAGCCGCGGAAGATAAAGATGAACCATTCCGACGGTTTGCGCAGCCACTTGTTGGTGGACGCCTTGCCCAGGGCCACAGCGGTGGCCAGAAAGAACCCGGTCGCCAGCGCCATGATGCCGAAATAGATGTTCCAGATCATGCCTGAACCGATCAGGGTGAACTGTTCACACAGGGTAAAGTCGTTGCGTGGCAGCAGACGTTCGCCGAGGCCGATGGAGCGCAGGCCGTAGTCCTGGATGGTTTGGATGCAGCTCATGCGGTGGTCTCCTTGCGCAGAAGCTCTCCGCCCGATGTGGCCTGACCATGGGACAGGCGGCGCATCAACTTTTCGAGCCCCAGTTCTGACGCACGGGTCATGCCGAGGTAGAATATCAGCAGGGCCAGAAAGTACCACATGCGCCAGTCGCCGTGGGGGTATTGTGTGAATTTTGAGGTCTTGGTGCCGCCCAACTCGCGGGCCCAATAGACGATGTCTTCGATGCCCAGCAGGAACAGCAGCGGCGTGGCCTTGATCAGCACCATCCACAGGTTCGACAGACCGGGCAGGGCGTACACCCACATCTGCGGAACCAGAATGCGCCAAAAGGTCTGGCGGCGCGTCATGCCATAGGCTTCGGCGGTTTCAAGCTGCGCATGCGGAACAGCGCGCATACCGCCGAAAAGTACGTTGGCCGCAAATGCACCGAAAACGATCGAGAAGGTGATGACCGCGAGGAAGAAACCGTAGGTTTCATGCACCCATTCCGGTGCGGCACTCAGCGGCAGTTTTGCCGATTGGCATACGATGAAGTCGTTGCCCTGACGGATCGGGTCCGTCCAGTCGGGGCACAGAATCTTGTGCCGCGTCCATTCAAAGGCCTGATCCAGTGCGATCACGAAGAACATGAAGAAGGCGATATCCGGTACGCCCCTTACAATGGCGATGTAACCTTTGCCCAGCCAGCTGACGGGCGGGATATGTGATCGGGCGGCCATCGCGCCGACGAACCCAAAACTCAATGCCACGGGGGCGGTGACGGCCAGCAGTAGCAGGACCTTCAGGAACGACAGATAGAACGACCAGTGTACGCCGTTGGTCAGATAGCAGGAAAACCAGCGGAACGTGCCCAGCGTATCGGGATCAGTGCAAAACGAGAAAATGGCGGGCCTCTTGAGGTGCTAAGGCTCAGGGGCTGCGCGCCCCGGTAATCAGGGCGCGCGACCTGGTTCAGATCAGAAGGTCGATGACACTTCCCACTTGGTGATCAGCTCGTTCAGGCTGCCGTCGTCCTTCATGGACTGGATGGCTGCGTTGAGCTTCTCTTTCAGCTCGCCGTCCGACTCGCGGACACCGATGCCGACACCACCGCCCAGCGGGACGTCTTCGGCAACAAAGCGCAGGTCTGCGTCTTCGTCCGCGATCGGTGCCAGGAACGACTTGTCGGCCAGCACGGCGTCAGCTTCGCCGTTGCGCACAGCCGCAATCGTTTCTTCGGGGCTGGCGAACTCGACCAGAGTTGCACCGGATTCCGCGATGTACGCAGCCTGAATGGTGCCTGTCTGCGCGGCAACAACGCCATTCGCGACATCAACGTCGTCCGAGGTTGCAACATAAGCCGACGGATCCGGCGGCGTGTAGTTTTGGGTGAAATCAATCACTTCGTCCCGCTCGTCGGTGATCGACATGCCCGCGATGATGACGTCATAGTTGCCCGACACTAGGTTCGGAATGATCGAGTCCCAGTCGTTCTTGACCCACTCGCATTCCAGATTCGCACGCTTGCACAGCTCATCGCCCAGTTCACGCTCGAAGCCGTCGATCTCGCCGGCGTCATTGATGAAGTTCCACGGAGGGTAGGCGCCCTCGGTGCCCATGCGGACAGTGTCGGCCATGGCCATCCCAGCGCTCAGCGCCAGTGCAGCGGTTGTCAGAATCAGTTTTTTCATTGGTTACTCCCCTTATTGGTTCTGTCCTGAATTTATGCCGCCTTGGTGGCGGATAGAAAGCCCTGAAGCCGCGCGGATTCAGGGGTCGTGAAGATGTCTTCGGGCAGACCTTCTTCTTCGATGAGGCCTTGATGCAGGAACACGACGTGGCTTGAGATATCAGCGGCCATTTTCATATCGTGCGTCACGATGATCATGGTGCGGCCTTCGGCGGCCAAGTCCTTTATCACCTTGATAACTTCCTGTTCCAGTTCAGGGTCCAGCGCCGAGGTCGGTTCGTCGAACAACAGGGCCTCGGGCTCCATGCACAGACCGCGGGCGATCGCGGCGCGTTGCTGCTGACCACCTGACAATTGCGCAGGATAGACGTCGCACTTATCGCCGATACCGACCTTTTCCAGGTACTTGCGGGCACTGTCCTCAACCTCGTCCTTGTCGCGGCCCATGACGGTCACCGGGGCCTCCATCACGTTTTGCAGGATAGTCATATGGGCCCACAGGTTGAATTGCTGGAACACCATCGACAAATTCGTGCGAATGCGCAGCACCTGTTTCGGATCGGCCGGACGGCGGTGATGCGTGTTTCCGGTCCAGCGCACAGGTTCGCCCTTGAACAGGATCTCACCTTCCTGGCTGTCCTCCAAGAGGTTACAGCAGCGCAAAAGTGTCGACTTTCCGGAACCTGACGAGCCGATGAGTGATACGACATCGCCGCGTCTGGCGGTAATATCCACCCCTTTCAATACCTCAAGATTGCCAAAGCTCTTGTGTAGGTTCTTGATCTCGATGACCGGAGTGGAATCTGTCACGGGTGGTCCAGTTGTTATTGGTGTTGGTGCGGTACTAGGGCTTAAAATTTTGCGCAATGCAATGCGCAAATGACGCGGAACGGGCCTGAAACCGTCAAATTGACCAGACGTTCTGACCAAATTGGTTACATATCGAGCAATTCGGTCGCGCCGGGCGGCGGATTGGGAACTGCCAAGTATTGGTCGGCGGGGATGTCAATCAGACCGTTCAAATGCAGAACCTTCCGGTCTGCGAGCGACAGGTCATCGATGGCCGCGCGAACCGCGCGGGCGATGTCCGGCGCGTCTTGCCTGGCGGCGGTGATGTAAGGCAGGGCAGGCGAAGGTTGGGTTCCCGCAACTTCACGCAGTTCACCACCCAGATTCGTATGCTCTTTGAGCAGCTCCCAAGTCAGCGCATCCAAAGAAGCATAATCGGCGCGGCCCTCGGCAACGGCGGTTGCAGACAGGGCGTGGCCACCAGTTTCCAGAACAGCCGTGGGAAGGTGGCTGTGTCGGGACAGATGCACCATGGGGGCTGCCCAGCCAGACTGTGAAAGCGCTTCGTTATAGGCGAACGTACCGTCTGCCAATTGATCCAGATCGCGCGGATCGTCCTGACGGGCTACGATAATGGACCTGTAGTATCCCGTAGGACATTCAGGCAACCCATAGTCAGGCGTGCCTACAAGCTGCACCTTGCCGTGCAGGCGCGTGCGATAGGGCATGCCGCAGGTTTGGGCAAAGACAAGGTCGGGACTGTGCCAGACGTCCCAAACGTCGGCACCTCGGGTCAAATGCGTCGGCCCGAAGCCAATATGGCCTCGAATCAACGACCAGAACCGATCATTGGCCAGTTGCAGAGCGGGCATGTCGTACATGCCCAGCATCGCGATCACGATTTGGCCGCCTTCTGTCGGGCCAGTGCCGAATCAACGTCGCTGACCCCCAGTAGACTGACAACCAGACGCAGCAGAGAGTCCTCTTCCTCTGTGCGATGCCCGTCAGCAAGCACCACAGACCACAGGGCCTGCACAACTCCAAGTCGGTCTTCGTATGCGACGGCTTCTTTGATCGCGCGGGTAAAACGGACTGTGTCGGGGGCTTCGGCCTCCAAATCCTCGGCGCGGGCGCGGAGGCCTGCCGCTTCGAAGGGGGACAGACCATAGCGTTCAGCCGAAATCCTATCGATTCGGGCCATTTCGCTGTCGGCATAGTCATTGTCGGACCGGGCGATGCGCACCAGAAGGGCCGTCAGGGCCAACCGGGCGTCATCATCGGCAAGTGGATCGGGCTGAGGCTGCGTGAGCCGGGACAGAAAATCGCTAAACATGAGAAAGATATAGAAGGGGACTACTTCTCTTCCAAGCGCCTTTGCACCCGTTCTCGCGCTTCCTGACTGTCGTTATAGCTCAGGCCCATAGCGATGCGGGCCTCCTCGACGATCTTCATCTCGCCTTCGTCCGAGTTTCCGTCGGCCAGAACGACTTCCCACAACGCGTCCAGAGCAGCCAGACGTTCGTGCAGATCGGTGGTCTCTCGGATCAGTTTGCCAAACGTGTCGGTCTCAGGTGCGGCTGCGTGCAGTTTTTCGCATGTGGCCCGAACCTTGGCAGCTTCGATCGCGTTGTGCTGGTAAAGCCGCGCAAGAATGCGGTCGATCAGGCTGATCTCTTCCAGCTTGTAGTCCCGATCCGCCTGCGCCACGCGGACCATCAAAGCACCCAGCGCCAGCTCGGCATCCGGGTCGGGCAAATGATCGTGTTGTGGCGGGCGGAAAGCCTGGAGGAATTTTTTCAACATACCGCGAGGTTATTCCATATTTTGTGCACCGCCAAGCGCTGACCACCCGTCATAGCCATGAATGGTCGCAACTTTGCCGGTTTTCGCTTGTCGGGCATTACATCGTATAGAAGATCAATTGCCTTTTTGCAGTGCCTGCTTTGCCTGTTCCTGCAACCAGCCCAGCATATGCCGGTACGGCACAGGGCCATAGCTGATCCGTGCAACGCCCAGCGACGCCAGCGTCGCGGTATCCGGCGTGCCGGGCAAGGCGATGATATTCACCGGCAGCTCGGTCGATTCGCAAAGACGTGCGATCATTCCCTCGTCTTTTAGTCCCGGGGCGAAGAATCCATTGGCACCTGCATTGGCATAAGCTTTGGCACGGGCCATGGCATCCTCCAACATGGCCTCATCATGTGTTTCCGGGGCGGCCTTCAGGAAGATGTCCGTTCGCGCATTAATAAAGGCGGGCACACCAGCAACATCGCATCCTTCACGCATTGCGCTGACGCGGGCAGCCTGCGTTTCGATGTCATGCAGGTCTTTCGTGCCTACGACCTGATCTTCAAAGTTGAAACCAATGACGCCTGTCTCAAGCGCAAGCTGGACATTGCTGATGATGCCCTCGACGCCCTCGGCATAAGCCCCTTCGAAATCCAGAGTTACGGGAATTTCGACGGCACCAACGATCCTGCGGACGTTATCCAGGGCAACGTCCATCGGGATGTTCTGGCCGTCGCTGAACCCCTGCGCCATTGCCACCGGTGCGCTGCCTGTCGCAACTGCTTTGGCCCCGGCGTCCCGCACGGCCCCAGCGCTGCCTGCGTCCCAGATGTTGTAGAGGATGACCGGGTCGCCCTTTTTATGCAGGGCGGCAAAGGTTTCTGCGCGCGTTGTCTGGTTTGTCATGACCGGTCTCCTGTCGCTGTTATGGCGGCAGTTAACCGTGCAAACCCTCGGCGCGTAAAGATGTTTTGCGCCGAAGTGTACAATCCCGTTACCGGCCCGTGATCAGACCAGACGCGATGTATCTTTTGCTGCGCGCACAAAGTCGCGGAACAGCGGATGGGGGTCAAACGGTTTGGACTTCAATTCGGGGTGATACTGCACCCCGATGAACCACGGGTGGTCCGACCATTCGACAATCTCGGGCAGGCGGCCATCGGGCGACATGCCCGAGAAATTCAGGCCAGCTTTTTCCAGCTTATCGCGGTATTTGATATCGACCTCGTACCGATGACGGTGACGTTCCTCGATATTGGTGCCACCATAGACTTCGGCCACTTTGGACCCTTCGGCCAACACAGCATCGTAT
Organism: Ruegeria sp. CE8; assembly: GCF_056537465.1. NCBI lineage: Bacteria > Pseudomonadati > Pseudomonadota > Alphaproteobacteria > Rhodobacterales > Roseobacteraceae > Ruegeria > Ruegeria sp. CE8. The sequence goes on from NZ_JBQFRP010000003.1 coordinate 7,118, forward strand.
GCGCCAAGACGCATGGTGCCGCCCTTGTCGTCGCCGACTTTGCGTTCGACCTTGTGGTTGCCCTGTACCCACTCTTTGAGGTGATAAACAACGGGTTCGAAACGCTTTTTACCAGCTTCGTGGTCGAATTCCTCGGATCCGGCCTCAGTGATCCCTGCAGCGTTGCGCGCGGCTTCGATCACAGCCATCTGCATGCCGAGGCAGATTCCAAGATAGGGAACCTTATGTTCGCGCGCGTACTGCGCCGCCTTGATCTTGCCTTCGGTACCACGCTCGCCAAATCCGCCGGGGACGAGGATCGCATGGAACCCTTCAAGATGCGGCGCAACGTCTTCTTTGTCGAACACCTCGGCATCAACCCATTCAACCTTGACCTTAACGCGGTTGGCCATGCCGCCGTGGGTCAGGGCCTCGGCAATCGACTTATAGGCGTCTTCCAACTGAGTGTATTTGCCGACGATGGCAACTTTCACTTCACCTTCCGCATTGTGGATACGGTCGCTGACGTCTTCCCATTTCGCCAGATCGGGCTTGGGTGCGGGGCTGATCTGGAACGCGTCCAGAACGGCCTGATCCAAGCCTTCGCGGTGATAGGCCAGCGGGGCATCATAGATGGTGCTGAGGTCCTGTGCTGCGATAACGCTGTCGGGGCGGACATTACAGAACAGCGCCAGCTTCTCGCGTTCCTTGGTGGGGATCGGACCCTCGGACCGGCAAACCAGAATATCAGGAGCCAGTCCGATCGAGCGCAGCTCTTTCACCGAGTGCTGGGTCGGTTTGGTTTTCAGCTCGCCAGACGCTTTGATATAAGGCAGCAGTGTCAGGTGCATAAACAGGCATTGACCGCGCGGCTTGTCCTGACTGAACTGACGGATGGCCTCGAAGAAGGGCAAGCCTTCGATGTCGCCTACGGTGCCGCCGATTTCGCAGAGCATGAAATCGACCTCATCTTCGCCAATGGCGATGAAGTCTTTGATTTCGTTGGTGACGTGCGGGATTACCTGAATGGTCTTGCCAAGGTAATCGCCGCGGCGTTCCTTTTCCAACACGTTGGAATAAATCCGGCCCGAGCTGACCGAGTCGGTCTTGCGGGCGGCAACACCTGTGAAACGTTCATAGTGGCCGAGGTCCAGATCGGTCTCGGCCCCGTCGTCGGTCACGAACACTTCGCCATGTTCAAACGGCGACATCGTACCCGGATCCACGTTCAGATAGGGGTCCAGCTTGCGCAGACGCACCGAATATCCCCGGGCCTGCAACAGCGCGCCCAAAGCCGCCGAAGCCAGTCCTTTGCCCAAGGATGAAACCACACCACCAGTGATGAAAATAAAACGCGCCATGTTTTCGGCTGCTCCCGTGAGACGTCAAAATCAGCTGCCCGGCGGTTCCGAAAAACCGCTGCATCACGGGACTTCACGTATAAAGGATTCGCGCCAATAGCGCAAGAGAACCGCAAGATGCTGTTGCAGTCCTCTTTCAGGTTTCTAGGTTTTGTGGATCAGTTGGCCTGCGGGATCAGCGGCGCGTTGTCGCCTTCTGCCGGAGGCAGCAGATCATCAGCCGACGGCACCGCCGGTGTGCTTTCTTCGGTCGCCGCAGGGGCCGGAACGCCCAAACGGTCGATCACCGAGCTGCCCGAGGACTTCTGTGCGGCCAGAATGGTCAGCGTGATCGAAGTCACGATGAAACATGCGGCCAGAATCCAGGTCACCTTGCCCAGAGCAGTCGCTGCGGCGCGACCGGTCATAGCACCGCCACCACCGCCACCCATGCCAAGGCCACCGCCTTCGGACCGCTGCATCAGAACAACGGCAATCAGGCCCAGGGCCAGGAGGAGATGGATGATGAGAACGACGTTTTCCATGGTGTTCCTGTACAGCGTGGCGTGTATCGCGTGGTATCTATGCAAGTTTGCCATCGGGGGCAAGGGATGAGTTGGCATCAAGAACGGTGATGTTCCAGATCACGGTAAAGGGACTGGACAGCAAGCCTGCACCTCGCGCAGGCTGCGGCCATGCCACATGACGATCATGACCACCCGCACGCCCATTTGCCGCCTGAACCCGCGTTGCGCGTCAAGGCGCTGGAAACGATTCTGACCCGGAAGGGCCTGATCGATCCGGCCGCGCTGGATGAGATAATCGACACCTATCAGAACAAGATCGGTCCCCAGAATGGCGCGCGCGTTGTTGCCAAGGCTTGGGTTGATCCGGACTTCAAGGCCGCTCTGCTCAAAGATGCCACGCCAGTCATTGCGGATCTTGGCTATTATGGGCGCCAGGGCGAACACATGGTGGTGGTCGAGAACACGCCCGACCAGCACAATATGGTCGTGTGCACCTTGTGTAGCTGCTACCCATGGCCGCTGCTGGGTATTCCACCAGGTTGGTACAAATCCGACGCCTACCGCGCCCGGGCCGTGCGTGAGCCGCGCAAAGTGCTGGCAGATTTCGGGGTGAGCTTACCTGAAACGACTTCGGTTCGTGTTTGGGATTCGACTGCCGAGGTGCGGTACCTCGTTCTCCCGATGCGCCCCGAGGCAACAGATGGCCTCAGTGACGAGGAACTGGCCGCTCTGGTTACCCGCGACAGCATGATCGGCACCGGATTGCCAAAGGTGCCCTCATGACCCGCGTTCACGACATGGGTGGGCGGTTCGGCGACGGGCCTGTATGCCCTGAGCCCGAAGACGCTCCGAACTTCGCAGAAGATTGGCACGCTAGAGCGTTGGCAGTGACGGTGGCCGCAGACTCGTTGGGTCAGTGGAATATCGACGTAAAACGTCACGCGCGCGAGCGTCTGTCGCCCAAGGACTACACGCGGTTCTCATATTACGAGAAGTGGATTTCAGCTCTGGCCGATCTGTTGGTCGAAACTGGCGTGCTGACCGAAAAGGATTTGCGCGGCCAGGCGGGTGACGACTCACACCCGCTGGCAGGCCGCGCTTTGAGGGCTGAAGCCGTTGCCGGTGTATTGGCTAGCGGCGGGCCGGCAGATCGTCCCTCGGACGTTCCGGTGAAATTCGAAGTTGGGCAAGAGGTTGTGACCGCTAACCCGGCAGCAAACCGCCTTGTCGACGGCGGGCACACCCGGTTGCCTATGTATGCCGCCGGAGCGCAAGGCCGCATCCTAAGGGTGCATGGAACGCATGTGCTGCCGGACTCAAATGCGCATAGGTTGGGCGAAGTCCCCGAGCCACTTTATGCCGTGGCCTTCCCCGCGTCCGAGCTTTGGGCAAACCCCGAGCATTCAAAGGACGAAGTCGTTCTGGACCTCTGGCAAAGCTATCTGGAGCCCGCATGAGCACTTGTCTTAACCATACCGCGCCCGAACCGGTTTTCGCCGAGCCCTGGCACGCGCAGGTATTCGCTGTGACGGTCGCTTTGAATGAGGCAGGGCGATTAGGCTGGCCGGATTGGGCAACTCGGTTCTCGGCTACCCTGAAACGTCACGGGCTGCACCGCGAACTAAATGGCGGCGACGACTACTTTTTCGCGTGGCTCGAAACGCTCGAGGCGCTATTGGCCGAGCAGGGGGCTGCAGCCTCCGATGATGTCAGCCAACTGCGCGACAGATGGGAAGAGGCTTATCTGACCACGCCACACGGGCAGCCGGTGCGGTTGGCCAAGGCGTAGGGGGCACTGCCCCCGCCGCCCTTGCGGGCGCTCCCCCAAGGTATTTTCAGCCAGATGAACAAGGGATCCGGGCTTCATCTGGTCAAAAACACTTCCGCCGGAGGCATCGTGCGAAGCGCGATTGCAGCATGCGTCGAATTACCGGTTTCCCTACCGCATTCCCCCCGTTATACGAGCCGAGTTTGATAACTCAGCGCAAAAGGACCTGATATGGCCAATGTGGTTGTTGTCGGCGCCCAGTGGGGTGACGAAGGAAAAGGCAAGATCGTCGATTGGCTCAGCGAGCGGGCAGACGTGATTGCACGCTTTCAGGGCGGACATAACGCCGGTCATACACTGGTCATCGATGGTGAGGTCTACAAGCTGCACGCGCTGCCCTCGGGCGTTGTGCGCGGTGGTAAGCTGAGCGTTATCGGCAATGGCGTCGTTCTGGACCCATGGCATCTGATCAAAGAGATCGGAACTATCCGGGCGCAGGGCGTCGACATCTCGCCCGAGACGCTGATGATTGCGGAAAACACCCCCCTGATCCTGCCCATTCACGGCGAACTGGATCGCGCCCGCGAAGAAGCTGCCAGCAAGGGCACCAAAATTGGAACCACCGGCCGCGGTATCGGCCCGGCCTACGAAGACAAGGTTGGCCGCCGCTCTGTGCGTGTAGCTGACCTTGCGGATGAAGCGACGCTTGAAGCGCGTGTTGACCGGGCGCTGCAACACCATGACCCTTTGCGCAAAGGTCTGGGTATTGAGCCTGTCGACCGGGACGCGTTGATCGCTCAGCTGAAAGAAGTTGCGGCAGAAATCCTGCCCTTCGCGGCACCGGTCTGGAAAGTGCTGAACGAAAAGCGCAAAGCCGGTAAGCGTATCCTGTTCGAAGGGGCGCAGGGCGCGCTGTTGGACATTGACTTTGGTACCTATCCTTTTGTGACATCGTCGAATGTCATCGCGGGTCAGGCCGCCACAGGTGTCGGTATCGGGCCGGGGTCTATCGATTTCGTTCTGGGCATCGTCAAAGCCTACACAACCCGCGTGGGCGAGGGACCGTTCCCGACCGAGTTGGACGACGACGACGGTCAACGCCTCGGCGAACGTGGGCACGAGTTCGGAACCACGACGGGGCGCAAGCGTCGTTGCGGTTGGTTTGACGCCTGCCTTGTGCGCCAGACCTGTGCGACCAGCGGCGTGAACGGCATCTCGCTGACCAAGCTGGACGTTCTGGACGGGTTCGAAACCCTGAAGATCTGCGTCGCGTATGAGCTGGACGGCGAACGTCTGGATTATCTGCCGACTGCCGCCGACCAGCAGGCGCGCTGTACACCGATCTACGAAGAAATGCCGGGCTGGAGCGAATCCACCGAAGGTGCACGCAGTTGGGCGGATCTTCCCGCAAACGCCATCAAATACGTGCGCCGCGTTGAAGAACTGATCGAATGCCCCGTCGCATTGCTATCCACCAGCCCGGAGCGGGACGACACCATTCTGGTGACCGACCCGTTCGCCGACTGATGGGTGAGGGGCAGAAAAGCGGCCTCAGTTACAAGGCGCGCCGCCGCTGGTCGCTGGTGCTGCTGCTGATTGGTCTGCCGCTGTACATTGTGGCGGTGGTGACGGTCGTGAACTGGCTCGACCGTCCGCCGATCTGGCTGGAGCTTCTGGTTTACGTGGTGCTAGGCATCCTGTGGGCCTTGCCCTTCAAATTCGTCTTCAAGGGCGTCGGAAAAGAAGACCCGGATCAGTCGCAGGACTGATCCGGTTTTCCTTATCCCGCATCTTTCGCCTCTGTTTGCGGCCAGCTTAGGATGGCACGAGCCATCGCATGATATTCACCCGAAATCTCTTCGGCCAGGCTGAATGGGGTGGGCCAGGGGGCGGCGACGGTCGCCTCTACCTGTCCGGTGATGAGGTTCAGATCCGCTTTGTGCTTCAGCGCCAGCCGCCGCATCTTTTGGTTCGTAGCCAAGCACAGCATATGGACTTCACGTATCCCGCGGTTACGAGCCGCTGTTATGATCCGCGACAACAGAGCATCGCCCACTCCTTGATCCTGCCATGCAGGTTCAACAGTAAACGCTGCCTCGGCCACGTTGTTTCGGCTGTCGGGGACGATGTGTAGCTCACCCACGCCGCGCAGGTGGGAATCGGGGAATGCGCCGAAGACCAAAGCGGCGTTGTCAAACAACCCGGACAAGTAGAATTCCACGAATTCCGGATCGACCGGGATACCAAAACGCGATTTCAGAGTTTCTTGGTCCAGGCTTCTGAAATGGCTGACGATTTTGGATTTGTCGAAAATTCGCAGACGACGGATCGGTAGTTCGTACATGGCGCAGCCTCTGCTTGAACGTGGGTATCAGGGAAACTCAGACCCTATTGATTCTACCATTTTTCTGCAGCGCAGCATAGGCGGCAGGCAAGCGGAGCCAGCTTTCCTGAGGCTATTGGACCAAGGCGCACAAAAAAAGGGGCCAAAAGTTAACCTCGGCCCCTAAACTTGACGTTTCGTGAGTGGTTTTAACCCGCGGCGCGCTCATCATCGGGGCGGAACCCGATCTGCGTGGATGCCGCGAAACGACCGCCACCGGCTTTCTCGATCTTGCCGTCACGCAGCAGCTGACCGAAAGAGCGCAGGCTTTCTTCGCGATTGAAGTCGTCCTGCTTGAGCGAGCGGATCTTGTTCATCAGTTGCGGGCGCGAAAACTGTTCCTGACCTTCGATGAATGACAAATACGCTGCGGCGGCCTCCAGAAGATCGGGCAACGACTGAGCGCCTTGCTCCTGAGCGAACAGGGCAAAACCACCTTCCTCGCTGGTCTCCTCTTCCGAACTCGAAGTCACGCGACGGGGGGTCACCGGTCCTGCGTCTTGCTCATTGGTGTCGACGCGCTGTTCCGCCACCAGCTTCAGCGGCGTGGACGTATCCGACTGCGGGCGCATGCTGGTGACCTGGATTTCCGGACGGCGCGGGCTGACGACCGAAGTCAGATCGCCGCGATAGCCGCTTTCAACCGAGTCATCGTCTGCCTTGTTTTGATCTGCGCGTTCAGCTTCGGTCGCAGCGACAGCCGAGCGCAGATGCGAATAGGTTTCGCGCTGCTTGTTGGTGGCTGGATCGTCCATCTGAACGTCTGCCTTGTCCATCAGACGCGACATGTCCTGATCCAGAGCGGTCTCGTCAGACGAGGAATGCGATGTAAGACTCGCCATCGTGGCCTCAACCTTCGAGATTTCGCGGAGCACGTTCGTCTCATCCTCGGCGGTCAGATAGCCCTCTCTGGTTTCGGCGACTTCGTCGGTTTGCTCACCCTCGGCCTCTTCGCCCAGAATATTGCCGGCCTCATCTGCGTCTGTGCTTTCCTCAAGATCAGTGAACAGAACGGATGGAGAGGGTGTTTCTTCTTCGTCCTCGTACTCGGTACCCGCACCCATGGCGAACGATTGGGTCGGTTCAATCGGCTCCTCGGCGGTGTCGTCTTCTTCGGCCTGTATCTCCGGCTCCGGTGGGGTGACGATGTTATCGGTGTCTTCCGCTGCGAACGTTGAAGTCGTCGCCTCGGTCACCGCTTCCACGGTGTCTTCTGTTTTCGCTTCGGTCGTATCGGTCAAGTCCGAGGATTCGAGCGAGCCGGCCTCAAACGCGGCTGCGACTGCGTCCATGGGGGCGGCTGGTTGGTTGACCAGGTTTGTTTCTTCGTCTTCGGCATAAATGACCGAATTTTCCTCGGAATGGGACACAACGGCGCGAATGCGCTGCAGTTTGGCGGCGATGCTATCCGCCGCTGGGGGCGGAGCGTTTTCGACTGGCTCGGCGTCGGCAAAGAAGGATGCGGACCCCTGAGCGGGCGGCGTGTTGCTGAGGTGCGTTGGTTCGGGTTGTGCAGTTGGCGAAACCGCCGCGGGCGCGGGCGCAGCCGCTGGCTGGGTCGCGCGCAGCAGCAGGCCCGAGTCGCTTTGGCTGGCTTCTACATGTTTCGAGGCTTCGCGTTGCGCTATCCGTGTCAGCATTTCGGCGTCCGGCTGCGGTGGCTCTGAACCGAAGTAACGATCATCGGCAGCAAGATCACGGAAGTATTCGGCAATGGCTTTCATCGTTTCGAATGAATCGTCAAAACCTTCCAATGTGCAGGAGAAGGTTCCATAAGAAACGGTCAATACCTTGTTATTCTGTACCATCAGACGCACGTCCTCTACAAACTACGAGAGCCAACCAGCCTTGTGCAGGCACACGCATTGGCTCGGAACTCTATGCATGAACCTATCATTTTGTGGTCTCAATGTGTCCAAATCCGGAAAAAATGATCAATCTTAGAAAAAAACAGTCAATTGTGCGGTCAAACGAGCCAATTGCGCTGGTTGGCGGCGGTCAAATTGGCCCGGAGGACCTGAATCTGGTGACGATTCGCGCCGAAACGGTTGTGGCCGCCGATGGCGGGGCAGCCCCGCTGGTGGAATCAGGTCGTATTCCGGATGCGGTGATTGGTGATTTCGATTCGCTTCAAAATCGGCACAAAGACCGGATACCGCCGGACCGTCTGTTTCCGATACGTGAACAAGACAGTACGGATTTCGACAAGGCGCTGCGCAGCATCGACGCGCCTCTTGTGCTGGGTGTCGGTTTTCTGGGCGGGCGGCTGGATCATCAACTCGCGGTGCTCAACACGCTGATTGAAAGACAGGATCGGCCCTGCGTCCTTTTGGGTGAACGTGAGGTGGTTTTCCATGCGCCACCCCGGATTGCCCTCAGCATAACGCCGGGGGACGCGGTTTCCTTGTTTCCGTTTCGACGGGTAACCGGAACGAGCCGGGGGCTGGAGTGGCCGATCGACGATCTTGTGATGGAACCCGGCGGGCAGATCGGCACGTCCAACCGGGCATTGGCCGAGGTCGAGCTAACTGCGGACGCGCCGGGGATGCTGGTTATGGTGCCACGTTACGCTTTGGATCAGGTCACGCAGGCGTTTCTGTCGGGACAGATCGGGCACTGGCCCGCTCGCGAAGAATGACATAAAGGCCCGCCGCGACGGTGATGCCGATGCCCATTGCTGCCAGGCCATTCGGCAGGTCATGGAAGATCAGCCAACCAAAAAACGTTGCAACCGGGATCTCAAGGTATTGCATGGGGGCCAGAGTGGCCGACGGCGCATACCGCAACGACCAGGTCATGAACAAATGCGCGACTGTTCCCAACACACCTATCCCGATGAGCAGGAGGTGGCTGTCGCTTGCGGGCACCACAAGGGACAGCTGCCAAACTCCGCCATGCGTTCCAGCTATCAGAACAGGCAGCAGCAGGACCGTCGCGATCACCCCGGACACGGCTTGCAGCGCAATTGGGTCGGTCTCTTTTGCGAATTGACGCGTCACCAACATGAACAATGAGAAGACCACAGCAACGCCCAAGGGCAAAAGGGCGGCTGCACCGACCTGAATAAAGCTGGGCTGAATGACCAGCAAAGTACCACCGAAGCCGACAATGCAGGCGATCAGGCGACGCATGCCGACCTCTTCGCCCAACACGTATTTTCCAAGCAGCAACATGATGAAGGGCATAACAAATGCGATGGCAACCGCATCCGCCAGCGGCAGGTACAGAAGCGCACTGAACATTGCTGCGATGCCGAGGATGTGCAGAACCGTGCGGATGATTGCAAGCCGCAGGATGCGCCTGCTCATGCGCCAGGGCCGACTAGTCAGTGCTACCAGCGGAATCAGAATCAGCGCCTGAACAGCAAAACGAATGAAGACCAGAATGCCGACCGGGGTCGTCTCGCCCAACAGCTTGGCAATTGAATCGCCCAGCGGCGCGAGCACGCAAAAGCATAGCATCAAGAAGATGCCGAATACGGGACGGTCCTGTGTCATACCCGCGACGCTACGGGTTTTGTCAGTCGGTTGAAAGCGCTTAGGGCAGGGGCTGAACCTTGGTGTAGTCCGGCCCGATGCAAACAGGCAGGTCGTCATCCAGTTTCAGCCATGTCAGCCTTTCTTCGTGGGCGACATGCAGTGTCGGCTGCAGCTGGTTGGGGTCTTCCAGCGTGGCGACATACAGGTGCAGCACGTCTGACATGGATTGTGAGCGGAACGAGATCGGCGTTCCGCAATTGGGGCAAAAGCTGCGCTCGACCCCAGGGGATGAGTTGAAGGTCTTTGGCAGTTCTCCCGTCCAGCGCCATTGCCCGTCCCGCACGCCGAAATAGGTCGTCATCGGGGCAGCGCATTGCCTGCGGCAACTGTCGCAATGGCAGCTCACGCAGGACAGGACCGGAGGATCAACTTCGTATCGGATGGTGCCGCACAGGCAGTGTCCTTGCATCGCTGTCCTCCGTCGCTGTCAATGTCAGCAGTTTGGCACGTTCACCGCCAGTCCGCCCAGAGATGTTTCCTTGTATTTCTCGTGCATATCATGCCCTGTCTGGCGCATCGTCTCGATTACTGCATCCAGCGGCACGAAATGCTGCCCGTCACCGCGCAGCGCCAGTGACGCTGCCGAGACGGCCTTGATCGCCGCAAGTCCGTTACGTTCGATGCAGGGCACCTGCACCAGCCCGGCAACCGGGTCACAGGTCATACCCAGATGATGCTCCAGCGCGATCTCTGCCGCGTTCTCCACCTGTTCGGGCGTGCCACCCATCACAGCGCACAGACCCGCCGCGGCCATGGCCGAAGCACTTCCGACCTCGGCCTGACAGCCCGCCTCAGCGCCCGAGATCGAGGCGTTGTACTTGACCAGACCGCCAATGGCGGCTGCCGTCAGCAGGAAGTCTTCGATATGGCTCTCTGAGGCCCCCGGCACGTGGTCGAGGTAATAGCGCAGGACTGCTGGCATAGTGCCCGCCGCACCGTTGGTGGGAGCGGTGACGACTTGCCCGCCCGCAGCGTTTTCCTCGTTAACTGCCATCGCATAGACGCTCATCCAATCGTTAATGGTGTGCGGCGCGTTCAGGTTCATGCCGCGCTCGGCCAACAGCGCGTCGTGAATGCCTTTGGCGCGACGGCGTACATTTAGCCCGCCGGGCAGGATGCCGTCGGTCTTCAGACCGCGTTCGATGCAGTTGTTCATGACCTCCCAAAGGCGTGCAGTGCCTTTGGCGAAACTGTCAGCGCAGCCGCGTGCGATTTCGTTCTCGCGCTTCATCTGGGCAATGCTCTTGCCGCTTGTCTTGGCCATCTCCAGCATTTCGGCTGCCGAATGGAACGGGAAGGGCACGGGCGGTCCGTCGTTGGTGGCCTTGCCCTCGGCCAATTCTTCTTCGGTCAGGACAAAGCCGCCGCCGACGGAGTAGTAGACCTGACGCAGGATCACGTCGCCTTGCGCGTCGGTGGCCATCAGGATCATCCCGTTGGCGTGGCCGGGCAGGTTGTGATCGTAGTCGAAGATCAGATCGTTTTTCGGATCGAACTTCAGGGTCGGCAGCCCCTCGGGCGTGACGGAGTGTGTTTTGGCGATAGCGGCCAGTGCGGCCTCGGCCTTGTCGTTGTCATAGGTGTCGGGCACAAACCCCGCCAGCCCAAGGATTGTGGCGCGATCGGTTGCGTGACCGACCCCGGTAAAGGCCAGTGACCCGTGCAACGATCCGCGTAGTCCCGCAAATTCAAACGGAGACTCGCGCATCAGGTCCAGGAACCGTGCGGCGGCAACCATAGGCCCCATGGTGTGTGACGAGGACGGGCCGATGCCCACTTTGAACATATCGAAGACAGACAGGAACATATCAGGTAGCAGAGCCTTCTGGAGGTTTAGCGTAAGCTGGACTGGTGAAGGGGGTAGCCCCCAACCCCTCTGCCGAGATGGCAGCCCGGGTTGCGGGGCGGTTTTCTAGGTGCGTCAGAATGGTTTGCAGATAAGGCGTATCCGCCAATTGATACCAACTGCGATCAGCTCGGGCCGGATAAAGGGCCATCCAACGCATCTGGCAGGCAATGTAGTAGGTCAGCACCGAAGGCTGGTCGGTGTGCAACCAGTTGGGTGCTTTACGGGCTACGTCATCAAGAACCCGAAGATGCCGGCGCAGCCGGGGGCGGATACCGTGACGCAATGTGTCGGCTTGCGCCGCTTCGATGTATTTTTCGGCGTAGAACAGAACGCGCAGATCCGCGTGCAGCGTGTTCGAGGCAAAAAAGAGCCACTTTAGGAACGCTGCCCGATCCGGGCTGTCCGGGGCAGGCGCCATCTGGCCGTGCGTATCGGACAGCCATAACAGGATCGCCGCCGTCTCAAAGATTGGGCCTTGCGGTGTTTCGAGAACCGGGATCAGACCGTTTGGGTTTAGCGCCCTGTAGGCCGGACCGTCCTGCGCGTTTTGCCGACGATCCACCAGCGCCGTTTCAAACGACAGGCCCATCTCTTCCAGCACCAGTCTGATCACCAGGGAGGCGTTGTCGGGGGCATAGTGCAGTCTGTAAGGCGCGTTCATGGGGTGTATGTATACACTAGCTTCGGTGTCCAACGCGCCGATTGCGACGTTTCCAATCGGAAACGCGTATTTTTGCGTCATCTTAGCTCTGGCGACGGGCGAATTGGCGCTCGCAGTTGAGCAGAGCATTTCGTATAAGTCCCTTGGTACTATAGGGGAATGTTGCCATGACCGGAGATCTGTCACCCATCGACAAGGCCAAATATGTAGCTGCGCGCCGTGCCGCCGAAATGGTTCAGGACGGAATGCGCGTCGGGCTGGGCACCGGATCGACTGCCGCCTGGATGGTTCGGCGTTTGGGTGAACGGGTGCAGGACGAAGGATTGCGGATCAAGGGCGTTCCAACGTCGACCCGCACCGCGCAACTGGCGCGTGAACTGGGGATCGAGGTCGTCTCGCTGGATCAGGCCGGCTGGCTGGACCTGACCATCGACGGCGCGGATGAGTTCGACGGCGACCTGAACCTGATCAAGGGCGGCGGTGGCGCGCATCTGCAGGAAAAGATCGTCGCAACGGCCAGCGACCAGATGGTGGTGATTGCGGATGCAGGAAAAGAGGTCGAAACGCTGGGTGCGTTCCCTTTGCCGGTCGAGGTGATCCCATTTGGGTGGCAAACCACGCGGACCCTGATCGAAGAGGCGCTGGATACGATGGATGTGCTGGGCACCTCTGGCGCGCTGCGTATGAACGGAGAGGCGCCGTTTGTCACCGATGAGGGTAACCACATCCTTGACCTTCACCTTCAGCGCATCGGAAACCCCCGGCAACTGGCGCTGGTGTTGAACCAGGTGCCGGGTGTGGTCGAGAACGGGTTATTCATCGACATCTGTGACAAAGTTGTGATCGGCCACGGCGATGGCCGGGTCGAGTTGCGCGATATTAACGAAGGAACGATCGAGCTGGACCAGTTGGTCGGGGGCGGAGAGAACCTATTTTCGGATCTGGCGGACTAAGGGTTGGATGCGGGACCGACCTATTTGGTCAGGGAAACTCGGCTGTCGCGATCTATGCGTTTGATGGTCAGGGGCGGCGGGGCTACGTTGCTGGGGCTGATGCCGTTTGCCTACTTCAGGTACGCACCGCGCTCGGAAGGCCCAACCGCTATTTTCTATGATTTGACGTTTGGCATTCTGGCTGTGAGCATACTTATCTATTTGGTTCAATTGTTACGCAGGACAGATATCGTGGCCTCTGTCGCACCCGAGGGGCTATGCTTTGCTTACAAGAAGCCGGGCGGACTGTGTGAATTAGTATCCTGCGGCTGGAGTGAATTAAGGGCGATTGAGGTTCTGCGGGTTAAACGGTGGGCGCCTATTCCAGCCCGAACAATCTGTATTCGCCTTCGAAACGATCACAGCTTCGCGGATTTTCCGTTGAAAGGAATACCGCAGAGCATATCTGACGAGTTCATCAACGCGTTGCGTCAATATTGGCCGGATTTGGATGCCCCCTGGGAGGCTCAGCTTGCCAAACGGAAGGCTATGGACAGCAGCGCGAGATAGAGTACACCCCTTTGCAACGTCTTTGTGGCGATTGCTGAAGTTTGGAAGAGGCAGGACAAATGAGCTTTGACTATGATCTGTTCGTCATCGGCGGAGGTTCAGGCGGGGTTCGCGCCGCGCGTGTGGCAGCTGGCGAGAACGGAGCCAAGGTGGCGCTGGCGGAAGAGGATCGCTATGGCGGTACTTGCGTCATCCGGGGCTGTGTGCCCAAAAAGCTGATGGTCTTTGCCAGCGAGTTCTCGGGCATGGTGGGCGATGCGCAGGCCTATGGCTGGGACATTCAGCCCGGCGCGCTGAATTGGAAAACCTTCCATGGCAAACTGGTGACCGAACTGGACCGGCTGGAAGGCATCTACCGCAATATCCTGAAAAACAACGGTGTCGAAAGCTTTGATCAGCGTGCCACTGTTGTTGATGCCCACACGGTCGAGCTGGCCGACGGCACACGTAAGACGGCCAAGCACATCCTGATCGCTACCGGCGGTCGTCCGGTCGTGCCCGAATTCCCGGGATCGGACTTGGCGATCACGTCGAACGAAATCTTCCACCTCGACAAGCTGCCGGAAAGCATCCTGATTGTCGGCGGCGGTTACATCGCCAGCGAGTTCGCCGGGATTATGAACGGGATGGGGGTGAAGACCACTCAGTTTTATCGTGGCGCGCAAATCCTGCGCGGCTTTGACGAAGAAGCGCGCGGTCTGATCTGCGAAGAAATGCGCCAGAACGGCATCGACGTTCGCTTGGGCACCAATGTGCTGGAGATGACCAAAGTGGGTGACAAGATCCGCGTCAAAGCCACCGACGGCACCGAGGATCAGTTCGACCTGGTGATGTATGCGACTGGGCGCGCTCCGAACGCTGACAATCTGGGCCTTGAGGCGCTGGGCGTTGAGCGTGGCCGCAAAGGTGAGATCGTGGTGGATGAGTACAGTCAGACTGGCGTGCCGTCGATCTATGCCATCGGGGACGTCACTGATCGCGTGAACCTGACGCCCGTGGCAATCCGTGAAGGCATGGCCTTTGTAGAAACCGTGTTCAAGGGCAACCCCACACCGGTGGATCACGAACTGATCCCGACCGCGATCTTTACGCAGCCGGAATTCGGCACGGTGGGCCTCAGTGAAGAAGACGCAGCGGCACAGGAACCGATTGACGTTTATGCGACTTCGTTCAAGCCGATGCAAAAGGCGTTTGCCGGTGGAACACAGCGCGTGCTGATGAAGCTGATCGTCAGCAAGGCGACCCGCAAGGTTCTGGGCTGCCACATAGTTGCACCCGGCGCGGGCGAGATGATCCAGCTGGCGGGTATTGCCGTCAAGATGGGCGCAACCAAGGAAGATTTCGACCGAACGGTTGCCGTTCACCCGGTAATGGCCGAAGAACTGGTGACAATGCGGCAACCTGTGCGCACTGCTTGATTTGCAACCGCGCGCACACAAGTTACAAGGGAACCCGTGATCACACGGTCCAACACGAAGGAATTGATACATATGGCGGGCAACAGCGGTGGCCCCTGGGGGGGCGGAGGCTCATCCGGAGGCGGAGGAAATCGGGGTGACAACGGGGACGGGCGCAAGCCCCCCGAAGGCGACGGCCCGCAGATCCCCGAGATCGATGAGCTGATGAAGAAGGGTCAAGAGCAACTGCGCGTCCTGATGGGCGGCCGCGGCGGTTCGGGCCGTGGCGGCGGTCAGGGTGCAGGTGGGGGCGGTCCCATCTTTACCAAAGGCACTGTGCTGATCGGTGTGGTTGTTGCGGCTGTGCTTTGGGGCGCAGCCAGCTTCTATACCGTCAAGCCCGAAGAACAGTCGGTTGAGCTGTTTCTGGGCGAGTTCTCGGCCGTCGGCAATCCGGGTCTGAACTTTGCCCCATGGCCCTTTGTGACTGCTGAAGTCATCCCGGTCACCCGTGAACAAACCGAAGACATGGGCGGCACGCGTGGCAGCGACGATGGTCTGATGCTGACCGGTGACGAAAACGTGGTCGACATTGACTATCAGGTCGTCTGGAACATCAGCGACCCGGCTAGATTCCTCTTCAATCTGCGGGACCCGCGTCAAACAATCCGAGCGGTTTCGGAATCGGCGATGCGCGAAATCATCGCGCAAAGCGAACTGGCCCCGATCCTGAACCGGGATCGTGGTGTCATCGCGGACCGGCTGCAGGAACTGATCCAATCCACAATGGACAGTTATGATTCAGGCATAAACATCGTACGCGTGAACTTTGACAAGGCCGATCCGCCGCAGGACGTGATTGCCGCATTCCGCGACGTTCAGGCCGCTGCACAGGAACGTGACCGTCTTCAGAACGTGGCCGACGCCTATGCGAACCGCGTTTTGGCGGAAGCGCGCGGTGAAGCTGCACAGGTTCTGGAAGAAGCCGAGGCGTATCGCGCCCAGCAGATCAACAGCGCGCAGGGTGAAGCCAGCCGCTTTAGCGCGGTTCTGGAGGAATACTCCAAAGCCCCGGACGTGACCCGCAAACGCCTCTATCTTGAGCGGATGGAGCAGGTTCTGGGTGACGTGGACAAGATCATTCTTGACGAAAACTCGACCGGTCAGGGGCAGGGCGTCGTGCCTTATCTGCCGCTGAACGAACTGCGCCGCAACCAGGCCGAGGGGAGCAACTGATGCGTAAGTCACCTATCATTCTTATCCTCGTCGTGATCCTTGGCGTTGTCGGGTTGTCTTCGATCTTCATTGTGGACGAGCGTGAACGCGCGCTGGTCCTGCAGTTTGGTCGCGTCGTGGCCGTAAAAGAAGAACCCGGTCTGGCATTCAAGATTCCGGTGATTCAGGAAGTTGTCCGCTATGACGACCGAATCCTGTCCATCGACGTTCAACCGCTGGAGGTTACGCCTTTGGACGACCGTCGTCTGGTTGTTGATGCCTTTGCCCGCTACCGGATCTCGGACCTGAACCGGTTCCGTCAGGCCGTTGGTGTAGGCGGCATTCCTGTCGCCGAAGACCGCCTTGACCGTATCCTGCGCGCTGAAACGCGTGAGGTTCTGGGTTCGGTATCGTCCCGCGATATCCTCAGCTCGGACCGTGCCGCGCTGATGCTGCGTATCCGGAACAGTGCAATTGCCGAAGCGCAGGCGCTGGGCGTGAACGTGATCGACGTGCGTTTGAAGGCCACCGACCTGCCACAAGCTAACCTCGAGGCGACGTTCGACCGGATGAAAGCCGAACGGGAACGTGAGGCGACCGACGAACGCGCCCGTGGTAACGAAGCCGCGCAGCGCGTCCGCGCGCAGGCTGACCGGACCGTGGTTGAACTGGTGTCGGATGCCAATCGTGAGGCCGAGATCATCCGCGGTGAGGCTGACGCCGAACGCAACGCAATCTTTGCCGAAGCCTATGGCGCGGACCCAGAGTTTTTTGAGTTCTACCGTTCGCTGAGCGCGTATGAGAACGCTCTGCAGGGCGGAAACAGCTCGATGGTGCTGAGCCCGGATTCCGAGTTCTTCAATTACCTGAAGTCACCCACCGGGCAGGCGGGCCGGTAATGGGACTGATCCTTCTGGCCTTTGGGCTGGTACTGATTGTCGAGGGGCTGGCCTACGCGCTGGCCCCTTCGCTTATTGAGCGTATGTTGGAGGCGTTGCGCTCCATCCCCGAACAGGCCCGGCGGCCGACCGGGCTTTTGTGTGTCGTGACCGGTCTGGTGCTGCTTTGGGGCGCGTATCAGGTCGGGTTTTGATACTGTCACCTCAATTGCCGGTGATTTCCCCGCGATCCCGAGTTGCGGGCTTGGACAAACTGACTACATTGGTTCCTAAGAAAGGCTGCCTGCGGGCGGTTCGGCAAGATTTGTTGACAAGGAGTTCCCAAGTGCAGGCACAAGCACGCAGTATTTCGGTCCGGCAGGACGAGGGTGTTGGTTTAATGCGGTTGATGTGGCTGGTCTTCGTAGGGATGATGCTTGTTCTGGCTCAGACCGTCTCGGCCCAGGCGCGGGGCGAAAGCCTAGCGCCTCTGGCGGAAAAGATCAGCCCGGCTGTGGTCAATATCACAACTTCCACGTTGATCGAGGGCCAGACTGGACCGCAGGGAATCGTACCCGAGGGATCCCCGTTCGAGGATTTCTTCCGCGAGTTTCAGGACCGCAACGGCGATGAAGGCAACCGCCCGCGTCGCAGCAACGCTTTGGGCTCTGGTTTCGTGATTTCAGAGGACGGCTATATCGTCACCAACAATCACGTTATTGCGGAAGCGGATGAGATTCTGATCGAATTCTTCCCCGGCGATGGCCAGCCCAAGAAAGAGCTGCCTGCCAAAGTGATCGGCACCGACGAGAAAACCGATATCGCGCTGCTCAAGGTCGAAGCTTCAAGCCCGCTGCAGTATGTGCAATTCGGCGACAGCGATATTGCACGCGTCGGAGATTGGGTCATCGCCATGGGCAACCCGCTGGGTCAGGGTTTTTCGGTTTCCGCTGGTATTGTTTCGGCGCGGAACCGTGCGCTGAGCGGATCATATGACGATTACATCCAGACAGACGCGGCAATCAACCGGGGCAACTCGGGCGGTCCGCTGTTCAATATGGACGGCGAGGTGATCGGCGTGAACACTGCGATCCTATCGCCCAATGGCGGTTCGATCGGGATTGGCTTCTCGATGGCATCCAATGTCGTTGTGAAGGTGGTCGATCAACTGCGTGAGTTCGGTGAAACCCGGCGCGGTTGGTTGGGCGTGCGCATTCAGGACGTGACCGAGGATATGGCCGAGGCGATGGGATTGGACAAACCCGGCGGCGCGCTGATCAGCGATGTGCCGGACGGGCCGGCCAAGGATGCCGGGCTGCTTGCCGGTGACGTGATCCTCAGCTTTGATGGGGTCGAAGTCGAAGATACGCGCGGCCTGGTACGTCAGGTCGGCGAGACAACGGTCGGCAAATCGGTGCGCGTCGTGGTCCATCGTGACGGTGGCACACAGACGGTTCTGGTCACGCTGGGCCGTCGTGAGGACGCCGAGCGGGCAGAAGACGGCGATGACGAAACCTCTGAGGCTCCGACCGAAGAAAACGCCGACATTCTGGGCCTGACCATCTCGCCGCTGACCGACACGCTGCGCACGGATCTTGGTCTTGAAGAGGATGCCGAAGGGTTGGTCGTCACCGAAGTTGACGAAGCCTCGGAAGCCTTTTCCAAGGGTCTGCGCGCCGGTGATCTGATCACCGAAGCCGGTCAGCAAAAGGTGACGTCGATTGAAGACCTGGAGGCGCGCATGGAAGAAGCGCGTGAGGCTGGACGTAAATCTCTGCTGTTGCTGGTGCGACGCGGGGGTGACCCACGCTTTGTTGCGCTGAGCCTGGGCGAGTAACGCACCACTTCAATTGTTGTGAAAGGGCCGGGGCAATTGCTCCGGCCCTTTCAATTCTGGCGCCGCTGAAAGCAAGTGAGCCACACGCCGGGGAGGCGCGTGGCTCTGGTACAGGGAGAGGCCAGTGGACAGATATCGGGGATGATTCTCTGACCTCCTACGGTAACGCTTCTCAACATAGCTATTGCGCCGTCTTTCGTATGTGAAGGAGGTCACAAGCTCTCGAATTGAGTTAGATGAGGTCGGATTCGGCCAATTCTTTCAGGGCTTCAAAGTCCTGGATCATCAACCCACCGCGAGAAGCCTCGACGACATTGTCCCGCTTCCATGTGGAAATCGTTTTGGACACGGCCTCGCGCGTGGCCCCCACGAACTCGGCCAGCTCGCTTTGCGATAACGTGATGCGGTCCACCGGTTCGCCTTGAAGGGCGGACAAATGCAGCAATTTGCGCGCCAGACGAATGGGCATCGGCAGGAACACCTGTTCATTTAGCTGCGACCCCATCCACCGCATGCGCAAACCGGCCAGCCGGATCATGTCGACGGCAAGGTCGGGATGCTGGCGGATCTGGTCCATGACATCGCTGCGGCGGACGCGCAGTACCCGAGATGGTTCGGCCGCTGCGATTGTGGCTGTCCGCGGTCCGCTGTCAAAAAGCGCGATCTCACCGAATACCTCACCGGGCTTCATAAGGGTCAATGACAACTTGCGGCCACTCATCGCCAAGAAGGAAACTTCAAGCGTGCCTTCTAGAATGGCATACAGCGCGTCGCCTTCGTCCCCTTGTTCGAACAGAACTTCCCCTCGATCCAAAGATATCTCGGATGCCTGCGCGGAAAGCATCGCCCTAAGCCGGTCTGATGCCTCGGACAGAAAGCCGCTGTTGGGGATAGCCGTCATGTGGTTGAGAGTGCTCCGGCTGTTGGTATGAGTGGTGCCCCAATGTTCCACAGCCGGGCAATAAAACCAAGGATTTTGTCGGGTTCGACGCAGCTAGGATACGTCGGCGCCCCGTTTTCCGTGCGAACGCATAGGCAGAATGCGTTTTTTGCCGTTTCGCCTATTGGTGGTCGGGGTCATCCATGTAGCTTTGCAGAAGGCTGAACTGCAGCATCAGAAACACCATCAACGCGATTGGAAAAGCGAAGGTTTCGATCTTGACCCATAGGTCAGTCGACATGGTGCGCCATACAAATTCGTTGGCCACGGCCAAAACGGCGAAGCAACCGCACAGGCGCCGGGTCAGGATCATCCACCCCTCATGGCGCATGGGAAGCATCTCATCCAGAACATACGCCAGATAGGATTTCCCCTGCAGCAGACCAATTCCCAGGATTACCGAGAAGAACCCGTACACCAACGTGGTTTTCATCTTGAAGAACCGCTCGTCATTGAACCAGGCCGTTAGTCCGCCGAAGAAAATGACCATAAATGCGGTGAAGATCTGCATCCGGCTAAGCTTGCCCGTCAGGTACCAGAGGATCCCCATGGCGGCCAGCATCAGCGGTACAAAGATGATGGTGGCCACGATGAAGCCAGAGTATTCAGTTCCACTGATCATAAAGCTGTCGTCCCGCAAGCGCAGGTAGATGAAGAAGAAGGCCAGAGGGGGGCCAAGCTCCAGCGCCTGTTTCAGAAACGGGTTGATTTCTTTTTTGCCTGACATGTCGGTTTCCTGCTGCTTACCCGCCCATTTCAACTATTACGGCGCCCAATGCAATCAATGCCATCAGCGCAATCCGCCTTGGCCCCACGGTTTCCTTCAAAACCAGCCAGCCGATGAGAGCGGCAAACACGGTCGAGGTTTCACGCAGAACAGCGGCCTCGCCGACTTTGTCCAGTCGGGTGGCCAGCATGATCGCTCCGAAGGACATAGGTGCGATGATGCCGCCTGCCAACCCGCGCAACATCAGCGGACCGATGGCGGGGCGGTTGATCATCGCGCGCCACCTGAGGAAGGAATAGATCGGCATGGCGGCCCCGTCGATCATGAAGAACCACGCCAGAAAGGTGAAGGGATCGGCGGTGGCTCGGATGCCGTAGGCGTCATAGGTGGTGTAGAGCGCGACGAACAGGCCGGTTGCGATGGCCAGCGCCAGTGCGATGCCCAGTGTTTCCCGGTTGGTTTCGAGAAACCGAAAGTTATAGGCCGCCAACCCAAAGATACCTGCCAGCAAAACCAGAACACCAAACCATTGCATGCCCGTAAAGGTCTCGCCGAACAGCAGATAAGCACCGATCACGGTGAACAAGGGGCCGGTGCCGCGCACCACCGGGTAAACAACGGTGTAAGATCCCTTGGTGTAAGCCATTGCCTGCAGCGTCTTGTAAGCAATGTGGATCAGCCAGACGACTGCAAAGATTGGCCACATATAGGGTTCTGGCCACGGCACCACGAAGAACGCAAAGGGGGCTGCCATCAGGCAGTAGCTTGCGTCAATGGCCCCGCGTGACAGCCAGGGGTCGTGGCGACCCTTTTGCAGCGCGCCGAAGACGGCGTGCAAAAAAGCCGCCATCAAAGCGAGACTCAAGGCCAATTGGTGGCCAGCTTCGGTGCCTTCAAGAGAGATCAGCCAGTCGCTCAAGTGTCAGTCTTTTCGCTGGGTGTTGAGGCAGGGGGATTTCCACCCCCAGACGCACGGAAGGTATTTTGGGTCAGATGAAGTTTCGGATCAGCTTTGTTCAAGGCCGGTCAGGGCGGCGGCAAATTCTTCGGGATCGAAGGGCGCGAGATCGTCGATCTGCTCACCGACGCCGATTGCGTGGATGGGCAGGCCAAACTTGTCTGCCAGCGCGACCAGCACGCCGCCCTTGGCGGTGCCGTCGAGTTTGGTCATCACTAGGCCCGAAACATCGGCCAGATTGCGGAAGGTCTCGACCTGGCTCAGCGCGTTCTGCCCGGTTGTGGCGTCCAGAACCAGCAAAGTGTTGTGCGGGGCGGTATCGTCGATCTTACGGATCACGCGGACGATTTTGGCCAGTTCCTCCATCAGGTCGGCCCGGTTTTGCAAGCGACCAGCCGTGTCGATCATGAGAAGGTCCGCACCGTCTTGCTGGGCGCGGGTCAGTGCGTCAAAGGCCAGTGAGGCCGGGTCGGACCCTTCGGGTGCAGTCAGGACGGGCACGCCCGCGCGATCACCCCAGACCTGCAGCTGTTCAACGGCGGCAGCCCGGAACGTGTCTCCGGCAGCGATGACGACCTTCTTGCCTGCGGCTTTGAACTGGCTTGCCAGTTTGCCGATGGTCGTGGTTTTGCCTGATCCGTTCACGCCAACGACCAGCACCACCTGCGGACGTTTGGGGTAGATCGGCAAGGGCTTGGCGACTGGCTTCATAACGCGGGTGACTTCCTGCGCCAGCAACTGCTTGATCTCTTGTGTGGACATTTTTCGGCCCAACCGCCCCTCGGCCATGTTGGAGGTGACGCGCAGCGCGGTATCCACACCCATATCTGAGGCGATCAGCAGCTCTTCGAGTTGCTCGAGCATGTCGTCATCCAACGTGCGCCGAATGATGGTTTTTGTTTCGCTGCGACCAAACAGTCGCCCGAGAACACCCTTGGATGGCGCAGTCTCGGGTGGCGGCGGGGCAGGCGTGGGGTCGACTGGTGCAGGTTCAGGCGTTTCTACTGGCTGCGGCACTGGCGCTGGGTCCGGGGTTTCCGGCACCGGCTGAGGAACTTCGGGAACCGGTTCCGGCTGCGGCTCAGGATCGGGTATAATGGGATCGGGGGCGGCAGTTTCCTCACCACCATCTTCTACGATGGCGTCCAGCCCCTGTTCGAGACGGGACGAGGATTTGAACAGCTTGTCCTTTAGCTTTGAGAAAAACGCCATTTTTGGTCTCCGCAGGTGTTCCCCTCACCTAATGCGGATTTGCGGCAAGTGCAAAGGGTCACGACAACGCAAGTAGCAGCCCCGCCTGCGCGCACCAATACAGGATCCAGATCATGAAGGGTGTAACCCTGAGGGCCGGATGGCCAGCGGGCAGCAAAAACTTCTCGGTCGCCAGGATCAGATCCGACGCGATGAATGCCAGCGCAGCGGGCAAGGCCCATCGCAAAGCGCCCGCTTCGGGTAAGGCAAGAACCGTAACGCCCATGCCAAGGATGATCGGAATGTACCCCAGAACCGGAATCTTGAGGTCTCCGGCGCGTGGGGCCAGCAGGGCTGCAGCCACGATCCCAAGGATGATCAGCGTCCAAAAGATGCCCGGTCTGTCAAAGATCAGGGCGGCGTCACTGGCAGGGTTGCTCAGAAACAATGCGATATAGGCCAGATGACCTGCGGCGAATGCGCCGATACCTGCCATGAAGGTCGACTCCGTTTCGCGCGACAACAGCGCATCGCCTGCGGCGCACAAAGCCAGCGCAATGGTCAACAGGACCGGAGCGCCGCTTAGCGCTGCAACCAGAGCCAGCAGCGCGACTGAGGCAGTTTTGAATACTGATCGCAATGCGCTGGCAGGTCGCGGCGACATGGGCAGGTAAGCCAGTGCGCTTGCGGCGGCGATCCAGATTAATGCCATCGTCATGAAAGGTCCCCCGTTGGCGTTTTTCAAGCAACTTCACCGGGAACGCATGAACAACTCAAGCAGTGACGTTAAGGCAGCTGTGGCGGGGAATTGTCTGTTGGCGATGCGGAACCGCATCTGACAAAATGCGTCCATGCTGACGCGAATTGCGATTCTCTTGATTCTGACCGCTCAGACTGCCGCGGCCCAGCCAGCATTGTCGGGGTCCGAATTCGACAGGTACACACGCGGAAAGACTTTGTTCTATGGATTCCAGGGGACGGTGTACGGGGTCGAACGCTATTTGCCCAACCGGCGCGTGATCTGGTCGTTTCTGGATGGAAGGTGCAAGGAAGGTGTCTGGTACGAACAGGGTGAGCAGATCTGCTTTATCTACGAAGACCGTCTTGATCCGCAGTGCTGGGTTTTCACTGAATCCGGCGGCGGCCTGATCGCTCAGTTCGAAGGCAATCCGGATATGACGGTGTTGTACGAGGCCGACGACATCGATGAAGAGATGGTCTGCCTTGGCCCCGATGTTGGCGTTTAGCGAGCTTAGGTTTAGAACAACGATCCCTGATCTGGCGCGTCTTTCTTAGCGGGATTCTTCGAGGATGTCCGGGCGGCCGGAACCTGCCCGGTCTTCAGTACTCCATCTGCGAACTCGATCTCGAATGCGCTGTGTTTCGATGCCTGCTCTTTAGTTGTCAGAACTTGATCCTCGGCCCGGACAACCGCGTAACCCCGTTGCAGAGTTGCTTTGTAGCTGAGCGTTTCCCTCAACCGGTCGGCGGCATCCAGCTTTTGCCGCATGCGATCCAAACGAGTGACTTGCGCTGCATTCATGCGGTCGGCCAAGCCGTTGATATTCTGCCGCTGTTGCTGGATTTCCCGCTGGATCGGTCGCAGAGATAACCGCGACGATAGATTTCGCAGAGCCTCATTTCTGTTCGAAACCAAATTCCGCAATGTAGACGGTCGCAGATGTGCTGACAGTTCAACGACTTGCAGGCGACGGTTTTGAACGCCGCGCTCTAAAGCAGGTGTGAGTCGATCTGCAATTAAGTCAAGGCGTTGGCGCGGTGTGTTCAACAGGCTATCGGGGCGCGGCAACGCTCGGGACAGGTCGCGCAAGCGCTGAGAACGCCGCTGTACAGCATCTGTGGCCGCCCGGGACAGGCGCGCGCCTTGTTCGCCCGTCCAGGCCAGCAATTCCATGCGAACAGGGACAGCAAGCTCTGCGGCGGCCGTTGGCGTCGGTGCGCGACGGTCCGAGACAAAGTCTATCAGCGTCGTATCCGTTTCGTGGCCTACCGCCGAAATCAAGGGAATCTCCGAGGCGGCGGTAGCCCGCGCGACGATCTCTTCGTTGAACCCCCAAAGGTCTTCGATTGATCCGCCGCCACGCGCGACGATGATCAGATCAGGGCGGGGCAGCGCGCCGCCCGGCGTCAGTTTGTTGAACCCATCAATCGCGCGCGCGACCTCTGGCGCGCAGTTGGCACCTTGTACGGCAACGGGCCAGATCAGCACCTTGCGCGGAAAGCGGTCACGCAGGCGGTGAAGGATATCCCGGATCACGGCCCCGGACGGAGAGGTCACAACGCCAATGATCTGTGGCAGATAGGGCAGTGGTTTTTTCCGCTCGGGAGCGAAAAGGCCTTCGGCTTCAAGCTGCTTCTTACGCTTTTCCAGCAGGGCCATCAGGGCACCTTGTCCGGCGACAGCGACCTCATCGACGTTCAGGTTGTACTTTGACTGAGCGCCGAAGGCCGTCAATCGACCGGTGACGACAACTTCAAGACCTTCTTCGGGAACGACAGACAGACCGGAAATCTGACCTTTCCATGTGGTGCAGGCCAGAACATTCCGGTCATCCTTGATGTCATAGTACAGGTGGCCCGACCGTGCCTTGAACACGCGGCCGACTTCACCGCGGACACGGATTCGCCCGAACGCGCCTTCAAGTGTGCGTTTCACCTCGCCCGAGATGTCCGAAACGGTATATTCAGGGGTGTTTTGGCCCGGGATCGGGTCATCAAGCAGGTCGGACATTTCAGCGCCTTGTGTCAAATGCCCGCCCAGCTTAGAACGCCCGGAAGGCGAGGCCAAGCAGATCGGAGACCTTCATGAACATCCTTATTCTCGGCAGCGGCGGGCGCGAACACAGCCTCGCCTGGGCGGTGATGCAAAACCCCAAATGTGACCGACTGATCGTTGCGCCGGGAAATGCCGGGATCGCTCAGATCGCCGAGTGCGCAGCGCTGGATATCGAGAACGGTGGCGCGGTCGTCAGCTTTGCCGAAGAGAACGCGATTGATTTCGTGATCGTCGGCCCCGAGGCCCCCTTGGCCGCCGGTGTCGCAGATCGGCTGCGTGAAGCGGGCGTTCTGGTCTTTGGCCCGTCTGCCGATGCGGCTCAACTGGAGGCGTCAAAGAGCTTTACCAAGGAAATCTGTGACGCCTCGAATGCGCCTACGGCAGCTTATGCCCGGTTCACTGAGGCTGAGCCCGCCAAAACCTATATCCGCGAACAAGGCGCGCCTATCGTCGTCAAGGCTGATGGTCTGGCGGCAGGCAAAGGCGTGATCGTCGCGATGGACGAACAGACGGCGTTGGACGCCATCGACGACATGTTCGGCGGCGCGTTCGGAGGTGCAGGGGCCGAAGTGGTCATCGAAGAATTCATGGAGGGCGAAGAAGCGTCGTTGTTCGTGTTGTGTGATGGTGAGGACATTCTGTCCATCGGCACAGCCCAAGACCACAAACGTGTCGGAGAGGGTGACACAGGTTTGAACACCGGCGGCATGGGTGCGTATTCCCCCGCGCCAGTTCTGAGTGCCGAGATCGAAACGCGAGCAATGGAAGAGATCGTGCGCCCGACCATGGCCGAAATGAAGCGCCGCGGCATGCCATTTCAGGGCGTTCTGTACGCGGGTTTGATGATCAAGGACGGTCAGCCTCGGCTGGTTGAATACAATGTTCGATTTGGCGATCCGGAATGCCAGGTCCTGATGATGCGGCTTGGAGCGCAAGTTTTAGACCTGCTGCACGCCGCTGCCGAAGGGCGGTTGAGCGAGACGCAGGTGAACTGGGCCGACGACCACGCAATGACGGTTGTAATGGCGGCGCAGGGGTATCCCGGAAACTATACTAAAGGAACCGTAATCAAAGGTTTGGATGCGCTTCCTGAAGACAGCAGTAACATGGTCTTTCACGCAGGCACCAAGGCCGTTGATGGGCAGTTGCAGGCTGCGGGCGGACGGGTTCTGAACGTCACCGCGCGCGGTGAGACGCTAAAAGAAGCGAGGGATCGGGTTTACGAGATGGTCGAAGGTGTTGATTGGCCAGAAGGCTACTATCGTCGCGACATAGGGTGGCGGGCGCTCTAAGGGACTGATCGGCTAGGGGGCTTTGCCCCCTCGGCCTGCGGCCTCGCCCCCCAAGGTATTTTTAGCCAGATGAAATAGCGGATCAGCAGGTCGTGGCACGCTTCAGGCTTTTGGGGCCAGTGAAGGGGCCGAGGTCAGTGGAGATCCAGTCTTGCTGGAATGAGACGCTTTTGACACGCGTCCAGTTGTCATTGACGAGTATCAATTCCGGGGTGTCGCCGCAGTCACGCAGGCCGCCCGAGATAAAATCCTCGCCGATGCGATGATTGGTGAGGTTGGGCAGCGAGGCGATCTCGGTCAGCTTTCCATTTTCGAAGCGCCAGATGCGTAAGGTTTTGGCCAAATGCGGGCGGTCGACATAGGCAATTTCGATATTCCCATCCCCATCCAGGTCGGCGGCTCCGACCGGAGCAAGCCAGCGGAAGCGGGTGCCGATATGGGGCGTGGCGGCGATCTTTTCGCCACGTGAGTCGTAGATTGCCAGCTGTGCACCTTCACGAATACTGGATTCGATGACGATGACTTCGGATGTGCCGTCCTGATCGACATCGACGATGCGCGGCTCCAGGTCTTCGAAGACGCGATCAAACGGTAGATTGACCGTGACTGTCGAGTATTCGGAGGCGGGCTGGTTCAGACGTCTCTGGGACGCAGCGTTGGAAGCCGTAATCTCCAGCGTGCCATATTCGATGTTATCGCCCAAGACTCCATGAGCGTAACGATCTGTTGGTTCAGTGAAACGTGCGCTTATGGCAGTTTCGGCAGCCGCGGAGGCCACGCCGGCCAGCCACGCGCACACCCCGAATAGCGCGCCGCGCGCCCGACCTTGCCAAACGCGGACGGGCAGGCGCGGCGCTTTGGAGGGCATTAGATTTGCTTTTCGGGCATCTGAACGACGAGGCCATCCAATTCGTCGGTGACTTTGATCTGGCAGGTCAGGCGAGAACGGGCGGGGTCGGGCTCGTAGGCAAAGTCCAGCATGTCCTCTTCCATGTCATCCTTGGCAGGAACCTTCTCGACCCAGTCTGGGTGGATGTAGACATGGCAGGTCGAACAGGCGCAGGCGCCGCCGCAGTCGGCCTCGATGCCGGGGATATTGTTGTCGCGGGCACCTTCCATGACGGTCAGGCCGTTGGCGACGTCAACAGTGTGTTCGGTACCGCTGTGCTCGACATAGGTGATCTTTGCCATTGCGTGCGTCTTCCTCTTTCGCTTGTCGAATTCTTCCTTAGTGAAGGCATTTAGCTCTTTCCAGTCTCATTTGCGACTCGTCGCGCCGCCTCTGGACTTTCCTTACGTATGTTCTATCTTTGTTCCCATGATTGTGCTGTCTGCCCGCCCTGCATCCTCGGACCGGACCTGGCCACGCCCACCCGCGTGCCTGCCGGCCAATCGGCTGGATGACCCACCCGACGGCGCGCTGGTGGCCGTTGCGGGGCTGGTGATCCTGCGGCAGAGGCCGGGCACTGCCAAGGGCGTGATCTTTGTCACGCTTGAGGATGAGACCGGCATCGTGAACGTGGTGGTCTGGCGCAAGATCTACGAACAATTCCGCCGTGCGGTGATTTCGGGAAGGCTGCTGCGGGTCACTGGTCGGATGCAGCGGGCGCATTCGGTGACTCATGTGATCGCGGAAGAGGTCGAGGATATCTCGGGAATGCTGGATGTGCTGGTGCGGGGGGAGCATAAACCGCCAACATAACGGCGGGTGCCTGCCAAACTGACATCAGTTGGTTGGAAACGTCATGATTTCGCCAAACTTAAGTGAAGAAAGTGCTGCAACTTAAAGGCGATAAATTATGAACAACAAGTATTTTTACCGTATTATCCGGTTGCGCAGACTCATCATAGCCTGTCTTTTGGCCATATTCGTACAATGGTCACTTGGCTGGTGGCTCTTTGGGCCTTCTGCATTGTTACAGGCCCCCCTGATCCGAGCTGGTGCAGCCCTGTTCTGTATTACGGTCATTATGAGTTTAGTACTTACTTATCCGCGCGTCTGGTGGGAAACGCTTACCACAGCAATTGTGCTTGGGCTGGTTCTGATGCTCTTTCCACTATTCGAAACCTTGCAGGCAACCGCGCCGGACCACAATCGCGGACAAGCCACTGCCTGGTTGATTTTCGGAGTCGTATTCGGCGGATTTTTTTTGTGGCTCGGGCTGAATTGGCTACCCAGTACATTTGAAAAATACTCTCTCGGAACCAAGCGAATGTACTCGCGTATTCGAACGGGCATACCCCCGAATGAGGCGTTTCAAATTCTCAAATCCGCACCAGATAGCGCCGATGATCGCACTAAATCCGGTCCTGTGGGTGAGAATGGGCTCTTTCTCGTTAACACCAACGTTAACACCGTGAACGCTGAGACCCTCGAGCCAGAGGTCGAGATGCTGAGCTATTACTGCAGGATAGAGCAGGAGGATGACCTCAATCAGGTAATTTCAGTATATCATGAGATTGATGGAGAGGCGCGTGTCGAGGTTGAATATCTCAGCGTCCGCCCTGCGGGGCGAATGACCATTTGCGAAAAACGCACAGTATTCGACCAAGCCAATATCCACGCGGAAGCAGGCTTCTGGCTTACGGACTTTGCGGGTGACCACATGTACGGGCAGTTGATGCGGGCACAAGGCCGCGAATCTATTGCACTGGTCGATCTTCCTCACACCTCTCCACTGGTTGGCCTTGCGCGATTTTTTGAACAATTCAACGATGACCCTCCAAGTCGCAGCGGTGGGTCAGTGTAGAAGCTATAGGCAGTCGTCAAGACCACAGCTCGGGCGCATTTCTTAGCGTTTGAACAAAACTTCTTGCGCCTGTTTGTCCCTATGATCGCCTCGCAGCTCGGCGTGTAATGCGCGTCCTGCCTGGACCGCCGGGCGGGCGCTCACCGTTTCAAGCCAGCGGGTGAAATGGGGTTTGTCCTCCAATATCTGCTGCTGACCTTCCCACAGGCTGGCCCAGCCCCAGATCGACATGTCGGCGATCGAGTAGAAATCGCCCGCGACGTATTCGTTCTCGGCCAGCCGTCGATCCAGCACGCCATACAGCCGCCCAACCTCTGCCCGATAGCGGTCTTTGGCGTAGGGTAGGTCCTGTGGTGGGTCCATGTTGGGCGCGTATTTCAGGAAGTGATGTGCCTGACCGGCCATCGGGCCGACGCCGCCCATCTGCCACATCAGCCATTCCTCGACTGCGATCCGGTCCCGCTCGGTTTTCCCATAGAAGCGCCCGGTTTTGCGAGCCAGATACATCAGGATCGCGCCGCTTTCGAACACCGAGATCGGTTCGCCGTCCGGGCCGTCAGGATCAACGATCGCGGGCATCCGATTGTTGGGGGCGATCTTCAGGAATTCGGGATCGAACTGATCGCCCTTGCCGATATTGATCAGGTGGGTGGTGTAGGGCAGCTCCATCTCTTCCAAGGCGATGGATACCTTCCAGCCATTCGGCGTGGGCCAGAAATACAGGTCGATCATGGCGTCTCCTCAAGTTGAGAAGATCATGAGGCTTTCTGTGCAAACGGCAAGAGGTCGTGCGGGCGAGGCAGCGCAAAAAGCCGTGACCAACGGCGGGCGGACTGTTCCGGGAAGCCGCCGCGCAGTTGGTGCAGGCTTAGGTGGTCCTGATTGCGCAACAGGGCGTTGTACAGGCGCAGAACGCCGGGACGGGTGTAACTGTACCAGTGGCAGACACGGCGTTGCGGGGCGCCGACCGGGAAGATCATGCGCGAATGATGGTCAAGCGTATCAGAGCAATCGATCTGCAGGGGCACCGCGTTTGGAGCGTCGAACCCGAGGCCGATGCTACGGTCGCCGCGCTGGGGTGGCTGGATCAGCCATTCATACATGAAATCAAACATGTCGTTTTCTCGGCTGGTCACGTTGATGAACTCGGCCTGACGACCTGCCGGGGTTTCCAGCGCGCTCAGCGTTCGGCTTTGATACGCGCCGCCGGTCATCGAAATGATGCGGCTCAGCGATCCGGTTTGGATGTGGTGCAGAGCTTCCAGCGCCAGTTCCGTACCCATCGAATGCTCGATGAAATGGATCGGTCGATTCGGGTTGAGACGGCGCAAGTAGCGGATCACATCCGCAAGCGCACGCCCGGCGTCAACGGCACGTCGGCGGCTCGCCGACAATGGTGCCCGCGCATTCCATCCAAAGGCGATGCCCAGGCCCTCATCATCGAAACCGGAGCCAAAGCCCGTTGTTGCGGACAGCTGGCGCAATGCCACGACATCGGCGTTGGGTGAGGGGACAAAAATATGCCGGTGCGGGCACGCCTTGCCGTCTTCTGGCCGATACTTGAAGCCGTGGGTCATGATGATGACCGGCCCCTGTGTATCTCGGGTCTGACGCAAGGCGCTGCGGGGTGATCGGGGGCTGCGGTGCCGGGTGACGGTGTCTCCGATGGCATTGATCCTGACAACTGGCTTGGCTCCGCCTCACACAAGATGTTGTGGTGCCGATGTGTCATAACGCTATAACGCTTTGGTGAAAGAGCGGTTACAGAACCGTGACGTTGCCCCAGTCAGGGTTGACGAATTCGCAAGTGCGGCGTAAGGGCAACGGCACCACGTGGCGATTTGTTACCGGATTGCGGGCCACGCTAAACAAAACCGCTAAAAGGTCAGGATGAAAGGCCCCTTTCGCTTGACCGCGTCTGGGGTTTTTTTGATGCCCTTGCCTGACAAGGGTCGAGAGGAATGAGATGAGCGAGAGCTGGAACAAACGCACCCAAGCCGTCCATGGCGGCACCCGTCGCAGCCAATACAATGAGGTCAGCGAAGCGATCTTTCTGACGCAAGGCTTTGTCTACGAGACGGCCGAGCAGGCCGAGGCGCGGTTCATTGAGACCGGCCCGGACGAGTTCATCTATGCCCGCTACGGCAACCCAACCGTGTCCATGTTCGAACAGCGTATTGCGGCGCTGGAAGGCGGAGAGGATGCGTTTGCCACTGCGTCGGGCATGGCTGCGGTAAACGCGGCACTGACCTCGATGCTGAAGGCGGGCGATCATGTGGTGTCGGCCAAAGCTTTGTTCGGGTCGTGCCTGTATATCCTCGAGAACATCCTGACCCGCTTTGGTGTTGAGGTTACGTTTGTGGACGGCACCGATCTGGACGCGTGGCAGACCGCTATCCGGCCGGACACGAAAGCCGTGTTCTTCGAATCCATGTCGAACCCAACGCTCGAGGTGATCGACATCGCGGCAGTTGCCGAGCTGGCTCATGCGGTTGATGCGCTTGTGATCGTGGACAATGTCTTTTCCACGCCTGTCTTCTCGCGCGCGATCGAGCAGGGGGCCGACGTTGTCGTCTACTCCGCGACCAAGCATATCGACGGTCAGGGGCGTGCTCTGGGCGGTGTCATCATCGGTACCAAGGACTTCATCCGGGGAACCGTTGAACCCTATCTGAAACACACCGGCGGCGCGTTGAGCCCGTTCAATGCCTGGATCATGCTGAAAGGTCTCGAGACAATGGCGCTGCGCGTTAACGCTCAGGCCGAGACAGCGCAGGTTATTGCCGAGGCGCTGGAAGGGCATTCGGCGCTTGAACGCACCTTGTATCCCGGCCTGAAAACCCACGCTCAGAATGCGTTGGTTCAGACCCAGCTGGGCGGCAAGGGCGGAACCGTTCTGTCGCTGGATATCAAAGGCGGTAAGGAAGCTGCGTTTGCGTTCCTGAACGCGCTGACAATCCCGGTGATCTCCAACAATCTGGGGGATGCCAAATCGATCGCGACACACCCGGCCACGACCACCCACCAGCGGCTGAGTGATGAGCAGAAGGACGAGTTGGGCATTACACCCGGCCTCATTCGCTTTTCCGTGGGGTTGGAAGATGCCGGCGATTTGCTTGCCGACATCAAACAGGCCCTGGATGTGTCGCAACGTTAACAGCGACGGCGGTTTACCGAAATCCGGATCGAAACTAAGTGAAAATGACGCAACTCATGCGTTATTCGCCGAATTTCGATCCGGACTGTGATTTCCAGCGTATAAAGGTACACTGGAAAACGCGCCGAAGCTGTATATAGTCCGGCGATCAACCGAGGAACCCGATCGATGAACGTGCACCCCCGCGACATTGAGGACACGCCCGGCAACGACGAAGCCGAAGCCGCACTGAAGACATTGCGGAAGTGGGCCGAGTCAGCGACCGAAACCGAGATCAGTCAGCTGGACCCGGCGATTGCTCGGCTGGTGCCCGGTCTGGTTCCGGTAAATTACCCGTCGTTATCGCGTAACTACCCCGAGGGGTTCGCAGTCGACAGCGCGTATCGCGCCACATTGCCGGACCTACAAAACGGTCCGTCCAGCCTGATCCGCGGTGCCAAGCAACAGATCCAGCATGTCGGGATTTCCAATTTCCGCCTGCCGATCCGGTTCCATCGCAAGCATGGCGAAGACTTAACGCTCGAAACCTCGATCACCGGAACGGTTAGCCTTGATGCCGAAAAGAAAGGTATCAACATGTCCCGGATCATGCGCTCGTTCTACAAGCATGCCGAACGCACCTTCAGCTTTGAGGTGATGGAAGCGGCGCTTGATGACTACATATCCGACTTGGACAGTTTCGACGCACGTATTCAGATGCGGTTTTCGTACCCTGACCGGGTAAAAAGCCTGCGATCTGGCCTGCAAGGGTACCAATACTACGACATCGCGCTTGAGCTGGTAGAACAGGGCGGCGTGCGTCAGAAGATCATGCATCTGGACTATGTCTACTCTTCGACTTGCCCTTGTTCGCTGGAGCTCAGCGAACACGCGCGTTCAACTCGCGGGCAGCTGGCAACGCCGCATTCGCAGCGGTCGGTGGCCCGAATTTCGGTCGTGGTCGATTGTGACGCGGATTGTCTGTGGTTCGAGGACCTGATCGCCATTTGCCGACGTGCAGTGCCGACAGAAACCCAGGTGATGGTCAAACGCGAAGACGAACAAGCCTTTGCAGAGCTCAATGCCGCCAACCCGATCTTCGTCGAAGATGCGGCCCGTCTGTTCTGCGCCGAGTTGCTGGCCGACCACCATGTCGGCGATTTCCGTGTGGTTGCCAGCCATCAGGAAAGTCTGCACAGCCACGACGCGGTCTCGGTTCTGACGGAAGGTCCGACCTTTGTTTCGGCCAGCCTGGATCCAAGGATGTTCAGCACTCTGTTCCACGTCGGGTGACCGTTCAGAACAGACAATAAAAGTATCAAAGTTAGACTAACGGCGGTTTTCCGCCGCAGCGCAGCGAATATTGCTGCGCTCGCACGGTTGTTCGCGGTACACTGGCACGGAATGCAGCCGTGGCAGGTGCGCATTTTTTGCAGGGTCTGCCACCCTGAAAGGAAGCTGGGACGTGCGACGCTCAGAGTTGCTTGACTGCGCAATCCGCCCGAGAAATCGGGACGGGCAGGGCCCTTCACTCTTTTGTCGGCTGCATCGATTTCAGAGGAGAACTAACGTATGAACCCGATTTCCCAACCGCTGGAGTTTCAGGCTGCGGCCATTCGTATGGCCGGATATGCGGTTAGCAACCAAATGAAAATAATGCAGATTTTGACCCGCTCGGCAATGGAACTGCCGTTTGTGTCAGTGCACGCTTTGCACGCGTCAGCCGCAGCTCCGACACCGGTTGCACCATCGGAACAGGTCAAACCCAAGGCAAAACCGGCTGCAAAGGCCAAGCCAGCGCCGGTCGCGAAACCCAAGCCCGTCGCCCGCAAGAAAACGGTTACCAAACCAAAGGTCGAATCACCCAAGCCGGCCGCGCCAAAGACGGCTCCGGTAGCGGCAAAAACTGCCGAGGTTCCAAGTAAACCGGTGGCAAAACCCGCTGTCGCGAAAAATCAGCCGGCAGCGAAACCAGCAATAGCTGCCAAACCGAAGCCGGTTGCGCAAAAACCGGCGGTCGCGAAAACGCCTGCGCCTAAAGCTCAGGCCGCCAAGCCAACGCCGCCTCAGGTGAGCGTCAAGACCGAGGCGCCAAAGGCTCCGGTCAAGCCGGCCGTTAAACCAGTTGAGGCCCAGCCGGCAAACGTAAATCCGTCGGTTGCTGCGTCTGAGGCGGCAAAACCGGCAACGTCTCAAGCGGCTGAGGCTCCGGTGCGTCGTACACGGGCACCGTCCAAACCGCCTGCGATGCCATCACCTGCGGTTAAAACGAAAGAGTAAAACCGGACACCGCTTGACACAGTCGTGCAGGCGCGCCAACGCTGCGCCTCATGACGGACATGCGCCCGGTTGGATATGTGATTGGCCTGTTGGTCGCCATTCTTGGGGCGACCATGATGCTGCCCATGCTTGCGGACTTCATTGAAGGCCGGGGTGAGTGGCACGTGTTTCTGGAAAGCGGCGTCATCACGATTCTGACCGGCGTCATTCTGGCGATGAGCTGTTCCAACGGGGTGGGCGAAGGTCTGACGATCCGTCAAACCTTTTTGCTGACCACCGGCGTTTGGGTCGCGCTGCCCTTTTTCGGAGCGATACCGTTCCTGTTCGGTGAGACCGAACTGCGTTTTGTCGATGCTTACTTCGAGGCAATGTCTGGTCTGACGACAACCGGTTCGACCGTTCTCTCGGGGCTCGATAACCTGCCGCGGGGCCTGTTGCTGTGGCGGGGATTGCTGCAATGGCTTGGCGGTATCGGCATCATCGTCGTAGCAATGGTTTTCCTGCCCGAACTTCGCGTCGGTGGTATGCAGATCTTCCGATCGGAAGGATTTGAAACCATGGGGAAAATCTTGCCGCGCGCGCAGGAGATCGCGGGCCAGATTTCTCTGATCTACGTCTTTTTGACCGTTGTCTGCGCTTTGGTTTACGCGGGCCTGGGGATGGGTTTTTTTGATGCCGTGGTTCATTCACTGACGACCATTTCAACCGGTGGCTTCTCGAACTACGATGCGTCCTTTGGGACGTTTTCCGGCCCTGCCGAATATGCGGCCTCGGTCTTCATGATCCTGGCGGCGCTGCCATTCGTCCGATATGTCCAGTTCGCAAATGGCAATACGAAATCGATTTTTCGCGACAGTCAGATTCGAACTTTCCTGGCTACTATTTTGGTATTGGTTGTCATCATGGCAGTCTTTCTGACGTCTGTCTTTCCACATCATTGGGAACAGGCCGTTCGGGAGTCCTTGTTCAACATAACGTCGATCATTTCTGGCACGGGCTATGCCAGCGTCGACTATATGGGCTGGGGCAGCTTTCCGATCATGATGTTCTTTCTGATCGGTCTGATCGGCGGGTGCGCGGGGTCTACCGCCTGTTCGATCAAGATCTTCCGGTATCAGCTGCTGTTTGCCTCGATCAAAACCCAGATCCGCCGGATTCGTACACCACATGGTGTCTTTACACCTCAGTATGACGGCCGCACGATTGGGCCTGATGTTCTGACCTCTGTGATGAGCTTTTTCATGTTTTTCGTGGTTTCGCTGGGTGTGCTCGCCTGGGCGCTGGCGCTGACAGGACTGGATTTCATCACATCGGTCTCTGGGGCAGCCACAGCTTTGGCCAATGTCGGGCCGGGGCTGGGGGATAAAATCGGACCGGCTGGCAACTTTGCGGGGCTCAGTGACACCGCCAAGTGGTTGCTTTCTATCGGTATGTTGGTCGGACGGCTTGAGCTGTTGGCCGTCTACGCTCTGTTCACTGTCCAATTCTGGAGAAACTGATGAAAAGACCCCTTGGTGCGCAAATTTCGCATATGCTCAGGGATCGCGGTGTGGATGTCATCTTTGGCATTCCCGGCGTGCATAATCAGGAAATGTATCGCGGGATCGAAGAGGCGGGCATTACGCACGTTTTAGCCCGGCACGAGCAGGGCGCGGGCTTCATGGCCGATGGCTATGCTCGAGCGACTGGAAAGCCGGGCGTCGCCTATGTCATCACGGGGCCAGGGCTGTGCAATATCATGACGCCGATGGGGCAGGCCTATACGGATTCGGTGCCGATGCTGGTTTTGTCGTCCTGTCTGGACGAAGCGCAGGCTGTGCATGGCCAATTGCATCAGATGAAAGATCAGCGGGCGGCAGCCGAAACCGTGACTGACTGGTCGCGTCAGGCCAATACGGCTGAGGCAGCCTATGGGTTGGTTGAACGCGCCTTCGAGGAATTCGAACTCAGCCGCCCACGTCCAAAGCATATTCAGGTGCCTATTGCGCAGCTCGAAGCTGACGCTGACCCTGCACCGTTTCCAAACCAACCTGCGTTGCCGACAAAGGTCCTGCCGCCGGACATTGCACCAGTGATGTCCATGCTGAATATCGCGCGGCGTCCATTGTTTATTCTAGGCGGCGGGGCACGATCCAACTTGTGGCGGCAGATCCTGACTGAATTGGGTGCGGCCTGTTTCACCACCTATGCCGGGCGTGGAATGGCCGGGCTGGGTTATGCACTGGATTTTGGAGCCATGCTTCCACGACCAGGCAGCGCGGATTTCATCGCCTCAGCAGATCTTGTGGTCGTGGTGGGCGCGGAATTGGGCGAAGTGGACCTGTGGCGCGATTCATTGGGCAACTCTGCCAATCTGGTGCGCGTCGATCTCGATCCGAAAGTTCTGTCTGATCGCCACCGGGCAGCGGTCAAGCTGCAGGCAGATGGTGAAAGCTTTGCTCGCGCGCTTTTGGAAGCCACTGATCATGTGAAACCTGCGACCGGCTGGTCAGCGGCAGAAGTGGCCGAGGCGCGCAACCGCTGGCGGGCTGAGGTCGATGTGGAACGCCCTGGCATTGTTCCGGTCATGGACGCATTGCGCGAAGCCATGCCGGGCGACACCATGATCTATTCAGACATGACCCAGTTCGCCTACGTCGCCAAAGAAGTCTGGGACATGGCTTATCCCTACCATTGGCACCACCCAACGGGGTTCGGCACTTTGGGCTATGCGCTACCGGCTGGGATTGGTGGGGCTGTGGCCCGCAGGGGGAAACCGACTGCGGTAATCGCTGGCGATTATGGTTTTCATTATACAATGCAGGAGCTTGGCGTCGCCGTCGAAATGGGCCTGTCTCTGCCGATCATCCTTTGGGACAATGGGAAACTCAAAGAGATCGAAGACAGCATGGTCAGGGGACAGATCGCCGCGAATGCAGTCGTGGCCCGCAACCCGGATTTCTGTAAATTGGCCGAGGCGTTTGGCGCTTTGTCGGCTGCGCCGTCCAATCTGGACGAGATGCAGGCCGCAGTTCGTTCGGCATTCGACGCGCCGGTTCCGACCCTGATCCGCGTCACGCCGGATATCCTCTAGCCAACAAAAAGCGCCGCCCGAAAGAGCGGCGCTTGTTTCTCACTTGGCGCGTATCAATCCCAGCAATGGACCAAAACGGTCATCCCGGTGGCACGTCGGCTAAGCTCGTTGGGGGAAACTTGTGCTGCGGATTGGCCCGATTGGCCCGACACTCCGGCCTTGGCTAATGCCTCGTTTAGTCGGTTCGCAGTGGCGGCAAGGCTGACGGTTTCGGGCAGGGTGCGCCCCTCGGTCGGCGTCGGCAGCAGCATGCCAACAACCTGGCCATTGCCGTCAAAAACCGGCCCGCCAGCGTCGCCCGGCTGAGCTGCCAGCGCCAGACGCTTTACTCCGTCTTCGCCATTCAATCCGCGCAGGTCAGCGATTTGGCCGTAGGTGAGCGTCGGCGCACCCAATGCGCCTTGATAGGAAAACCCGGACACTGCGACCTCGGATTGGATGCGTGGAGCGTCTGTGCTGAATTCTGCCACGTTGACCGGAACCAGATTACGGTTGGGCCGCAGAACAGCGATTCCCAGATCCGCGTCCGACCAGGCGACCTGAAGCTCCTGATCGCCATCCAGCGTGATACGCGTGCAGTTATTGACCGCCTCGGACACGGTCAGGACAGTGCCAGCGGCGTCGGCAAAAAAGCCCGAGCGGGACAGGCGAGGTTTGCGGATCTGCAGGCCTGAGACCAGATCGATACGTTGCTCAGCGTCCGCTCCGGCCGAAGCGTCCAGCACCGCGCCGGTTGGCGTGAAGCTGGCCTTGATTGCCGCCAGCACTCTGGCCCAACGGGCATCGTCGCCCTCGGGCCAAACCAGGGTAAATCCTTTGATCTGGCCGTTATCCAGCCGCGCCTCGCTATAGGACACGATTCCGTTGCCGCGACCTTCAAGGGTAAAGCTGTCGCCACGCAACTGCCGGGGGCCGTCGAGCGGAACGATTTCCAGCGACTGCATCACCTCGTACAAGGCGCGCAACGTGGCTTTGTCGCCTTTCTGGCTGATCAGCAGAGCCTTTGCGCCCAGATCGGTCGAGTTGTTGAAGTGGACAAACGGTGCTTCGTACCGGTCAAACGCAATGACACCCATCGGCAGATCTACATTGATACCGGCCTGCGCGTCCGAATGGCGATCCATCCCCACGCTCAGCAGGGGGGCGTTAAAGTCATCCATCAGTGCTTTACGCTGCGCGGTCGTCAAAACGCCGGTCGCCTCGTAGCCGTTAAACCGCTGCCAATCGCCCATCGAACGGCGCGTGCCTTGACCAAACGCACCGTCGATTGTCGAGTTATAGAAGCCAGCCGCCTGAAGCGCGGTCTGCAGGTCCTGACGTTCTTTCGCGGTCAGCAGGCGTTCGCTTTGCAAAGCTTGCGACCGCGTTTCATCAGACGCCTGCGGTGTCAGCCCGACCGACGGCTGTTCCGGCTGGGGTTCAACGGGGGCCGTCACGACACCCCGGTCGAGGATATTCGCGCCGATTGGCCAGAATTGCTGACCCAGCGCATTCGAGAATGCGATGTAGCTGTCTGCCGGTATCTGCCCCTCGGCCCGGTAAACACGCAAAACCTGCTCGGCGTCATTGCGCAAATAGGGCCCGATAACAATGGCATACCAACCAGAGTTCAGACGAAATCCGTTTACGTCAGGCAGGAAATTTGCATATGCCTGCGCCCGTTCCTGCGCTTCACGCAGCGACGGTTGCGCTTCGACCTGTACCCACACACCAGCATCCTGCTGTGCAAAAACGGCTCGCGTGCCGCATAGAAAAAGAAACAATATAGCCGTGAATATGCGTGTCATTGTCTGCCCGTGTCCGCAGTGTTTTATCTTTGCCGGAGACTACGCGATTTGATGCGCGGAACGCCATGCCCGGAATACGGGGAATTTCCAGTGTGGCCGCGCAGTGACAGCATGGGCGCTGACGCCCGTTGACGCCCGTTGGCCCCTTGCATAGGAAGGACAAAACCGACCGGAACAGGGCGCGGATGTGCCCAAAGGGAATGTCATGACCGAACCGTCCAGCGCACCACGTTCTTTTCAGGAGATTATCCTGCGACTGCAGTCCTATTGGGCCTCGAAAGGCTGCGCCATTCTGCAGTCTTATGACATGGAGGTCGGGGCAGGGACATTCCACCCGGCGACGACTTTGCGCGCTCTGGGCTCCAAAGCCTGGGCTGCAGCTTACGTTCAACCCTCGCGCCGCCCGACGGACGGACGCTACGGTGAGAACCCGAACCGGTTGCAGCACTATTACCAGTATCAGGTGCTGATCAAACCCAGCCCGCCGGATCTGCAGGAACTGTATCTGGGCTCGCTCGAGGCGATCGGCATCGACATGAACCTGCACGACATCCGATTTGTCGAGGATGACTGGGAAAGCCCAACCCTTGGCGCCTGGGGTCTTGGTTGGGAAGTTTGGTGCGACGGTATGGAAGTCAGCCAATTCACCTATTTCCAACAGGTTGGCGGTCACGATTGCGCGCCGGTTTCGGGCGAGTTGACCTATGGTTTGGAGCGTCTGGCAATGTATGTGCTTGGCATTGACCACGTGATGGACATGCCCTTCAACGACCCTCAGTCGCCCAGCCCGCTGACCTATGGCGACATCTTTAAGCAGACCGAAGAAGAATACGCCCGCTGGAACTTTGACGTGGCCAACACCGAGGTTCTGCTGCGCCACTTCGAAGAGGCTGAGGCCGAATGCGCGGCCATTCTGGCGCAGGAACATGACGACCCAAAGACTGGCAAGCGCATCATCATGGCGCACCCGGCTTATGATCAGTGCATCAAGGCCAGCCACGTGTTCAATCTGCTCGACGCGCGCGGCGTGATCTCGGTAACCGAGCGCCAGGCCTATATCGGGCGAGTGCGGGCTTTGGCGAAACAATGCGCGGATGCATTTCTGTTGACCGAGGCAGCCGGGTTCGAGGCTTAATGCGCCGCTCAGGCCAGTCCGGGCAGCAAGACCTTGAGGCCAGCCGCGATCATCCCGATCGCGATGGCCGACAGGATCATGCCCATGAACCGGCTCATGATGACGCGCGCGTTTTCGGACAGGCGTTTCGCTATGGCCGAAGCGTTCCAGAACGTCACGAACAGCAGCAACAGAACGATCAGAAAAACACCTGCGTAAACAGTGGCATCGATGGTGTTTTTGATATGGTGCGCATACAGGATCAGCGTCGTTATCGTGCCCGGTCCCACAAGAATCGGGAAGGCCAGCGGGTAAAAGGCAACGGTGTCCGGTTCGGGATAGGACTGCCGTTCCCCTTCGGTCCCATGGTGCGACGTGCTGGGTTTGCCGTTCAGCATGTTCAGCCCGATCATCAGGACAACCAGACCGCCAGCGACGCGCAGATCATCCACGCTGATACCAAACAGGCCCAGCGTCTGGTTGCCAATGGCCGCAAACGCACCGCCGAGGATCAGGCAGTAGATGGCGGTCTTCGTCGCAACCTTTCGTTGCTCGGCAGGTGGCAAGCCGTCCGTGACGCTGAGGAAAACCGGCAGGTTCGTAATGGGATTCATGATCGCAAAAAGCGCTCCGAAAAATCCTACGGCAAGGGTGCTGTCCATTCCAAAAGTCTCTTTGCGGCCTGTAAACAATTGGAACCTGTCCTATTTTTACCGTTCGTGAAAGAGGCATCGTGAGCAGAAGGAAAAGACGATGACAGGAAAATTGCTTGCGATCATTCTATTGGTCTCGGCTGTTGTGGCCGGTGTCGGGATGTATTACCTGCAGATTTACGGCTTTTACTATGATGTTGAATCCAAGCCGGGGCAGGACGTCATGTTGGCGACGGAAGGTGGCGAAGAGCCCACGCCGATTTCCTACAGCGCGTTTCAGGCGATTAACGCAGACAGCTCTCCTATCCGCTACCGAGCCTGTTTCGAAACCGATTTGACGCCTGCGCAGATCCAGGAAACCCATATCGTCGTCGAGGATGCAGAGCCGCTGACAGCACCCGGGTGGTTCGATTGCTATGACGCAGTCGCATTGGCGGATGCCCTGAAATCCGGCGATGCCAAAGCATTCATGGGAGCCAAGAACATCCATTTTGGTGTTGATCGTATTGTTGCGGTTACAAATGACGGTAAAGGATATGTCTGGCACGTCCTGAACAATTGCGGGGAAAAGGCATATGACGGCACCGTGATTGGCGAGGAATGCCCGGACCGGCCACAGAATTGAGGACAGGATGACTGCCGAAACCCTGCAGATACCCGATTTTCTAACAGCCACGCTGGGATTTGCGGTGTATCTTCTTGGGGCCGAGATCAACACGCGCATCGCCACACTGCGTCAATTCAACATTCCCGAACCCGTTACGGGCGGATTGCTGGCCTCTCTGGTCGTGCTGTTTCTGTATCTGGTCTTCGATATTGAACTGTCCTTTGATCTTGCAACACGGGATTTCCTGTTGGTGGTGTTCTTTGCAGGTATCGGGTTGAATGCGCGGATTTCCGATTTGATTTCGGGTGGTAAGCCACTGTTTTTGCTGCTGATACTGACGTTGATCACGATCGTAGCGCAAAATGGGATCGGCGCGCTGGGGGCGTCGATGTTTGGCTACCCGGCACAGGCTGGGGTTCTCTTCGGCTCGGCTGCGCTGATCGGTGGACACGGCACCGCAATTGCCTGGGCGCCAGAAGTGGCGGAGGCCACCGGCCTGGACGGGGCGACTGAATTGGGGGTCGCTGTCGCAACGCTCGGGCTGGTGCTGGCCGCACTGGTCGGGGGTCCGATTGCAAGGCTTCTGGTCGAAGGGCGCAACCTCAACCCCGCGCGTCCTGATGAAGAGCATACTGTGGGCCTGCCCGCCGACGGGGATGATGCGTCCAGCAGGATCGACCACCTGTCGATCATGCGGGTTCTGCTGTTCCTCAACCTGGCAATCATCGCGGGGTATTCGCTGGGCGAGGCAATCAGCGCTGCCGGTCTGAAGCTGCCTCTGTTCGTCCCCTGTCTGATTATGGGCATTGTGATTGCAAACCTGCGCGCCTGGCTTGCGCCCAACCGGCCACCGGTCGAACGCACGCCTTCGTTGGCGCTGATCTCTGAATTTTCGCTGGGTGCCTTTCTGGCGATGTCTCTGATGAGCCTGCAGCTTTGGACCATCGCGGAGCTCGGCCTGGCGATCGTGGTTATCATGTCCGCCCAGACGCTGTTCACAGTTGCCTTCGTGATCTGGGTTCTGTTTCCTGTCATGGGCTCCAACTATCGCGCCGCCGTTCTGGCCGCCGGGTTCGGAGGTTTTGCTCTGGGTGCCACCCCGACCGCTATTGCAAATATGACCGCAGTCACCAAGCGATATGGCCCATCGCCTATTGCCTTTATCGTGCTGCCCCTTGTATCCGCATTCTTTGTGGATATCGCTAATGCCATCGTCATTCAGACGATCGTCAATTTCTAAGGACCGAATATGCCCGACCTGCTGATCGAATTGTTTTCCGAGGAAATCCCCGCGCGCATGCAGACCCGCGCCGGTGAAGACCTGAAAAAGCGGATCACCGATGGTTTGGTCGAGGCTGGTTTGACCTATGCTTCTGCCGCTTCGCTGACAACACCGCGCCGTTTGACGCTGGCGGTAGAAGGGTTGCTGGCCGAAAGCCCCACCACCCGCGAAGAACGCAAAGGTCCGAAAGTGGGCGCGCCGGACAAAGCCATCGAGGGCTTCCTGCGCGGCGCAGGTCTGAACCGCGATCAGCTGGAAGAACGCGAAACACCCAAAGGTGCGGTCTATTTCGCCACCATCGAAAAACCCGGCCGTCCGGCGGCTGAGATCATCGCCGAGGTTCTCGAGGTGACGATCCGCAACTTCCCCTGGCCGAA
Source organism: Ruegeria sp. CE8 (assembly GCF_056537465.1). Lineage (NCBI taxonomy): Bacteria > Pseudomonadati > Pseudomonadota > Alphaproteobacteria > Rhodobacterales > Roseobacteraceae > Ruegeria > Ruegeria sp. CE8. The sequence goes on from NZ_JBQFRP010000003.1 coordinate 50,957, forward strand.
ATCGATGCGCTGGGGCAGTGGTGGTTTGCGCTGGGTGCGCCCGCTGCACTCGATCCTGTGCATTCTGACCGACGAGACCGGCGCGCAGGTTGTGCCGATGGAGATCGACGGCATCAAGACCAGCGACACTACCGAAGGCCACCGGTTCATGGCACCGGGGCGTTTTGCCGTGTCGTCCTTCGAGGATTATGCCGCCAAACTGAAGCGCGCCTTTGTTGTGCTGTCGCCTGCGGAGCGCGCAGAGCACATCTGGAACGACGCCCAGAATCTTGCCTTTGCGGCGGGACTGGAAGTGGTCGACGACAAGGGCCTGCTGGCCGAGGTTGCCGGTCTGGTCGAATGGCCCGTGGTCTTGATGGGCCAGATCGATGACGAGTTTCTGGAACTGCCGCCCGAGGTTCTGCAGACCTCGATGAAAGAGCATCAGAAGTTCTTCTCGGTTCGCAATCCCAAGACCGGCCGGATCGAACGGTTCATCACCGTTGCCAACCGCGAAACCACCGACAATGGCGCGACCATCCTGGCGGGGAACCAAAAGGTTTTGTCGGCGCGTCTGGCCGATGCCAAGTTCTTCTGGGAGAATGACCTGCGCGTTGCCAAATCGGACATCGCCCAATGGACCCGCGCGCTGGAGAATGTGACGTTCCACAACAAGCTTGGCACGCAAGCGGAACGGATCGACCGTATTGCCGCGTTGACCCGTGAGTTGGCCTCAGTAACTGGCGCAGATGCCGATCAGGCCGAGAAAGCCGCGCGTCTGGCCAAGGCCGATCTGAGTTCCGAGATGGTCTATGAATTCCCAGAGCTTCAGGGGCTTATGGGGCGGTACTACGTCGAAGCCGCAGGCGAAGACGCCGCCGTGGCCGCCGTGGCGGAGGAGCATTACTCGCCGCTTGGCCCTTCCGATGACGTCCCGACCGCACCGCTGTCGGTGACCGTAGCACTGGCCGACAAGCTGGACACGCTGACCGGATTCTGGGCGATTGATGAGAAGCCGACCGGCTCGAAAGACCCGTTTGCGCTGCGTCGCGCGGCGTTGGGCGTGACACGGTTGATACTTGAAAACGATTTGCGTCTAACTTTGGATCGGCTTTTTGACAGCCAGTTGATACGTGCAGAAAGTGCCATCAACGATTCCTTGCCGAAATCGAATGTTGAAGATCTGTTGGACGAAATTGCGGATCACGGTGTCTTCGGTGCGGCCTTCCAAGCGGTCAAAGACAAGCTAGGAGACAGCCCGGCTGCTGATTTTCTACGACTGGAAAACAGTGTTCCAGACGCGTCCGACGATCTTCTTTCTTTTTTCCACGACCGCCTCAAGACCTTCCTTCGCGACGAAGGCATCCGCCACGACATCATCGACGCCTGTATCGCGATGGAGGGGAATGACGACCTCAACCTGTTGGTCAAACGTGCCCGCGCTCTGAACGAGGTGATCTCGACCGAGGATGGCGAGAACCTCGTGCAGGGCTTCAAGCGCGCCAACAATATCCTGACGCAAGCCGAGGAAAAGGACGGGGTCGAATATTCCTATGGTGCCGATATCAAGTTTGCAGAGACCGAAAGTGAAAAGGCTCTGTTCGGCGCGTTGGAAGCTGCACAGGCCAAGATTGATCCGGCGCTGACGGCCGAGGATTTCCCCGCCGCCATGTCGGCCATGGCCGATCTGCGCGGCCCGGTGGATGCGTTCTTTGAGGATGTTCAGGTCAATACGGACAACGACATCCTGCGCCGTAACCGTCTAAACCTGCTGAGCCAGATCCGTCAGGTCTGTTCCAGTGTTGCCGATCTGAGCCGCATCGAAGGCTGATCCAGAACGCCCTTGCGCCATTGGTGCAGGGGCTTATGCTGCGTGCAAACCAAAAGGTGCCGCAGTGCAGAATAATCCGAATACCACGCTGATCACGTCCGAAGCCCCCGTTGCCGCCAATACCCATGGCGGCCGGGCGAAATGCCTGCAACGTCTGGTCCGGTTGGACCTGCCGGTGCCGCGGACGGTTGCCTTGTCGTTTGACGCCGTTCATCAGATCTCGGACGGGTTGGTGCCGGACATTAGCGCCATTCTTGACCAGTTCGACCAGACCGCTCTGTTATGTGTTCGACCCAGCTCTGAAGACCCGGACTGGGGCGGCCCGGGAGCCATTCTGAACATCGGCATGAATGATGCACGCTATGTCGACCTGTCGGATTCAATGGGTGTCGAAGCAGCCGCTGCGCTGTACCTGCGCTTTGTGCAAAGCTACGCCGTTCATGTTGCCCGCCTTGACCCGGACGTGTTCGACGAGATCGAAGCGGATGGGCGCGAGGGGCTGAAGGAATCTCTGCGCGCCTATGAGGACGAAACCGACGAAGCCTTTCCGCAGGATCGGGGCGAGCAGTTGATCGCTGTTCTGCGCTCAATGGCGCGGGCATGGGATGGCACCTCGGCCCGGTTGCTGCGTCAGGCCAAGGGTGCGCCTGCGGATGCGGGGCTGGGGCTTGTGATCCAAGAGATGATCCCGGGCGTCGGTCAGGGCGAGTGCGGGTCGGGGGTTCTGCAGCTGATCGATCCGACGACCGGATTGCCTCAGATAACCGGTCGGTATCTTAGCCAGAGCCAGGGCAGGGACGCGTTGGGAGAAGGCGTTGCCGCGCTTTACCTTGAGAAGGACCCGCGCGGAGCGTCTTTGGAAGATGTCGCGCCCGAGGCGTTTGCAGATCTAAAAGCGCATGCGGCGCTGATGCGGATCAAGCTGCGCGAGGAAATGCAGGTCGAGTTTGTGATCGAAAACGGCCATGTTCATATTTTGGATGGCGTGCGTGTGCAGCGCAGTGCCCGGGCTGCGATGCGGATCGCCGTGCGTTTGGCCGAGGACGGTATTATCCCGCCACAAGAGGCGGTGATGCGGGTCGATCCGCACTCGCTGAATGAGTTGCTGCACCGGCAAGTCCATCCGGATGCGCGTCGGGACACGCTGACCACCGGTATCGCCGCCAGCCCTGGCGCAGCGACAGGCAAGATCGTGTTCACCTCGGCTGAGGCGCAGGCAAGCGCCGCGCGGGGCGAGCCCTGCATTCTGGTGCGCCGTGAGACGTCTCCGGAAGACGTGCGTGGGATGCATGCAGCGGTGGCCGTGCTGACCGAAAAGGGCGGCATGACCAGCCATGCGGCGGTGATTGGCCGTGGTTTGGGGCTGCCCTGTATCGTCGGTGCGTCAGAGATGCGCTTTCAGACCAAGGCAAAACAGCTGACCGCACCGGACGGGCGCGTTTTCAAGACGGGCGACACACTGACTATCGACGGCAGTTCGGGGCAGGTGCTGGCTGGGATGCCGACTATGCTGGAAGCCGCCTTGGATGACTGTTTCCAAACCCTGATGGGTTGGGCCGACCAAGAGCGCGACATTGCAATTCGCGCCAACGCCGACACGCCGGCTGACGCGCAAACTGCGCGGAATTTCATGGCGCAGGGAATCGGGCTGTGCCGGACCGAGCACATGTTCTTTGATCCCGGTCGTCTGATCGTGATGCGCGAGATGATTTTTGCGCAAACGTCCTCCGGCCGTGCAGCTGTGCTGGAACGCTTGCTGCCGATGCAGCGCGACGACTTTGTGCAGCTATTCAGAATCATGGAAGGGCAGCCCGTCTGCATCCGCCTGTTCGATCCGCCATTACACGAATTCCTGCCGACTACGCGCGGAGGGCAGCACGAGCTGGCCGAGGCTTTGGATTTGCCGGTCTCGGATGTCGAGCGCCGCGTCGCCGCAATGACCGAGTACAACCCGATGCTGGGCCTGCGTGGTGTTCGTCTGGGTGTCACAGTGCCGGAAATCTATGACATGCAGGCGCGTGCGATTTTCGAGGCGACGCTTGAGGCCAGCAAAGATGGTGCGCCGGTCGTGCCAGAGGTGATGATCCCGCTGGTGTCCGCCAAGCGCGAGGTTGAACTGGTCAAGGCGCGCATCGATTCTGTGGCTGCCTCCGTCGCTGCCGAACGCGGGCAGGAGTTCGAATACCGACTGGGCGTGATGGTCGAAACTCCGCGGGCTTGCCTGCGGGCCGATGAGATCGCGCCACAGACTGCGTTTCTGAGTTTCGGCACCAACGACCTGACACAGATGACCTACGGGCTGTCTCGGGATGATGCGGGCCGGTTCATGTCGGCCTATGTGCGGCAGGGTGTCTTTGTCGAAGATCCGTTTCATGTGCTGGACCCGGACGGGGTAGGTGAGCTTCTTAAACTTGGGGCTGAACGTGGACGGCAGGCACAACCGGATGTGACCCTTTCGGTTTGCGGTGAACATGGCGGTAACCCCGAATCAATCGCCATTTGCCGTGATTTGGGGTTTGACTATGTGTCCTGTTCCCCCTTCCGAGTCCCCGTCGCTCGGCTGGCTGCCGCTCAACTGGCGATTTCGTCCAGACTTGGGGGTTGACAGCCAACTCCGAAACTAGAATTAGTAGGAGACAGAGAGCGCCGTCGTCAAATATTGTTGACGAAACGGCGATTTTCCACTTGCTTTTTCCTCAGAACTGGACGTGGCCGATTGAATTCGGTAAGAGCCTCGTCGCGCCCGCCGGGGGAGGGTATGGCGCAGAATGTGCCTGTGCGAGGTTATCTGATGCTACGATACATAATGGCTGTTGCCACGATGGCGGCAACCGTGCTGCCGAGTGTTTCTTTCGCTGAGAAAGAAGCCACCGAATCTGCCAAACGTGAGCTTGTGACCCGGAGCGAACTGCCGGGACAAAACTTTCGCGACTATCTGAATCTGTTCAAGCCCCGAAAGGCGCCTGTACTGCAAAAAGTCTCTTACTCGAAGGCTTGGCTGGATCAGTTGCCAAAGGCTAACGGGGATGAGCACTTTAAATGCTTGGCCGAAGCGCTGTACTTTGAAGCGCGCGGCGAAAGCGTCCGCGGGCAGTTTGCCGTGGCCGAAGTGATCCTGAACCGGGTCGAAAGTGGCCGCTTTCCGAACTCGCTCTGCGGGGTGATCAAGCAGGGGACGGGCAAGAAGTACCAGTGCCAGTTTACCTACACCTGCGACGGCCAAAAGGAAGTGATCCGCGAGAAAAAGGCCTATGAGCGTGTTTCCAAGGTCGCGCGCGCCGCAATCGACGGTGTTGGCGTTGGGCTGACCGAAGGGGCGACCCACTACCACACCAAAGCGGTGCGCCCGTCCTGGTCGCGCGTCTACAAAGAAACTGCGCGGATTGGCGTTCACATTTTCTATCGCCACAACTACCGCACTGCGAGCAACTGATTGACGCACCCGCGCTGGAACCTTGATGGCGCGGGTCGTTTTATGACCTAAGTAGCGGACCAGGAGGTCCGCCATGATGTTAGCCCGCAGACGGTTTCTGCAAACTTCGACCGCTTTGTTGCTGCTGCCCAAGGCTGCGCAGTCGGTCGGGGCTGATCTGGTCGCGCAAGAAGCAATGCAGCAGATCGCGCCGGACGGTTATCCAGCTACTCCCGTTTGGACTTATGGCGGCGGCGTTCCCGGTGTGGAAATCCGATTGCCTCAGGGGCAGCGTGTCAGCCGAACGCTGGTCAACAAGCTTCCTCAGCCGACCGCAGTACACTGGCATGGTATTCGGATCGACAATGCTATGGACGGCGTACCGGGGCTGACGCAGGAGGCCGTCGAGCCCGGAGGGAGTTTCGATTACGACTTCCTGGTCCCGGATGCCGGGACATATTGGTACCACTCGCACAATCGATCTGTTGAGCAAGTGGCACGCGGCCTTTATGGACCACTGATCGTTGAAGAAGCCAGCCCGTCGGATGTTGATCAGGATCTGACGTTGATGCTCGACGACTGGCGACTTGATCCGGAAACCGCGCATATCGTCAATGATTTCGACAATGGGCACGACCTCAGCCATGCGGGGCGGCTGGGCAACCTTGTGTCTGTCAATGGCGGCTTTGATCCCGCATATTCCGTCGGATCGGGTGAACGGTTGCGATTGCGTCTGATCAACGCTTCAAACGCCAGGATTTTTGATGTGGCATTGGACGGGCTGACCGGCTGGGTTGTAGCCTTGGACGGGATGCCGTTGGCTGAGCCAATGCCAGTTTCGGATAGTTTTCCTCTTGCCCCGGCGCAGCGGGCTGACCTTTTCGTGGATGTTACCTCTGCTGCTGGCGATGTCGCCAGTCTCGTCAGCGTCGAAAGGGATGGGGGATTTGGGCTTGCGCGGTTCCCGATTTCCACCGGATCCGCAGCAAAACGGCGGCAGGGTATTGAGCCGTTGCCCGCGAATAACATGCCGGATCTTCAGATTGATGCCGCACCCCTGCACCGCATGGTTTTGCAGGGCGGTGCAATGCGCTGGCTTGAAAGCGCCAGCCTGGGGGATACCGAATTGACCGGCCGAGAGTTGGCCCAGTTGGGCCGGTTCTGGGCATTGAACGGGTATGCGGAGCGCCCCAAAGATCCGTTTCTCGACGCCAGTTTGGGCCAGACTTTTCGGGTTGAGTTTGTCAACGAAACGGCCTTTCCCCATGCGATGCACTTGCACGGCCACCATTTCCGGCTAGTCCTGCCGGACGGCAGCTTGGGGCCTTGGCGTGACACGATATTGGTCGAGCGGGGCCAGACCCGACAAATTGCGCTTGTTACCGACAATCCCGGCGATTGGCTGCTGCATTGCCATATGCTCGGGCATGCCTCTTCGGGTATGATGAGCTGGTTCCGGGTCACCTAACGCCGCATTCGGTGGCTGGAAAGACGCATGTCGCGGTGTTATACGCGCGCGCATCGTTTAGTTTGGGCAAACACGTCCACGAAGCCCGAAAAGGTTTGCCGCATGAGTTCTGAAATCCGTCTCGCCTTTGCGCATCCGTCCGAGCGGTCCGAAGCGACCGCCACCCGGGGGCCGCTGGATCGTATTTCGCTGCGCGACCACATCGTCGAGGTTGAGATCGGTGCTTTCCAGGCCGAGCGCGGAACGACGCAGCGCATTTGCTTTAACATCGTGGTTGAAGTGCGCCCGTTGACTGACCCGATCGACGATGACGTGGATCGCATTCTGTCCTATGACCGTGTGACCGAAGCCATCGCATATGAGCTCGCGGCTGAGCGTCTCAATCTGCTTGAAACCCTTGCGGACCGCGTGGCAGAGAGGATTCTGCTTGAACCTCAGGCTGTAAGGGCTTTTGTTAGAATAGAAAAACTGGATCGTGGTCCCGGTGCATTGGGCGTCGAGATTGTGCGCGGAAAGGATGCCCTCCACCACGACATGGTCGAGGAAGAACGGCCGCATCCGCGTTTGGTTTTTCTGTCGAACGAAGCAATTGGCTCACCCAACCTGACCGGTTGGATTGATCAACTGGAAAACCGCCAGCGCCCGCTGATCCTTTGTGTCGGCGCGTCGGAAATGCCCGTCGCTCAGACAGGTCACGCGATGACCCAGCGCCGGATTGATCTGCTGGCGATCGAACAGAACGCATGGGTTCTGGCGGCACGCGATCATCGTTGTGTCGTTGTGTCGACGCGGACTGAGTTGGATTGGGCCATGAAGAACGGCCAGATCTGCGTCTGGGCACCATCGAAAATCGTGTTGGACGCCGTTGATGGCCCGTCTGCCGCACCATCGGATGCCGTCGCGCTGGCCGCGTGGTTCGCAGCCACATTCGAGGCAAGTGAGATGCTGGTGATCGGCGGTGCGCTGCCTGATGCGCCGAAAACGCCCTTGCGTGCTGTGCCTGTGGATCAGGCGCAACTGTGACCGAGTACTTCCGGCCTTTGATTCAGCATGGTGCGAACCGGCCTTCGGGTGCGGTGCCTTTGGCTGGGCAATCGCTGTGGTTCACCCATGTTGAACGGCTGAGCCGATCAGAAACGCCGCAGATCCTTGCGGCACAGGATGTCCCACAAGACGCTCTGAGCCGCCTGACGCGTCCGCGCGCGGACATTGCGGGTCTATCCATGGATCGACCGCGCATCATGGGTATTCTGAACGCGACACCGGACAGCTTTTCGGATGGAGGAGTGCACAACTCGGTCCAGGCCGCGTTGTCTGCGGCGGAGCATATGGTGTCTCAGGACGTCGCCATTCTGGATATCGGCGGCGAATCGACCCGGCCAGGCGCGACTTTCGTGCATGAAGGTGAGGAGATCGCCCGGACCCGTCCGCTGATCGAAGCCATCAGAACCCACACTGACGCGTTGGTGTCCATCGATACGCGCAAATCCGCCGTTGCCAAAGCCGCGTGGGAGGCCGGAGCAGGGCTGATCAACGATGTGTCCGGCTTTACATTCGACCCGGAACTGGCTCCGTTTTGCGCCGAAGTCGGCGCTCCGGTTTGCGTGATGCATATGCAGGGCGATCCGGCCACAATGCAGGACGATCCGACCTATGACGACGTTCTGCTGGACGTGTACGATTTTCTTGAAGGGCAAGTGGCCTATCTCGAAAAGCTCGGGTTGAACCGGGATCAGATTGTGGTCGACCCAGGCATAGGCTTTGGCAAAACCGAGGCGCATAACCTTGCCTTGCTGCAGGGTATCAGTTTGTTCCACGGGTTGGGCTGTCCGATTCTGTTGGGCGTGTCCCGAAAAGGACTTATTGGCCAGATTGGCAAAGAGCCGCGCAAGGACGCTCGGGCACCGGGATCAATCGCCGTCGGGTTGGCCGGATTGTCACAAGGCGTGCAGATTCTGCGCGTGCATGACGTAGCCGAAACAGCTCAGGCCTTGCGCCTGTGGGCTGCCGTCCGGTAATCCGGTCGCAGGCAAGAAATAACGGAGTGAAGTAATGCGCAAGCTGTTCGGAACCGATGGTGTGCGGGGCACCGCCAATACGCATCCGATCACGGCCGAGATGGCTTTGCGCATCGGGGCTGCCGTGGGGCGGTATTTCCGCCGCGACCAGTCCGGCGCGCACCGGGTCGTTATCGGAAAGGATACGCGCCTGTCGGGCTATATGCTGGAAAACGCGTTGACCGCCGGACTGACATCGACCGGTATGAACGTGTTGTTGCTTGGTCCGGTGCCGACACCAGCTGTTGGTCTGATGACGCGATCCATGCGTGCGGATTTGGGGGTCATGATTTCGGCCAGTCACAACCCGGCCGAGGACAATGGCATCAAGTTCTTTGGGCCGGATGGCTACAAGCTGTCGGACCAGGCCGAGGTCGAGATCGAAAAACTGATCGAAGAGGGTGTCAAGCCCGCGCAGGCCCAGAATATCGGTCGCGCCCGCCGAGTAGACGACGCTCGGTTCCGTTATGGTGAACGCGTAAAGTCATCGCTCTCCCGCGACTTGCGACTGGACGGGCTGAAGGTCGTGGTCGATTGCGCCAACGGCGCGGCACACCGAACAGCGCCCGAGGTTCTTTGGGAGTTGGGTGCGGACGTGATCCCGGTGGGAATCGCGCCAAATGGCAAGAACATCAACCTGAATTGCGGATCAACCAACCCGCAGCTGGCTGCAGAGACGGTTGTGGCCCATGGTGCCGATGTCGGCATTTGCCTGGACGGTGATGCTGATCGCGTTGTCATGGTCGACGAGCATGGACAGGTGGCGGACGGCGATCAGTTGATGGCGCTTTTGGCGACAAGCTGGGCCGCGGCGGATCGCCTTAAAGGTGGCGCACTGGTTGCAACCGTGATGTCGAACCTGGGGCTGGAGAGGCACCTGACCGAACATGGACTGCGTTTGGAGCGGACGGGTGTCGGAGATCGATACGTTGTGGAGCGGATGCGCGAAGGCGGGTTCAACCTGGGCGGAGAGCAATCGGGCCACATCGTCATGAGCGATTACGCGACAACCGGTGATGGTCTGATGGCCGGGCTCCATTTCCTGGCCGAGATGGTCAATACGGGTCTTAAGGCATCAGAGTTGTCGGTCCAGTTCGAAACCGTGCCGCAAATGTTGAAAAACGTGCGCTACGGTGAAGGGCAGACTCCGCTCGAAGCGGCCAGCGTTCAGGCGGCGATTGCCGATGCTGAATCACGGCTGAACGGGCAGGGGCGTCTGCTGATCCGCAAGTCTGGAACGGAACCTCTGATCCGGGTTATGGCGGAGTGCGAGGACGACGCCCTGTTAACGCAAGTTGTCGATGGGATCGTCGCCGAGGTCGAAGCAGTCGCGGGTTAACGCCCGATCAGCATTTTGCGCAGGCTGAACCACTGGCTTATGGCCAGTCCGGTCAGGATCATGGCAAGCGCCACGTAAAAGCGCAGCGGCAGTGCTTCGGACAGGACCCACGCGCCAAAAACCATTGACCAGATCGGTACTTGGTAGTTGACCAGTGTCATGAACACCGATCCCGCACTGCGAATTACGGAGACTCGTAGCAGCGTTGCGAATGCAGTGGGTACAAGTCCGAGCACGATGATGGCAACGCTGGGGCGGCTTCCTTCCCAGGTTGGCACGCCTTCGGTTACGAACATGATTGGCAGCAGGATTACCGCTCCGACCAGCAGGGTCAGCGCGGCCAGAACGACCGGATCAATCGGCGGGCATTGTCGCGTCAGGATCGACGCGCAGGAGTAGCACAGCGCAGCGCCAATGCAGGCCAATTGGGCTAGTGGTTCCGACCCTTGGCCAAGTTGTGTCAAACCGGGGCCGATCAACACCAATGCACCACAGAAACCGAGGGTGACGCCCACGAACCGACGTAAGTTCAAAGGCTCGTCCGAAAAGAAATGCGCAAGCGGCAGCACCATTAGGGGAATCGCTGCCATGGACAGCCCGGCAAAGGCCGACGGCACGTATTGCTGCCCCCAGCTCAGCAGAACGAAGGGCAGTGCAGTTGACAGGATTCCGATTATTATGACCGACGTCCAAAGGGCTGCTGACCCGGAAGGTAGTTTGCGGTTCGTAACTGCCATCAGCCCCAACAGCATCACTGCACCAAGGGTGGTCCGTGCTGTCGCGACAGTAATCGGCCCGTATCCCTCAAGTGCCATGGCAACAACCATGAAGGTGCCGCCCCAAATGAGGCCCAGGGTAATAACGCCGCTCCAGTCGCGGGATGTCGGGTTCTGGACCATTTGTGGCCTTGGCTCCGAGGGGGACAAAAAAGGGCGACCCGCAGGGCCGCCCTTTCGCGAACTCAGGTTTGGATCAGTTCTTTTCCTTGTCGACCATTTTGCCTGCCGAGATCCAAGGCATCATGGCGCGCAGTTTCGCACCGGTCTCCTCGATCATGTGCTCGTCATTGGCGCGGCGCGACGCTTTGATGGTCGGCTGACCAACAGCGTTTTCCAGCATGAAGTCACGAACGAATTTACCCTGCTGGATGTCGTCAAGAACCTCTTTCATACGCGCTTTGGTTTCGTCGTACTTAAGGATACGCGGGCCGGTGACGTACTGACCGTACTCAGCAGTGTTCGAGATTGAGTAATCCATGTTTGCGATGCCGCCTTCATAGATCAGGTCGACGATCAGCTTCACTTCGTGCAGACACTCGAAGTAGGCCATTTCCGGCGCGTAACCGGCTTCGACCAGCGTTTCAAAACCGCAGCGGATCAGTTCGACCAGACCACCACACAGAACGGCCTGCTCGCCGAACAGATCGGTTTCACACTCTTCGCGGAAGTTGGTTTCGATGATGCCCGAGCGGCCGCCACCGATGGCCGAGCAATACGACAGGCCGATTTCCAACGCTTTGCCGGTTGCGTCGTTGTGTACAGCGACCAGGCAGGGCACGCCGCCGCCTTTGACATATTCGCCACGCACAGTGTGGCCGGGGCCTTTGGGGGCCATCATGATGACGTCGACGCCTTCTTTCGGCTCGATCAGGCCGAAGTGGACGTTCAGGCCGTGAGCAAACGCGATGGCCGAGCCCGGCTTGATGTTGTCGTGGACGTATTTCTTGTAGGTTTCGGCCTGCAGTTCGTCGGGCATGGTGAACATGATAACGTCGCACCAAGCGGCCGCTTCGGCGATGCCCATGACTTCGAGGCCTTCAGCTTCGGCTTTCTTGGCCGATGCGGAACCTTCGCGCAGAGCGACGACAAGGTTCTTCGCGCCAGAGTCGCGCAGGTTCAGTGCGTGGGCGTGCCCCTGCGAGCCATAGCCCAGGATCGCCACTTTCTTGTCTTTGATCAGGTTGATGTCGCAATCGCGATCGTAATAAACGCGCATGTCGCCGGTCCTTTCCGTTTCGATTGCCGAGGTTCTACTGCGAGTTCGCAAGGATTGCGATGCTCATACTCTTGATTTCTGCGCCTGAACGTGAGAATTTATTCGTAATTTATACAGAAAGTAAAAAATTCATGCTCGGTGATGTTGATAGGCGAATCCTGCGCCATTTTCAGGCCGACCCCAGCCTGTCAGCAGGGGAACTGGCCGAGCGTTGCCGGATCAGCCAAGGCGTCTGTTGGCGTCGGCTTGAAAAGATGCAGGCGGCTGGGATCATCCAAGGACAAGAGGCAGTGATTGACTGGGCGACGCTTGGCTACGCGGTCGAGGTTTCGCTGCGCGTTACGCTCGACAAAACGCAGCCACGTGCCTTCGATGAGTTCACGGCCGCCGCCCGACAAGTCCCCGAGGTCATCGAATTTCAAACCTTTTTGGGGCGCGTGGATGTTCGCCTTTCTGTGCTCGCCCGGAACATGTCTCACTATCAGAAGCTGTACCGAGACCGCATTCTTACCCTGCCGCATATCGCGGATATCGAGGCGCTGATGCACATCGCCAGGGTCAAAAGCGAAGAGGTCCTGCCGGTATGACAGACCTTGATGAATTGGACCGAAAGATTCTGCTCGCCCTTGCGCAGGACGCCTCGCAAAGTGCCGGGGCGTTGGGGCGCAAGTTGGGCTTGTCACAACCAGCGACCTGGCGTCGAATTCGGAGGTTGGAAACCGCTGGCGTCATCAAGGGGCGCAGGTTGCGATTGAATGCCGAAGCGCTTGGGTTTGGCGTCACCGTATTCCTCGGTGTGAAACTGGCGCGCAAGGGGCAGATCAGCCTGGAGGACTTTGAGCGTGCAGTAAGCGCCATTCCAGAAGTTCAAACGGTCGAACACGTTTTGGGGCTGTACGATTACCGTCTGCGTGTGGTCGCGCGTGATCTCTCAGACTTTGAACGAGTGCTGCGCCGACGGATCATGACATTGCCCGGCGCAGGGGATGTAGAAGCCAACGTCCTGCTGAGTGAGGAGCGATTGCCCGGCCCGATTGGTTAGGCCGCGTTAATACCGGGTGCGGATGCAATATCCGGGGTGGTGTGTCATCCGTGCAAATGTCATTGGCTGACCGTTTTTCCAGGTGGTGCGTTCCAATTGGATCATAGAAGTGCCCGCGATTGTACCCATGAATTCAGCCAACCGGCCATCGGCTGAAATCGCGCAAAAGGCGACTTCGGCCTCGGTAAAGGGGGCTGCGTGCAACAGCCACTCGTGCGGGCCATGTGTGTTCAGATCGGCATGTTCCACCTCTGGCACCGCATCGATGTTGATCCAGCGTTCCTCTAGCTGAAACGGGCGATTGTCGGCGTAATGCATGCAAATGACGTGCAGGATGCGCGCGTCGGATGTAACGCCTATCTGCGATGCCAACCAGCCGGGGATATCCACGACATTACGCTCGACCAGCGAATAGCGGTAGGTTGCGTTTTGGCCTTCAACTGTCTGGCGTGTCAGGGAAAATTCAAGTTTTGCATGCTTGCTGGGTTCTTTTTTGACTCGCGTTCCGCTTTTGCGTTTTCTTTCTACAAAGCCTTGTTCTGCAAGCTCACGCAGGGCACGGTTGACTGTGGCGCGTGCGCAATTGAACTCTTCGGCAAGTTGCGTTTCCGTCGGCAGCAATGATCCCTGAGGCCAAACGCGGCTTTCGATCCTTCGTTTAACTTCGTCCCGAACAACTTGAAAACTGATCCGCTTATGCGCATTCACGTGTCGAAATACCTTTCTTCCACAAAGTGAACGTATCTGGTCAGAAACACGTCAAAGTGTAAAGGGTTGCTGACACTAATTGGCGTCATTTGTTGTTTCATTGGACGCAAAATTAGTAAATTAGTCGTTAATATTTTGGGTTCCCTTGGGTCAAGATTTGGGTTTGAGTGCTGGCTGAGAGATACGTGCTGGAGGCGTGAGCCAGCAGTCGACAAATCGAAAGGACAAACCATGCCAGCGCTATTGGATACCGTTGACCCCAATGGGCTCGAAGAATTCTCGGTCGTGTTCACGGACCGGTCGCTGAACCACATGTCGGTTCAGTTTCAGCAGGTGATGCGTGACATATCGGGTCTTTTGAAAGAGGTGTATAACGCGGACGGCGTTGCGGTCATTCCAGGTGGTGGCACCTATGGGATGGAGGCCGTGGCCCGGCAGTTCGCGCGCAACGCCAACGTTCTGGTCGTGCGGAACGGGTGGTTTTCCTATCGTTGGAGCCAGATCATCGAAACAGGCGGGCTGACCGCGTCTGCTACTGTGCTCAAGGCGCGCGAGACCGGCAACTCCAGCCCGTCCCCCTTTGCGCCCGCGCCGATCGAAGAAGTCGTCGCCACCATTCGTGAGCAGCGCCCGGACATCGTGTTTGCGCCGCACGTGGAAACTGCGGCCGGCGTCATTCTTCCGGATGACTACGTGACCGCCATGGCAGCGGCGGCGCATGAGGTCGGAGCTCTGATGGTACTGGACTGTATCGCATCCGGCTGCGCCTGGGTTGATATGAAGGCGACTGGCGTGGACGTTCTAATCTCGGCCCCGCAGAAAGGATGGAGCGCGTCGCCTTGCGCCGGTCTGGTCATGTTGTCGGAACGGGCCGAAGCGCGGTTGGAAGAGACAACCTCGGACAGCTTTGCCGTCGATCTGAAGAAATGGCGTCAAATCATGCAGGCCTATGAAAACGGCGGTCACGCCTACCATGCCACCATGCCAACGGATGCATTGAAGGCCTTCCGCGACACGATGATTGAGACCCGCGACTATGGGTTCGAAAAACTCCGCGATGCGCAATGGGCACTAGGCGATGGTGTCCGGGCAATGCTGCGGGACAAAGGTATTGTTTCGGTCGCTGCGGACGGTTTCGGTGCCCCCGGCGTTGTTGTCAGCTACACGTCCGATCCCGAGATTCAGAATGGCAAGAAATTTGGTGCTCTGGGCATGCAGATCGCAGCTGGCGTTCCCCTGCAATGTGATGAGCCCGAAGGGTTCAGCACATTCCGTCTGGGGCTGTTCGGTCTGGACAAGCTGTATGACGTTGACGGCACAATCGCGCGTCTCAAGCGCGTGTTGGACCAGGTTCTGTGACCTTGGGGGGCCTCAGCGTACGCCGAGGCCCATCTGCATGAGTGTCTTGCGAACAGGCGGCAGGGAGTAGAGTGCGTTCAGCCCCATCGCCCGTACGTCCCTCAATGGCCGTGCTTCGATCATCGACGCGCGGTTCAACAGGTCGATGCCTTTGACCCGCATCTCAATCTCGGTGTGGCGCGCCTTGTGATAGGCGTCCAGCATCTGTGCGTCACCCAAACCATCGGGTCGAGCCTGCGCAAGATCCAGCAGGCTGCGCAAATCGCCCAGTGACATGTTCAGGCCTTGCGCACCGATCGGGGGCACCACATGGGCTGCCTCGGCCATCAGTGCAATTCGCTCACCGGACAAGCGCTCTGCGGACTGGCTGATGATCGGCCAGATCGTCCGGCGCGAGGCCAATTTCAACGGTCCGAACAATCCGCAAGACCGCTCGGTCATCAGCGCCTCGAACGCCTCGGGCTCGGTATTCAGCAGTTCAACCGCGCGGGGGCCGCGCTCCATCCACACAATTGCGGACGACGGCTGACCTTGCCAGTCGGGGAGGGGGACCAAGGTGAATGGCCCGCCTGAGCGGTGGATCTCGGTCGAGACGTTTTCATGAGGGATGGGGTGTGTGACCGCAAAGGCCAGTGCCTTTTGGCCATAGCGTGTGGTGTGAACGTTGATCCCAGCCGCTTCTCGCATGGGGGAACTGCGCCCGTCAGCAGCCACCACCAACTTACAGCGGATGCGGCTGCCGTCACTCAGACCAACGCGCGCTTCGGCGGTGCGGGTGAACAGGCTTACTGTTCCGGTCCCGGGGCGGAAGTCAACATTGGGCAGCTCGGCCAGACGTGCTACCATCTCACGCCGCAGCAACCAGTTGGGCAGGTTCCAGCCAAAGGGCTGGTCCGAGATATCGGCGGCGTTGAAATCACGTACAACGCGGGGTTCAGGCACGTCGCCGCCGGCATCGACAATTCGCATGATCTGCAGGGGGGCCGCGTGTGCGTCCAACCGTTGCCACAACCCACATTGTTCAAGAAGCCCATGTGCCGGTTGCAGAAAAGCGGTGGTCCGCAAATCGGATCCGTCTACGTCGCGTTCGGTAATGGGCGGTGAGGGGTCGACGCAGACTACGTCGAACCCGGCAGTTCCAAAGGCCGCCGCAGCAGTCAGTCCGGCGATTCCGCCGCCGGAAATCAGGATGTCACAGCTGTCTTTCATGGCCTTGGCCTCCGTGTCTTGCGCAGAACCTAGTGCGGTTCCGGGGGGCGTGCCAAGTGACATCCTGTCTCGTGTGTTAGCCGCGTGAAATCAGGATGAGGATCAGGAACATAACCGGCACCATCATCACCGCCGGGATATAAAGTCCGGGCAAGCCAAACAACAGGGCCGAGCAGCCCCACATGCTGAAAATCGCAGCTGCGGTATAGCCCCAATCTTCGCCCTTCGCATGAGCGGCATCGCGGGCCATCCAGCCAAACAGGGGAATTGCAAACAACAGGCGCTGCCAGATTGGCAGGCGCCGAGGCATCTCGATCGCGCTCATGGGGTCTCCAGTTCTGTTCGTCGCAGAAGCGCATATAGGGGCGATTTCGCACCTGCAGAATGTGCAGATCGTCGCAGTGTGACAGCCTATCGCAGGCGGGCCAAAAACGCGGTCAAATCATAGGTGTAATGGTGTATGTGATCAGCTTCATGCGGCTCGGGGGCGACATGAACGGTGCGCATTCCCATCGCGTGCGGAGCAGTCAGATTACGTGGGTCATCCTCGAACATTGCTGCCTTGGCGGTATCAATGCCATCCTTGGTAAATATCGCTTCGAACGCGGCTTTTTCGGGCTTTGGCCGGTATCCTGCGTGCTCGACCCCATAGATGGCATCGAACAGCCCACTCAGGCCCCGTGCCTCCAAGACCCGCTCAGCATAAGGCGCACTCCCATTCGTGTAGACGATGCGACGTCCGGGCAGGGACCGGATGTGGTCGGCAAGTTCGGCGTCAGGGTCCATGTGGCTCATGTCCACCTGATGGACGGCATGAAGATACGGATCGGGGTCCAAGTTGTGTTCGGCCATCAACCCGGCCAGCGTGGTGCCATATTGCCGCCAGTAATGCGAGCGAAGCCGATCCGCTTCGACTCGGTCGACGCCAATAGCCTGCACCACGTAATCCGTCATCAGCACCTCGATCTGATCGAACAGGCGCATATGAGGCGGGTAAAGAGTGTTGTCGAGGTCGAACACCCATTGGGTGACGTGAGCAAAGGAAGGTTTGACCATGGCTTTGGGTTTAGGGCGCGGGCGCATGGTTTTCAATGGTGCACTTGATTGCGGGGGCCAGAGGCGGATAGACATGTCCGAACGAGGAGACAAAACACCCCATGCCGCAATCCCGACAACCCAACAAAGACGCCTACAGCCTTATTCTCGAAGCGATTGACGTGGGCGTGTACAAGCCCGGCGACCGATTGGTCGAAAGTGAGTTGGCGGAACGTTTCGGCGTGTCCCGCACACCGATCCGCGAAGCGCTGCAGCGGCTGGAGACGCAATCCCTGCTGGAACGCGACGGGCGTTCGCTGATCGTGGCCTCGTTGGACCACAATCAGATGGCCGAATTGTATGTTGTGCGGCGCGAGCTTGAAGGGTTGGCAGCAAAGCTGGCTGCAAAGCATGCCACCGAGGAAGAAATCAAAGTGCTTCAGGATATGGTTGAAGCAGATGATGCGCTGGTGAACGACCCGTCGGCGCTGTCTCGGGCGAACCGTCGGTTTCATGAACAGATCCATCTGGCCTCGCACAACCGGTATCTGGTGCAGCAACTGGACCTTGTTCATCGGACCATGGCGTTGATGGCGACCACATCCCTGGCCGTCCAGGGGCGCGGTGAGATCGCGCAAAGCGAACACAAAGGCATTGTCGAGGCGATCGCCGCGCGGGATGAAGAGGCCGCCGAACGCGCGCTGAAGGACCATATCTCTGTCGCGTTCATGACACGTCTGAAACAGGATGCGGTGCTGCGCGAGAACTGATTTCTAGAGCGGCTTAACTTCTTCACTGGCCTGCCCATGCTGGGTTTTGTCCCAGAAGAACGGGTTGCTGGCCAATTCCCACAGCGCTTTGTAGGCGGCGAGAACGCCAAGTGGAAAATACAGAGGCATGGTCGGAACCCATAGCATGAGGAACCGCCTTTCCCGAGCGCTAACCGCGAGCATTCCGGCAATCAAATTCGTGAGTTCGGCAGCAAGAAAAAGGCTGAGCAAGGCGTAGAACACACCTTTGGACAAGATTGGATCGAACGGGCCTGCAATGCCCAACGTCGCCAGCCAGAACACCCACAGCACAGGGGCCAGCAGAAACTGACCGATGGTGCCAAGAAAAAACGCCTGGACCCCAAGAAAACGCTTTAGCCCAAGTTCCCTGAGCAAACGCATCGGCGCGCGCATATGAACCAGAAAGGTCACCATGAAACCCTTGAGCCAGCGCGAGCGCTGTTTGACCCATGGCCAAGCGCGAAAGTTCGCTTCTTCATATGTCGTGGTATCGACCATCTCGGTCCGATAACCCGCGCGACTGAGGCGGACACCCAGATCAGCGTCTTCGGTCACGTTGTGGGCATCCCAGCCGCCTAGTTCCAACAGTTTATCTCTGCGGAAAAAGAAGGTCGTGCCGCCAAGCGGAACTACCAGACCCAGACGCGCAATACCCTGCAGGATAATCCGAAACCAGCTGTTGTATTCGATGGTAAAACACCGTGATCGCCAGTTGGTTCGGGGATTGTAGTAATCCAGAACGCCTTGCAAACAGACAACATCCTCACCGGCCCGTGCGAAATGCCCGACGACGCGTTCTATCTGATCGGGCTGCGGAGCGTCCTCGGCATCCCAAACGCCCAGAATGTCGCCACGGCAAAAATTCAGCGCGTAATTCATCGCGCGGGGCTTTGTGGTTAGCCCGTTTAGTTCAGGGACTTCAACGGTACTTATCCAACTGGGCAGATTGACCTTTTTCAGCGCGGTGCGCGTGACATTATCCGAAACTTCGAGAACCAGAATGACGTCGAGCAAGGCTTTGGGATACGTCAGGCGATGAAGCCGCTTTATCAGAGCGCCTGCGATCTCTCTTTCTTTGTAAAGTGGCACCATGACCGAAACACGTGGTAATCGCAGCGGTACCGGAACGGTTTCGGAGTTTGTACGATTCTGCCTGCGTTGCCCAAGGAACGAGAGTAATCCGGCCAGGCGCAAAACCATAAACAGGACCAGGGAAGCAACGGCGGCAGTCAGAAGGATGGTCAGACCGGCAACAGGGAAGGCCGCCAAAAAACAAACGAGCCCGACCAGCGCCACGACAGGCCCCGCGCGGGCCGTTGGCGTCCAGGACCGGCAGCTTTGATCCTCATCAACCCGCGTTTCCGCAGCCTCGGCCAGCGCACCGGAGAAGGTTTGGGCAATTGCCCGATCAATCTGGCTTGCCGACGCAAGCACGGGTGCAATTGTGTGTTCGGTGTCCGACAACGCGGCACGAACAGCAGCAAAGCGATCCGGGCACGCGGTTGCCACCAACAAAATCGGCCCGATGCGCTGCCATGGGACCACATTGTGTTCCAACCAGAAGTCGACTGGTCTGATGTCACACAAATCCCGCGGCGGCGCCATGTTTTCGAGGTCTGCTATTTGCAGGCAGTGCTGTTCCGATAGCGCTTCCATGACCTCCTGGCGGCTGACCCAGCCTTCACCCACAAGAATCTCGCCCAGCGGGGCCTGTTGTCTGGATTGCAGATGCAGCGCTTTTTCCAGTTGCGGGGGAGTAATGCAACCACGCTCAACCAGGCAGGTGCCCAGGGGTTTTCGCGCCCGAACAGAAATCGGCGCGGCGCGCGCGAATTGCTGCAGGTTCAGTTCGACCATAAAAAAACCCTGACGCGGTGACCCGGCGTCAGGGTTGCTCAATCAAGGTTAACAGCGGGTTAACATCGAACGATGAGGCGATTAAGCCTTCGCCTTCCGACCCGCCATCGCCTCGGCAAAGCGTTCGAACAGGTAGAAGCTGTCCTGCGGGCCGGGCGAAGCTTCGGGGTGGTACTGAACCGAATAGACCGGGCGATCCGACATCCGAATGCCGCAGTTCGATCCGTCAAACAGTGAGCGGTGTGTCTCGACTACGCCTTCAGGCAGGGATTGTGCATCCACCGCAAAACCGTGGTTCATCGAGGTGATTTCGACCTTGCCGGTATCCAGATCCTTGACAGGGTGGTTCGCGCCGTGGTGGCCGTGGTTCATCTTGACGGTCTGACCGCCCAGAGCCAGCGCCAGCATCTGGTGGCCCAGACAAATACCAAAGACGGGCAGGTCAGTGGTGTCCAAAACCTCTTTGATCATAGGCACCGCGTATTCACCCGTGGCCGCCGGGTCGCCGGGGCCGTTCGACAGGAAAACGCCTTCGGGGTTGTGGGCCAACACTTCGGCGGCGGTGGCCGTGGCCGGCAGTACGGTCACATCGCAACCAGCGGAGGCGAGGCAGCGCAGAATGTTCCGCTTTGCGCCGAAATCGACGGCGACGACCTTATGCACGGGGGCTTCCTGACGCTTGTAGCCGTCCGGCCAAGCCCACCGCATCTCGTCCCAGCGATAGCTTTGGGCGCAGGTGACGTCTTTGGCCAGGTCCATACCTTCGAGACCGGCAAAGCCACGTGCGGCAGCGACCAGAGCCTCGATGTCGAAATTGCCCTCGGGATCATGCGCCAGCGCCACATGTGGTGCGCCCTGCTGACGGATGGCACGGGTCAGGCGACGGGTGTCAACGCCACCGATGGCGATCCGTCCGCGGCGTTCAAGCCATGTTTTCAGTTCTTCGGCCGAGCGCCAGTTCGACGGCTCTGTCGGGTCCCACTTGACCACCATTCCGGCCGCAACCGGGTCGCCGGTCTCGTCATCCTCGGGGTTCACACCTACATTACCAATATGAGGGAATGTGAAGGTCACGATCTGTCCCGCGTAGGAGGGGTCGGTCATGATTTCCTGATAACCGGTCATGGCGGTGTTGAAGCACAGTTCGGCAACGGTCTGGCCGGTGGCGCCGAAGCCCATACCGTAGAACAATGTACCGTCGGCCAATGCCAGACATGCGGTGGGCTTGGACGGGGCGTTCTGGGCCATGGCGCGACTCTCCTGCAAGGTAAACCGGCGCATACCTAAGGGGGTTGAACGCTCGGGTCAAGTCTGTTCAATTTTTGGGCTATTGTTTTAAATCAATGGGTTAGGTATATTGACCCCCTGTTGTATCGCGCTTTTTGTTTCGATATGGTCAGGGTTCCTTTGCCATGGGGATGGACAGAACATATGGATATGCGATCAAGGGTCAACACAGCCCTTAAGCAAGCAATGAAAGATAAGGACGCCGAGCGGTTGTCGACGCTGCGGCTGATTAATGCTGCGATCAAGGATCGTGACATCGCCTCGCGTGCGTCTGATAACGAAGAAGCCAAAGGTTGCGGCGACGCCGAGGTGCTTGAAATCCTTGGTAAAATGACCAAACAACGCAAGGAAAGCGCCCGTGCCTACGAAGAGGGCGGCCGGCTGGATCTGGCCGAGCGGGAGCTGCGCGAGGTCGAGGTCATCGAGGAATTCCTGCCCAAGCAATTGGACGATGACGAAGTAACCAAAGCCATTCAGACCGCGATCACTGCCACGGGCGCCGGTTCGATCCGCGATATGGGCAAGGTGATGGGCGAGCTCAAAACCCGTTACACCGGCCAGATGGACTTCGGTAAGGTCGGCCCAATGGTCAAGGATCAGCTCTGCGCCTCAAACGGCGGCTGCTGAGCGCTAATCAATCAGAGAATTCTAAGGCTGCGCGACCGGTTCGCGCAGTTTTTTTGTGAGCTCATCATAAAGAGCAATTCGCTCTTCTTCCGACAGAAAAGCACCGATTTCCACTTCGCGCCCCTCTCCGATCAGCGTGACGTAGTTGGGAACCGGGCCTCCATACACGTGCATCTCGGGGCGCGCCCAATAGCGATTGCAGCTCCACTCTTGCTGACCCCGACGCGGATGGTGGTGCACCAACCGGGCCTGCGTGCCGTTCAGCGTCAGAATCTCGAACACGCTGCGTGCCTTGTAATTGGACTGAATCGCCAGCCATAGCCCCAGGACTGTCACAAGTAAAAAGGGCAGCAATCCCCACAGAAGAACCGAGCCAAGCACGGCGAGAAGGGGAATCAGGCCAAACAGGAATACGGAAAACACCACCCACATGGCCCAGCGTGGGGGCAGGGAGTTATGTGGCCACAGGCGCAACTCCTGCTCGGAACTGGAGGTTTGATTCCATCGGTAAGGCATGGTTCAAAAATAGCGCAACACCATCGGGTGTCGAATGGGAAAGATCAGGTGACGTGGCCGACTCTGGCCCAGGACAAAGCGTCGTCAAGGCGGTCATCGCCCCAAAAAACCTCTCCGCGCACGACTAGGCTGGGGGCACCAAATACGCCCAGCTTCGTGGCCTGATCGGTTTGCGTTTCCAGCGCCGCAACTGTGTCGGGGCTGCGGGCACGGGCCAGCGTCAGGCGCGGGTCCTGCTGGCAGCGGTGCAGGGCTTCGGATATGGCCGCTTCGCTTCCGGCTTCGATCCCGTCTTCGAACCAGATGCGGTACAGGTTCTGGGTAAATGCTTTGCCCCAACCGTCCGACATCCCCAGCAAGGCCACCTGATTGGCCAGAGCGAGATCCGAGATCGGATAGGGCGCGGGAAGCTGGGCATGAAGGTGATACTTGGCGGCGCGTCGTTCGATGTCGCGCCACATATACGCGGATTTTATCGGCTTGCCTGCGAAGGGAATATTCTTCTGTTCGGACATCACGGTGCGCACGTTGAACGGTCGCCAGTTGACCGTCGCGTCATGTTCGTCGCACCATTCATCGAGGCGCATGATCGTCAGGTAGCTGTAAGTGCTGCCAATGGAATACCAAAAATCTAATTCGGGCATCTGTTTACTCCGATCGCAGAGTTTCAGAATGTATGATACCCTAAAACGGTCAGGTTTTCGAATTTGCCCTGAAACCGGGCGGCCAGCCCGCTAATAACCGGCAACTTAAAACAGAGCTTTTTCGATGGGTTGCGCTGGTTGAGGTGCAACCCCGCATTCGGTTATCTGACGCAGATCGATTTCGATTGTCCGGCACAAGGCCGAGATTGGGACATCGGTGACATCGCCTTCGAACGGATCTTCCATTGAGGCGCTGACGCGTTCGGTGACGAAGAAAATCCAGCACACCAAAGCGCCAAACGGGGCAAAGGTGAGCCAGTCGACCATCACGGCCTTCATCATCGAAACGTCGTCCCCGGTAATGACCGAACGCTCGTCGTTGAAGGCCAGGGGCAGCATGAAGATGAAGATCCAGCTGAACATGCGGCCGACCTCGGCCACCTGGCGGGGAAAGGGGGTGTTCTTGAGACGCTCACACTGACCTTGCGCCGCTGTGAACCGGCCCAAGCGATCCATCAGCGCCACATGCCAGTAGGGCGAGATCTTACCGTCTTGCGCCATTTCCGACAGCCGCCGGGCTTGCAGGTTCAGAAGACAGGCTGCGCGATTATTCTTTCCCTCAAGGCGCGGCAAGTCCGTGTCCAGTTGGCTTTTCTGCCAGTTCTCGGGTTTCTGATGCAGCTCTTGCCGGTCGGACAACGGCGAATGGCCGAACATCCACGGCCTGCGTGTGCGTCCACTGGGGGAAGGTTGGCGCAGTTGATAGGCCAGCATGTTTAGCCAGGCGATATGCCGTTCAACCAACTCGCACCTCAGCTCCGGTTCGATCTGAGTGCCGTCCGGTTGGACGAGCGTACCGATTGTGTTCCCCCAATCGCGGCTTGAATTGGCGATTTCGCCCCATACGCGTCTTGCTTCTGTCCAACGCCCATATGCGGATGTGTTCTTGAACCCCAGGAAGAACGCAACGGCCAATCCCAGCATGGCGACCGGTGGGCTGGGGTTCGAAATCAGGTCAATTGGGGTGAGCTCATCGACCACCAAAACCAGAAAGATCCACGCCAGCACGATACAGATAAAGCCAGCGGATCCTTTGATGAGCTTCCGAATAGAAATGCCGTCGTGAAGTAACATGGTTAAGTATCGTCTGCTTGGGCGTCGCTAATTCCTGTTTTTGAATACTATTCGGACGATCTTGCGTGTGTCTACGTGCGCGTCGAAACAGGCGGCGAAAGGCAGGCAAGAAAAAAGCCCCGCACTGGGCGGGGCTTTGATCGGTTTCTATAGTGCCGGGATCAGTGCGCGTGGCCTTTGTCCCAGTCTTCCTGCTTCGGCAGCTGCTCGAACGTGTGCTCTGGCGGCGGAGTGGGCAGGGTCCATTCCAGCGTGTCCGCGTATTCGTTCCACGGGTTCGGACGGGTTTCTTTCGCGCCGCGCAGCAGGGCGTAGATCACGATGCCGAAGAACAGCAGGAACGAGGCGAACGAGATGAACGCGCCGATCGACGATACAAAGTTCCACTGGGCAAACGCCTCGGGGTAGTCGATGTAGCGGCGCGGCATGCCCTGACGGCCCAGGAAGTGCTGCGGGAAGAAGGTCAGGTTGGCGCCGATGAAGAACAGCCAGAAGTGAACCTTGCCCCAGAACTCGGAATACTGACGGCCCGTCATCTTGCTGAAGTAGAAGTAGACACCAGCAAAGATTGCGAAAACGGCACCCAGCGACATCACGTAGTGGAAGTGCGCAACGACGTAGTAGGTGTCGTGATAGGCACGGTCCACACCAGCCTGCGACAGCACAACGCCGGTCACACCGCCAACGGTGAACAGGAACAGGAAGCCAAAGGCGAACAGCATGGGCGTCTTGAACTCGATGGAACCACCCCACATGGTCGCGATCCACGAAAAGACCTTAACGCCGGTCGGAACCGCGATGACCATCGTGGCCAGCATGAAATACGCCTGCTGACGCAGCGACATGCCAACGGTGTACATGTGGTGCGCCCAAACAACAAAACCCAGAACACCGATCGCGATGATCGCCCAGACCATCGGCAGGTAACCGAAGATCGGCTTGCGTGCGAAGGTCGCAATCACGTGGCTGATGATGCCAAAACCGGGCAGGATCACGATATACACTTCCGGGTGGCCGAAGAACCACAGGATGTGCTGATACAGGATCGGGTCGCCGCCACCGGCCGGATCAAAGAAGGTGAAGCCGAAGTTGCGGTCCATCAGCAACATGGTGATCGCGCCCGCCAGAACCGGCAGCGACAGCAGAATCAGCCACGAAGTCACGAAGATCGACCAGCTGAACAGCGGCACCTTGAACAGGGTCATGCCCGGGGCACGCATGTTCAGGAAGGTGGTGATCATGTTGATCGCGCCGAGGATCGAGGAGGCGCCCGATACGTGCACGGCGAAGATCGCAAGGTCCATGGACATGCCGCCTTCGGTCGTCGACAGCGGTGGGTAAAGCACCCAGCCCACGCCCGAACCCAGCTGGTCGTTACCACCGGGGCTGAGCAGCGAGGCCACGCCCAGCGACGTACCAGCGACATACAGCCAAAAGGACAGGTTATTCATCCGCGGGAAGGCCATATCCGGCGCACCGATCTGCAACGGCATGAAATAGTTGCCAAATCCGCCGAAGAGGGCAGGGATAACAACGAAGAACATCATCAGAACACCGTGGTAGGTGATCATAACATTCCACAGGTGTCCGTTGGGGGTACATGGGTCGGCCATGAAGCCTTCCAGGCACATGTACTGAACACCGGGGTGCATCAGTTCGAGCCGCATGTAGACGGTCATCAGAACCGAGATCAGACCGGCAAGTGCCGAGACGACCAAGTAGAGAATCCCGATGTCCTTGTGGTTGGTCGACATGAACCAGCGCTGGAAAAAGCTGCGCTCGTCTTCATGCCCATGACCATGAATGGCTGCGTCTGCCATTAGGTGCCTCCTGTTGCAACTACACCGCACAGTTGGACCTCTCCAACGCGCGGGATTCCTGCTGGTTTTAGAATGCGCAGAGGGCACCTTCAATGGTCGAGTTTGATCTGGATCAAGATTAATTGTCGCGGGTAGGAGGCTGACCCGCGGAAAATCGACCAAATTCCGCACTCATTTGGGGATCCGCGCCGGGAATTCAAGGGGGCGAGCCTTTGAGTGCTTTCGCCGCTTGACCCGCGCCCAGGTGCGCCGCAGAACTGTGGCGACGTTGCAACCGGAGACTTGAAATGGCCGCATATGATCCCGAAAACATCTTTGCCAAGATTTTGCGTGGGGAAATCCCTTCGACCCGTGTGTACGAAGATAACGAAACGCTGGCGTTCATGGATATCATGCCACGGGCGGACGGGCATTTGTTGGTGATCCCGAAAACGCCGTGCCGCAACATTCTGGACGCCTCGCCCGAGCAACTGGCAGCCGTGATGGCAACAGTTCAGAAACTGGCGAAGGCTGTGGTCAAGGCATTCGATGCGGATGGCGTCACGATCCAGCAATTCAATGAGGCCGCCGGTGGTCAGGAAGTGTTCCACCTGCATTTCCACATCCTGCCACGCCATGACGGCGTCGCGGTGCGCGCGCCCGGAACGATGGGCGACTTTGATCTGATCGCGGAGCATGGTGAAAAGGTCAAAGCCGCGCTGAACTGAGCGACCCGATTTACTTTGTATTCGAGTGCGCACCCATGCATTCGCTATGGTCACCAAAGGCGTGAAGCACGGCGCAGACGTGGTCGTGTTTTCCGTCGCAAGCCGCTGAAATTCGGGTCAGTTCAGCCTCGAGAATTTGCAGGCGGGCAATACGGTCCCTGAGGTCGGCCCGTTGCTTCTCGGCAATTTCGTGTGC
The DNA here is from genome assembly GCF_056537465.1 of Ruegeria sp. CE8. Taxonomy (NCBI): domain Bacteria; kingdom Pseudomonadati; phylum Pseudomonadota; class Alphaproteobacteria; order Rhodobacterales; family Roseobacteraceae; genus Ruegeria; species Ruegeria sp. CE8. The sequence goes on from NZ_JBQFRP010000003.1 coordinate 77,970, forward strand.
CCGGTTGAGGTCGCTGCCCGACGCGCCCTCAAGGGACAGCAAGCCCACGACATCGGCCAGCGGCAATCCCAAATCACGGCAATGGCGAATAAAGAGCAGCCGTTTCAATGCTGTCTCATCATACCTGCGCTGATTGCCCGCCGTTCGCTCTGGCTTGGGCAACAGCCCTTTGTCTTCATAAAACCGGATCGTCGGAACTTTTACCCCGGTCCGGCGCGACAGACTTCCAATCGAATGCATATTTTTTGCCTTGGGCTCTTGAACCTCTAGTAACTAGAGGAATTACATGCGGTGTGGAGTCGTAACAAGGGACACACAAAAAAGATGCCGCATGATCATTCTCACAAGGGGCACAGTCACGCGCACACTCACATCGACCCCGAAGCAGGGGATGCGCGAGTGATTTGGGCGATTGCCGTCAACATGTTCCTGACACTGGCGCAGGTTGTAGGGGGTATCTTCTCTGGGTCGCTGGCGCTGATCGCGGATGCCCTGCACAATTTCTCGGATGCTATTGCGTTGGTCATCGCCTTTTTCGCCCGCAAGATTGCCCGGCGTCCGGCAGATCCCCGCATGAGCTTTGGCTATGGCCGGGCCGAGGTCGTCGCCGCACTGGTCAATTACACAACATTGATCGTGCTGTCAGTGTACCTGTTCTACGAAGGCGTCATGCGGTTTTTCGAACCAGAGCCCATTAACGGCTGGATCGTCGTCTGGATCGCAGCCTTGGCCCTGATCGTAGACCTCATCACTGCTGCGCTGACCTATACGATGGCCAAGGAAAGCATGAACATTCGGGCGGCCTTTCTACATAACGTAGCTGACGCTTTGGGCTCCGTTGCAGTCATCATCGCCGGCAGCGCGGTGATCCTGTTCAACTGGACATGGGTGGACCCGACAGTCACGATCATGATTTCTATCTACATCCTGTGGCACGTCAAAAGCGAGATTGGCGAAACCATCCGCGTCCTGATGCTGGCCGCGCCGCCCGAACTCGACCCCGAAGAGGTTGCCTCCGCCATTGAGAGCCTGCCAGGTGTCGCCGAGGTTCACCATATCCACCTTTGGAGCATGCAGGAGCGCGAACCCGCTCTGACGGCCCATCTAGTCATTGAAACCCAAGCTTGGTCACGCGCAGAAGGGGTCAGGTCCAACGTCAGGCAAGCGCTGAGTGATCGGTTCGGTATCGGGCACGCGACGCTGGAGATCGAACAGGAGGATTGCGCCTGCGTCGGGTCATCGCGTTTCGGGCATGGGGAAGGCTAAGCGCGGTGTGGGATGAGAATTGCCGCTCCGATTTGGGGTCGGAACGGCAGACTCGTTAACAAAGAACTTTTCCGACTTCATGGGATGACCCAAGATCACCGGTTAACACACCACTCACTCTAAGAACGGTAAATTCATATTACCCTTAAACGCGCGGGATGTATCTATTTGAGTGAGTTTTTAGTAATTTTACGCCAATTAAACCGTAGCTATTGGGAAATTTTCGATCGCTATGGAAACAGAAGGTGGCTGTTTCCCGGTATTGTTAACCTATAGTTAATACTAAATGATTCGCAGTATCACGCGTTGATCTGGTCAAAAATTTCCGAAAAGGTTTTTTGCAAAGCTATGTCTACATCGGCCAAAGTGACCGGCAGACCCAAGTCGACCAGTGACGTCACTCCATGTTCGGTGATGCCGCAGGGCACAATGCCCGAGAAGTGATCCAGATCCGGTTCAACGTTGATCGATATTCCGTGGAAGCTGACCCATTTGCGCAAACGCAACCCGATGGCGGCTACCTTGTCTTCCGCAGGTTTGCCGGATGCGGTCAAAGGTTTATCGTTGCGTCGCACCCAAACCCCGACGCGACCGTCCCGGATTTCCCCGTGCACGTTGAACTCGGCAAGCGCCGCGATCACCCATTCTTCAAGTTGCTTGACGAAACGGCGCACGTCTTTGCCGCGTTTGTTCAGATCAAGCATGACATACGCTACACGTTGGCCGGGACCGTGATAGGTATACTCGCCGCCGCGTTTGGCCTCATATACCGGAAAGCGATCCGGATCGGTCAGATCCTCGATCCGGGCCGATGTACCAGCAGTATAAAGTGGCGGGTGCTCCAGCAGCCAGACGCATTCGTCTGCTTCGCCAGCCGCAATCGCGGCCACGCGCGCCTCCATAAAGACGACAGCATCGTTGTAGTCGGTCAGCCCGTCAGTGATCTTCCATTCCATGGCGGTTCCTTATCGCTGGGGCAGGGCGAAGAAAAGAGGTCACGCGGCCTCGGCCAGGCACCGCTGCAGAACGTTCGTGTACGTCTCGGTCCCCTGAGCCCCTGTGACCAAGTACTTCCCACCGAACACCATTGAAGGGACACCGGAAACACCGTTGTTCGTCCAGAATTGCTGTTTCTCACGAACCGGGGCGACGTGATTGCCAGATTCCAGAGCCGCGCGGGCCGCTGCCCGGTCCAGCTCTGCGGCCTGGACGGCATCCAGCAGGACTTCGATCTTGGAGACGTCCTTTTGGTCGGTGAAATATGCCGCGAAAAGGGCCATCTTCAGAGGATGCTGGCGACCCTGAGACTCGGCCCAGTCCAACAGTTGATGCGCGGCAAAAGTGTTCACCATGCGGCTGTCATCACTGAAATTGAAGGTAAAACCAAGTTCATCCCCGAGCTGGGTCAGCCGGTCACGCGCCTGCTGGCTTTGTTCGGCTGTCGAACCGTACTTTTCCATGATGTGCTCTCGCAGGTTCTGACCTTCGGCGGGCATGTTCGGGTTCAGCTCGAACGGATGCCATCTGAGCTGAGCCAGTACGTTTTGTTCCCGCAAAGCCTGGTCTAGTTGGCGAAAGCCAACGATGCACCACGGGCAGACAACGTCCGAGACGATATCAATCTGAACAATTGGACGTGATTCTTGCGCGGTCATGGACGGGCTCCGAGAACAGGGGCGATTAGCGATGTACGCGCTACAGATATGGGCAGTAAAGAGGAATTCAAACCAGCGTGTTTTTTGCCTCTTCACATCCTGTTCGCCACCGTCTATACGCGCCTCTACCAAGTCACTGGCAGTGCGGTCGTGGCGGAATTGGTAGACGCGCAGCGTTGAGGTCGCTGTGGGGTAACTCCCGTGGAAGTTCGAGTCTTCTCGACCGCACCAGAACTAGCTTGATCAGTTAGTTTTGGGCCTTATAAACAAGGGCATTCAGCATTTTCCGAGTGTGTCGCGTAACGCAAACAGCACACACGGACAGCACACAATGGCCCTTAGAATGAAGATCAAGTACATCGACCCTATTAGCCCCACACAATGGCGTTTTCGTAAGCGGTGGCCGAAGCGGGTGCGCGAAATTCGTGGCGAGGATGCTTATCAGAAGCACATTAAGGCGCGTGAAGGGGCGGCATTCCAGCGCGAGTATCAATTTCACCTGAGAAATTTTGACGCCATTGTTGAGGATACCTACAGGCGGCACCCTGAGGTTGACACTCGGTCTGCCACTCAGAAGTTCATCGACGCACAGCGCCTCGCGGAGCAATACATGGAAAGTGTGCAGGGCTTGGACCCTGACGATAGCTGGACACGTGGAGTAGTGGGGCACAGTCTGGCGGCCCGTGGTGAGGACCCGGAAGTGGTAGCTGCTGTCCTGAACCCTGACCGAGAACCCCCGAAGCCATCGCTGGCGGACATGAGGGACACCTACGCCAAGGATAAGGGTCTGGCCGATGATCGAAAGGCGATGGTCAGAATTGATCGCACATTCAATCGACTGAGTAACGCCCTAGGCAAGCCCCTCGAAGATGTAACCATTGACAGCATCGACCGTCGGACGGCGCGTAGCTTTATGGACCATTTGCTAGGTCTCAAGAAAGCCAACGGACAACCTCTGGCCCTCAAGTCGTGTCAGCGTGAGGTGATCATAGTAGCCGCTGCCTACAACCATGCCGTCAGGGAATTGGAGATACCGTCTGAGCGAAACCATTTCGAGCGCCTGCCGTGGCCTAAGGAACAGGTTAGCTCTCTGGATAAGAACGTTCCATTGCCAGACAGCGTCGTCGACGCCGTGCAGAAGACATTAGAGGGCGGTCGAAGCGAAGACCTTCCTGATATGTGGCGGGTGCTAAAAGGCACCGGGATGCGGCTTGGTGAAGCCTGTGGTCTGCGCGTAAGCGACGTGGACCTAAAAGGGGAAACTCCATCCATCCTGATCACTCCAAACGAAATCAACGGCATCAAGAATAGCAACAGTGATAGGTATGTTCCGATTGCCTCAGAAAGCCTCAGGGAATCCCTAAGGGAGCGTGTAGAGGGTCGTAAGGGGGACGAGCCACTGTTCCCTTCTTATGGCCGTGACGGTGGCCCTACGGCTGCCTCTGCGGCGCTGATGAAAGCGGTCAAAAAGAACACTGACGACAAGCGCATGAAGGTCCACGGGTTGCGCCACAGGGCAAGCGATAAGCTGAGAGATGCAGGGGCACCTGTAGAAGTGCGTCATGGGTATCTCGGGCACTCCGCTCAGTCGGTCGCTGAGAATACTTATGGTGGGCGTGAGGCGCGGCTGAGAGAGTTCGCTAGGTGGGGCGTTAAGGCTGGGCTTTAAACCCTGCGGCACAACAGACCTTCCACCTAATCGACGTGCTGACACATCTGAGTTTGGATACGCTTTTGCATTTCTTCGCTAATGCCCATGCGCCCTTTCGGCGTAACCCTTTGTTTTCGTTAGTAACCAAAAGTAACTATTCAGCTTCCGCTTCGGTTGCCGCTGCTGCGGCTTTATCCCTTTGGACCACAGCCCTGACCATCGCCTCGGCAATACGCTGTTTCATAATCGCTTTGAAGTTACGCGCCTGTGGCAAGATCGGTGCTCCGCGCGCTCCGAATGTTTCAGATGCGCGCTTTAGGTAGCTGTAGAACGTCCATGTGCCGTAGTCGTCTGGCGAAAGTTCTTCCGGATGAACACGGCTGAATCTCTGGCTGAAGTCGGAGTAGTTGAAGGTAGCCAATATCTCTGAGGCGTTCATTTTGGGATGCGCTTTTGCAAAGCCACGCGCCACGCCCTTTGCGGATAGAGCCACCTTGCGGTACAGCCGGGATATGGTGCTGTCGCGGACATAGACCTGACGGCCATCGAAGCGGAAGCCGAGATATTCAAAGCCGTTCTTTCCCTGAGGTCCGCGTACATGCTGAAAGGCTAGGGCATCATCCTCGCGCAGGAAGCGAACAATACAAGTCTTGGCTTCTTTGATCTGAAGCTCTTCACCGTATTTGCGTATTTCGCCCACAGCGAATGCCTCTGCTTCATCCGCCTCGGTTTCACCGCCCGGAACAATCAAAAGAATGTCGTCTGAATACCTCATATAACGACCGCCCCGGGCCTCCGCATACTGGTTCATCGCTACATCGAAGCCGAGAAGATAGAAGTTTGCAATCAGATCGGAAATCGGTGCGCCTTGCGGTACTCCATGGTTGAGGAGGTTGCCTTCTTCGTCTGAGTTGGACCGTACCAAACTTGGAAGTGTGGGGTCGCCGCCGCAAATCTTGGCGCGGAAATCAGCAGGGGAACAGAGCTGGGTTGGCATCTTCTTGAAAGGAACAGTGTAGCGCTCGCGGGGATAGCCATTAACGCTGACCATCTCAATGTATCCAAGACGGCGGTAAACATCCTTTTGGTCTACAACGTGATACCGGGTGACATTCTTAAAGACGGTGAAGTGATCGGGGGGTAGTCTGTCAACGGCTAGAAGGTCACACCAGACCGCTTTGATACGCTCGTGATCCAAGTTCTCGAAGTAGCCTTTGATGTCGAGTGCGATGGCGACGCAGTCGCCTTGTTTCTCAATCTCGTCAAAGGCATCCTTCGCAAAGTCAATGTTGCACTTGCCTCCGCCGCCACCCTTGGGAATCTTCCGGTATGCAATTGGGCAGTGTTCTATACCCAAATTGGAAAGGCGTTCTTCATATCTCTCGGCGAGGATTCTTCTGTAATGTGTAAGGATATAGGCGTCCCGACGAGCAGCATATCGGATGGGCCGTGACTTCGGCTCTGGTCGTTCTTTTTCAGCTGTCCTAAATGGCTGCCAAGTCTCTTCATACAGAAAGAAGGGATAGAATTTATTTGCGGCGACCCGCGCGGGGTCAGAAACAATTTCTTCGGCCTCTTTGATGGAAAGTCTGCGGTCAAAATGAGGGTAGTGTTTAAGGTCTTTAGGTGAAAAGCTTGGTTCCATTTTCCTACGCGAGAGGGGCCGAAACATTAGGCAGGACACTTGCCCTTATTCGTTCCGGCCCCGACTGTTCTGCGTGGTGCCCATCTTTTCGACGTGTTCGCTTATATTGTCATTTACATAACAACCGGGATTACCGGAAACCGAAGCCGCGTCGCCGGTATAAATACAGGAGCCCAACAAATGGTACTCGAAATCTGCATGTACCTGGCCACAGGACTTGACAGTTTAAACGATCGACTGCGCCGCCCTAAAGACGACGATGAAATCGACTTGGGAACGGACTAGGAACACTTCAAGTTGCGAACTGAAGATTTTTGTTTAATTGGGCGCAGTTGTGAGCCTTTGTGGCATTCTTGCATCAATCAGTGCTGCTTACCGTAGCGGCTGGAGTTTTATGCCCAGACATTAGTTGCCAAAAGATCGCAAATCACGACCCGGCGACAGCCATCTCCAGTTTCTAGCATGACGCACAAGAGCACTCTTAAGCCGCATAGCCTCGGTCTTGCGGGCAGCGGCTCGTAGAACCAATAGCTGCCGCTACAGCCAACCCGTCGACTTCTTCATTCCTTGCGTCCCCAGCGTGACCCCGCACCCACTCCCATTGCACGTTCAATCTGTCTGATACGACCAGAAGTTCTTCCCAAAGGTCGCGGTTCTCGACGGGCTTGCCGCTTGTTTTACGCCAGCCGTTAGCTTTCCATTTGGGCACCCATTCGGTCATCCCTTGGATGAGCAGCCAACTGTCGGAATAGACCGTGATCTGGGCTTTCTCGTCACGCCTGATTTGGCGCAAACCCTGAATGGCGGCTGCCATTTCCATCCTGTTGTTTGTGGTGTGCGCGACATTGCCAAAGACGGGCCGCTTCTTGATTTCTTTGCCGTCTTCGTATCTTCGGACTATTGCAGCCCAGCCCCCGCGACCGGGATTTCCAAGGCAAGAGCCATCAGTGTGAATAGTGATTTCAGTATTTGTCATTTGGGGTTCTTCTTCGTTCGTTAGGGGGCTGTGGTTTGTTTGCGGTCGGTCATGGCGACCACGCCAAGCTCAACCAAGAATGAAAGCGCTTCGCTCTGTGAGACCTCACGCTCCAACTGTTTGACCATGCTTTCACGCACGGTGTTGACTGTAACCACCACTTCAGGGCGCACTCTCATGCTGGCCCAGTGGCTTCGTCGGTCGGCCCAAAGGGCAAGCTGATCGTCAATCTTGTCGTGGTCCAGACGGGCACGTGCTGTTGACCGCAAGCGCTTCGTGAACGCTCTACGCTTGGTGTAGCCGATACGGCGCAGCCTTTTGTCGGCCACGCGGTTCTGTTAATTCAGTTCCATTATGCTTCTCCAAAAATGAAAAAGACGCCCGTTGTGGACGTCCTGATTGCTCCTTATGGGGACACGGTCGACCCACTCCGCTCTGGTACCAACAATGGACGTTGGCCGGAGACAGCTTGGTCTTGATGTCTGGGATGGAAGGCGAAGCCATAAAAAGACGCGTCACCTCAATGCCATCAATCTCAGCCCCAGCTTGCACCCTGCGGACAAAGGTCTGGATGGAAAGACCATAGAACCTCTGGGTATATGAGCTTGCTGCCTGTGCTATGTTCTTTCGCCCTGACTTTCGGGGCTGTGCCCGCAGCAACTTGGGGTCACACAGAATGTTTCTGAGACCCCCATCTACAGTGATGTAAGACAGAATATGTCGCATGACACCAAGACGCTCTGAGGGAGCGACAGAGTAGACCATTTGTTCCAAGTGTCCCGCACGCTCATAATGCGCCCCAGACCGCATCTTGCTCTCCACCACGCGGCCACCTCTTGTGCTGTTCTTACTGCCCGCCTTCTTGCATTTGACTGAGCAATACTTCTGGTTGGACCTTCTAGGCTCAAACGTATGGCTGCACCGAGCGCACGCCTTAAGGTTCCCCTGAAGGGATGTGACAATGTTCATTAGGGAGTTCCTTACGATGGGATTGTGGTGTGATGAATGTCGATCATCATCACTTGGTCTCTCCACGAGCGGAGCGAGCCATAGGGGGCACCTGAACGTGTTGGCAGTGAAACTGCATTACCTTCAGGCGAATACTTCACATGGTTGGTGTTTGATGAAGGAGACGAAGGTCGACGCACCTTAACGGTGGCCTATAGGGTTACTACTACGTATGCGGAGGGACCTTTTACCAACACCACCCTTGCTGCACTGTGTGCAACTTGGCTTTTCAACTGATAACGCCCTTATGCACAGACACGTCGAAATTACCTGACGGGACCTAGGGCTTGTATGGGGGTTAACCAGCTCGTCTAACTTTTCTGTACGGCTATAGTGGGGGCAAATCCCACCTACGGATGTAATCAGTAGTCAGGCAGTTGCTGACGTGGTTCAGGGCAATAGTGTGGTTGAATTAGTTTTCTGCTTGTATGAGGGTCAACTCCGCCCGATGCGGTAAACGCTCGCTCGGCTGATACCAAACTCAGCCATGATGTCTTTCGGTTTCACGCCGCTCTGGAATGCCTCACGGATGGCTGTTGCCTTGGTCTCATCCATTGCTGGGCGTCCCTTGAACTTCCCTTCAGCCTTGGCCTTAGCAATCCCTTCACGCTGCCGTTCAAGCATCACCTCACGTTCAAACTGAGCAACAGCCCCGAGGATGGTCTCAAGCATCTGTGCAGTGGCATTGTCGTTCATCATGGGCATGTTCATGATGTGCAGTTGAACGCCCTTGTCTGAAAGCCGCTTGCGAATGTCGATGAGGTCAGGGACCGAACGCGCCAGACGGTCTAGCTTGGTAACGACCAGAGTGTCCCCCTCACGGGCAAAGTCTATGGCCGCCTCAAGCTGGTCACGCTGCTTCACACTGCTGACCTGTTCCGCGAACACCTTCTCACATCCATGTTCGGTAAGCTCACGCTGCTGGGCCTCAAAGCCTGCAATCTGGTCTGCGGTTGACGTCCGCGCGTATCCGATAAGCATGTGCCTGTCTCCGAATGTGTATCGTTTATCTCTTAAGGTTAAGTAAGAATGTGTGCTTTAAATGTCAACCCCACTTAAATGAGACGGGTTTGATGGGGTTGGCACTTGTCTTGTTACACTCAGGTCAAATGAGACTCATGCGTTCAAGACGCCTTGGGGCACCTTCTGTGGTTCGTGAACGTCAGGCGGTGGCGACCAACGTCAACGAAAGTCTCGCCCGGTCCCTCACGTGTCACCTTAAGGGGCGTTGAATGCGGATAATGCTCGACGAGCAAGTCAAAGGGGCCGACGCAAAAATCAAAGACGATCATTCTACCATTCCTATTCTTGGTAATGCCGCACCAACATGATGCAACGTGTAGATGATTCATGCAGGAATGTGCGTCAACCTCTTGTTATTATTGTCATAAAGGGACGTTCCCACAGGTGGCGAGAGGTGGCCCTGAGGTGACCCCACCGGGGGGTATACGCGGCATCTATATCTATCTCCGGCTCTCAAACTTTTTCGTCAAAATACTTGCGGCATCAATCAGCAATCACGTTTGCAGATCATATCCAAATAAGTCGTGCCTTCCTTGGCTTGTTCCAGCAGCGTCTGAACATACTCTTTGAAGTGACCAAAATGATGCCCCTTTGCTGCCAGTTCAATCCTTCGACAAGTAGAGGGTTTCCAGAAGGACGAATTCCTCTCACGTGATGAGGAAGAAACTCGAGTATATTTGGGAATTGAGCCGATGCTTTTGGCGCTTTCCATGGAATTCGCGCTGAAGGCTTGGTACGTCTTCGATTATGACGATCCAAACGTCAAACAAGAGCATAACCTTCTGAACCTGTTTGAAGCTTTGAAGGCAGAAAGCAAAGAGAGGCTTGATAAAGAGTTCAGGCGTTCAGTTGCTCCGCAACACCCTGACTTTTTTGTACCGACTACAGTATTAGAGATGCCTTGGACCACCATTCAGATGCTTTCGTGGTATGGAGATATCTGCATGAGCGAAAGCGTACACTAAACTTCAATCTGAGTAAGTTTACCGCTACACTTGAGATGGTGTTGAGGGAGTTTAAAAGCCTCCGTTGACGCGGGAGCCTTTTCATTTCCGCCGCGAGGCATTTCGTGTTTCAGATCCACCAAATGGAGTTTTCCAAGGCTTTGTTTCAAAGTAATTTCCTGTTTTTCCAGTTTCCGTTCGACCGAAGATCAAGTGCAGCTCGTGCAAGTGGATTGATCGCCAACAGGCTAAGTGTCAGACTGGAGAGATAAGTAAATTTCTTAGAGGTGGACACTATGCGAATTTTTTTTGTTTTTGCTTCAGTTTCTGCGTTGTGCCTTATTGCGTCAGGCGCGCATGCTTGCCGAAAATGCAGTAGCGATACTGGAATAATCTATCATTATCCAACTTGCGGTTTCCATACAGATTTAGGAGAGGGAGATAGCGCGACTTGCGCGAGAAATGAAGCGGCTCAGTCTATGCCTTCCTACCGGTGCGGCTCTGATGGTACTAGGAATGTCTTCGTAGGCGGCGAAAAGTTGAACACTGTGAGAATTGGCCCGCCCGAGGAATATGACTGGTCTAAGGCCAACTTTCAAAACACCGTAGATGGAGACAATCTGCGCTGTAATGTTGAAATCAAATCGGGTAGCGGGTTCACCAGTATCTTGAGAGGCAAAAATCGAGATGTTTTGGATTTAGTATTCTACTTGGATGATGGGGGTTACAAAGTAATTACTGACAGAATTCACGACGGTAGAAGTCAGAATACTATTGCGGGTACCAATTTTGTTGCCCGGTTATATGGCGTTAACAAGGATGTGTTAAGGCTATATGGGTTTAGAGACGACGGAACAATCGTGATTACCGGAAGCCATATTCTGGATGGAGACGAGCATGATTTGCAAAAGCTTCCTGAAGATGATGTTGGGGTTATTTGGGGGAAGAACAACGATGTTCGTGTCCGGTTTTGTTTCGATGGCGTAGATTGGAAATGGGGTTACTTGGGTCAGCCGGGAAATCCATTCCCAGATAGTTGCTCAATGGCGGTAGAATGGCCAACCAACCTGTCACTTAGGTACAAGTAGTTGGATGTTCAAAGCACTGCTTCTAATCACTATGAACATTTTATTCTACTGGCGGATAACTTGCCGATACTACAAATTGCTATTCAGTCGGGCATCGAAGGCTAACTTTTCGCGGATTAAGTAGAAGCCGCCACACTCGGTTCCCGAGTGATGGCGGAGCCATTGCGACAGAAACTCTAATCGTGGTTGGGATCGCCGGGCAGAATGACCTTCGGCTTGGTTGCTTCCGTTAACTGCTTGCATTATTTGTCCCTGAACCGTTGCCTCTTACGGGAAGGTAGCATCGACTTTCCAAGCGTTTGCGGCAGCGGTTCTTCCGGTTCGGCTCTGATCTGCAATAGGAGCTCATCATAGGTTTCCGGCGCGTCCACCTCTGGCTTACCAACCTCATTGCTTGAAACTGAAAGCAATTCGACCAACCTGATTTGAAGCTCTCGGACCAGCATCATGTCGCTTTGCTCGCCGTCGCGCACTTCACCGTACGAGTTGGCATCCATCGGGTTTGGGGTTGGTGTTTGGTTCGGCCTGTTTGAGATGTCCTTTGATGATGGCCCGGATGGCGTCATTCTCCCACGTACCGGGGTCTGCAAAGAGGTATTCGTGAAGGTGCCTAGGGTCCGCCCACAGGGAATTCCGAGAGGCTGGCCTGAGGGTGTCTGATGCCCGCGCTGTGATTGCCGCCGTGAATGACCGGATGGCTGACTTTGACGGTTCCGAGACCGACGCCAAAGTGGCGGCGCAGGACAACGTCGAAGCCAAAGCCAACCTCGACGCTGCTGAGTGCGTAAAAGCCGCCGCGCGTGACGAGTTCAACCGTTCTTATCTTATCCTGTTGCGGGCAGGAGTTCCCCAATTCGAAGGATGTGCGAATGCACCTATACCTTGACGCTCTTGTCAAATGAGTCCAACGGCGTGGGTCTAATTTCCTATTTCACTCGAACGCGTTTTACCTTCAGGTCTGTGGAGGTGAGTACATATGGGAATACGCGATAGGAGTAGATACCGTGTTTGAAATAGTAACGCTCAGCGGCAAAGAACTTTCCCGATGAAGGAGGTTCGTAAGCACCTGAGATCTGGGGTGCGCCATCTAGTGACACCCAAAAACGAAAACCACCATTTCCATCAAAAGCAATCGTGACGTTCAACATGTGTTCTGAACCATCTCGTCTGATTTTGGCATTCGAGTATTTGCCGGAGTAGGAGGCGATTTGTACGCAGTTGTTCCCGGGCTGGCTTCCAACTTTATAAGCACCTTCTAGCGACAACCTACCATTTGGTTCAACATTAAGCTTGAACGGTGGAGCACACCCATTTCGCCCATCATGAATTTGAAAAATACTAAACTCATCTGAACTGGGTGACGTGAACGAAACTTTGGATGAAAATTGGTATGCACCCTTGTGGTTCGGAGCTACATTCCGCGTAAATATTTCGGACCGCTGCTTAAATGTTCCTCCGACACAGTGGTTCGAACTGGTCCGAAATACATGTGTCTTTCCGTTTTTTTCGTATGATCCACTGTCTACACCGCAGGAAACGTTCCAATCGTTGAGTGGATTGGCGTTTGACAGCGAAGGGGCGGCGATTGACACTATACTGAACGCAAAAAGGAGGAGTGAAACTTGGACAGTCACAATTTTCATACCGCTTCTCCCAAAGGACAACTTCGAAAATTCGTGTGCCGAGTATACCTGCCTTCGGGCTCGTTCCAAAACCTGCACGCAAAGTAGCAGAGTTGAAGCTAGCCGACACCCGGGGCTGTGGCCTGCATACGGGTGATACAAGAGTTCAAAGGAAGGCGCGTCGGACTAATCAGTGGGGTTTACCGCGTAATGGTCTCTATTCTTTGATCAAATGCCAAGGCCCCTTGACTGGCACCACGACACACAATACGCCTTAGGACAGCACACATTTTGGGGAACCCGAAGGCTGTCCGAGGGCGTTATGCTCATAAAAATAAGGGGTTGTGAGCGCTAGTTCGATTGTTCTAGATGCTTCTCGACCGCACCAACATCTAACCCAAACTGATGAATTGTCAGTGCATCTGCTGTGTACAGTTGCACCAGTTCGCGTTGGAATGCTCTCCCGGCAATTTCCTGTCTCGCCCGCGCGGATCGGGATGTGTATGTGTGAGGCAAGACAGTTTCGGGAAGGGTATTAATGTCTCAGTCGATCACCGTATTCACAACGATGAAGAACGAAGGCCCTTACATGCTGGAATGGGTCGCGTTCCACAAAACGTTGGGTGTCGATCATTTTGTGATCTTCACCAATGACTGTGACGACGGAACGGACAAGATTGCAGTTAGGTTGCAAGAGCTGGGCCTGGCCACCCATGTCTGCAACGAGGTGAAAGAGGGCGGGAATCCTCAGCACCAGATGCTGCGCCGTGCGCGGCGCCAACCCAAGGTCAAAGAGGCCGAGTGGCTGCTGTGTCTGGACGTGGACGAATTCTGGAATATCCGCTGCGGCGACAATGGTTTTGGTGCTCTGATCGCTGAAGTCGAAAGCCGGGCAGGGCAGCCGGTCGACGCTATCTCGTTTGCGTGGAAATTGTTTGGGAGTTCCGGGAACATCAGTTTTGAGGACAGGCCGGTGACCGAAACCTTTTCGATGAGCGATCAGGAGTATCCCTATCATTCGGGCCGCGCCTACGGTCTGAAAACGCTGTTTCGGAACAACGGCAAGTTTACGCGATTTGGGCCGCATCGCCCGAAAGGGTTCGAAGAGGAAAAAGCGTCCGAGATTGCCTGGTCCGATGCTGGCGGCAAACTGTTCCCGGCTGAGAAGGTCGGCTGGCGGGCATGGCGCAGGTTTGACCATTCGCTGGGGCGGCTTCATCACTATTCGGTTCGGTCTATGGACGGTTTCCTGATCAAGCGTGATCGGGGGCGGACGAACCATATCAAGGTGGATCAGGGGCAGTCCTACTGGCAGGACATGAATGCCAACAAAGAGACCGACCAGTCCATCCTGCCCGCGGTGCGCCGCGCTGCGCCATTGCTGGAAGAGTTGAAATCGGATGCGGAACTAAAAGAGCTGCACGCGCAGGCCTGCGATTGGCATCGCGCCAAGGTGTCCGAAATCAAGATGCGTCCGGAATGGGTCGAGTTTCGCTCATGGCTGGCCGACAATCTGATCTGATGGCCATGGCAGACGAACTTTCAAAAGAGCAGCTGAAACCGGAACATCCCGACCGCAAGACCGGGTATGAGCGTATTCTGACCGACCCCGCTCCGCCATGGTTTGTAGAGCTTTATCCCGGTGGAGACGGAACCGGTTTCCTGCAAAAGCTGGAGCGTCATTCGATCCTGTTCCATCAGCGCGACACCACACGGCTGGTGGTCAGCTTCGACAATATCGCAAATGCCAACGACCTGTCATTCGCGCGCGAGCCTTGGGGGTGGAAGTTCTTTCGGGACGAAGGGTGGTCTCACATGGGGGTCTTTGCGCGCACCAAAGCGTGGTATCGCGACGCCGAGATCCTTTCGTATTTCGAAAGCAAGGTCGCTGAAGGGTTTTTTGAGCGGTTCGATCAGGTCGTTTTCGCGGGTGCGTCGATGGGGGGCTTTGGGGCTTTGACTTTTTCGGCGCATGTTCCCGGCGCTAACGTGATTGCATTCAACCCGCAAACGACGCTCGATGAACGACTTGTGCCCTGGGAAACGCGGTATCGGTTCGGTCGTGTGCAGGACTGGGACCTGCCGATGAGCGATGCGGCGCAGACGGTTCAGGCTGCGGGTAAGGTCTACGTGTTCTATGACCCGTTATTCGATCTGGACCGCCAGCAGGTTGGGCGTCTGCAAGGCGACAACGTGATGTTGCTCAAGACGTGGTATTCGAACCACTTTGCTGCGCCGATGCTTCGAAAACTCGATATCCTAAAGCCGGTCATGCTGGGGGCGATGGATGGATCGTTGGATTCAACCGAGTATTACAGGATGATGCGCGCGCGGCGCCGACTGCCACTGTATATGCGGGGGATCGAAGCCGCCGGAGGGGAGCGGCACCCGGATTTGGTGCAGCGGGCGAGGCAGCGGTTTCGCCGACTGCGCCGACAAGCGATGGCCGAGATGGCAAAGGATGCCCAATGACCCCCGCCAAGGGCGTGTTCATCGGCCAGCGGAAGGACCGCATGGGCGCACGGTTGCTGATGATGCTGACCTGCATACGTCTGGCCGAGGATTTTGGTACAACCTTTCGGGTGAACTGGTTCCCTCAGGGAGCTGATGCACCGGAACTGAATCACCCACAGGAGCTGTTTGCGCAAGGATGGATGGATGAACACTTCCTGAGCCAGGAGGCATTCAGCGCCCTTGCGCAGGATGCTCTACCAATCTGGTCTTTTCAGAACGACGCGTCACCTGATCGCCTGATCGCACATCTCAATTCCGGCAGTTCGGTGCTGGTTGAGGAAGGGTTCGAGGTTCTGGCTTTTCCCTGGGAAGATATCGAAGCCATTCGCCCAAGATACCGCGACTTTATCCGACAGGTCGGATTCACCGAAGAAATCCGCAAAGTGATGGACCGCGCGGATGCCAAGCTGTCAGGGCAGGGCGTGTCGGCCTATCATATCCGCCGCGGCGACATTCTGAACGGATTACCATGGAAACACACGACCTGGCCCGCGAAAATCGAGCCAGAAGAGTTGTATGAGGCGCATCTAGAGAAAAATGCCGATAAGACAGCGATCATGTTTTCTGATCAGCCCGAGCTGGTCAGGCGGTTCCAGAAACGGTTTCCGAACCTGCTGCAAATGTCCGACATCGCCGATGTGTCCGGGATGACCCGAGCCAAGCGCGACTTTCTGGAGCTTTATACGATGTCGCGGGCGGATCAGGTAATTGCGCCGGTCATCTCTGCCTTCTCCATGGCCGCCGCCCGCATCTCGGGGCAGCAGCGCAAAGTGTTTCGGGATGTGTTGACCGAGGAAGAGATTGCTCGGGCGAATGAAGTCACTATTAAAAAACTGCACGCAGGTTCAAATGGGTTTTTGAACGCATCCGAAGCGTCGCACATTTATTCCAAAGCGCTGTTTCACATGAACCGATTGCATTCGGACGATCGGACTGTCGAGGCGACGAGTATCGCAGCGCGGCTTCTGGAAGACGGCGCGGACAACGCATTTCTTCCTCTTCTTCAGGCGCTTAACCTGTTTTATGCAGGTAAATGGGATGCGTCTGCCGAAATGGTCGAAAAGGCCCTGCAAGACCCCAATGTTTGGCCTGAAGACCACGCGGTCTGCGGTGCCATGAAGGCCGCGGTATTGGGGGAAAAGCGAAAGCGCTGGCAGGCAGGGCAGGCATTCAGTCGCGCGTTTTGGGCTAAGCCGATCAGACCGGACGTTTTGGTTTTCGGCTCTCGGGTCGTTTATCGGGACCAAATCTCGCTGCGGCTGTTTCCTCCTACCGACTGGTCGCTGCAAAAGGTGATCCGCAGGCCGTGGTTCAACTTCAATTCCCATGTTGCTCAGCGCAAAGTATTGGTGCGCCTTCCATGCAATTTTGATTTCCTGCTGCTGGACTGGTCAGAACTTTCTCTGGACCAAAAGGCTCGCAGACTGTTCGAAAACCAACCGCGTCTGAATCAGCTGCATGATGGGCTTGTTCGCATGACCGACATGCCGGAATCGGACCCGCGCGTTCAGAGTTTCAGTGCCAAACTGGCTGTACATATGGGTGAGACTTCGATTGCAAAAGCAATTGATTCAACGCGGATGGTTTTGGCCAGTGTGCCAGATAATCCGCTCTATCATAAACGATTGGCCGAGCTCCTTCAGGCCGACGGAAACGGGTCTGCGGCTCGGATCACAATGGCGGATGCGTTGGCGTGCGACCCGGGCAACGCCTTTCTGGTTTTTGCGATGGGGCAGCTGCTGGAAAAGAACGGAGCAGTGGAACAGGGTCAGAACCAGATCATTCAGGCGGCAGAGCTTGACGACAACACAGCAGCCATTCAAGGCGAGGCCGGGCGCATTTTGTTGCAGCGCGGTGAAAAAGACGCGGCCCGTGCGTTTCTACAAAAAGCACGGGACTTGTGCCCGACGCTCAAGAGGTTTTCCAATCAGTTAAAGCGGGCCAGAGGGTAAATGATCGCATTTCCCCTTGGTAGTTCCATCAACTCAACGTAATTTACACACAAATTTTAAATGACCCCAATCAGCATTGGGCAACAAAAAACGAACAGGGCAGTCACGTATGGCCGATCAGGACCCGCGATACATCAGCATCACACCGATGAAGAACGAAGGCCCGTTTGTGCTGGAGTGGGTGGCGCATAATCGCGCGATTGGTGTCGACCAAATGGTTGTGATGACCAACGACTGCACGGACGGAACAGATGCTTTGTTGCAGCGCCTGGACGACACAGGCGTTCTGACCCATGTCGACAACAACTCGCGCCGGAAAACCAGCCCGCAAAAACGGGCTTACAAGACCTTTCTCAGGATGGAGGTTGCACGACCGCAGGACTGGGTCATCGTCATCGACGCCGACGAGCACATCAACGTCAAGACAGGGGATAACACTCTGCGGGCACTGACGGACGCCATCCCCGATGCAAAAACGATTTCAATGACCTGGCGGTTGTTTGGAAATGCTGGGGTCGTGCAATACGAGGATCGATTTTTGTCGGATCAGTTCCGGCAAGCGGCGCCAGAGCGGATATTTCGACCGCCTCAGGCGTGGGGCTTTAAAACCATGTTCCAACGGGGAATTTGGGACGCGCTGGGCGTTCATCGCCCCAAGCGGCCAACGGTTGAGACCATGGAAGAGTGCCACTGGTACAACGGATCGGGTCAGTTGATGCCTGAGCGCTATTTTGACAAAAGCTGGCGGTCGGCACGGGACTCTTTTGGGTATGATCTGGTGCAGGTCAACCATTACGCGTTGAAGTCCTGCGAAAGCTATCTGGTCAAAAAGATGCGCGGTCGCGCCCACCATCTGGGCGAAAGCCTTGGTTTGGAATACTGGAACATGATGAACCAGAATGCCGAGACAAATACCTCGATCGACGCCATTCTGGATCGCAAGCGCGCATATTACTATGAGATGCTGTCCGATCCCGAGACTGCTTCACTGCATCACGCATCCTGTGATCTGCATCGACGGCAGATCGAACAACTGCGCGACTTGCCCGAGATGCAAGACCTCATGCAGCAGATGACCGCAGGGTTCGCGGCAAGCCAACAGGCATGACGCGAAATTTCTCAGGGACAGGAGCGCAATAATGCTTTGGCTGCATATGGGAATGCCCAAGACCGGCACAACTGCCCTGCAGGGGTACTTGCGCGGAAATCCGGGTGTCCTGAACGAGATCGGTTTGCGGTACATGGAAACCGGCCGACGCAGGCTAGAGGGTAAGAGGCGTCTCGCGGTAAGCCACAATATCATTGCGTTTCATATCAATCAGACCTCTCAGCCGATGGATCAGTTTCGCGCTGCCATGACCAGTGAATACGATGCGCATGCCGATCAGACCTGTCTTGTATCTTCCGAGATGTTCTATTCCTGTGATCTGAACAGGTTGGCCGAAGTGTTTGCTGATATACCATCGCGATCGCTGCGGATCACATTCTATTGTCGCCGCTACTCCGACTTTTTCGAAGCGGACTACAAGCAGCGCGCCAAAAACGGGCGATTGCCCAATGGTGGGACCGAGTATATTCGCCATCAATTGGATCAGATCCGCGATCAGCCAGAAATTTATAGTCTTTCCGCCAAGCTGGCGCAGATCCGGACTGCCTTTCCTGGTGTCTCGGTGGCTCCGCTTTTGTACGAACGCTCCGAAATGGTTCAGGGCAGTGTTGTCGATGATTTCCTGTCGCGGATCGGTACGCCGCTGGAGGAAGGCCGTACCGGCGGCCATGCGTCAAACCCGTCTCAGTCGCGTGCTGCCAGCGAGGCATTTGGAATCGTCTCCCGTGCGATTGGCCGCAAGAAAAGCCGTCAATTGCGTCGGCTCGTCGTTGAGGATCCGGTTATGGTGCGCCGAAATGACGTGTTGGAACCCGACGAACGCGCGTGGCTGGACGAGTTTCTAGCCAACGAAGACATCGCGTTCCGGCAGGAGTTCTTTCCCGACCGGTCCGAACTGTTCAGCTCCAAGCAATTGGATGAAGGGGATAAGACGTTCCGCAGGGATTCGCCCGAAGAGTACGAGGCATTGCGCAAAGCGTCAGAAATCGTGTTCCGGATGGCATTGGACAGCTGACCATCATTCCGCGATAGGGATTTCCTGACGCTGCTTTCCGGTCGTCTTGTCGAAGATCAGGATGCGGTTGTCGTCGGTGACGACTGCGTACCAGTTGTTGCCGATCGTTACGGCTTGCGCCTTTGCACCGTCCGGCAACTCGATCTGGTCGGGCAGGGTGGGGGTTCTGTCCGATAGTCGGATGACAATCAGTGCGAATGTCACTAGAACCCCGCCAATCATCACCGCGGTCAGCAGCATGACCATTCTCCGCAGCAGGCGTAGCTGTGGCGTTTCCTGCGGTTCTTGGGGTTCGGAAGGGACAGTCATGGGCACCCGTCAGATTGAATTTCACATCGCGGCCGATCCGCCGCCTCGCCTTGATAAGGCGCTTTCACGGGATGTGCCAGCCGATGAAAACCTGTCCCGAACGCGGCTGACCCGGTTGATCGACGACGGTGCCGTTACGATCGACGGCGCTGAGGTCCGCGACCCCAAGTCCAAGGTGGCCGAAGGGGCGGCGATCGTCATCACTGTGGCCGAGGCTGAGGACAGCCACATAGGTCCCGAAGATATCCCGCTGGAGATTATGTTCGAAGACGCGGACCTGATCGTTATTAACAAACCGGCCGGTATGGTCGTGCACCCAGCGCCGGGATCACCCAACGGCACTCTGGTCAACGCTCTGTTGCATCATTGTGGCGAGGATCTGTCTGGCGTAGGCGGTGTCAAACGCCCCGGCATCGTGCACCGCATCGACAAAGAGACCAGCGGATTGCTGGTCGTCGCCAAGTCGGATGCGGCGCATCACGGGCTTGCGGCGCAGTTCGAAGCACATAGTGTGGAACGCTATTATCGCGCGATTTGCTATGGCGTGCCGGATGCAAATGATCCCCGGTTGCGCGGAATCAAGGGTGTCAGTTTTGAGCCGGGCAATATCATGCGCCTGACCACGCAATTGGCCCGGCATAAGACTGACCGTCAGAAACAGGCTGTGCTGTTTCATGGCGGTCGACACGCGGTGACGCGAGCGCGGTTGGTTGAGACATTTGGTCATCCTGCTGGCATCGCCTTGATTGAGTGTTGGCTGGAAACCGGCCGTACGCATCAGATTCGCGTGCATATGGCCCATGCGGGGCATGGTCTGGTCGGCGACCCTGTGTATGGTGGTAAGCGCAAACTCGCCGCAAAAGCGTTCGGTGCTGCCGCTGCCGAGGCGGTGCGTAGCTTTCCGCGACAGGCGCTTCATGCTGCCGTTTTGGGCTTTGAGCACCCTGTAACCGGTGAAACCATGCGGTTCGAGGCAGATTTACCCGATGACATAGAAAATCTGATTGAACAGTTGCGCGCGCCGCTGACATAATACGCAAAGTTATGTGAGTAACGCGTTCTTAGCTTTCCTTTATCAATCGTTAATTTCAGACTGTTAACGGTACCTCTTGAATGGATCGGGACCTGTTCCCATATCCTATGTTAACAAGGTAAACATTTGTCGGAGGGACATGAAACATGGCAAATTACGCAAATCTCCCCGCGCCGACGCCCGAGGGCGGCCTGAACCGCTATATGCAGGAAATTCGCAAGTTTCCCCTGCTAGAGCCGGAAGAAGAATACATGCTGGCCAAGCGCTGGGTCGAAGAGCAAGACACTGAGGCCGCGCATAAGATGGTCACGTCGCACTTGCGGCTAGCGGCCAAGATCGCCATGGGCTATCGCGGCTATGGACTGCCTCAAGCCGAAGTGATTTCCGAGGCCAACGTGGGCTTGATGCAAGCCGTCAAACGGTTTGATCCGGAAAAGGGATTCCGTCTGGCGACTTATGCGATGTGGTGGATCCGTGCCTCGATTCAGGAATACATCCTGCGGTCGTGGTCATTGGTAAAACTGGGCACTACGTCGGCGCAGAAGAAGCTGTTCTTCAATCTGCGCAAGGCCAAAGCCCGCATCGGCGCCTTGGAAGAAGGCGACCTGCGCCCCGAGAACGTCAAACAGATCGCCAACGATCTGGGTGTGACCGAAGAAGAAGTCATCAGCATGAACCGCCGGATGTCCGGCGGGGACGCCTCGCTGAACGCGACCGTCGGGTCCGAGGGCGAAGGCACTATGCAGTGGCAGGACTGGCTTGAGGATGAAGACGCAGACCAGGCCGGTGACTACGAAGCGCGCGATGAATTGGATGCGCGTCGTGAACTGCTGGCTGCTGCGCTGGATGTACTGAATGACCGTGAAAAGGACATCCTGACCCAACGACGTCTGATGGATCAACCCGTCACGCTGGAAGAGCTGAGCACGCAATACAACGTCAGCCGCGAACGTATCCGGCAGATCGAAGTGCGCGCGTTCGAAAAGCTGCAGAAGAAAATGCGCGAGCTTGCGCGTGAAAAAGGAATGTTGGGCACCGTCTGACCCAACAAGCATCAGCCCGCCGAATTGGCGGGCTGATTTGTTTTACGCGAAGATGAAATCGTTTTCGGACAATTGGCCAGGCCAGACGCCGGTCAGGTCAATGCTGTCGCCGTCATCCAACTCGATCGTCGTGCGGAATAGGCCACCCGAGATGTCGTCTTCGATGTCTTCAAAGCTGGAAATGCCTTCATAACCAGATAGGTCGATCTTGTCTTTTCCGACTTTGAAATCGACAATCCAGTCATCGCCGTCACCGTTTTCAAAGACGAACATGTCTTTGCCGCGACCGCCGAACAGGGTGTCATTGTCGGCTCCGCCATCGATCACATCCGACCCTCGGCCGCCGAATATCGTGTCTTCGCCCTCATCACCGCGCAGAATGTCCTTTCCGCGCCCTCCAAAGATGACATCATTACCGGCGCCACCCAGCGCTACATCATCACCTTTTCCTGTGTTGATGACATCCCGTCCGCCACCGCCATGGACAAAATCCTGACCGCGACCGGTAAAGTAAAACTCGTCCGAGTCATCGCCGAGGATGAAGTCGGTGTTTTTCTGACCCAGAATGTCGCTAACGGATACGGGCAGCAAAACGCCGTTGAGGATGTGGATGATCCCGTTGGACGCTTCCACATCAAACCCGATCAGGCCAGGGTCGGCAATGCCGTCATCCGCGTCGCCCAGGCTTGGCGGCGCGCTTTCCAAATTCAGCTCGACTGATGAGCCCTGAAGCGTCTCGATCTGAGCGCCGTTGCCCAAACCAGCCACTGCTTCGAGATCGAAAGCACCGTTAACCACATGGTACTTCAGGATGTCCGTCAACAGGGGTATCGGGTCTCCGCCACCTAACAGGGTCAGTGCTTTGACAATGTGCCCAAGCGCGCCCGCCTCGTCCGAGCCGGTGTAGCCCAACGTTTGCGCCAGACCGACGAACGCTGCGTCGTTCGGCGCGAAAACGGTCAGGCTGGCTTCAGGATCGTCCAGTGCTCCAGCCAGCCCGGCGGCGACGACGGCCTCGCGCAGGATGTCGAAATCTTCGTTGTTCTCGTCGAACGAGCCGACGGCACCACTCATTAACACGGTTCCCGTGATCGTCGGCGTCATTGTGTCTGTCGGTGTTGGCATTTCTGGCTATCTCCCACCCAGTTGGTCACAACATAAATCCCGGGCGCTCCAGCGGCACACAATGCCAATTGCCCGGTGACATAGTTGCTACGTCGGAGAAAATGAAACGGATCAAGAAATTCAGAGGATTGCTGATGTTGCGCTGATTCATCAGTGGGGAAATTGAAAGTTTTGTGTTTGTTTTTTCAGTGTGTTAGCGCTGCCGCTACTGAGCCTGCGAAACAGTGTTCGCAATCTAATTTCGACAAGCTCAATCCGGGTCCGCAGCCGTTCCCAGTGCCCTGACCGTTGTGAAAAAGTTGGATCGGGAGGAGTTTCAATCTGCCGACGCCAGCCGTTATCAAGACCAAGAAAAACCTGACTTACCCCCAGTTGATTGATACAGTTAGCGCAAGCAGTCAGACAATGAGGATGCGTCATGCAGCAGCCGGTTCAATGGGGCGTTTTGGGTGCCGCGAAGTTTGCGCGCCAACATATGGCTCCAGCAATTAACGCAGCCGATGGTGCACGGTTGGCAGGCTTGGCCACGTCGGATGCAGCCAAAGCTGAGCCGTTCCAGCGGTTCTGCCCTGATCTGACGGTTTACGGCAGCTATGACGCGCTTTTGGCGGATCCCAAGATCGAAGCAGTCTACATCCCGCTGCCCAATCACTTGCACGTCGAATGGAGTCTAAAGGCGCTGGAGGCCGGGAAACATGTGCTGTGCGAAAAGCCGATGACCATGGCGGCGACCGAGTTCGCGCCATTGATCCAAAAGAGGGATGAGACCGGTTTGCTGGCCGCCGAGGCCTATATGATCGTGCATCACCCGCAATGGCAGTTCGTGCGCCAACTGATCGCAGACGGAGCGATTGGAAAGCTCGTGCATGTAACCGGGGCATTTAGCTTTGATAATCGTGCAGACACTGGGAACATCCGCAATAGGGCAGAGACCGGCGGCGGAGGGTTGCGGGACATTGGAGTCTACGTAATCGGCAGCGCCAGGTTTGCGACGGGGCAGGAGCCTCTGTCCGTCGAATCCGCGATCCGGTGGGAGGACGGCATAGACGCCTTTACCGAAATTCGGGCGCAATTTCCGGGCTTTACCTACTCCAGCTACGTGTCCATACGGATGCATCCGCATCAGGAAATGATGTTTCATGGCGAAGGCGGCGTAATCCGCCTGACTGCTCCGTTCAACGCACGTGTATTCGGTGAGGCGCGGGTGGAACTACACCGACCGGGCCTTGAAATGCAGGTCACACGCTTCCCCGGCGATGACCACTATAAGCTTCAGGTCGAAGCCTTCTGCCGTTCGGTCCGCGACGGTATCGATTACCCGTGCCCCTTGGAGTTTTCGCGCGGTACGCAGGAGATGATCGATCAGGTGTTCGAGGGCGCAGTCGCGCTCTGACTTGCCACGTCGCGCCAGGCCGGTCTAATCTGACGGTCACCCGATCAGGAGGGAGACCATGGCAGGCGGCTGGGCCCGCGACGGCGCGGTGAGTGAACAGATTGAAGCGTCCATTTCGGATGAACTGGCCCGGATGCAGGCGCAAAGGCGGCCTGTCGGGGAAAGTCTGACTCATTGCGCCGAATGTGAAGAACCGATCCCTGAGAAGCGGTGCCTAGCTTTGCCCGGGGTGAAATTGTGCCTCGATTGCCAGCAAGAGCGGGACGGGGCTTTCAAGGCCCGGTCTGGCATAAACCGTCGCGGGTCCAAAGACAGTCAGCTGAAATAGGCAGGGCGATAGGATGCCCGAAACCAAAGTGAAACAGCCGCTTTTGCAGAATGGGCTGGTTCTTGGGTTTTTGGCGGCGTTCTTGTGGGGCACACACAGTGTCATTGTCCGCTATTTGACCAGCGATCTCGGCGGGCTGCAGATCGCTGTGACGCGATTGTTTATCGCGGCGCTTGCCATCTATTGCATGCTGCGGGTCATGAAGGTCTCGGTGTCGATCCGGATCGGCGACTGGAACTTTCGGCTGGCCGTATTGTCCACGGTGGTCAACTACATCCTGTTTCACATCGGGCTTGAACATACAGGTGCGGCGAACGCCATGGTTCTTGAGAATACAGCGCCGTTCTTTGTGTTGGTTTTCCTGTATTTCTTTGCGGATACACCCGTCACACGCACGGATGTTCTGGCAACGGTCCTGGCAATTTTTGGCGTGTTCCTAACGGTTTATCAGGATTTCCAAGGAGGTGGAGAACCTCTGTTCGGTGATCTTCTTGAAATAGGAGCGGGCCTCAGCTGGGCCGTATTCCTGATTTCCAGCAGCCGGGCGATGCGAAATTCGGAATCAACCGGCGAGCGTTTGAATTTCCTGTTCGGGATCTTCCTGTGCTCAGGGGTGTTGCTGCTTCCGTTGGCTATCTTTTCACTGCAGGTCCCAACGGCCAGCGACGTTGTGTTCCTGATTCTGCTGGGGGTACTGCCGACCGCCTTGGCCTACTACTTGTGGTATGAGGCTGCGGCGCGGGTTTCGACGCTTACAGCTACATTGATGTTCGCTGCGTCTGTGGTGTTCACGTTCATCAATTCGGCCTTGTTCCTGGGGGCCGCAATCACTCCGATCGCGGCCCTTGGGGCAGTGCTTATCGTGGCCGCAGTGTTCCTGACGACCAAAGCCAAAAGCGATTAATCTTCCATCGCTTCCAGCTCGTCGATGAAGCCGGAAATCATCGACAGGCCTTTGTCCCAGAACTTCGGATCGCTTGCGTCCAGTCCAAACGGGGCAAGCAGTTCCTTGTGGTGCTTCGACCCGCCGGCGCGCAGCATCTCGAAATACTTGTCCTCGAATCCTTCCGATCCGCTTGCGTAAACGGAATAGAGCGCGTTCACCAAGCCGTCGCCGAAAGCGTATGCGTAAACGTAGAAGGGTGAGTGTACGAAATGCGGGATATAGGCCCAGAAGGTTTCGTACCCATCCATGAATTCAAATGCGGGCCCAAGGCTTTCTGCCTGGACGCTCATCCACAGGGCATTGATGTCATCCGGGGTCAGTTCGCCTTCGCGGCGGGCGGCATGCAGTTTGCATTCGAAGTCGTAGAATGCGATTTGGCGAACGACCGTGTTGATCATGTCCTCGACCTTGCCGGCCAGCAGCACCTTGCGCTGTTCGGGGGTTTCGGCCTTGTCCAACATCTTGCGGAAGGTCAGCATTTCACCGAACACGGATGCCGTTTCGGCCAGCGTAAGCGGCGTTGACGACAGCATCTCGCCCTGATCGGCGGCCAGCACCTGGTGGACGCCGTGGCCCAGTTCATGCGCCAGCGTCATCACGTCGCGCGGCTTGCCCAGATAGTTGAGCATCACATAGGGGTGCACCTCGGTGACGGTCGGATGCGCAAATGCGCCCGGTGCCTTGCCCGGCTTTGCAGCTGCGTCAATCCAGCCTTTCGAGAAGAAGGGCGCCGCAATTTCACCCATGCGTGGGTCAAACGCATTGTAAGCGTCCATCACCGTCTTTTCCGCTTCGTCCCAACCGACAATGCGGGTGTCTTCCATCGGCAAGGGAGCGTTACGATCCCAAACCTGCATGACGTCCAGACCAAGCCATTTGCGTTTCAGTTCGTAATAACGATGGCTCAGTTTGGGATAGGCGGCCACAACCGCCTCACGTAGGGCTTCAACCACTTCAGGTTCCACGTCATTGGATAAATGGCGTCCGGTTTGCGCGGTCGGCATGTTGCGCCAGCGATCAACGATTTCCTTTTCCTTGGCCTGCGTGTTGTGGACGCGGGCAAAGGTCTTGATGTTGTTCTGAAACACGCTTGCCAACTCGCGCGAAGCGGCTTCACGTTTGGCGCGGTCCTGCTCGGTCAACAGGTTCAAAGTGCCTTCGATGTTCAGCTCTTCGCCGTCGACGGTGAACGTCAGACCGGCGATGGTTTCGTCGAACAGACGTTCCCAAGCATCGCCAACGACGCCGAGATCGTGGAGGAATTTTTCAAGTTCGTCAGACAGTTGATAGGGCTTCATCGCGCGAATGCGGCGGAAGACGGGCTCATAGCGCGCCAGATCGGCGTTGGCGTCAAAATGGGCCTTCAGCACGTCATCGTCGATGCGGTTGATCTCGAGCGTGAAGAACACCAGCGGGGTGGTGAAAATCGTAATCTTTTCCTGCATGTCTGACAGGAACTTGGCGCGCTCTGCGTCGGTGGTCAGCTGATAGTAGCGCAGACCAGCGAACGACATGACGCGACCTGCGATGGCGTTGATCTTTTCATTGCGTTGAACACAATTCAGAAGGCCCGCGGCGTCCAACTTTGCCAGCTTGCCCTCGTAATCTGCGGCAAACGAGGCGCATTCACCTTCCAGCCAGTCCAGATCTCGGGATAGCTCGGGCGCGTCTTCTGACGTGTACAGATCGGTCAGATCCCATTCCGGCAGGTCGCCCAGATTTTCGGCACCTCCGACTGCGTTTGCGTCACGGACGGGAAAGGGAAGGTCGCGCATGGATCACCTCGATAATAGCTTTCGCCAACATCTAGGCGCGCAAGGCGGGGATCACAAGCGGTGCATGTTCTGACCTAAGAAGACAGAACCGGTTCCGGCACCGCATCAGGCAACGCGGCCTTGAAATGAGCGGCCAGTTGGTCAAAGACCGGCCCGCGCACATCGGGCGCCTCCATCAGAACTTCGTGCTCGCCATCAGGGATTTCGACCAAAGTGCCACTGGGCCAGTTCGCCATGCGGGCGCGAATAGCCTTGCGGTCGACGATCTGTTCATGGCTGCCCAGGAAGGTCAGACTGGGAGTTTCAGGAGCTGTTTGTTCCATCAACCAAGCGCATTCATCCAACGCCTCGCGCAACCAGATTGTCGAAGGCGCGCCAAGGGCAAGTTCAGGATGTGCGGCCAACTGGTCCTTCATCATCTGGAACATTGCCGGATCGCGGGTCAGCACATTGCCTTCAAAGCATTGGGATGCGACGTAGCTCTCCAAAGACGTGGTGGGTGGAGTTTTTTCCCCCAACCCGATCCGGGGCCCCCAATAGGCAGTCAGACGGCTGAGCGGCTTCATGATCGGTGTGAAGAAGATGCCCCACATCGGTCCGGTAAACGCGCAGGCTGCGAAACAGTTCTTCTCCAACGCGGCGCGCAGGCCGATTGCACCGCCCATGGAATGTCCAATGACGAACCATGGCTTTGGCAGGTTAAGCTCGGTCGCCAGATCCAGGGTGGCCTGGACGTCCTTTTGATAGTCCGTGAACTTGTCGACGTGACCAATCCTGGGATCATCCAACAGCCGGTCCGCCAAGCCCTGACCGCGCCAGTCGACGGCCAAAAAGGCAAATCCCCTGCCGGTAAACTCGGCAGAGGCGTCGCCATATTTCTCGATGTATTCAGTACGGCCGGGGAACATCATAACCGTGCCGCAGGCATCGCCTTCGGGCAGCCAGTGGCCAACCCGAATGCGTGTATCGTCCGCTGTGTTCAGCCAATGGGCTTTACCACCGGCGGGGACGCCGGCCATGTCATCAAAGAAAGGGGCCGGCGACAGTTTCATCAGGCCAGCACCGACGCCAGCTGCATGGCCACGCCCATGTCGCCATCTACGGTCAACTTGCCGGACATGAAGGCACCGGTTGGGTTCAGTTCACCGCTGAGGATTTGTTCGAACGTCTCGGCATCCGCGCTCATGGTCACGTCGGTGTCTTCGTCGCTGACGCGCGCACCGCTTGCGTCCAGAACGATCGAGCCCAGATCGGCGATGGCAAATTTTGCCGATGCGCTAAAATCGCCGCCCGACAGTTTTTCGTTCAATGCGGCTGCGGCTTTTTCCAGAGTGTCGCTCATGATTCTCCTCACTATGTTTTGTGCGCCGGGAATGGACATCCACGGGCGCTGCGCTACACTGAACGTTGTTATGAGCATTGCAAGCACCAATCTCAAAGGTATCGTTGCGGCAACAGCGCTTCTAGTCACGTTTTCCTTCCCTTGTTCTGCACAAACGGCGGATTCCCGGGATGAGGAACAGCTATTGCAGCAATTGTCGCAGGCAACCCCCGAACAGTCGATCAACATTGATCGCCAGCTCAAGGCGTTGTGGGCGCAATCCGGATCAGCCTCGGCAGATTTACTGCTGGAGCGTGGTCGAGAGGCGCTGGATGATGGGGACACACAAGCCGCAATTGAGCATCTGACGGCGTTAACGGATCACGCGCCTCAATTTGCCGAAGGTTGGCATGTTCGGGCGTCCGTGTTCTTCGGGATCGATCGTTTCGGCATGGCCGCAGCCGATCTGGAGCATGCGCTGACGCTGAACCCGAACAATTACGAGGCCATCTACGGATTGGGCCTGATTTTCGAGATCATCGGTCAGCCCGACAAAGCTCTGGAAGCCTATGACCGTGCTTTGGCTATACATCCCCATCACGAAGAAGTAACCAATGCCGTGAATCGACTGAAGCCTCAGGTCGAGGGCTCGGCCCTCTAAAGAACCGGGGCAGGGGGCAAAGGTGAGCGGGTCATCCCGAATCGTGGCCGTACTTGGCCCGACTAACACAGGTAAAACCCATTACGCGATCGAGCGGATGCTGGGGCACCGGACTGGTGTGATCGGCCTGCCGCTGCGTCTGCTGGCACGCGAGGTCTATGATAAGATCGTCGCGATCCGGGGGCCGTCGGTTGTGGCGTTGGTAACTGGAGAAGAACGGATCGTACCGCCGCGCACTCAGTATTGGGTCTGTACGGTTGAGGCGATGCCCGAAGGCATGGGGGCGGATTTCGTCGCCATCGACGAAATCCAGCTTTGTGCTGACCCCGAACGTGGCCACGTTTTCACCGACCGCCTGCTGCGTTCGCGAGGCACCAGTGAAACTTTGTTCCTGGGCTCCGATACCATGCGCGGCCCGATCTCGGCGCTTGTCCCCGAGGCACAGTTCGTGCGCCGCGAGAGGATGTCGCAGCTGGTCTATTCCGGCTCGAAAAAGATCAGCCGGATGCCCCCGCGCAGTGCCATTGTCGGATTTTCGGTCGAAAACGTCTATGCCATTGCCGAACTGCTGCGCCGTCAAAAGGGCGGTGCGGCAGTGGTCATGGGGGCGCTCAGCCCACGGACCCGGAACGCGCAGGTAGACCTCTATCAGTACGGTGAGGTCGACTATCTGGTCGCAACGGATGCGATTGGGATGGGCTTGAACCTGGATGTGAACCACGTGGCGTTCTCGTCGCTGACCAAGTTCGATGGCCGGCGGATGCGCCCGCTTGCGCCAAACGAACTGGCTCAGATTGCCGGTCGGGCGGGGCGAGGCATGTCGGACGGAACCTTTGGCGTGACCGGTGAGGCCCCGCCGCTGGACGAAGGTGTCGCGCAGGCGATTATGGACAGCCGGTTTACGCCGATGAAAAAGCTGAACTGGCGGAATGCCGCCCTGCGGTTTGGCTCGGTTGAGGCCCTGATTGCCTCCCTTGAGGTTAGCCCGGACAGCGAACATCTGATCAAGGCGCGTCCTGCGGACGACCTGAATGTGCTGAAATCGCTCTCGCAAGTTGCAGAGGTTGCGGCGCGCGCCAGTGACGGTCCATCGATCCGATTGTTGTGGGATGTGTGCCGAATCCCCGATTTTCGCGGTATCAGTCACTCCGAGCACGCCAGCTTGCTCGAAGTTATCTACGGCCACTTGCACGAACGCGGTTCGATCCCAGATGATTTCATGGCGCGGCAAATCCGCCGTATCGATAAAACGGACGGAGATATTGATGCGTTGTCCAAAAGGTTGGCATATATTCGCACTTGGACATATGTTGCGCAACGAAACGGCTGGGTCCGTGACGAATCGCATTGGCGCGCCGAAACGCGCACTGTAGAAGACAGGCTGTCGGACGCTCTGCACGATCGTTTGACTCAAAGATTTGTGGACCGGCGCACATCTGTGTTGCTGCGCCGGCTCAAACAGAAGGAGGCCCTTTTGGCCGAAGTAAATGACAAGGGTGAAGTGACCGTCGAAGGAGAATTCGTCGGTCGTCTGGAAGGGTTCCGGTTTATCCCGGACAAAAGCGCGCAAGGAACCGAGGCGAAAGCTTTGAAAACGGCTTCCCTGCAAGCACTCGCGCCGCAATTCCATCTGCGTGCCGACCGTTTCTACAATGCGCCCGATACCGAAATTGATTTTACCGATCAGGGTGGCCTGATGTGGGGCGAATATGCCGTCGGCAAGCTGGTTGCCGGGGCAGAGCCACTCAAGCCGATGGTCGAGGTGTTTGTGGATGAGGCCGCAGGCCCTGAAGTCGAGCAGAAAGTGCAGCGCCGCCTGCAGCACTTCATCGACCGCAAAGTGGCCGCTCTGTTCGAACCGCTGCTGAATCTGTCGCGGGATGAAGAACTGTCGGGCCTGGCCAAAGGATTTGCCTTCCGTATGGTCGAGGCGCTTGGTGTTCTGCCCCGTGCGGGAGTCGCGCAAGAGGTCAAGGATCTGGATCAGGACGCCCGTGGCGCATTGCGCAAGCACGGTATCCGGTTTGGCCAGTTCACCATCTTCATGCCGCTGCTGCTGAAGCCCGCCCCGACGCGTCTGCGTCTGGTACTGTGGGCACTGGCCGGCGGTCTGCAGGAATTCCCCGATGCGCCACCTCCGGGTCTGGTCACGGTTCCGTTCGCCAAGGATGCGCCCGAGGGCTACGACACCATGTGCGGCTACCGCGATGCAGGCGAACGTTCCATCCGTATCGATATGCTGGAGCGTCTGGCCGACATGCTGCGCGCAGAAGACAGCCGGGGCGGGTTCGAGGCCAAGCCTGACATGCTGTCGATCACCGGCATGACGCTTGAACAGTTCGCAGACCTGATGCAGGGCCTGGGCTACAAAGCCGAGCGCGGTGAGCGTGAAAAGGTGAAGGCGGCATCGGTTGAGGCCGAAGAGCCCGCGGTAGAAGCGACCGAACAACCTGCCGACGCAGAAACACCGGCACCCGAGGCCGCGACTGAAGAGGTCGCCGTACCCGCCGAGGCAGCAGCCGAGGCCATCGAAAGCACGGAGGCGGCAGCCGAGGCTCCCACTTCGGATGAGACTGAGGTTGAGGTATTTTATACCTTCACCTGGGGTCGTCCGCGTCAGGCCAATCGAGGCCCGAGACGTGAACAGCGGCAGGGTCAGGGGCAGGGCAAAGGCAAGCCGCGTGGCAAGCCTCAGGACGGCCGCGGTAAGCCACAGGGCAAGAAGGGTGGAAAACCGCAAGGTGGTAAGACCTTCTCGTCCCGTCCACCCCGGAAGGAAAAGGCGATCGATCCGGATAACCCGTTCGCAGCAGCGCTGATGGGTTTGAAAGACGGTAACTAAACGCCTATGGCCGAGGCCAAGCTGCGGATCGACAAATGGTTGTGGCAGGCGCGGTTCTTCAAGACCCGCAGCCTGGCCGCCAAGCAGGTCAGCGGTGGCCACGTCAGGTTGAACGGAAACCGGGTCTTGAAACCGGCGCAGGCCGTGGCCCCCGGTGATGTTCTGACCTTCCCGCAGGGCCGTATCGTGCGGGTTGTACGGGTTGAGAAGTTGGGCGATCGCCGCGGCCCGGCACCCGAGGCGCAGACGTTGTACTCTGATATGACGGAAAAGAAGGACGTGCCTTCCAAAAATCCGGGATTTGAGGGAAAAGGTCGTCCGACTAAGAAAGATCGACGCGCGCTTGATCTTTCTCGCACCAAAGAGGGCTGATCCGCCCTTGAAGACAGTATAATACTGGATTAGCTAGACGCCCAAACCGCTAATGGGAATCCCACAATGACCTATGTTGTCACCGAAAACTGCATCGCCTGCAAATACACCGACTGCGTCGAAGTATGCCCGGTGGACTGTTTCTATGAAGGTGAGAACACACTGGTCATTCATCCCGATGAATGCATTGACTGCGGCGTGTGCGAACCGGAATGCCCCGCCGACGCCATCCGCCCCGACACCGAACCGGGCATGGATCAATGGGTTGAGTTCAACCGGAAGTATTCGGAACAGTGGCCGGTGATCGTGACCAAAAAAGACCCTTTGCCCGGTGCAGAAGAACGCGACGGTGAAGAGGGTAAGATGGAGAAGTATTTCTCTGAAGCACCCGGCGAAGGTGGCTAAGCGATTCGCTCATTGAACCGGTAGGTTCAATTGCCAATTCAAGACGTATGCCCCTGAAAAACATCAGGCTTTCTAAGGTTCAGGGGCGCTGGCCTTTCGGGCGTCGCAATTTTGTGATATACTCGGAAGCTGAATGATGAATGAGATGGGGATGACTCCGTAAGTATGCACACTTTGGAGTTCTGATTTTTTGACAAATTCACAGCCTGACCGGGCCTGATGATGGCACGGTTTGGGGTATTTTGTTGTCTGATCCTCGCTCTCGTAACCAAGGATGAACCTGTATGTCTAAGTCGAAAAAGCTTGAGTTCCGCCCGAACGACTATGTTGTCTACCCCGCCCATGGCGTGGGTCAGATCATCTCGATCGAAGAGCAGGAAGTCGCGGGATACTCACTCGAGCTGTTTGTCATTTCCTTTGAGAAAGACAAGATGACCCTGCGGGTGCCGACCAATAAGGTCACGGAATCCGGTCTGCGCTCGCTTAGCTCGCCGGACGTTATCAGCCAGGCGATGAAAACGCTGAAGGGCAAGGCCAAGGTGAAACGCGCCATGTGGTCGCGCCGGGCACAGGAATACGAGCAGAAAATCAACTCGGGTGACCTGATCTCCATCGCAGAAGTTGTTCGTGACCTGCACCGCACCGATGACCAACGCGAGCAGAGCTACTCTGAGCGTCAGCTGTACGAAGCCGCGCTGGAGCGTCTGACCCGCGAAGTCGCTGCTGTTTCCGGTGCCGATGAAGTGTCTGCTGCCAAGCAGGTTGATGAGGTTCTGACCTCGCGCGCTGCTGCCGCGTAACCGCAACAGTTTTCAATGTCCAAGCCGCTCTCGAAAGGGGGCGGCTTTTTTGTGTTCGCGGCTTGGTGAATGTCTGAATTGCCGTTAATTTCCCAATAGGCAGAGGCACGTAGATGGTGAATTTGAAGCAAACAGTTAAGTATCTGTATGTTGGGCACGACCCGATTTCGGTCTGGTTTCGGTATGTCCTGATCTTGTTTGATGCGGTCACAATCATTTTCTTCGTGGCCACAGCTAGGGGCGAGCACGGTCTGGGTTTCACAGTTGCCAGTCTGATCATAGGGTTTTTCATCGTTCTGGATTTTTCTGCACGGATGTGGATTGCGAAAGATCGGTGGAAGTTGCTGCGCAAAATCTACACGCTGGCCGATATAGTTGTGATCGTTTCTCTTCTGGTTGATCTTTTTTTGCCGTGGAACCTGGCGTTCCTGCGAATCTTGCGTGCTTTGCGTCTGATCCATTCCTATCATTTGCTCAGGGATTTGCGGCGCGACAGCGATTTCTTTCGCACGCATGAGGACGCGGTAATTGCAGCGATCAACCTGTTGGTCTTCGTATTCGCCACCTCGACGGCGGTTTTGGTGTTCTTCATCCCCGAAAATAGTCCGAACGCTTATATCGACGCGCTCTATTTCACCATGGCCACTCTAACCACGACCGGGTTCGGAGATATCACTCTGGCCACGCCCGCGGGAAAGCTGTTTTCGGTCTTTATCATGATTGTCGGCGTGGCGTTGTTCGTCCGGTTGGCCCAGGCAATCTTCATGCCGCAGAAAGTGCGCCACAGGTGCGCAAATTGCGGCCTGTACCGGCACGACCCCGATGCAGTGCACTGCAAACATTGTGGCGAAACGCTTAGGATTGAAACCGGTGGGACGAGTTAGATCGCTGCGGTCACTGCAGCCAAAAACGTAAGCTCTGCCAGTTGTTGTGATGCGCCCAGTACATCCCCTGTCTGACCGTTGATTTTGGCTTTGGCCAGCATAGCAAGGCAACCGACGGCCAGAGCCGAAAAAACAGTGGGGATCAAAGCGCTTGATCCAAGCAGCAATAAGGACAAGCCAAAAGCAAGGCCGAAACCAATTGCTGCAGTTTCGGCCTTTGGGCCTCCGACCGAATGGCTCAATCCGCTGTTTCGGGCGTTCGGCAGCACGGACATAAGCATCGGCATGAATGCGCGAGAAATGACGCAGGCCGCCAGAATTCCTGCGTATTCGCTTGCGGCCAGTAGGGCTGCAATCAATGCGACGCGTAGCAATTGCGTGAAGATCAGAGTCAGGACACCGTAGGCACCAATATGGCTGTCTTTCATGATTTCCAGCCGACGCTCGGTGGTGAAACCGCCCCAAAAACCGTCGACCGTGTCTGCAAGCCCGTCCTCGTGCATTGCTCCCGTAGCTATGACCAGACCCGCCACCAGGATCGCCGCGCTAGCCACTGCGGGCAGGCCAACAGCCATAACTGCCCAGCCGAAAGCGCAGGCCAGAAGGCCGACCACCAGCCCCACCAGTGGAAAAGCCCAGGCCGCGTTGGCTTGCCTTGAAAACACGTTTTCCGGCAGGCGCGGTATCGGCAGGCGCGTCAGCAGCACCAGCGACAGCGGAAAATCCCACGCGGAAAAGAGTTTGGTGTCGTTTTTGTTCACTCTCGCGCCTTTCGGGGTCTTGTTGGTTCGGACGCTTCGGTTAAACACACAGGACCACTCTGATGCAACGAGGCTTTGGATGCTGCCCGAACTGAATGACCTGAATACTCTCCGAGAAGCTCTGAAGAACGCGCCGGGACCGGATGGCGACGCGCTACAGGGCGCCGCTGACCGAAACGGACAACTGACGAAACCCCCTGGCGCATTGGGACGGCTAGAGGATCTGGCGATTTGGTACGCTGGCTGGCGTGGGGATGCCCGGCCGCAGATCTCTGCCCCGCAAGTCATCGTTTTTGCTGGCAATCATGGCGTTACTGCACAGGGCGTATCGGCTTTTCCACCAGAAGTGACCGTGCAGATGGTCATGAACTTTGAACATGGCGGCGCGGCGATCAACCAACTGGCCAAGGCGGCCGGTGCGACGATGGATGTCCACGCGCTGGATCTGGACCGGCCAACTGCAGATTTCACCACTGGCCCGGCCATGTCCGAGGATGAACTGCTGGAGGCGCTGCGTGTAGGGTGGGCAGCTGTCGACCCTGACGCGGATTTGCTGGTGGTTGGCGAGATGGGGATCGGCAACACCACCCCGGCGGCTGCCATCGCTTGTGCTTTGTTCGGCGGTGAGGCCGCGGACTGGACCGGTCGCGGTACCGGTGTCGACGATGCTGGTCTGGCCAATAAAACCCGCGTCGTGGCCGAAGGTGTGGCCCTGCATGGCGGATCCGGCGATGGGCTGGAAATCCTACGCTGTCTGGGTGGGCGTGAAATCGCGGCCATGGCCGGTGCCATCGCTGCAGCCCGTGCCCTGCGTATTCCGGTCATTCTGGATGGCTTTATCTGTTCGGCTGCTGCGACCTGCCTGGCCGATGCGTCCGAGGGCGCGCTGGATCACACCGTCGCAGGCCACCAAAGCGCCGAAGGGGCGCACGGTGCTGTGCTGGCCAAACTTGGAAAGGAACCGCTGTTGAGCCTTGGGCTGCGACTGGGCGAAGGCTCGGGCGGGGCGCTGGCCATCAACATCCTCAAAAGCGCTGTCGCGTGCCATTCCGGTATGGCGACATTTGCCGAAGCGGGCGTTTCGGACGGCTGATCAAAATGGCCTGATCCGCAAAAACGGGTCAGGCCGATTTCTTCGCGTGTTTTTCGGCCAGTTCCAGCAATTCGGTCTCAAGGTCTTTCTCAAGCTGCTGCGCGCGTTCAATGTACTTCTTGTTGTCTGCGGTTGGCATACCGGGAATCCACAATTCAGCCAGATCACGCACAGAAGACCGGTCATGGTGGTAAAAGGTCTGCTCGGCCTGCGCGGCCTCATATTCGCTCAGTCCAATGTTCTCCAGGACATAGCGGCCCGCCCGTAGCGACCCGTCGAACATCTCACGCACAATGTCGTTTGCACCGGCCTGATACAGCTCGTAGACATGGGTGCGATCATGCGCCCGTGCCACGATATGCAGGTCGGGGCGTTGGCGGCGGGCATAGCCGACCAGTCGTGTGACCTGTTTGGGGTCATCCATTGCGGCCACCAATACGGCCGCCTTTTCAATTCCAGCGGCGCGCAGCAACTCGGGCCGTGTCGGGTCGCCTAAGAATCCTTTGACGCCAAATCGGCGCATCAGTTGGATCGTCTCGATATCATGGTCCAGCACAACTGTCTTGAATCCGCTGGCCCGGACCAGCCGGTTTACGATCTGACCAAAACGCCCAATCCCCGCGATGATGACCGGGCCTTTTTCGTCGATCTCATCCGGCTCGGCCTGAGGAACGCCGTCACCGATACGGCGCGATAGCTGGTCGTAGATGATGAACAAAAGCGGTGTGATCAGCATGGTCAGCGCGATGATCATCAGCAGCTTTTGGGACAGATCCGGAGGAATGACGTTCTGCTGGGTCGAAAAGGCCAGCAGGACAAAGCCAAACTCGCCCGCCTGAGCCAAGCCCAACGTGAACAGCCAGTGATCCCGGCCGCGCAACCGGAATGCGCGCCCGACCAGAAACAGAATGATCCCTTTGGCCAATATGACCAGCAGTGCCAGCCCGATCAGGTCAAGCGGGTCGTTGAAAAAGTACCCGACATCAATGCCAGCGCCGACGGTGATGAAAAACAGCCCAAGAAACAGTCCCTTGAACGGTTCAAGATCGCTTTCCATTTCGTGCCGGAACTCCGAGCTGGCCAGAACAACGCCCGCCAGAAACGCGCCAAGGGCAGGGGAAAGTCCAACAAGGGTCATCAGGAAGGAAATGCCCACGACGATCATCAGCGCCAGCGCCGTATACATCTCGCGCAGGCGCGTGGCGTGTATGAAGCGGAAGAGGGGGCGTGTCAGGTAGATGCCCGCCAGAATGACAAAGGCAACCGCGCCAATCGTAACCAACGTGACGGCCCAGCCCGGCAAGCCTTCGACCAGAGACAGGCTGTGATGAGCCGCGTCATGCGCTGCGCCCGTACCTCGATCAATCGAGCCGTCGCTTTCGAGATGGGGAATTGCTGGCAGAGCCAGTAGCGGCAGCAAGGCCAGAATTGGAATGACAGCGATATCCTGGGTCAGCAGCACCGAGAACGTGGCCCGACCGCCATTTGTCTGCATAAGTCCCTTTTCCGAAAGGGTCTGCAGAACAATCGCGGTCGAGGACAGAGACAGGGTCAACCCGACAGCCAAAGCGACGGACCACGGGTGGTTTGCATACATGGCTACAGCGGCGATCGCGGCTGTGGACAGCAGAACCTGCAGGCCCCCAAGACCCAGTAGCCGATCCCGCATGTCCCATAGCGCCCTTGGTTCCAGCTCAAGCCCGATCAGGAACAGCATCATGACGACGCCGAATTCGGCCACATGCTGCAGGCTTTCAGTCTCGGCGCCGACCAGTCCAAAAACGGGACCGATGACAATGCCAGCAGCCAGATAGCCCAGAACTGACCCTAACCCCAGACGTGCCGACAACGGCACTGCTATCACGGCGGCAGCCAGATAGATTGAAGCCTGGTAAAGGAAATCGTCCATGTCTGTCCTCTCGGTCCGGTCAGGTGGGCAACGGTGCGTCGCGTTTAAGTTGGTCCATCACGATCTGGCTGTGCACCCGTGCCACTGCAGGATGCGGCAGTATCACTTGGTGAAGCAAGCGATTGAGCGCGGAAAGATCGTCGCAATAGACATGCAGCAGGTAATCTGCCTCGCCGGTCATCGTCCAGGCGCTGGTGATCTCGGGGCGGGTGTTTACCATGCGGGCAAAGCTTTCGGATTGTTCTGGGCCGTGGGTGCCCAGATGCACCTGAATAAAGCCCTGAACCTGCAGCCCCAGTTTCAGTGGGTCCAGCCGAGCGGCATAACCAGTGATGTAGCCTTCGGCCTCTAACCGTTGACGTCGACGCCCGGCCTGACTTGGGGAAAGGTTCAGCATTTCGCCCAGTTGATGCGCGGTCAGGTGGGCGTCCTTTTGCAGGGCAGACAGCAAACGCGTATCGGTGGAATCCAGCATATGCGGAATTTCTCCAAAATTTCTTAATTTCGTGCGTGATTTGCGCGCATGTATGCAGTTTACACGAAAACTATGCGCAGAAACAGCGCTTGATAAGGCGTATTTTGGAATCAGCAAAGAAATTCCTGTTTTTACGGAGACGCGCCATGGGTCCTTTCCCGCACAACGCCCCGAAATCTGTTATCAGCCCTGAAAACCCGGCCGGAACCGATGGGTTCGAGTTTGTCGAATTCGCCCATCCCGAGCCTCAGGAACTGCGCGATCTTTTCGCGAAAATGGGGTTTGAATTGGTCGGGCACCACAAGGACAAACCCCTCGTTGAGCTGTGGCAGCAGGGCGATGTAACTTACATCCTGAATGCCGATCCGGAAAGCTTCGCAGCCAAGTTCGTAGAAGAGCACGGACCCTGCGCGCCCGCGATGGGATGGCGTGTTGTGGATGCGCAAAAGGCCTATGAGCACGCGGTGGCTAAAGGGGCTGAACCCTACGAAGCGGCTGACAAAACCATGGACGTTCCGGCAATCAGGGGCATCGGTGGATCGCTGATCTATTTCATCGATCAGTATTATGAAACATCGCCTTACAATCACGAGTTCAACTGGACCACTCAGTCGAAGCCGCGCGGGGATGGGTTCTATTACCTCGATCACCTGACCCACAATGTCTACAAGGGCAATATGGACAAGTGGTTCAAGTTCTACGAGGACCTGTTCAACTTCCGCGAAATCCGGTTCTTCGACATTCAGGGCAAGTTCACTGGCCTGTTTAGCCGCGCGCTGACGTCGCCCTGCGGCCGTATCCGCATTCCGATCAACGAAGACCGGGGCGAAACCGGGCAGATCGTATCTTACCTGAAGAAATACAAAGGTGAAGGTATTCAGCACATCGCCGTCGGCAGCGAAGACATCTACGCGTCGACCGACGCGATTGCCGAAAAAGGTCTGAAGTTCATGCCGGGCCCGAACGAGGCGTATTACGAGATGTCCAAAGACCGCGTCGCGGACCATGAAGAACCTTTGGACCGGATGATGAAGCACGGCATTCTTATCGATGGCGAGGGCGTTCTGGATGGTGGAGAGACGCGGATACTGCTGCAAATCTTCTCGAAAACCGTGATTGGCCCGATCTTTTTCGAGTTCATCCAGCGCAAAGGCGATGATGGCTTTGGCGAAGGGAACTTTCAGGCTCTGTTCGAATCCATCGAGCGCGAGCAGATCGAAAGCGGTGAAATTTCAGCCGCTTAAAAGTTCTTCTTGAATCATGTGAAAGGCGGTCATTTAGGCCGCCTTTTTTGTGCCTTTAGCTTCGAGGCATCTTCAAGGTCACGTTCTTGCCACGCTTTTGATATCGCAGCTCGCTGTCACCGATGGCGATGACGCTGCCGCCGTCCAGCCTGTCTCCGACTTTCAGCTTTTTGTACCGGCCACTCGGCAACCGGACCAGGGCGCGCCGGTTGGCCGGGGTGCCGTAGACACCAATCAGGTTCAGTTTACGCAGGTTGATCGCATTGTCGATCGTCGCCTGTCGTGCCACCGAAGCGGTCGAGGGTATTTTGGGCGCAACGCTTTTCGGTTGGAAAGACCCTGGCTCATCGGAGCTTTGATCAATCGCAGCGGTCGACCCAAGATTAGCGGTCTGAGTGCTGGTCGGCGGCGCAAGCCCGGCGGGTCGCGTTTTGGGTCGTGGTACCCGAACGACAGCCAAAGCGGTCGGCGTGTGATCAACCTCGGTCTCTTCCTGCACGGACGCGGGGCGCAATTTCGGGCGCAGTACAGCCAGTTCCTCGCGCGTGCGCCCGCCCAGTTGCTGGCGCTCAAAGCTTTCCAACAGGTTACTGGGCCGTGGTTTTGGGCGGTATTGCGCCAGCCGGTCTGCTGGGTCTTCCTCAATTGGTTCCTGTTCGAACCTGACCGGAACGGCCGGAGGAACTTTGGCTGGACGGCCCAGATAAACAACAACCCCGTCGGGGTTCAGTGTTCCATCGGCACTGGGCGTGACCAGGCCGCGTTCGTCCAGATCGAATTGAGCACCAGCTTGCGCAGGCAGCGCGGACTGTTCGAACGGCAGGTCGGTTTCAAAACTGCTGACAGGGGGCAGCGCCACGGCGTCCTGCGACAGGTCTGGTTTGTCCAGTGTTGCAAGATACAGGTCTTCGGGCGGTGCCAGTATCGGGTCAGGCAGAGGGCCTGGAGCGGTAATCTCGATACTTGTCTGCGTTGCAGATTGCTGAGGCTCGGCGTCTTGCTCGACCTGTTCGACGGCGGTCGGCGCAACATTCAGCGCCTCTAGGATCGCGGCGTCGGTGGCGCTCAGGTCCGGAGCCGTTTCCTCGACAAGATCCAGTGCCGCTTCTTCATCCGGCGCAGGTTGCTGGGCTTCCGGTGGGGTAATGACCGCAATTTCCGGCTCGTCGACTACCTCTGGTTCCGGCGCTGCTTGGGTAATCTGGGTGTCACTGGCCAAGGGTTCAACGGCTGACTCGGTATCCTCGACCTGAACGGTGTCCGCTGCGGTAAGTTCCTCATCGTCGGGACCTGTCAGTGACCATATGGCCGCGGCAATGCCAACGATCACACAGGCCGCAGCCGCAGGAATGGCATACCGAGTGATGGGCTGAGTTGCAGGTGCGTTGGCTGGGGACTTCACCGTCGGGGCGGAGCGAAATTCTGTCGGGGTCTCGGATTCGGCAATTGCATGAACGGCGGGGCCGGGTTCGTTGGCAGAGGGTGCTTCTACCTCGTCTGGCTCAGCTACCGTCGGGGTGTTCGCATCGTCGACGTGGAACGTGGGTTCAGACGGGAAGTCCTGTCCTTCGACCAGGGTGCTGTATTGAACGGGGACAAACCCATGCTCAGTCGCAAAGCTCCGCGCTTCTTCCAGGGTTTGTTTGGCAACCGCCGCTACATGGATGACCGGACCATCTGTCGCTGTGTCAAAGGCCAATTCATCCAGTTCGTAAGGCGTGGCATCGGCCAGTTCGGCGCGCGCTTTGTCGGCGCTTTCTTTGGGGCCAAGCCCGTCGGTCGTTATGGACAGAAATCGCACCTGATCCGTTGGGATAACCAGCTTGCAGTTCAGGTCGTTTTCGAGGGCAAAGCCTTTGTCTCGCAATGCGACGATCTGCGTATTCAGGTCCGGCGCATCCAGAGAGACCTCGCCAACGCAGAACCAATCGTCGTCCGAATGGTGGTGCAAGGATATTCCGGTGCTAGAAAAAGACAGCGCAAAGGCGGGTTTCATAATCCGGAAGAACCATAATTGTCAGCATCTGTGCAAACGACTGTTCGTTCGCAGAGTGACATTAAAGCAGGATCCCGCCGAGGGAAAGAAAAAGCCGGTCTTTCCCCTTGTTCGGCAGACCACCGCCACCCCATGTTGGGACAAAGCAAATCGGAGGGAAGACCTTGAATAAAATCGCTTTTCTGGCCGCAGTATTGTCGATGTCGGTGGCCGGCCTCGCCCATGCGGAAGAACGTCGCATCACTGTTGACGCTGCGGGAACTGTGCAGGCCGCGCCTGACATGGCGACCATAACGCTGGGCGTCACCAATGAGGACGCGCAGGCGTCGAACGCCATGAAAGCCACATCGGACGCCGTGGCGCAGGTGCTGAATCGCCTGCAAGAGCTTGGGATCGAAACGCGCGACGTGCAGACCCGTGATGTGTCTTTGTCGCCGGTTTGGAACAATCGGAACAGCTCGACCGGAGATCGGCCGGAGATTTCCGGCTTTGTTGCATCGAATCGCGTTTTCGTCCGCGTTCGTGACCTGTCGCAGCTTGGAACGATCATGGACGCAGTTATTCAGGACGGCGCCAATGACTTTGGCGGGCTGAGCTTTGGTGTACAAGATCCCAAGCCGCTGGAAGCGCGGGCGAGGGCCAATGCGGTTGCAGAAGCAACGGCCAAGGCCGAACAGCTTGCACAGGCGGCAAACGTGACGCTCGGACCGGTTCAGGAGATCAGCGAACAGGTCGGCGGAGTTCGTCCCGTGGCTATGATGCGTGAATTCAGCGCCGCAGAAGCGGGTGGCGTACCGGTCGCTGGCGGAGAGGTTTCCGTTTCGGTCACCGTTACGATGGAATTCGAAATCTCTGAGTGATCTCAGGTGTTGGCGCGGGCTATCAGCGGTTGTCGTTGTTGGCCCGTCTGATCGAAATTGTCCGGTGATAGCCACGCCTCGAAAGCGCTGCGGATACGGGGCCATTCGCTGTCGATGATGGAATACCAAGCAGTATCCCGATTGCGGCCTTTATAGTGCGTAGCCTGTCGGAATGTGCCTTCGTAGGTGAAACCCAACCGCTCGGCCGCCCGGCATGACGGCGTGTTTAGTGCGTCGCATTTCCATTCATAGCGACGATATCCCAACTCGTCGAAGACGCGGCGCATCATCAGGAACATGGTTTCTGTCGACTGAGGTTTCCGTTGCAGCAGGGGCGAGAAGTGGATGTGCCCGACCTCAATCGCTCCCGCCGCGGGTTCAATCCGCAGGAACGAAGCCATGCCGACGGGTGTTTCGTTGCTGTCCAGTACTGTGTGAAACATTGGATCGGCGTCCATACAGTTTGCACGCGCCCAATCTTCAAACGCGTGTTCACTGTCGAACGGGCCATAGGGCAGGTAAGTCCAATTGTGGCCATCCGTGTCGTTGGCAAACGCCCGGAACAATCCGGGCGCGTGCCGGTTCACGTCCAGCGGCACGACGGAACAATGGCGGCCGCCCATCGGCGTATAAGGCGGGGTCGGGCGAGGGAAGTCGCCTGACACCGGCAGTCCGATGGGTTGGCCCAGATCGTTGGTATCGTGCCCGCTCATCTGTCAGGCCGATGCTTTGGCCAGCGCCTGGTCCAAATCCGCGATCAGGTCATCTGCGTCTTCGATGCCAATAGACAAACGCACAACGTTCGGGCTCGCGCCTGCGGCTTCTTGCTGCTCTGGCGTCAACTGACGGTGCGTGGTCGAGGCTGAATGGATGATCAACGACCGTGCATCGCCCAGGTTGGCCACGTGGCTGAAGATTTCCAGCGCGTTGACCAGTTTGATGCAAGCGTCATAGCCGCCTTTGACCGCGAAGGTGAACAGCGCACCCGCGCCCTTCTTGTAATGCGCCTTGACCCGTTCGTGATAGGGCGAGGAGGGCAGGCCAGCATAGGTGACGTATTCCACGCGGTCATCTGCCTCAAGCCAGGCCGCAATCTTTTGCGCGTTTTCGACGTGACGCTCCATCCGCAAGGACAGCGTTTCAATGCCCAGCAGCGTGTAATGCGCCGCCTGTGGGTTCATCGTCATACCCAGATCGCGCAGGCCGATAGCAATCCCGTGGAAGGTGAAGGCAAGCGGGCCGAAGGTCTCATGGAATTTCAGGCCGTGATAAGCCTGCTCCGGCTCGCTCAGCGAGGGGAACTTGTCATTTGCCGACCAGTCGAACTTGCCTGAATCCACGATGCAACCGCCGGTGACGGTACCGTTGCCGGTCAGGTACTTTGTGGTCGAATGCACCACCAGCGTCGCGCCCTGTTCAATGGGGCGGCACAGGTAAGGCGTGGCCGAGGTATTGTCGACGATCAGCGGAATGCCCGCAGCGTCAGCCACATCGGCCAAAGCGCGGATATCGGTGACATAACCACCGGGGTTGGCGATGGACTCGCAGAACACCGCGCGGGTGTTTTCATCTATGGCGTCCTTCACGGCGTCCAGATCATCGGTGTCGACGAACTTCGCCGACCAACCGAACCGTTTGATGGTCTGGCTGAACTGCGTAACCGT
Organism: Ruegeria sp. CE8; assembly: GCF_056537465.1. Lineage (NCBI taxonomy): Bacteria > Pseudomonadati > Pseudomonadota > Alphaproteobacteria > Rhodobacterales > Roseobacteraceae > Ruegeria > Ruegeria sp. CE8. Next base: position 122,676 of record NZ_JBQFRP010000003.1, read on the forward strand.
GCCGCCGTACAGACGGGTCGAAGCCACCACGTTGCAGCCCGGTCCCATCAGCGGGAACAACGCCATGATCTGTGCCGCGTGGCCCGAAGAACAGCACACCGCGCCGACACCACCTTCCAGCGTGGCGATGCGTTCCTGCAGTACGGCCACGGTCGGGTTGGTCAGGCGGGAATAGATGAAGCCAACCTCTTGCAGGTTGAACAAAGCGGCCGCGTGGTCTGCGTCGCGGAATACGTAGGCCGTGGTCTGGTAGATAGGTGTCTGACGTGCGCCAGTTGCCGGATCGGGCCGCGCGCCCGCATGAATTTGAAGCGTGTCAAAACCGTAGGTAGGGCCGTCAGACATCTTGGAAATCTCCTGTTGGAATGTGTGTTGCTGAATCTCTAGGCGATTGGGCCCGCGCGCACAACAATCCTGTCAACGCATCCAAAGGCCTTTGCTGCGTATCTGATTGCGAATGACCTGCTCGCGCTGGGGCAGGTTTTCACGGTCGAACAGTGCCCGGATCTTGTGGCCCTTGCGCTGAATAACCAGCTTCTTGATCGGGTCATAGCCCTTGAGCACCTTCTTGATCCGGTTTGGTGCCACAACGGTTTCCAGCACCTCGACCGCGTGATCGCTTTCACGGGCGTAGAGCAGCGGAAACAGCCGGTAGTGACAACTGACGGAGCCATCCAGCAGGCCCGGGGGCAGGGCATCACGGCCGCCGCCAAAAGAATGGAGGACCAACGGCAGAGCGGCCTGATCCAACCACGGATCAAGGTTCTGGCCTGCCAGTTCCGGAATATCCCCATCCCGGATCGTGCGGGCATATTCCAGAAAACGCGCGCCGAACTTTCGCGGGCAGGAATAGAAGAAATACCCGGCGTTGAAGTACAGATAGCGCCGCCAGTAATCCAACGGTTGACTGGTATCCAGCGAGCTTTCGAAATCCAGTCCGAACCTCCGGTAGAGCGCGCTCCAGATGCCATCAAATCCGGGGCCGTAGAGAGTGGGCTTGGGCCAGGTGCCTTCAACCTGCAGTGAGGCGCCAGGGCGATCGAAATCAAAGGGCACACTGTTGAGGTCACCGGTGATCAGCGTGTCGCTGTCAAAAAAAACAAACGGTTCGCCCTCGGGCATGGCCAGAAGCGCTTCAATCTTGTTGCCATGCGGATAGCTGTTACCGAAAACCGTGTTGTCGAATGGCAATATCTCAGCATCCAACTGGCGCAGGGCCTTGAGAACGTCCTCATTTTGAATGCTGGGGTCCTGTGGCCAGCGCGGCCCGGGTTGGGGAACAGCAACAAGTAATCGACCGGCAAAATCGGGGCTGCTGTGCCGCAAAGACGCGGCGAATAACAGGGCCTCGTATTGAAGCCGATTGTTTTGCCCGATGATGACGATGTTAAATTTCTGGTCGTTGGCCTTCATCGGGTCACTTTCAGAATTTTCCTGCCGAATTCCGGCGCTGCTCGGTTTGTCCTCGACGTACAGTACGCAGCGCGGGTCGTCAAAACCAGATGTGAAGGATTTTCCAGACGGGAAATTTGAAAACGGTCGAGGCGATCCCATGTAATGCTTTGGGCGTGCAAAGGAGAGGGCTTATGAGGGTCAACGCGGATTTCACCAAGCGGGTCGCAGTTCATTTCGACCAGAGCGAATGGGTCGCGTCACCTGCCGCTGGTGTCGAGCGCAAAATGCTCGATCGTATTGGCGAAGAGGTGGCGCGGGCCACAACTATCGTTCGTTTCGCCCCGGGTAGCGCATTTGCCCCGCATACCCATGACGGGGGCGAAGAGTATCTGGTGCTGGATGGTGTTTTTCAGGACGAAACCGGTGACTTTCCTGTTGGCAGCTATGTTCGCAATCCTCCGACATCTTCCCACACGCCGTCGGCCAAAGAGGGCGCGACGATCTTGGTCAAGCTGCACCAGTTCGACCCCGAAGACCGGACCGAACTGCGCCGCTCGATCAATGGTGAAGGCACGGTTCGGCTTTTTAAGGACGAACATGAAGAGGTTCGTGTTCTTAATCTGGAACCGGGTGAGACACTGGATCTGGATGCAGCTCAGGGTCTGGAACTGTTCGTGATTGAGGGCGGGCTTCAGGAATCTGGTGAAGAATTTGCGACCTGGGATTGGCTGAGATTGCCGCCCGGAACGCAGTCCAACGCCGTCGCTGGGTCGTCAGGAGCGCGTATCTGGGTGAAATCCGGTCACTTGTCCGAAATGATTTGAACATCCATTTGCGTGAAAAACAGGCGAAACCAGCTGAAAACCGCGCCTCGATGCGCGGTTTTTTGATTTTTTGACCATTTGGCAAATTTTACCAATTGATAAAAAATCAGATTGTGGCAAGCTGAGGTCATAACGAACATATCTACAGGGAGTAGAGTGATGGCACAGGGCCAGATTGCCTCCGGCATTGTCTCCGGGCGGCTGTCCAGCGATGAGCTGACCTCGAATTTCACGGATCTGCATCCGCCTCTGGCCGCGCATGAGGCGGCTGTGGCAGCAGATCGGTGCTATTTTTGTTACGACGCGCCATGTGTGACGGCTTGTCCAACGGATATCGATATTCCGCTGTTCATGCGGCAGATACAGGCTGGCCAACCCGAAGCTGCGGGCGAGACCATTCTGGCGCAGAACATTCTGGGCGGCATGTGCGCCCGCGTTTGTCCCACTGAGACATTGTGCGAAGAGGCCTGTGTGCGCGAAACTGCAGAAGGGCAGCCGGTTGAGATCGGTCGTCTGCAGCGCTACGCGACAGACAGTGTCATGGTGGCCGGAGATCACCCGTTTGAGCGGGCTGCGCCCACGGGCAAAACGGTTGCCGTGATCGGGGCAGGGCCAGCAGGCCTGGCCTGTGCGCATCGGCTGGCGATGCTGGGTAATGACGTAGTAATCCACGAAAGTCGCCCCAAACCCGGCGGTCTGAACGAATACGGGATCGCTGCGTATAAATCGACCAACGACTTTGCCCAGGCCGAGGTCGACTGGTTGCTGAAAATCGGCGGGATCTCGATTGAAACGGGTTCTGTGCTGGGTGAAGGCGTCTCGCTGGACGGTCTGGTTGAGAATTACGATGCCGTCTTCCTGTCTATCGGCCTTGCCGGGGTGAACGCCTTGCGAGCGCAGGGTGCTGATCTGGACGGTGTCCGCCACGCGGTCGATTTCATCTCGGACGTTCGGCAAGCCTCGGACCTGTCGCATCTGCCGGTGGGCCGCAATGTCGTGGTGATCGGCGGCGGAATGACCGCAGTGGACGCTGCGGTAAAGTCGAAACTGCTGGGCGCTGAACATGTCACGATCGCCTACCGCCGTGGCCGGGATGCCATGGGGGCCAGCCGGTATGAGCAGGATCTCGCGTCCTCGCACGGCGTCAAGATCATGACCAACGTGCAGCCCGTGGCTGTTCATGGAAACGGGGCAGCGGCCGAGATCGAATTGGAGTATACTTCCAGTCAGGACGGTCAGCTTTCCGGCACCGGAGAGATGATCCGCGTGCCCGCTGATCAGGTGCTCAAGGCCATTGGGCAAAAGCTGGATGGCGCGCCTGAGGGGCTAAAGCTGGATGGCAACAAGATTGCTGTGAATGAGGCCGGGCGCACATCGATGGCCGGTGTTTGGGCGGGTGGCGACTGCGCGGCAGGTGGAGAAGACCTGACCGTGACAGCAGTGGCCGAAGGTCGTGACGCCGCGATGGATATCCACGCAAGTCTGACCGCGTGAAACACAAAAACATGGATGCTGAATCGCATCAGGGAGGCCGGATAAATGGCTGATTTGAAGACAAACTTTCTGGGAATAGAAAGCCCGAACCCCTACTGGCTGGCGTCCGCGCCGCCGACGGACAAGGAATACAATGTGCGCCGCGCATTCGAGGCTGGATGGGGCGGAGTTGTGTGGAAAACGCTGGGATCCGAAGGGCCGCCGGTCGTGAACGTGAATGGCCCGCGCTATGGGGCAATTTACGGGGCTGACCGTCGGTTGCTGGGGCTGAATAACATCGAACTCATCACCGACCGGCCGCTTGAGGTGAACCTCGAGGAGATGGCCCGGGTCAAGGCTGACTACCCGGACCGCGCGCTGATCGCCTCGATCATGGTGCCGTGCGAGGAAGAGGCTTGGAAAGCCATCCTGCCGCGCGTGGCCGAGACCGGCGCAGACGGGATTGAGCTGAATTTCGGTTGCCCTCACGGGATGAGCGAACGCGGAATGGGATCGGCCGTGGGGCAGGTGCCGGAATACATCGAAATGGTGACCCGCTGGTGCAAGCAATACTATGACCGTCCGGTCATCGTGAAGCTGACGCCAAACATTACCGATATCCGCAAGCCCGCCGAAGCTGCTAAAAATGGTGGTGCGGATGCTGTGTCACTGATCAACACGATCAACTCGATCACCAGCGTCAATTTGGACACGTTTAGCCCGGAACCGTCAATTGACGGCAAGGGCAGCCACGGTGGGTATTGTGGTCCGGCGGTGAAGCCGATCGCTCTATCCATGGTGTCCGAGATTTCGCGGGCGCAGGCCACGCATGGCCTGCCGATCTCGGGTATCGGTGGCGTGACCACATGGCGCGATGCGGCAGAGTTCATGGCATTGGGATGCGGCACCGTTCAGGTTTGCACCGCGGCCATGACCTATGGGTTCAAGATCATCGACGAACTGACGGCTGGCCTATCCAAATGGATGGATGAAAAAGGTTACAAAGACGTCTCTGAAATCGTTGGCCTGGCTGTTCCGAACGTCACCGACTGGCAGTATCTGAACCTGAACTACGTGGCCAAAGCCAAGATTGATCAGGATCAGTGCATCAAATGCGGCCGGTGCTACGCGGCCTGTGAGGACACCAGCCACCAGGCGATCTCGATGTCCGAAGACCGGGTGTTCGAGGTTATGGATGACGAATGCGTCGCCTGTAACCTATGCGTGGATGTCTGCCCGGTAGACGGGTGTATCTCGATGGTGCCAATGGAGGCCGGAGAGGTCGATCCGCGTACCGGACGGGAAGTTCAGCCGGAATACGCGAACTGGACAACCCATCCGAACAACCCGATGGCAAAAGCCGCCGAGTAGGTCGACTGCAAAAACAACAAAGGGCTGGCAAATGTTGGCCCTTTTTGGGGAGCCGAATTTCCGTTGACACATTTGTTCGTCCTTCGAAATGACAGCGGTATGTTTGCCCGGTAAAAGCCCCAATGGTCCGCTATTAATTATTATCTATAACCAAAGGGTGAGTTTCCGCCCGGCGGGAAAAACGTTCAAAAAGAATACCTTGCTTAGCTGAGTGCCAGCTAAGTCACCGGGGTAACGGCCAATACATCCCGTGTGTTTGGTGGAAAGAGAGAGACCTCGAAAAAGCCGGGCTTTCTCAAAGCCGCTCAAAAGCCAAAAGGCGGGTATTTTGAAGTATCAGACTTTTTGGGGAGCCATCGTTTTCGCTACCGTCGGTATCTTAGTAATCGTAATCGTCATCGTCTTTGTCTTTGTCTTTGCCGCTGCCTTTCCCTTTGCCCTTACCTTTGCCGCCGCCTTTCCCCTTGTCACTGCCCTTACCGCTGCCAGCACCTTTGCTTTTGTCGCTTCTTTTGCTGTCGCTGCTTTCGCCGAAACGCTTGTCGCCGCGCGTGTCCGTAGCACGGTTACCTTCGTCGAAGTTGTTTCTGCCAACCTGGGGGCTCGTGATTAGGCCTTCGAGACTACTGTTGTTCACTCTGTCGGTCCCATTATCTTTTTCGGAGGAAGCGCGTTCGAAACGGCCGGATCTTGTGCTGCTTGAAAAGCTATTTTTGCGGGGATCACATTCGTTGCGAGACCTCCATACGAAACTGCGCAATTCCCTTGATAGCTCGTCGTCGCCTGTAAGCGCGAAGGGGCGTGCAACCACGTATCGCCTCACTTCGCAGTTGCTGCCATGACGGAAAAAAGCTGAGCGACTTTGAGCAGTCTGAAATAGAAACGCAGCTACGCCAGAATATTGGCAGCGCCAAAGCCGCCGCAGGTCGCCTTATCGTCGCGCGCGGAAGTTACTTGCTATGGCCGTCGCACGTTACCCTTTGTCAGGGCGTCAGTAGTTTACGATAAAGCGTATCGATAAACGGTTCGGCCCCCTCGAACGGGTCTTCATGGCCCAGGATCGAACGGACCTGAACATCGAAATCCGCGTAGTGCTGCGTCAGTGCCCAGATCGAGAAAATCAGGTGATAGGGATGCAGCCGTGCTATTTTTCCGTCATCCATCCAACCCGTCAGAATCGCGGTCTTTTCATCGACCAGTGCCTTAAGGTCATTCGAAAGCGCCTCGTGAATGCGTGGTGCGCCCTGAACTAGCTCATTGGCGAACAGGCGGCTTTCGCGCGGTAACTCGCGGCTCATCTGCAGTTTTCGGCGGGTATAGGAGAGGATCTCTTCCATCGGGTCGCCGGATTCGTCGAGATCATGTAGCGGCGCCAGCCATGTTTCCAACAGGCCGGATAGCAGGGCGGTGTGGATCGCCTCTTTGGATGGGAAGTAATACAGCAAGTTCGGCTTGCTCAGCCCGGCCTCAGCGGCGATCTGGTCAACGGTTGCCCCGCGGAAGCCATGCGCGGAAAACACGTTCAGCGCAGCCTCGAGAATCGCGGCGCGGTTCTTTTTCTGAATTCGGGTCGGGGCGCGGTCTTTGGGCATGTTTCCTGGTCGTCTCTTTTTCCACCAAGCGGGCACCAAATATGCCGAATTTTCCGGCGGCACCATGCAATTTCTTGACTGATGTCGAACCCGTGATAGCGTGAGTTTGACCAGATGGTCAAATCAAGACACCAAAAGCGAGCTAAATCGCAAGCAACAGGGAAGAACAAGATGGCAGCTCCGGCGCAAAACCTCAGGATCAATGGCGACAGACTTTGGGACAGCCTGATGGAGATGGCCAAGATCGGCCCCGGTGTTGCGGGCGGCAACAACCGTCAGACCCTGACGGATGAGGATGCGGAAGGGCGCGCCTTGTTCCAGAGTTGGTGCGAGGATGCGGGTTGCACCATGGGGCTTGACCAGATGGGCAACATGTTTGCCCGCCGCGAAGGGACCGACCCGGACGCGCTGCCGGTTTATGTCGGCTCGCACCTGGATACCCAACCTACCGGTGGCAAGTATGACGGCGTGCTGGGCGTGTTGGGCGGTCTGGAGATTATCCGCACGCTGAATGATCTGGGAATCAAGACGAAACACCCGATTGTGGCGACCAACTGGACCAACGAGGAGGGCACGCGTTACGCCCCGGCAATGCTGTCCTCGGGCGTGTTTGCCGGGATGCACACGCAGGACTGGGCCTATGACCGCGAAGATGCCGAGGGCAAGAAGTTCGGCGATGAGCTGAACCGCATTGGATGGCGTGGAGATGAAGAGGTCGGTGCCCGCAAAATGCATGCGTTCTTCGAGTTGCATATCGAACAGGGGCCCATCCTTGAGGCCGAGGGCAAGGATATCGGCGTCGTCACGCACGGGCAGGGCCTGAGCTGGACCCAAGTCACCGTGACCGGCAAGGACGCGCATACCGGCTCGACCCCGATGCCGATGCGCAAAAACGCCGGGCTCGCGATGGCGCGTATTCTGGAAAAGGTGGACGAGATTGCGTGGTCTCATGCCCCTCACGCTGTGGGTGCGGCCGGGCATATCGATGTCTATCCCAATTCTCGTAACGTGATCCCCGGCAAGGCTGTGTTCACGGTCGATTTCCGCTCGCCGGAATTGGACGTCATCACCGATATGGAAAATCGCCTGCAAGTCGCGGCCAAGGATATTGTCGATGAGATGGGCCTGCAGATCGAATTCGAAAAAGTCGGCGGCTTTGACCCCGTGAAGTTCGACGAGGGCTGTGTCGCAGCAGTGCGCGATGCGGCCGAGCGGTTGGGATACTCGCATACCGATATCATCTCGGGCGCAGGGCACGACGCCTGCTGGATCAACCGGGTCGCGCCGACCGCGATGGTCATGTGCCCTTGCGTTGACGGTTTGAGCCACAATGAGGCAGAAGAGATCAGCAAGGAATGGGCCGCGGCAGGTGCGGACGTCTTGTTTCATGCCGTCGTCGAAACCGCAGAAATCGTTGAATAAAAGGGAATTGGCCTAACCGTCGTATTCTCAAGTTAAAACAACATGAGGCGCAAAGCGCCCGCAGGGAGAAAAACATGTCTACTGTGATCAAGAACGGAACCGTCGTTACTGCTGATCTGTCGTACAAAGCCGACGTCAAAGTCGAAGACGGTATAATCACCGAGATCGGAATGGGCCTGAAGGGTGACAAGGAACTGGACGCCACCGGTTGTTATGTGATGCCGGGCGGGATCGACCCGCATACGCATCTTGAGATGCCGTTCATGGGCACGTATTCCAGCGATGACTTCGAAAGCGGCACGCGTGCCGCGCTGGCTGGCGGCACGACAATGGTTGTCGATTTCGCCCTGCCAAATCCGGGTGAAAGCCTGTTGGATGCTCTGAAGCGCTGGGACAACAAATCAACCCGCGCAAATTGCGACTACTCGTTCCACATGGCCGTGACTTGGTGGGGGGAGCAGGTGTTCGATGATATCAAGACCGTGATCGAAACGCGGGGGATCAACACGTTCAAGCACTTCATGGCCTACAAGGGCGCGTTGATGGTGAACGACGATGAATTGTTCGCCTCGTTCAAACGTCTGGCGGAACTAGGCGGCATTGCGATGGTGCATGCCGAGAACGGTGATGTTGTGGCCGAACTCAGCGCCAAGCTGCTGGCCGAGGGCAACACCGGACCCGAGGCGCATGCTTATTCCCGACCGCCGCAAGTTGAGGGCGAGGCGACCAACCGCGCCATCATGATCGCGGATATGGCGGGTGTGCCGCTCTATGTGGTCCATACGTCTTGCGAAGAGGCGCATGAAGCGATCCGACGGGCCAAGATGCAGGGCAAGCGCGTTTGGGGCGAGCCTCTAATCCAACACCTGACATTGGATGAAAGCGAATACTTCCATCAGGACTGGGATCACGCAGCGCGCCGGGTCATGAGCCCTCCATTCCGAAACAAGCAGCATCAGGACAGCCTTTGGAACGGCCTGCACTCCGGCACTCTCAGCGTTGTGGCTACGGACCACTGTGCGTTCACCACCGAGCAAAAGCGGTACGGAGTCGGCGACTTTACCAAGATCCCGAACGGTACCGGAGGGTTGGAGGACCGGATGCCGATGCTCTGGACACATGGGGTGAACACCGGGCGCCTGACGATGAACGAGTTTGTGGCGGTTACATCGACAAACATCGCCAAGATCATGAATTGCTATCCGAAAAAGGGCGCGATCCTTGTCGGAGCCGACGCGGATATCGTCGTTTGGGACCCCGAGAAAACCAAGACGATCAGTGCGGATTCTCAGCAATCCTCGATCGATTACAACGTGTTCGAAGGCAAAGAGGTGAAGGGCCTGCCACGCTTTACACTGACCCGCGGTCATGTGGCTGTGCATGACGGGGAAATTCGCACACAAGAAGGGCATGGCGATTTCGTGGCGCGCGAACCCAACGGTCACGTGAACAAAGCGTTGAGCACCTGGAAAGAGCTGACAGCGCCGAGGCCGGTTGAACGGACGGGCATCCCGGCTACCGGAGTATGATGGGTGCGGGCCGCAAAACTGCGGCCCAAAATCAAATCTTTTCAAGGCTATGGAATGAATACTGAAAGCACTACCCAGCCCGTGATTGAGGCAAGGCAGCTTGATCTGACCTTCCAAACCAATGACGGACCAATCCACGCGCTGAAAGATGTGAACCTGACCGTCGGAAAGGGCGAATTCGTCAGTTTCATCGGTCCCTCTGGCTGCGGCAAAACCACCTTTCTACGCTGTATCGCTGCGCTTGAAACACCGACCGGAGGAACCCTGACGGTCAATGGTATGACCCCGGATGAGGCGCGGCGGAACCGTGCTTACGGGTACGTGTTTCAGGCTGCGGGTCTGTATCCATGGCGCACCATCGCCAAGAACATCAAGCTACCGCTTGAGATCATGGGGTATTCGGCTGCTGAGCAAGATGAGCGTGTGAGAAACGTTTTAGAACTCGTTGATCTTGAAGGGTTTGGTGGGAAATTCCCATGGCAACTGTCCGGCGGAATGCAGCAACGCGCCAGTATTGCCAGAGCGCTGGCTTTCGATGCGGATATCCTGTTGATGGATGAACCGTTTGGAGCGCTGGACGAAATTGTTCGCGATCACCTGAACGAACAACTTCTGGCACTTTGGGCAAGGACGGAAAAGACCATCGGTTTCGTCACGCACTCGATCCCCGAGGCCGTGTATCTCAGCACCAAGATCGTGGTAATGAGCCCGCGACCGGGACGGATAACGGATGTGATCGACAGCCCGCTGCCAAAAGAGCGGCCGTTGGATATTCGAGACACGCCCGAGTTCATAGAGGTCGCTCATCGCGTGCGCGAGGGCCTGCGGGCAGGGCATGCGGATGAATAGTACAGGGATCAAAACTATCGGGGCGGTCCTGACTGTGGTTGGCGTCATTATCCTGTTCTGGTACGCCGCTAGCGTACCAATGAACATCAAGGGCGTTCTGACCGAATTTGAACGGGCAGGAGAGCAGGTTGATCCTCCTAAGGCGGTTGATCGGCGCGATATGAGCGAGTTTGAACTGGTAATCGACAACCCCTACGCCATTGATGAGACTTGGGAGCAAGACCGACCACGCTTGCCTGCTCCGCATCAGGTGGCTGAAGAGTTGTGGGAGACAACAGTCGAGAAGAAAATCACCTCGAAACGGTCCCTGATCTATCATGGCTGGGTCACGCTTAGCGCGACGATGCTGGGCTTTGCGATCGGCACCGGTCTGGGGATTTTGCTAGCGGTGGGGATCGTGCATAGCCGGGTTATGGACTTGTCAGTCATGCCGTGGGCCATCGTCAGCCAGACGATTCCTATCATCGCTTTGGCGCCGATGATCATCGTGGTGCTGTATTCGATCGGCATTCAGGGGATCATCCCCAAAGCAATCATCTCGGCCTATCTGAGCTTCTTCCCCGTCGTGGTCGGTATGGTGAAGGGGCTGCGCAGCCCCGACGCAATGCAACTGGACCTGCTGCGCACCTACAACGCAAGCCGGTCTCAGGGCTTTTGGAAACTGCGTTTGCCGGCCTCGATGCCATATCTGTTTACTTCATTGAAGATCGGTATTGCAGCATCGTTAGTGGGGGCAATCGTGGGTGAGTTGCCGACGGGTGCCGTCGCCGGACTAGGTGCACGCTTGCTGGCAGGCAGCTATTACGGCCAGACGGTTCAAATCTGGTCCGCTTTGTTTGCGGCAGCCATTCTGGCGGCCTGTCTGGTCGGGTTGCTTGGCGTACTAGAACGCTCGGTGCTAAAGCGGATGGGGATGTCGCAATGATCCTTGTTCTCTTTGCAATCTTCCTGTGGCTATTTGGGTGGTGGGTGAACAGCCGTCTCGCCAGCGGACCGCAGGCTGACAGTCGCGCGGTACGGTTTTTGGCCCCGATGATCTTTGGCCTGACCATCATCGCTATGTGGGAACTGGTGGTCCGAGGTCTTGAAGTACCCTTGGTCATCCTGCCTGCGCCATCCGTCATCGCGGTACGCTTCGCCGATAGCCTGCCGATCCTTTGGGCAGACTTCTTTCAGACCATCATCAAAGGGGCGCTCAGCGGCTATATTATTGGCTGCAGCGCCGCCTTCCTGATGGCGATCGCCGTGGATCGGTGGGATTTCCTGCGGCTTGGGCTTCTGCCAGTTGGCAACTTTGTGGCAGCTTTGCCCATCGTCGGTACGGCGCCCATTCTGGTGATGTGGTTCGGGTTTGACTGGCACTCCAAAGCTGCCGTGGTCGTGGTGATGGTCTTCTTCCCGATGCTGGTGAACACCGTCGCTGGTTTGCGAGAGGCCACGGCCATGCAGCGCGACCTTATGGAGACCTACGCGGCAACTTACTGGCAGAGTTTCCTGAAGCTGCGCTTGCCAGCCGCGATGCCCTTTATCTTCAACGGCTTAAAGATTTCTACTACTCTGGCGCTGATCGGCGCTATCGTGGCAGAGTTCTTTGGCTCGCCAACGCTTGGCATGGGCTTCCGGATTTCGACCAGCGTCGGGCAGTTGTCGCTTGATATGGTCTGGGCCGAGATCGTGGTGGCGGCATTGGCCGGGACAGCATTTTATGGGCTGGTCGCAATGATCGAAAAGGCGGTGACATTCTGGCACCCGTCGCAACGCGGATAACAACAATAATTCAACAGACCCCGAAAATGGGGCACCAACAGAAACTAGGAGATATGAAGATGAATAAGCTACTCAGCGGGGCGATAGCCGCCTTTAGCCTGGCCGCCAGTTCGGCTTTCGCTGCGGATGAGGTGACATTGCAATTGAAGTGGGTCACGCAGGCGCAGTTCGCAGGTTACTACGTCGCTAAGGACAAGGGGTTCTATGAGGAAGAGGGGCTGGACGTCACAATTCTGCCCGGTGGCCCGGACATTGCGCCAACGCAAGTTATTGCCGGGGGTGGTGCCGATGTAACCGTTGAATGGATGCCCGCCGCTCTGGCCGCGCGGGAAAAAGGTCTGCCGTTGGTGAACATTGCGCAGCCGTTCAAAAGCTCGGGCATGATGCTGACCTGCTGGAAAGACGCCGGTATTGCCGCGCCCGAAGACCTTAAAAACCGCACGCTGGGCGTTTGGTTCTTCGGCAACGAATTCCCGTTCATGAGCTGGATGAGCCAGTTGGGTATCGACACCGGTGGCAAAAGCGAAAGCGGTGTTGAGGTGCTAAAGCAAGGTTTCAACGTCGACCCGCTGCTGCAACGTCAGGCTGACTGCATCAGCACGATGACCTACAATGAGTACTGGCAGGTCATCGACTCCGGCGTCAGTCCCGATGAGCTGGTGACTTTCAAATACGAAGATCAAGGTGTCGCGACGCTGGAAGACGGTCTGTATGTTCTGGAAGAAAACCTGAGCGACGCGGCTTTCGTCGACAAGATGGAACGGTTCGTTCGGGCATCCATGAAAGGCTGGAAATACGCCGAAGAGAACCCGGAAGAAGCGGCTGACATCGTGCTCGAGAATGACGCGACAGGTGCACAGACCGAAGAGCATCAAAAGCGCATGATGGGTGAGATTGCCAAGCTGACTGCCGGTTCAAATGGCGCGCTCGACCCAGCGGATTTCGAGCGAACAGTGGCAACGTTGCTGGCCGGTGGTTCTGATCCAGTGATCACCAAACAACCGGATGGCGCTTGGACGCATCAGATCACGGATGCCGCTCTGAACTGATCTCTGTCGCACTGAGAATTTGGCGCGGTCCCAATTGGGGCCGCGTTTCCTGTTTCTAGTGTCGGAATTGTGTCTGTACTTGAGTAGGAAAAAGCGTAGAATTCTATGAATAACAGCGCATTTCGTACGAAATGGCAGATTGATTGGATAAAATGCAGGGATTTGCAACAGAATTCAGAACTGCTTTCGCCCTGATCCTGAATGGGAATCCAGAGCTTTGGGCGATTGTGCTGCTTTCCCTGAAAGTTTCCATTTTTGCGGTTTTGATTTCCGCTTTGATTGGCATGCCTGTTGGCGCTGCATTGGCCGTTGCGCGTTTTCCCGGGCGACGAGTGTTGATCATTCTCATGAACGCACTGATGGGCTTCCCGCCGGTTGTCGTGGGTTTGCTGGTCTATCTGATGTTATCGCGGTCGGGACCTTTGGGAGTTCTTGAACTGCTCTACACACCAACCGCGATGATCATCGCACAGGTCGTTCTGGTGACGCCAATCGTGGCTGCGCTGACGCGCCAGGTGGTTGAGATGTTGGCCGAGGAATACTCGGAACAGCTCCGTTCGCTGGGCGTGTCTCGTTTGGCCTCTGTTCCTGTGCTGCTGTGGGACGCGCGGCTGGCGCTTGTTACTGCCCTGTTGGCCGGGTTCGGCCGCGCCATTGCCGAAGTTGGTGCGGTCATCATCGTCGGCGGCAACATAAACCACGTCACCCGCGTCATGACGACGACCATCGCGTTGGAAACCTCAAAGGGAAATCTGGCGCTGGCGCTGGCGCTAGGGGCGATCCTGATCGGTATTGCGGTGGCGGTGAACGCGATGGTCAGCACGCTCAGCCTGCGGGCCGAGAAGGAGGGGTTGCGTCATGCGTGACCTGGTCCCTGAAACGGTTCGTCATATCTCGGTCAGTGGTTTGCAGATCTCAAAGAAGGGCACCGCCTTGCTGGATGTTCCGCGCTTGGATTTGGATGGGCCGGGGCCGACTTTGATCCTTGGGCCAAATGGGGCAGGTAAAAGCCTGTTGCTGCGGTGCCTGCACGGCTTGATTGCACCCGACAGGGGGCGCGTGGAACAGGATGGTGTTCCCTTGAATAAGGACCACAAGGCGCGGCAGGCGATGGTCTTTCAGAAACCCGTTCTGTTGCGCCGGTCAGTCGCGGCCAACATGGGTTTTGTTTTGAAACGGCAGGGTCTGCATCGCACGGCTCGTAAGGCGCGCATCGCGGAATTGCTGGCCGAAGGCGGGCTGGAAAGCAAGGCGCGCCAATCCGCCAGATCGCTGTCTGGTGGTGAGGCGCAAAGGCTGGCCATACTGCGCGCGCTGGCGTTGGACCCGGACACGCTGTTCCTGGACGAGCCGACGAGCGCTCTGGATCCCAGCGCCACACAGATGATCGAACGGATGATCCTGCGCGCCTCGACCCGCGGGGTGCGGATCGTCATGGTCACGCATGACGTTGGTCAGGCACGTCGACTGGCGGCGGATATCGTAATGATGCACGGTGGCCGTGTGGTTGAACACGGGGACGCACAGCAGGTATTGGATGCCCCCCGAAGCGATGCCTCTCGCAGGTATCTGGCAGGTGGCTTGGTCACATAACAAAAAAATGGAGTTCGGAATGATCCGGAACGTCTTTCGGGCAGCATTAGTTTCACTTGGCTTTTTTGCAGGCCCGGCACTGGCCGAAGAGCCTTTTATCGTGGTGCAATCGACAACCTCGACCCAGAATTCGGGGCTGTTGGATTACATCCTTCCGTGGTTCGAAGCAGAGACCGGGATCGACGTGCGCGTTGTGGCAGTCGGCACTGGTCAGGCGATCCGAAACGCGATCAACGGGGACGGCGACGTTCTGCTGGTCCATGCCAAAGCGGACGAGGAGCAGTTCGTCGCAGACGGTTGGGGCGTTGAACGGTTTGATGTCATGTACAATGATTTTGTTCTCGTCGGGCCAAAATCCGATCCAGCCAAGATCAAGGGCAGATCAGATATTGTGGCAGCTCTGACTGCGGTGTCCGAAGCGAAGGCACCATTTGCCTCGCGTGGGGATGACAGCGGCACCCACAAGGCCGAAATGCGCCATTGGAATGCCGCAGGTGTCGATCCGACCGGTGTCTCGGGCACTTGGTACCGCGAAACGGGCTCCGGCATGGGGGCGACATTGAACGTAGCCAGCGGCATGGATGCTTATACTTTGACCGATCGCGCGACGTGGGAATCATTTGGCAACAGAGGAAACCTTGAAGTGTTGGTCGAAGGCGACCCGCTTCTGTTCAACCAGTATGGTGTAATCCTCGTGAATCCAGAGAAACATTCTGGCGTGCGTGCGGCGGCCGGACAGCGTTTTATTGACTGGCTTGTCGGCCCGGACGGGCAGGCGGCCATTAAGTCTTATCAACTGAATGGCCAGCAGTTGTTCTTTCCGAACGCAAACTGAGGCAAATCACCCGCTGGCACCATTATGGTGGATGGTTCCAAGTCCGGAAAGGTCGTAGCCACCGAACTCATCCGCGCGGGTTGCGAACCTTTCCGATTGCAGAAAACTCAGCAGTTTGAGCATCGGTTCGTCGAAATAGGCCCGCCGCCAGATCGCAAGATCCAGACGCTCGGAATGCGTGGGGACAAACCCTAGGTCGTACAGCCCGGCCAGTGCGCCTAGCCCGAAACCGGCCTCGGCCTTGCTGTCATGCAGGGCTATGGCCAACTCCTCTTCGGTGCGGGCGCAGGTCGGCAGGGTTTCCAGATCGTCACGTGTCATGCCGTGGGCGTCCAGTTGTGCATCGAACAACCTTTGGCTGGCCGCACTGTCCTGACGCAAGATGACGCGTCGGCCTTTTAAGTTCGCAAAGTCCTCGATATCCGCCGCGCTCGGAGCCAATAGCAATCCACGCTGCCGTTGCGCGACTTCGAACAGAACGACCGGCGCCTCACCCAAAGCGTCTCGAAGGTTTTGGGTGTTGAACCCGTCATCTTCATGAATATGCAGTGCCGCTGCCTGTGCCGTTCGATCCTTGAGGCGCGTCAATCCGTCGAATGATCCGTCATAGTACGTCGCCAGACCCGAACCACTTTCGCGCAGCGCCCAGTCCAGCAGCGGATCATGGCTGCCCGCGACAATCGGGGGCAGGGGTGGCTCTGCCACCTGCGGGCCGGAACGCGAGGCGTTCAGCCAGGCAATCACCTCGGCCCGTGGAAACAGCAGCTTGCCCATGGCGCGCACGCAGGGAACCTCGCCCGACGAGGCGAGATCGTAGGCCTTCCGCTCGCCAATGCGCAGCAGGTCGGCCAGTTCTTTGGTGGTCAGGTATTCGGACATTCAGTCGAGACGCACAGCCGAGCCGGTCCCTGCATCTGCTGCACTGAAGCCGATCTGTTGCAGCGCAAATGGCGCGGCGACAGTTATCACCGCCATTACGGCGACAGCTACAAGAAAGGCTTTCATAGTCTCCTCCGGCTCAGTTTTCCGGTGCCGTTGCGCGGCGCAGGAAGGCGATCAGGTCGTCCCGGTCCTGAGGTTGAGTAATCCGTTGCATCGGCATCTTCGACCCCGGGATGTAATGGTCCGGCCCTTCGTCAAACAAAGTGTTTATCGTTTCGTCATTCCAAATGATATCAGAGTCTTGCAGCGTGTCCGAGTAAAAATATCCCGGAAGTGTACCTGCTTTGCGCCCAAACACGCCATGCAGCGTCGGACCTGCTCGGCGTTGGCCATCCGGGGTCAGGCTATGGCAGATCGAACATTTGCGGGCGAACTGACGTTCCCCATTTTCCATTTCCTCGGGATCTTTCAGAAAGCTGGGCTCAGCCGCAGCCATCTGTTCCTGATCTCCTAGCGCAGCGACTGGCCAGCTATACATGGCCTCGTCAATGCCGCCCGCGTGCAGGTTCTGCCCGTCAGTGGAAAAGGCCAGCGCCCAGACCGGGCCGCGTAAGGTGGCCCTGAAATCCTGCGCGATACGCCATTCGACCGTGTCGATCACCATGATGTAGCCTTCGCCGTCCCCTACAGCCAGCATGTTACGATCAGGGCTGAGGGCCAATGCCAGAATCGGGCGGCGTTCCAGCGTGAAATCGCGTTCGTCCCCGGTCGTCAGATCAAGGATGCGAGTGACGCCGTCAACTGCACCATAAGCAATCCAGTTGTCCTGCTCGTTCAGCACCAGCTCATTGATGCCAAACCCGTGTTCCACGAACCGGTTGGTTTCCTGTCCGCTGGCAACGTCCCATATGCGTAGTGAACCATCGATACCTGCGGAATACAGTTCCGAACCGTCTGCAGAGAATTCGACGGCATTCACACCGCTTCCAGTCGGCCCGAGTAACGATGGCGCCGAGCCATCGACTGGCCATAGTCCGATGGTTCCATCCCAACTGGCCGTTGCCACATGGGTTTTCGACGCGGCGATACCAACAATTTTGCCTTTGTGTTGTCCGACGACCTGACCTCCGGGCCATTGGCGCAAGGTGAAGTCGTCTCCGGCCGAATAGATCGCAGTGCCATTGAACACCACGGAATTTACGGCCGCTTCGTGGCCCTCCAGCCAATTTGGGGTTTCATCCGTCCAAACTCCGACCGAGTTGTCAAAGCTGGCTGTAGCGATCCGTCCGTCTGGTGCCGTGGCAATGCCCATGATGGGTCCGCCATGGCCCTTGAGCGTAAAGAACTCGGCCATCGCGGGCAGGGGCAGCAGCAGCAGTGCCAGAGCAAGCCTGCGCATTTATTCGGCGGGCGAGGCCGCTCCTTCGCTGGCCTCTTTTGCCTGCACCTCTTCCAGCCACAGCGAATGATGCTCGCGGGCCCATTGCTCTTCTACCTCTCCGGTTCCCATGGCGTCGAATGCACCCTCCATTCCGACCGAACCCAAGTAGATATGAGCCAAAATAATGGCGATGAAGGCGTAGGCGACCATGACGTGCCAAACTTGGGCGTATTGCATTTCCTCCTGCGGGGACATTTGCACCGGCAGGTTCAGCCCCAGCATTTGCGGGATGCCTGTGGCGTTGGCGATCGAGAATGTCTTGGCAAACAGCGGCATTTCAAACGGGAACAGCAGCGACAATCCGGACAGACTGATCGAAACGCCAAGCAGTATGCAAAGCCAGAAGATGATCTTTTGTCCGGCATTGAATTTCTTGGCTGGGGGATGGCTGCCTTTCGTGAAAAGGCCGCCGCCCGCGGCGAGCCATTTCAGGTCGACCCGGTTGGG
Organism: Ruegeria sp. CE8; assembly: GCF_056537465.1. Classification (NCBI taxonomy): domain Bacteria; kingdom Pseudomonadati; phylum Pseudomonadota; class Alphaproteobacteria; order Rhodobacterales; family Roseobacteraceae; genus Ruegeria; species Ruegeria sp. CE8. The sequence continues at coordinate 141,145 of NZ_JBQFRP010000003.1, forward strand.
GAAGTTATGGCTGATCCAGTTCACGGTGACGATGATCAGCCCCAGCATGAAAGCCCATGCGAGGTTATTGTGCAGCCATTTGCACCCCTGAGCGATTGCCGCGAAACCTTCCTTGCCGAAGATCGGGATCAGGAAGTCGCGACCGTAAAGGGTCAACAAACCTGTGATGCCCAGGATCAGGAATGACCCGGCAAACAGCCAATGGCCGAACCTTTCAAAGCCACCAAAGCGGGTGACGGTCCGCCCCGTCTTTTCGCCGTCGATCCTTATCTTGCCCCGGATCAGGAAGAACAGCAGCAGAACGACAAGCATTCCGCCAATAATATAGCTGCCATATTCACGCAGCGGACCGGTACGGAAGTTCAGCCACCACATGCCGCCGTCCTGAATTAGTACGCCGGCCGCCGGGCCTTTGGACGACACTGTCACATCAGCCGAACCATAGCGCAGCGCGCGATAGACATCGCTGTCCGAGGCAACTCCGCGCGTACCCAACTGACCAAGTAAACCTTCGGCGTTGTCCTGGCCTGTATTGCCCGAGCGATAGCTGTTATCCACCTTTTCACCGCGCTGTCGCGCCATGATATCCTCAAGCGTCGTCGCGCCCCCGGTCTGCGCCCTGTCAGTAGGGGCAGGGGCTTCGGCTTCACTTGATTGGGCCACAGCGGTCTGGGCCATCGTACACGTCAGCAGCAATACGGCGAGTAAGCGGAACATCTGAACCTCGGTCAAAATCCCTGTTCAGACGACCCACGAACGCGGGTCGTCTGTCTGGTTCCCAAAGACGGTTTTACCCGTCTTTCTGGTCGTAGGCCGTACCCCAACCCCAAGCACCCGAGCCAAACCCGCGCGCGACGACGCGCTCACGGTAGATGGCGGACACAACGTCGCCGTCACCGGCGAGCAGGGCCTTGGTGGAACACATCTCGGCACAGATGGGCAGTTTGCCCTCGGCGATCCGATTGCGACCGTATTTTGCGAACTCTGCGGTCGAGTTGTTTTCTTCGGGACCACCGGCACAGAAGGTACATTTGTCCATCTTGCCGCGCGAACCGAAGTTGCCTGCTTGTGGGTATTGCGGCGCGCCGAAGGGGCACGCATAGAAGCAATAGCCACAGCCAATGCACAGGTCCTTGGAGTGCAGGACGACGCCTTCTTCATTCTGATAGAAGCAGTCGACCGGGCACACCGCCATGCAAGGCGCATCCGAACAATGCATGCAGGCCACCGAGATCGAGCGCTCGCCCGGGTTGCCGTCATTGATCGTCACCACCCTGCGGCGGTTGATGCCCCACGGCACCTCGTGTTCATTCTTACACGCGGTTACGCAGGCGTTACACTCGATGCAGCGTTCAGCGTCGCAGAGAAACTTTGCTCTAGCCATTATCGTCCTCCTTACGCTGCCGAGATCTTGCAGAGAGTACACTTGGTCTCCTGCATCTGGGTCACGGAATCATAGCCATAGGTCTGGGCGGTGTTGGTACTTTCACCCAGCACATAGGGGTCTGCACCTGCGGGGTATTTGTGCCGCTGGTCTTCGCCCTGGAAATGGCCGCCAAAGTGGAACGGCATAAAGGCCACGCCGGCACCGACCCTGTTGGTCAGCATCGCCATCACCTTGACCTTGCCGCCCTCGGGACCTTCGACCCAGACCTGTGATCCGTCACGAATGCCAAGGTTGTTGGCATCGCGGGGATTGATCTCGACGAACATGTCTTGCTGCAGCTCGGCCAGCCACGGATTTGACCGCGTCTCATCACCGCCGCCTTCATATTCGACCAGACGACCAGACGTCAGGATTATCGGGTAATCCTTTGAAAAGTCGTTCTTTTGGATCGAGGCATAAAGGGTGGGCAGGCGATAAGCCTGACGGTCCTCGTAGGTTGGATAATCCTCCACCAGATCGCGCCGCGGTGTATAAAGCGGTTCGCGGTGCAGTGGGATCGGATCCGGGAAGGTCCAGACGACCGCGCGTGCTTTTGCGTTCCCGAAGGGCGCACAGCCATGCTCGATCGCGACCCGCTGGATACCGCCAGACAGGTCGGTTTTCCAGTTGGTCTCTGGCCCTGCAACGGCGTCGATTGCTGCCCGCTCTTCAGCGGTCAGGTCACCGTCCCAACCAAGGTCCATCAGCATCTGCATCGTGAATTCGGGATAACCATCCTGAATTTCCGACCCAGCGCTGTAGACCCCTTCGGCCAGCAGGTTGTCGCCATCACGTTCCACGCCAAAGCGGGCACGGAAGGTCAGGCCACCTTCGGCCACCGGTTTGGACATGTCATAGAGGTTTGGTGTCCCTGTATGACCCATCTCTGCCGTGCCCCAGCAGGGCCAGGGCAGACCGTAATACTCGCCGTCGTTTGGTCCACCAATGGCCTGCAGCGTGGTTCTGTCGAACGTGTGCTGGTTGGCCATGTGGCTTTTCAGGCGTTCCGGTGACTGACCGGTGTAACCGATGGTCCAGAGGCCCGAGTTGAACTCACGCGTGATGCTTTCAACATTCGGTGTTTCCGGGTCGTCCATTTCGATGTTACGGAACAGACGATCCGCCCATCCGAATTTGTTGGCGAACTTGGCCATGATGACTTCGTCCGGCAGGCTTTCGAACAGCGGTTCCACCACCTTGTCACGCCACTGCAGCGAGCGGTTCGATGCCGTGACCGAGCCACGGGTTTCGAACTGCGTACAGGCGGGCAATAGGTAGACGCCATCGGTACGGTCATGCAGCACGGCCGAGACGGTGGGATACGGGTCGATAACGACCAGCATGTCCAGCTTCTCCATCGCCGTCTTCATTTCCGTCATCCGGGTCTGTGAGTTGGGCGCGTGGCCCCAAAGCACCATGGCGCGGACGTTGTTGTCCTGATCCATGTTTGCCGGGTCTTCCAGAACACCGTCGATCCAGCGGGAAACAGGGATGCCGCGTTCGTTCTGAAGCGGTTTGTCCTTGCCTTCCTTGTCTTTAATCGTGGCAAACTGGCCAGCGAGCCATTCGGGTTCTTCACCCCAGACGCGTGCCCAGTGGCCCCATGCACCCTTCGACAGGCCATAGTAGCCGGGCAGGGTGTGAGACAGAACACCAAGGTCCGTCGCGCCCTGCACGTTGTCATGGCCGCGGAAGATGTTGGTGCCACCACCCGATGTGCCCATGTTGCCCAGAGCAAGCTGAAGCACGCAGTAAGCGCGGGTGTTGTTGTTGCCGTTGGTGTGCTGCGTACCGCCCATGCACCAGATCACCGTACCAGGACGGTTGTTGGCCATTGTCCGTGCAACACGCTTTAGCTGTGAGCCTGGTGTTCCGGTGACACGCTCGACCTCGTCCGGGTTCCACTTGGCAACCTCTTCACGGATCTGGTCCATGCCCCAGACACGGGTGCGGATGAACTCTTTGTCCTCCCAACCGTTGTCGAAGATGTGCCACAGAATACCCCAGATCAGCGCAACGTCCGTGCCGGGGCGGAAGCGGACATACTCATCCGCATGGGCCGCGGTGCGTGTAAAGCGCGGGTCGCATACGATCAGCGGCGCGTTGTTTTGCTCTTTCGCGCGCAGAACATGCAGCAGCGAGACGGGGTGCGCCTCGGCCGGGTTGCCGCCGATGATGAAGATGGCACGTGAGTTATGGATGTCATTGTACGAATTGGTCATGGCGCCGTAGCCCCATGTGTTCGCAACACCCGCAACAGTGGTTGAGTGGCAGATTCGGGCCTGATGGTCCACGTTGTTCGTACCCCAATAGGCGGCGAACTTGCGGAAAAGATAGGCCTGTTCGTTGTTATGCTTGGCCGAGCCCAGCCAGTAGACGCTGTCCGGCCCGGATTCCTCGCGGATGCTCATCATGCCGTCGCCGATCTCGTTGATCGCCTCTTCCCAGCTGATGCGCTTCCACTCGCCGCCTTCCTTTTTCATCGGATACTTGAGGCGGCGCTCGCCGTGGGCGTGCTCGCGAACCGCAGCCCCCTTGGCACAATGTGCACCCAGGTTGAACGGGCTGTCCCAACCGGGTTCCTGCCCGATCCAGACGCCGTTCTGCACTTCGGCGACGACTGTACAGCCGACCGAGCAGTGGGTGCATACGGATTTGATATTCTCGACGGCCTGATTGGCCGCGGTCTGGGCACTGGCTGGCGTCACGGTTCCACCCGTGGCGCTGATCGCGGCAAGGCCGCCGATCGTCAGGCCCGAGCCACGCAGGAATGCGCGGCGATCGACGGTTTTCTCGCCGATTTGGGACAGGATACTTGTCCGCTGGGGGCGTCTCGCAACCCCGTTGGTCTTTTTCCTAAGCATTTCGTTCCTCCCTTGCGCGCCGTGTAAGCCACGGCTGGCTTGGTACTGCTGATGCCGACGTCAGGGCCAATCGCAACCGTCAGTCGGGTGTGACGTCGTCCGGGTTAGAACCGGGCGCTGTCGAGATATGCGCGGGTATGCGCGGTGTCCTGCATCCGGTTTTCGTCCTCTGGCAGCTCGGCTGCTTCGGCCTGTCCAGTCAGGCTGGCAGCGGCAACGGCAGCAGGTGCAGCGGTTCCGGCCAGTTTGAGGAAGTCACGGCGGGTTGCGCCTTCTTCCTTGGTCTTGCTCATGGGTTTCTCCTCTCCCATTTGCACTTTGACGCCTTTCAGGGCGTCGGCGAATGACAGCGCTTTACGCCGTCGTCATTCGGAAGGCCTCGCGTTCGATTTCCGTGAACACCCGACCAGCAGTGCCGACCGAGGCATAGAGAACCGAGTTTTCAGCACCTTCCAAATCCGAATAAAAATGCGTGGCCCAAGGGCCGATGTGTTTGCTCCAGAAAGCCTTCTGGTCTTCCAAAGACGCAGGCTGACCGAAACGCCCAACGATCATGCCTGCCATCATCTCCATCAGCGAGGCGATGTTGTCTTCGGGCTCGAACACGTTTTGGGCGCGGGTGATCCCGCGTGCGGCCATGTCATTGCGTAGCTGTGCTAGTGGTTTCTCGTTCAGGAATCCCGTGAGGTAGAAACTGGCATAAGGCAGAAGCTCGCCACGGCCCAACCCGATGAACAGCGCGTTGAATTCGCGCTCTGCCGCTGCGGGCTTTGTCACTTTCGCAACACGCGCCATGGCCTGAATGGCCTGACCCAGATCGGTGTCGTCTCCGGTCAAACCCGACACCTGATCCAACAGAATCTGATCCGGCGGGGCTGCCAGCAGCAGCCCAAGAAAGTTGTAGAAATCCGCGCGCAGGCGATCCTCGGCCGAGACATCCAGATTTTGCGCGTTGCTTGCGGTCATAGGGTTATCCTTCGAATTCAAATTTCATGCGGCGCGGGGCAGGAGGGCTATCTTCCTCTTCCGGTTCGTCGACTTCCGCCACAAACACCGGCTTTGGTGCGGGCTCTTCGGTGGCCACAGGTGCTTCTGACGGCACTTCAATGTTGAGCGTCTCGTCAGTCTCATCTTTGTCAGTCTCGGCCGCCAGCGCTTCGACATGGGCGAGCATGCCTTTTCCCACCTGATACGCGGTCTGGATGTTTTCGATCACGCAGGCGGCGTCCGTGTAGTCTTCGCCATAATCCACCAGCCCATCAACGTTGGCCAATACCGGGTTCAAGCGCCAAAGCCGGCGCAAGGCCCGGCGGCGCAGCCGGTCAGGGACCGCTTTGGCCATAAAGCCTGAAACGTCGTCACCAGCCTGCAGCTGATCGGGGTCGGGAAGATTGAATTCGGCCAGAATCTCAGCGTCGCTCTTTTCTTCCAGCTTGGCCTGCTGAAGGGCAACATCCTGTTTCTCGGCCGCGACAACCTCGGCCTCGGCTTCCGCCTGAACGGCGGCCTTGCGACGGGACCAGAAATCGCGGACTTGGGTCATTGCACGATCCTCCGCGGGGCGCGGTAGACGTCTGACTCCTGCCGGATACGGGCATCACCCTTGCCTTCCTCAACAAGGTCGGTCCGTTTCTTATCTCGGCGGCGTTTGACGAAAACTTCTTCCCGGTGGTGTTCCAGCGCGAAATCCCGAACCCAAGCGATCAATCCTTCGGTCATTGGAATTTTCTCGACGATCTCTTCGCCGGTATCCGCGTAATCCTGTCCTTCGAACGGAGACGCCGTGACCAGCACCGCATTCAGGGGCTGTTCGCCCTTTAGCTCATCACGCAGAACCAGATAGATGGATGGCTGCCCGTCAGAGAGGTTGACCATGTAGGCTTCGCTCTCATCCGCCCACAATGTCAGAGGGAGTGTGGCGGCGTGGTACTCGACAGCTTCGCCCTCGCGGCGCATTTCAAGCCAGTCCGCAGGACCTGCACCGGGCAGGACGGCAACGGCACGCCAGTTCCATTTCGCCCAGCGGGTTACACCGGGTGTTTTGCGCACAACGACGCCTATCGGCATTTCTACCTGGCTTGCGGCCTTGGCCACTGGCTCCTCCCCGAAAGACTCTCCCCTGTCTTTCCTCGGGTCCACTATGGTACACAAAGCGCTTTGGTGCCAAGCCCAAGCCCTACGACCTTAGTCGTAGTCCGGGGTAGCATATTCGTGATTTCATCGCGCAGATGCCTGTGTTTCTTTGATAAGACAGGCATTTGCGTGTGAAATCGCCTCGATTTGCCAAAGGGTTTACATTGCCGCGGGCGGGATACAGCCTACGAAGCGGAGCGACGGAGACTTTCCGGGGGAGGATCATGAGCACCAAACTACTTCTATGCGATTGCGCTGGGTCTCAGCCTCTGAATGCCGAGGAAATTGCCTCAGCCTGCGGGGCCGAATGCTCAAAAGTTCACACTGCGCTATGCACACGCGAAATGGAGCTTGCGGCGGCGTTTATGCAGGGCGGAGACGCCATCATTGCCTGCGGGCAGGAACAGGACACGTTCCAGGCCCTTGCCGAAGAGCTGAATATCGAAGCCCCCGGGTTTGTCGATCTGCGTGATCGGGCCGGTTGGTCCGAGCAAGGCGAGGACGCGACGCCCAAGATGGCTGCCCTGGCGGCGGAGGCGATGTTGCCGCAACCTGTCACGCCCAGCGTTGATGTCTTCAGCGAAGGGACTTGCTTGATCATTGGTCCCGGTGAAACTGCCTTCGGGCTTGCTGATCGGTTGTCGGACATACTCGCGGTGACGGTACTGGTTACCGATGAAGCCGAGCCGATGTCGCGCGCTTTTGATGTTGTGCGGGGACGTATCAAAGCGCTCAGCGGGGCGCTGGGTGGGTTTACTCTGCAATTAGACGCGTTTCAGCAGCTTGAGCCCGGCGGGCGGGGTGTGTTTTCCTGGACTGATGCCAGGGACAAGGCGCGTTCAGCCTGTGATATTGTTCTTGATCTGACAGGGGGAACGCCCTTCGTACAGGCCCCGGCCAAGCGCGAAGGGTACTTGCGGGCCGATCCACAGGACGTATTGGCCGTGGAGCGACTGGCCTTTGAAGCGGCTCAGTTGGTCGGGACCTTTGAAAAGCCGTTGTATGTGCGGATGGAAGAAACGCTGTGTGCCCATTCGCGCGCCGAACAGGTCGCCTGTACGAACTGTCTGGATATCTGCCCGACTGGAGCCATCACACCAGCCGGAGAACACGTAGAGATTGACCCGATGATCTGCGCTGGCTGTGGCGAGTGCGCTGCGGTTTGCCCCTCGACCGCAATCACTTATGAGGATCCACCGGTATCGGCGTTGTTGTCACGCATGCATATTCTCGCGCGCACTTACCGACGTGCAGGTGGGACTGCACCGCGGCTATTGGTTCACGATGCCCACGGGGCCGAGATGATCCGTCTGGCGGCTCGTTTTGGGCGCGGGTTGCCTGCGGACGTGATCCCACTGGAACTGAACGTGATTTCGGGCTTTGGCCATGCCGAGATGCTGGCCGCTCTGGCCCATGGCTTTTCGCGCGTCGATGTCCTGTTGGCCCCGACGACCGAGCGTGATGCGCTGGATCGAGAACTTGCGCTGGCCCAAGCCATCGCTGCCCCGAATGCTCTGGGTTTGATTGACGAGGCTGATCCGGTCGCCATGTCTGACATTCTTTATCGGCAGGATGTGCCAGAGCCCTTGACTGACCCGGTTCTACCCTTGGGCAACCGCAGACAGATCGCTCGGTTGGCGGCGCAAGCTTTGAATCCGGGCATTGAGGCACCATTGCCGCTGCCGGATAACGCACCCTACGGCGCAATTGCGGTGAACACGGATGCCTGTACCCTGTGCCTCAGCTGTGTGTCGCTGTGCCCGTCGGGCGCGCTGATCGATAACCCGGATAAACCGCAATTGAACTTCCAGCAGGATGCCTGTCTGCAATGCGGCCTGTGCAAAGGTATCTGCCCCGAAGATGCAATCGCGCTCGTTCCACAATTTGATCTGAGCGACGCGGCCCTGTCTCAGCAAGTCCTGAACGAAGAAGAACCGTTTGCCTGCGTGGAATGCGGGGCCTTGTTCGGTGTGAAATCCACTGTTGAGCGGATCATGGAGAAACTTTCGGGCACGCATCCGATGTTTGCCACCTCGGACAAGGCGCGGATGATCCAGATGTGCGACAACTGTCGTGTGAAGGCCCAGTTCCAGCAGCAGGACAATCCGTTTCAATCCAACCCAAAGCCTCGTGTTGTCACGACCGAGGACTACTTCTCAAAACGAAAGGATCATTGAAGCTGTAGCGGGGCACCCAAGTCTGCAGCGCTGATGACTGAGACGAAGGCAAGAATGGCTTCAAGGTCCTCAAGCGTCATCTCGACCGGGTATATGGGCGAAGGGCGTTGAGGATCAAACGGGGCGGTCAGCCCGTCAATCTGCGTGAATGCGGGGTGGGGGTTCAGGGCAAAGAACGCCTCAAACCGCTCCGACCAGTCAGGCATGGCGCGCAGGACCGCGAAAGATGGTGTCGATCCTAGACCGTTCATCCGGTTCTTTGGTCCGATTACGTGGCACCTGCCGCAATGGGTCATCGACAGTTCTTCGCCACGCAGGGCGTCGCCGTCGATCACCGTTTCGGATTCCGCAGCCGCGACATCGAAACTGGCCGAGAAGGGCGCGCCCTGATCCGGCGCAAAGCTTTCAACTGTTCGCTTGCCGATATCGGATAACAGCCAGTCACGGAACCGTTCATGTTTGGCGTCGTCTTCGATCCGCAGGTGATAGATCACACCATCGCGGGCAAAGACGGGATCACCGGGCGGGGCGGTTTCCAAAACCAAAACGCCCGAGTCATCTGCAATAACGCGTATCCCGGTCTTGAGAGAAAAGCGTGGAAGGATATGTTGCAGCAGACCAGAGTCTGAAACCTCAGCCGGTGCTGCAAGACCAATTGCCTCTTGCGACCAAGAGGGGGTGGCAGAGAGCGTCAGGCTCAGGCACAAGAGGACAAAGCGCATGCCGCAGCCTAACGGTATGGCACTAAATGCGTCAATTAAACTGAATGAGACGGAGACACATGCAATGAGCGGCAACCACAGCTTGTCGATACGCAGAGCCCTATCAGGCGGGTTCCAAAAGGAGAATGACGCATGAGTGTTCGTGACGCGGTTCTGGCGAACCTGAGAAAAATCACCGACCCCGTTTCCGGACAGGACATCGTAAGTGCCGGTGTTGTCCGCGCATTGAACGTTGAGGGCGATACCGTGCGCTTTGTTTTGGAGATCGATCCGAAGCAGGCCGAGCGGATGGAACCCGTCCGCGCTGCCGCCGAGCAGGCCGCTCAGATGGTTGACGGCGTCGACAAGGTGTCGGCCATGCTGACCGCGCATTCTGACAAGGCTCCGCCTGATTTGAAGCCAAAGCCGAAACCCTCGCAAACCGGCCCGCAGGCTGTCCCCGGTGTGGACCGGATTATCGCGGTCGCTTCGGGTAAGGGCGGCGTGGGTAAGTCGACCGTATCGGCTAACCTGGCCTGTGCTCTGGCCGCCGAAGGCCGCCGGGTCGGTCTGTTGGATGCCGATGTCTACGGCCCGTCGCAACCCCGGATGCTGGGCGTTTCCGGCCGACCGGCCAGCCCGGATGGGAAGACAATCCTACCGTTGCGCAATCATGGCGTCACCATGATGTCGATGGGGCTGATGACCAATGAAGGTCAGGCGGTTGTCTGGCGCGGTCCAATGCTGATGGGCGCATTGCAGCAGATGATGAGTCAGGTGCAGTGGGGCGCTCTGGATGTTCTGATCGTCGATCTGCCACCGGGCACGGGTGACGTGCAACTGACGCTGAGCCAGAAGTTCAAAGTGGACGGTGCCATCGTTGTCTCGACCCCGCAGGATGTTGCCCTGATCGACGCGCGCAAGGGGATCGACATGTTCAACCAACTCAAGACGCCGATTGTCGGGATGATCGAGAATATGTCGACCCATATCTGCTCGAACTGCGGGCATGAGGAACATGTGTTCGGTCATGGCGGTGTCGCCTCCGAGGCTGAGGCGCTGGGCGTTCCGTTGCTGGGTGAAATCCCGTTGCATCTGGATATTCGTGTGGCAGCAGACGGTGGCGCGCCAATTGTTGTTAGCAAGCCTGACAGTCCGCAGGCTGAGTCCTTCCGCAAGATCGCACGCGACATGATTGCCAAGGGCAACGCATGAACGAGCCGGTCTTCCCCCCTTTGCTGACGGGCCACCCGGTGCAGGGCGGGGAAGACCCGTTCGAGCGCGCGCAGGCGATGGCCGCGCTGGGCTGCGATGCGGGGACGGTAGTCTACAATATTCAGGCAGATCGCCTGCGCGTCGCGATCGTTTTTGCTCCGGAGGTTCTATTGCGCGATGCGATGGCGATGATGCCGCTTTGCGCCGTGGGGTTTCAGAATGCGCTGGGCGCTTTGGCACCGCCCGAGGTCGCGGTTCATCTTGGCTGGGAAGGGTTGATTTGTGTCAATGGCGCGAAATGCGGCATGTTCCGCGTTGCGGCCTCGGGCACGGACGTGGAAACAGAGCCGGACTGGCTGATCGTCGGCTGGGAACTGGCGCTGTTGCAGACCAGCGATGCGCCGGGAGAAACGCCGGATGTCACCGCCCTATATGACGAAGGCTGCGCGGACGTATCGGCAACGCAGCTTGTCGAAAGCTGGTCACGTCATATGCTCACATGGCTCAATCGCTGGCAGGAGGACGGCAACGCCCCACTGCACGCCGAGTGGATGGGCCTATTGAACGGCGTCGGAGAGCCATACGGGGAAGCAGGCGTGTTCCTGGGAACGGATGAGCGGTTCGGGATGTTGATCCGCTCCGGTTCCGACACACAACTTCGCCCACTGACGGAATTGTTGGAGAACGAATGATGAAACTGGCCCGCGCGATCCATTTCGATGAGAGCGATATGAACGTGTTCCACTCTCCGGCCCGAACGGGCGAGTGGTGCATTTCGGGTGGGTTCGAGTTTTCGAACTGGGGCGAAGGCGATCTGGAAGGTAAGTCGCGACAGGCGTTTGCAAACGGTTGGCTGGGGGTTGAAACCTTTGGGCGTGTGACATTTGTTGCGGTCACACAGGTTGAACCTGCTGAACTAGACGGAATTACCCAGAACTTGGCCGAGCACTTTGTCAAATTCTATGGCGCACCCTCGGTTGAGGCCGCCATGGATGTCGCGCGCGCAGAGGTCGCGCATATGTCCGAACTGTGTGATGAGCACGGGCCGAATACTCTGCTGACCGTAGCTCGGGAGCTGTCTGTCACAGGTGTGCGCGAAGCGTTTCGCGTAATCATACCGCAAGAAACCCAGCTTGAAGCCTTGGCCGTTCACGGGTCATTGGACGAGTAGACGTCAGATCAGATCCGCAAAACCGCCGAATTGGCCGCGTTTGAAGATTAGGCCTTCTCCGGTGCGGTACATAACCTTCTGAACCTCGCCGACAAGGATCAGGTGATCGCCCCCATCATGTCGGGCGTGGACCTGACAATCGAACCGGGCCAGGCAACCGGATAGATGTGGTCTGCCGTCGGAATCATGTGCCCACTCGGCATGAGAGAAATCCCGACCGTCGCGCGCAAACCGTAGGGCCTGTTCCTGCTGATCCAGCGCCATCACGTGAATCGAGTAGTGCTGACTAGCGTTGAAGTCATCGAACCGGTTGGATTCTTTGGCCAAACACCACAAGACAAGGGGAGGGGCCAATGAGACCGAGGCGAAGGAGTTGACCGTGATGGCCCGCGGTCCCTGCGCAGTGTTCGTGGTGACCACCGTCACACCGGTGCCGAAACACCCCAACGCTTCGCGAAATGCGATGCTTTGATCCGGAGTTGGGGTAAAGTGTTTTTCCGTCATTGCGCGTTCATCCCGTGGCCGCGCCTGAGGTGCCATGGCGCGCCGGGATTGTCCATGAAAAGCTGAGTTCGGCTCGCGTATTTTTCAGCTTAGTTCAGGTCTTCCAACAGGCGGCCATGTTGTCGTGTTGCCTCAATAACCAGGCCAAAGGTCCTCATTCCGCGCGCCTGTAGCATCGGCAGCATTCTGACCAACGCCTCGGCGGTCGCGACAGCATCCCCCAGCGCCGTATGGCGCAGATCTTCAGGAATGGTGACGCCGAGCCTTTCGCACAAAGCGTCCAAAGTGTGTTTGTCGCTTGCGCCGAACAGGACTGCGGACAGCAGCACCGTGTCCAGGATTGGATGGTCCCATTCGACATTCATACGCTTGGCATGTCGCCGGAGGAAGGCCATGTCAAAGGGGGCGTTGTGGGCCACGATCACCGCGTCACGCGCAAACTGATGCAAAACGCGACCAGCCTCGGCGATGTCGGGGGCGCCCTGAACCATCCGGTCGCTGATCTTGTGTACCTTGGTCGAGGCCGGTGGGATAGGGATTCCCGGGTCGACCAACAGGTCCAACCGCTCGCCGTCGACGATGCGCCCGTTGATAACCCGGACGGCTCCGATCTGAACGATTTCGTCCTTGTGAGGCAGCAGGCCGGTGGTTTCGGTGTCAAACACGACAAAACACAAATCACGCAGCGCGAGACTTTCAAAGGCGTCATCGCTGGCCGCGCTTAGCAGATTGAAGTCGTACACCAAGGGCCGGGCCGCTTCGGGCGCGATATTGGCCGCGCTGTCGTCGAAAATCAGCATGTATCCCGGCGCATCACCCAGTGGTTTCAGACGCGCGCTATAGCTTTGCGTGCCGTCGATGCTGGTCAGGGTGCAGGCGACCTCAAATCCGGTTTTTGCCAGTTTTGCGTATGCGTCCTCCAGCGGACCACGCTTCAGGTACTCAAAAAGGGACGCGTTCAGGCGCGGGTGCGCAATTTGCGCCAGAACTTCGGCCGCCTGACCGTCGTACAAAACAATCTTATGGGTCGGGCTGGCCAGCAGCATCGCAACCGGGATGTCCGTCAAAAGGGCGGTCAGACGCTTTTTTTCCGCCGCGAGGTGTGCAGTTTCTTCGGCGACGGCCTGTGCCACATCCATCGTTTTGTCTGACAGCTGATCTGCCAGTCCGGCTGCTGCAGGCGCCAGATCTCCCAGGTATCGCGCGGCCTGCACGTCCATTTCAGCGCTGACGCCCGCATGCGCCCGCGCCCGAAGTTGGGCCGAAATTCTTTCGATTGGCTTGGCGACGTTGTCATCAAACAAAAGCCAGACCGCCGCTATCAGGGCAAGAAAGCCAAAGGCCATCACGATTTCCGCAAACACGAAAGCGTTGGCCAATTCAGGGTTCGCAGCGCGCCGGTAGCTGAACCACAAGGCCAGTGTGCTGACTGCAAGCGATCCCACAGCCAGAAGGCAGAAAAACAGAAAGATGCGCAGGCGCAGGCTCAACCGGGTCAACATGTTACACTCCGCAGGTTGCCTCGACGATCGGGTCGTTGGCGGTGACGTCGATCCAGTCTGCGTTCAACAGGCGGCCGTCATCACCAAATTCGGCTCCGTCCGCAAGGTTTGCGCGGCTGAATGCCTTGCAGTCGACGGCTACCGGTAGTTTCGAAACCGGGGCCCAACGACCGAATAAATACAGATCAACCAGACGCTGTTCGGGTACTTGTTCGTTGGTGCGCACGGTACCCGCATCAATGGCGGCAAAGCGGTCGACGAAGGGCACGGCATAGGTCCAGGGGCGGTAGAAGGCGCGGCTTTCGACCTCTTGGATAACAGTCATACCCTCGGGAAGCGCGTCGCGCGTCCGGTCATACCACGAGTATTCGCTGGCAATTGTCACGCCGATCATGCCCAAGCCAGCAGCGACAGGGGTTATCCAGCGGGGCAGACGGCCACCTGTAAGCTTGTTCAGCACCATTACGATACCGGCAAAGGCGAAGCCTGCAAAAATGGTGCCGATCAGTTCCAGAAACATGATGTCTCTCCGTAGTTCAGGCGCTTCCGCCGATCTTGATTTGCCGGATCTAGCCCAGCACTCCTTTGCCGTGGCCCACCGCAGATTGCATGGTTTTTACCACAACGAACGCATCCCGAAGATGGCTTCTCTCAAAGTCCGAAAGGTCTGAAGGAGGCAGAAAATTGTCCGGCTTTTGGTCTGCTTTTACAAGCCTGACCTGATGTTCCAGACGGGTTTCGGCAATCAAATCATAAGCATCCAGCAAATCCCGCGCGCCAGAGGGGCTGAGGATATTGGCGGCTCCCGCCGCTTTCAGTCGGGCACTGGTATTGGCTTCGGTCAACTGGCCCTGAAGGCTGTAGATGCGCGCAAGATCGACCACCGGCACAACACCGTTGTGTTTGAGGTCCAGTGTGTTGCGATGCTCGCCGGAGCGGATCGTGGCAATCCCGCGCAACAGGCCCAGCGGAGGCGTGTGCTTTAGTGAGTTCGAGATCATATGCGCGACAAAGATCGAGTTTGCCTTGGCCGCCGCCAGTGTTTCGGCCTGCAGATCATCGAACAGGTGGAAGGCACCGCCAATCGGGCGCAGATCGAACATGACCGAGGCGAGCATCTGCGCCTCGGGGTCTGGTTTGGCGATCCAGCCGCTGAAGTAATCGCGCCAGACACGCACTGGCTGACACCACCGCGGATTGGTGGCCATCATATCGCCCGGGCAATAGAAATACCCGCAGGTGTCGAGACCGTCGGAGACAAACTTCGCAAGGTCCGCGTAATAACCCATGTCATCGTCAGTCACGCTGTCATCCAGCATCAGGCAGTTGTCCTGATCCGAGACGCCGGTTTGCTCCTGCCGCCCTTGCGACCCGCAGGCCAGCCATAAGTAAGGAACGGGTGGAGGGCCCAGCTGATCCTCGGCGAGTGAGAGCAGACGGCGGGTGGCCGTGTCTGCGATGTCGGTAATCAGGCGTGTTACGATTTCATGCCGGTTTCCCGCAGCAACCAATTGCACCAGAAGTTGAGGGATTTCAGCGGTCACAGCCGCCATCTGATCCGCCGACGAAGCTTGTGCAATCCGACGGACCAACTCGGCCGAGTTTACTGCCTGATAGTGGGTCAGGTCCGTCTGCGTCACGATACCGACCAGACGTCCACCCTCGCTGATCGGAATATGGCCGATCCCGCGTTCCATCATCACGTGAAGAACATCCGAACCGATATCCGAAGGCGACAGTGTGATCGGGTTTGCCGTCATGATCGACGAGATTGGCGTGTCGGCGGGCATGCCGTTGGCCACGTATTTACCCGAGATATCGCGCAGGGTGGCAATGCCCAGAAGGTCATCCGCCTCGGTAATGCAAAGCGAGGAAATGTGCCTGTCGCGCATCATCCGGGCGGCTTCTTGAACCGGCGTGCCCGGTGGGCAGGTCGCGGGGTTATGTGCCATCAGAACATCAATTGCGCTGGTGGCCAGGCTCTGCGGGCCGGACCGGTTCGATCGGGTCCGGTTGAAGAATTTCGAAACGACCTCGTGACCGTCAATGAGCTGGCGCACTAGATCAGGAGGCAGGACCAGCAACACCGATGGCGTATGCGCGCGCGCTTTGGTAGCGGCCTTACCGTCCTTCAGCAGACCGCGCTCTCCGAACGAGTTCCGCAGGCCAAGATGGGACACGACGGCGTCGTTCTCATCGGTAATTTCAACTTGCCCCTCGTAGATCACAAAGACGCCGGGCAGGGTGTGGCCCAATTCGTAGACGGGAAAGTCCTCGTCGACCTCCCACACCTCGATCTGCTTTGCCACCTGATCTAATGTTTCCGGGGGCAGGGCATCATAGGGATGTACGGACTTTAGAAACCGGGTGATCTGGTCATGGGACAGGGGCATCAGTCACTCCTTGGTTTCTGGTTGAAAAATCCCGCCCGGTTGAGTGCCGGGCGGGAACAGTAGATCGAAAAACGCGGCATAAGGAAGTTTACCATATGCCGCATCATGCTCATTTATTCTGAGCTGCGCCTGCGCCACGGGGAATACGCACGCTTTCGACCAATTCTACGATCTCCGGCGGAGTCTCTTTGGTCATTCCAGCGACGACGTAAGCAACGCCGAAGTTGATCATCGCACCGATGGCGCCGAACGAAGTCGACTTGATCGGACCCAGAAGCGGGTCAGCATCGGTGAACGAGTTGGTATCCGGAATGAACAGCCAGCCCTTGTGCAGGAAGATATAGACCAGGGTCACGGTCAGACCAGCCAGCATACCTGCGACGGCACCGGTGTTGTTGATGCGGGTCGAGAAGATCCCCATCATCAGCGCCGGGAAGATCGAGGCAGCCGCCAGACCGAAGGCCAGAGCCACCGTTTGCGCCGCAAAGCCCGGTGGGTTCAGGCCCAGGTAGGTTGCAACAACGATGGCGACAGCCATTGCGATCCGCGCCGCCAACAGTTCCCCTTTTTCAGAGATTTGCGGGTTGATCGCACCTTTGACAAGGTCGTGGGATACCGCAGACGAGATCGCCAGCAACAGACCCGCAGCGGTCGACAGAGCAGCCGCAAGACCACCGGCAGCGACCAGACCGATCACCCAACCCGGCAGGTTGGCGATCTCGGGGTTGGCCAGAACCAGGATGTCGCGGTTGAACTTGGTCAGCTCGTTACCGACCCAGCCTTTTTCTTCCGCAAGCGCCTGCATATCGGCGTTCTGATCGTTGTAGTACTGGATCTTGCCGTCGCCGTTCTTGTCTTCCCAATCCAACAAGCCGGTTTTCTGCCACGTCTGCATCCAGTCGTAACGCGGATCGGTGTCAATCTCTTCAACCGAAACAGCGCCACCTTCGATGCCACCGTTGGGCCACATCATGTCGGTGATGTTCAGTCGGGCCATTGCGCCAACCGCGGGGGCGGTCAGGTAAAGCAGCGCGATGAAGACCAGCGTCCAGCCAGCGGACCAGCGGGCGTCAGACACTTTCGGCACGGTGAAGAAGCGCATGATCACGTGCGGCAGACCAGCGGTACCGATCATCAGCGACAGAGTGAACAGAACCATGTTCAGCGTGTTCGAGTGGTGCGCCGTGTACTCGGCAAAGCCCAGCTCGGTCACGATTGCGTCCAGTTTGGTCAGCAGCGGCTCACCACTTGCAGTGTCGCTGAACAGACCCAGCGCCGGAACAGGCGTACCGGTCAGTTGCAGCGAGATGAAGATCGCCGGGATGGTGTAGGCGGTGATCAGCACGCAGTACTGAGCGACCTGAGTATAGGTCACGCCTTTCATCCCACCGAACACCGCGTAGGCAAACACCACACAGGCGCCGATCAACAGACCAGATGTGTTCGACACCTCAAGGAAACGGCCAAAGGCCACGCCCACGCCGGTCATCTGACCGATCACGTAGGTCACCGACGCGACGATCAGACAGATCACCGCAACAACACGTGCGGTCTGGCTGTAGAAGCGGTCGCCGATGAACTCCGAGACGGTGTACTTGCCGAACTTACGCAGGTAGGGCGCAAGCAGCAGAGCCAGCAGAACGTAGCCACCGGTCCAACCCATCAGGAAGGTCGAGTTGTCATAACCTGTAAAGGCAATCAGGCCCGCCATCGAGATGAACGAGGCCGCAGACATCCAGTCCGCCGCTGTCGCCATACCGTTGGTGACCGGGTGAACGCCGCGACCGGCGGCGTAGAATTCGGATGTGGAGCCCGCACGGGCCCAGATCGCGATGCCGATGTACAGCGCAAAGGACGCGCCGACAAACAGCAGGTTGATGGTAAACTGGTCCATGCTGCTTACTCCTCATCCACGCCGTATTCAGCGTCCAGCTTGTTCATGCGCCAGGCGTAGTTGAAGATCAGCACCAGAAAGACCAGGATCGAGCCCTGCTGGGCGAACCAAAAGCCCAGATCGGTGCCGCCGACTTCGATGCCGGACAGCAACGGACGCAGCAGAATGCCGAATCCAAAAGACACCAGCGCCCAGATGACGAGGCTGATGTAGATGAGACGCAGGTTGGCCTGCCAATAGCCTTTGTCGGCTTCGGCAGTCTGCGCGGAGTTTGTTGATTGATCCGCCATTGCGGGTTCCTCCTTCGCTTCCTCCTAGGGCGGCCCGTTGTCTTATTCCTCCAGCGCGCGGGGCCGCTTTTCGATATGCCGAACGCCGGCTTGGCGTCAGGCAAGACTTCTCCGGTCCGCCAGGGCGGGTCCATTGAAGTTTTCCTTTAGGAATTCGGCCCTTATTCAGGGCAGGCCGTCTTCCCTTAGTTCATCGCGTCGCTGACGATCCTTTCCAGATTGCCAGCGATGTCTTCGATATTGCCCATGGCGTTCAGGCCTTTCAGAACGCCATGGTCTTGGTAATACGTAATCAGCGGCGCGGTTTGTGCGTGATAGGCCGCAAGACGCGAGGCGACGGTCTCGGCGTTGTCATCAGCACGGCGCTTGAACTCGGTGCTGCCGCACTTGTCACATTCACCTTCAACCTTCGGGACCTTGAACGTATCATGGTAACCTTCGCCGCAGCCGCCGCAGGTGTAGCGCCCCGAGATGCGGATCACCATTTCCTCGTCCTCGACCTCAAGACTGATTGCGGCATTGATTTTCTGCCCGGTTTCCGCCAACAACCCGTCCAGCGCTTCGGCCTGAACCGTGGTGCGCGGGAAGCCGTCCAGG
Organism: Ruegeria sp. CE8; assembly: GCF_056537465.1. NCBI lineage: Bacteria > Pseudomonadati > Pseudomonadota > Alphaproteobacteria > Rhodobacterales > Roseobacteraceae > Ruegeria > Ruegeria sp. CE8. Next base: position 160,012 of record NZ_JBQFRP010000003.1, read on the forward strand.
ATTACGCCCTTGGTGCAATCAGGCTCGGCCAGCCGGTCGCGCAGGATGGCGATGACAATCTCGTCGCTGACCAGATCGCCGGCTTCCATCACCGCCTTCGCGGCCTTGCCCGCCTCGGTGCCCGCAGCAACGGCCGCACGCAGCAAATCACCGGTGCTGAGTTGCACCAGCCCGAACTTGTCTTCCAGCATCCGCGCCTGTGTGCCTTTCCCGGCGCCCGGAGGGCCGAGAAGGATCAGTACGGCGGGAGTTATGGTCGTGGCAGCGTCCATCACATCCTCACTTGTTCGCGCGGTTTTCGATCAGGTCTTCGACAACCGACGGATCGGCCAGTGTCGAAGTGTCACCCAGCGAGCCGAAGTCGTTCTCGGCTATCTTGCGCAGGATACGGCGCATGATCTTGCCCGAACGGGTCTTGGGCAGGCCCGGGGCCCACTGAATTACATCCGGTGAAGCGATCGGACCAATCTCGGTCCGGACCCAGGTGCGCAGTTCTTTCAGCAGCTCATCCGACGGCTCTCGGTCATTCATCAGAGTGACATAGCAATAGATACCTTGCCCTTTGATATCATGGGGATAGCCAACCACAGCGGCCTCGGCCACCGCGGCATGTGCGACCAGGGCACTTTCGACCTCGGCCGTGCCCATGCGGTGACCCGAGACGTTGATCACGTCGTCAACACGGCCCGTGATCCAATAATCGCCATCCTCATCGCGACGGCAGCCGTCACCGGTGAAGTAGTAACCTTTGTAGTCCGAGAAATAGGTCTTCTCGAAACGCTCGTGATCGCCCCAGACGGTGCGCATCTGTCCGGGCCAGCTGTCTTTGATACACAGAACGCCTTCGACGCCATCGCCTTTGATCTCGACGCCGGATTGCGGGTCCAGAACCACCGGTAGGATGCCAAAGAAGGGCTTCATGGCCGAGCCGGGTTTCATTGCGTGGGCGCCGGGCAGGGGGGTCATCAGGTGACCGCCCGTTTCGGTCTGCCACCAGGTATCCACGATCGGGCAATTGCCTTTGCCGACAACCTCGTTGTACCAGTTCCACGCTTCGGGGTTGATCGGTTCTCCCACGGTTCCAAGGACCTTCAGGTCGCTCAGGTCGCACTTTTCAACAAACTCATTACCCTGACCCATCAGGGCACGGATCGCAGTCGGAGCCGTATAGAACTGGTTCACCTTGTGCTTTTCGCAAACCTGCCAAAAGCGGCTGGCGTCCGGATAGGTTGGAACACCTTCGAACATCAGCGTCGTCGCACCGTTGGCCAGCGGGCCATAGACGATGTAGCTGTGGCCGGTGACCCAGCCCACGTCAGCGGTACACCAGTAAACGTCGCCATCGTGATAATCGAACGTAATCTCGTGGGTCAGCGACGCGTAAACGAGGTAACCACCAGTGGTATGCACAACACCCTTGGGCTGACCGGTCGAGCCGGAGGTGTAAAGGATGAACAGCGGGTCCTCGGCGCTCATCTCAGCAGGCGCGCAGTAGTCATCCGCCTCAAGCGCCATTTCGTTGTAGTCATAGTCACGACCGTTGATCCACGTGGTCTGACCACCGGTGCGCTTGACGACCAGACACTTCACGGTGTCCTTGCAGTGCAGCAGGGCGGCGTCCGCGTTGGACTTCAGCGGGGTTTTGCGACCGCCACGCGGTGCTTCGTCAGCGGTGATGACAACCTTCGCGTCACAGCCATTGATCCGTGCGGCCAGAGCGTCGGGAGAGAACCCAGCAAAAACAATCGAATGGATTGCACCAATCCGCGCGCATGCCAGCATGGCATAGGCGGCTTCGGGGATCATCGGCAGATAGATCACGACCCGGTCGCCTTTGCGGACGCCCATCGATTCCAGAATGTTGGCCATCCGACAGGTGCGACGGTGCAACTCGGCATATGTAATGTGCTGCGCTTCGTCGTTTGGATCATCCGGCTCCCAGATGATCGCGGTCTGATCGCCGCGGGTCTTCAGGTGGCGGTCCAGACAGTTTGCAGAAACGTTCAGCGTACCGTCCGCATACCAGTTGATTCCAACCGAGCCGAAGTCATAGCTGACATCCTTGACCTGCGTGTAGGGCTTGATCCAGTCCACCCGCTTGCCTTGTTCATCCCAGAACGCCACAGGGTCATTGATGGAGGCCGCATACATCTCGTTGTATTTTTCAGCGTTGACATGCGCACGGGCTATAGTGTCGGCGGACGGCGGAAAGGTCGTGGCTTCTGCCTGGGCAGCGGTTGTCATTCTGAGGCTCCTCCCTCTGGACTATATTGAACTGGGCCGATTTTGCCTGCTGAACTGGCAATGTCGACCCATATCCTCCCTGCTTCCAATAATACGGAGAGCTGAAAACAATGAAATAAATTACAGAAATCTCAGGATTAGTTTGTAAATTCATTTCTTTCATTTCGCGAAAGCTGTAAACAAAAACTCAAGAAAATGAAAAATAATAATGAAAACAACATTTAGGATGTAACGGAATTCTACAGTGGCAGCGGCCCGTCCAGTGTAGTGTTGAAGTCATTTGGGACTCGTCTTTTGGTTGTTAGCGTATGACGGCTGCGCTTACCGCTCGTAGGGAATGATGCCCGGGGGTTGGCACATACCGATGTTGGCGCTAGCTTTGAGCGCAAGCGCCTCGGCAAGGGGGTGCAACAAAGGGAGAAATCAATATGAAAAAGATGTTGAGCGGCGCCGCTGTGGCCGCTTTGGGTGTTGCGTTCGTGTCCGAGGCCGCCGCAACCGAGTGGAATGCCTCAGTCTGGGGCAAGCGCCGCGCATTTACCGAACACGTTGAAAAGCTCGCGGAACTGGTCAGCGAGAAGACCAATGGCGATTTCACCATCAACGTCAGCTATGGCGGGCTGTCCAAGCCACGCGAGAACCTTGACGGGATTGAAATCGGCGCGTTCGAGATGGCGCAGTTCTGTGCCGGGTACCACCGCGACAAGAACCGCGCGATTACCGTTCTAGAGCTGCCGTTCCTTGGCGTCAGCAATCTGGATGAAGAGGTCGCGGTCAGCCACGCTGTTTACGATCACCCCGCCGTCAAAGATGAGATGGCGCAGTGGAACGCGCGCATCATCATGACCTCTCCGATGCCGCAGTATAACCTGGTTGGCACTGGCGAGCCGCGCGATGAACTGGCCGAATTCGAAGGGATGCGCGTTCGCGCCACGGGTGGTCTGGGTCAGGCGTTCGAAGCCGTTGGTGGCGTTCCGACATCGGTGCCTGCGACCGAAGCTTTCAACGCGATGGAATCTGGCGTTGTGGACACAGTGGCCTTCGCCCAGCACGCGCATCTGTCCTTCGGCACGATCAACGAGGCCGACTGGTGGACAGCCAACCTGAACCCCGGCACCGTAAACTGCCCGGTCGTGGTCAACATCGACGCCTATGAAGCACTGCCCGCCGAGCATCGCGAAGCGCTGGATAGCTCAATCGACGAAGCGATTGATCACTATCTGGCCAACTACGGCACTTTGCTGGAGCAGTGGGATGGTGTTCTGTCCGAAAAAGGTGTTGAGAAAGTGCAGATCGACGATGCGGTGATCGCCGAGTTCCGCACAAAGGCTGCTGACCCGATCCGCGAACAGTGGATTGCGGACATGTCCGCTCAGGGCCTTCCCGCGCAGGATCTGTATGATCTGGTCCAATCCACGCTGGAACAACAGCGCAGCGGTAATTAATCGCGACATCCGGGTGCCCATGGGGGCACCCGGACAACAATCAAAATACAGGGGAACACCGGTATGGCAGGACAGGCCACGGTGCTTGAGGACAACAGCCTCCTGAGTTCATTGGATCGTAAGCTGCTGAGGTTGGAGCGATTTCTCGCGCTAATCAGCGGTGTTGCCGTGTTTGGGCTTATGGTTCTGGCTGTTGTTTCGGTCAGCGGTCGCAATGCGATCAACGCACCCTTGCCGGGGTATGTCGACTGGATCGAACAAGCGATGCCGTTGATTGCGTTTTTGGGGATTTCCTACGTTCAGCGCGATGGCGGCCATATCCGAATGGATATTGTGATCTCGCGCTTGCACGGGCGGGCACTGTGGCTGTTCGAGCTGATCTCGGTGATTTTGATCCTGGTGCTGATGCTGGCGCTTGTTTGGGGCAGCTGGTCCCACTTTGACCGCTCGTTCGACTTCGGTGCCCCGATGTGGAGTCGCGACAGTTCAATCGACATCGGCATCCCGCTCTGGCCTGCCAAGCTGCTGGCCCCGGTTGCATTCTCGGTTCTTTGCTTGCGGCTGCTATTGCAGGTTTGGGGCTATGGTCGTGCCTTTTTACTGGGGGTTGAAAGCCCGGTTGCGGTGCCTCTGATACAGGATGCGGCGGCGCAGGCAGCCGCCGAAGCCGAGCAATTCGAAGGGCAGGACTAGCGTATGGACACGATTGAGATTGGCCTGTGGGTCACAGGTGGCCTGCTGGTTCTGGTTGTGACCGGAATGCGCGTGGCCTTTGCTGCCGGTCTTGCGGGGCTGATTGGCTTGGTCTGGATATTCTGGGCGAAGTTCGGCTATGACCCCGACCGCTTTGGCAAGGCACTGACGGTCGCCGTCAAAACGGCGGGGCAGGTGCCGCACTCCAAGGTTGCAGCGCACACGCTCAGCCTGATCCCCACATTCATCCTGATCGGCTATCTGGCCTATTACGCGGGGCTCACGCGCGCGCTGTTCGAGGCCGCGAAACGCTGGGTCGCGTGGGTGCCCGGGGGGCTCGCGGTTTCAACTGTATTCGCGACTGCGGGTTTCGCGGCAGTATCTGGTGCCTCGGTGGCCACATCCGCCGTGTTCGCACGGATCGCGATCCCCGAGATGCTGAAGGTCGGCTACAACAAGCAATTCGCGGCCGGGGTTGTCGCTGCGGGCGGAACGCTGGCATCGCTGATCCCGCCGTCCGCGATCCTTGTGATCTACGCGATCATTGTCGAGCAGGATGTGGGCAAACTGCTGCTCGCCGGGTTTATTCCAGGGGCATTTTCTGCCGTTGTGTACGGCCTGCTGATCGTGGGCATCGCAGTTGTATTCAAATCCGTCGGCCCTCCGGTCACAGGGTTCACTTGGAAACAGCGCTTTGCATCCCTTCCGGGTGCAATTCCGATTGTCGCGGTGATCCTGATCATCATCTGCTTTGTCTATAACCCGTTCGGTGAGAAGGCCTGGGGTACACCGACTGAAGGTGGTGCGATCGGGGCCTTCATCGTGTTCTGTTTTGCCCTGTTTCACGGTATGCGGTGGCCCGAGTTGAAGTCGGCACTTCTGGAAACCGCGAAACTGACAGCCATGATCTTCACGATCATCTGGGGTGTGCTGATCTATGTGCGTTTCCTCGGTTTTGCGGATCTGCCGGGCGCGTTCTCGGATTGGATCACCTCTTTGGAAATGTCGCCGATGCTGATCCTGATCTGCATCCTCTTGGCCTATGCCGTGCTTGGCATGTTCATGGACGCGATTGGGATGCTGTTGCTGACCTTGCCGGTGGTCTATCCGGCAGTCATGGCCCTGAACGGTGGCGAAACAGTCAGTGCTGCCGACAGCGCTTTCGGCATGTCGGGGCCGATGTGCGCCATCTGGTTTGGTATTCTGGTGGTGAAGATGGCGGAATTCTGTCTGATCACACCGCCCATCGGTCTGAACTGTTTCGTGGTCGCAGGCGTGCGCCCGGATCTGAGCGTTCAGGACGTGTTCAAAGGGGTGACGCCGTTCTTCATTGCCGATGGCGTGACCATCGCATTGCTTGTGGCGTTTCCTGGCATCGTACTCTACTTGCCGTCATTAGCCGGATAGAAAAAGCCCCCGGTGGTGAGCCGGGGGCTAGTCGACGTGAAGTGCGGGTTCTTCAGCTCGCCCGCATCAGCATCCCGTAGAGGTCACGCGGGTCATCAGGGTCGGCCAGCATGTCCAGAGGTTCAAAGAAATCAGTGCCTTCGATGGCGGACTGGATGTATCGCAGGGCCGAGAAGTCCTCGATCGCGAAGCCAACGCTGTCAAACAGCGTGATCTGGCGGTCATCCAGGCGACCTTTGGCCTGACCGGTCATCACCTGCCACATCTCAGTGACCGGATGATTGTCATCCAACGCCTGAATCTCGCCTTCGATACGGGTTTGTTCGGGGTATTCGACAAAGATCTCAGACCGCAGCAGGATATCGCGATGCAACTCGGTTTTGCCTGGGCAGTCGCCGCCAATGGCGTTGATATGCACGCCCGGGCCAACCATGTTGTCGGTCAGGATCGTGGCGTATTTCTTGTCCGCCGTGCAGGTGGTGATGATCTGCGCGCCCTCGATGGCATCCTCGGCTGTTTTGCACTGCACGACAGTCAGACCGGAGTTCTTTAGGTTTGCCGCACATTTCTCGGTCGCTGCGCGATCGGTGTCGAACAGACGTACCGTGTCGATCCCACACATGGCCTTGAACGCCAGACATTGGAATTCAGACTGCGCGCCGTTCCCGATCATTGCCATGACGCGTGAGTTTTTCGGGGCCAGATAACTGCCCACCAAAGCCGAGGTCGCGGCGGTGCGCAGCGCGGTCAGCATTGTCATCTCGGTCAACAGGGTCGGGTAGCCGGTATAGACGTCAGCCAGCAGGCCAAAGGCGGTGACGGTCTGCAGACCCTCGGATGTGTTCTTGGGGTGCCCGTTGACGTATTTGAATCCGTAGGCCTCACCGTCCGAGGTCGGCATCAGCTCGATCACGCCATGGGGCGAGTGGGCTGGGATGCGGGGTGTCTTGTCAAAGCTCTCCCAGCGTTTGAAATCGGATTCAATTTGGGCCGCGATCTGGGTGATCATCTTTTCAAGCCCGATGTGATGCACCAGCCGCATCATGTTGTCGACGGATACAAAGGGCACAAGCGCCTTGTCAGAAGGTTGCATCATGATCTCCTATCGGCGGGAAAGGTGGATACCGGCGATCATGCAACGTACTGATCCACCGGCTGTTTCTATGGTCGGAACCGACAAAGGCAGCAGGGTTGCGCTGTCTTCGATGATGTTGATCTGTTTGGGCGTCAGCGCATCCCTGGCGCGGCTGGACAATGCCAGCACAAGGCCGTCACGCCCGCTGAGCTCAATGGTGTTTCCGGCAAAATTCGCGATCTGGTCATGCGACAAGTCGATGACAGTGCGACCGGATTCTTCCAATCGCGCCCGCACGGTTGCACGGCGTTCGGCGTCGGTGATCATGTCAAGACAGATCAGAGCATAATGCGTACCGATCCCCATCAGGACATTGGTGTGATAGACATCTCTGCCTTCAGCATCCCGAGCTTCGAACGCGATGGGTTCGTAGTTGAAGTTCGTGCAGAACCGCTCTAGCAGAACAGGATCAGCGCGGTTGGATTTGACCGTGTAAGCAATGCGCCCGACGTGATCGAGAACCATTGCTCCGGTACCTTCCAGCGCAAGGTTATCCTGTTCCAGCCCTGAATAGTCAATCACGTCCTGAACGCGGTATTCCTGCTTCAGCAATTCGATAACATCTAAGCGGCGTTCGCGTCGGCGCGACGGAACAAACATCGGGTAAATCGCGACGTGCCCACCGGGATGTGTCGAGAACCAGTTATTGGGAAAAACGCTGTCAGGCGTGTTCAATTGGCCGTGATCGTCAAAGACATGAACGGTTACACCTGCCTCGCGCAGTTGTTCGACCGCGCGATCATGTTCGTCGCGCGCGGCTGCTGAAGTCGCTTCGGCGGATCGGTGTGCCAGCGTCTGAAACGCATTGTCGTGGCGTGTCTCAGGGTTCGAAACAAACTCGTGCGGGCGTACCATAACGACGGCAGAGGGAGATTGAAGGGAATTCATCAGAAGCTCCGGGTCGGGCGGTCGAAGATGCGGCGACCCAGCAAGGAGGCGGCCAGATCAACCATAAGTTTCGCAGTGCGTCCACGTTCATCAAGGAACGGATTCAGTTCGACCAGATCCAGTGAGCAGACCAGACCGCTTTCGTGCAGAAGTTCCATCACCAGATGGGCTTCGCGTTCGGTCGCGCCTCCGGGAACGGTGGTGCCCACGGCTGGGGCGACAGATGGGTCCAGAAAGTCGACATCCAGCGAGACGTGAAGAAGGCCGTTTGCCGCCCGGACACGGTCCAGGAATGCAATCAACGGTGCCTTGATGCCATGTTCATCGATGCTGCGCATATCCGCCAGCATGGCCTGATCCTGCTCCAGTCGGGCGCGTTCTGCAGGATCCACGGACCTCAGACCGATCATACCCACGCGGTCTGTCGGAACGGGGGCGGCTAAAGGTGGGAAGGCGTCAAACCCGGGTTGCCCGGTGAAGTAGGCTACGGGAGTGCCGTGCAGGTTACCGCTGCCGGTGCTGTCCGGAGTGTGAAAATCGCTGTGCGCATCCAGCCAGAGCACAAACAGCGGCCGCCCGATCCGGTTGGCATGTGCGGCCATGCCAGCGACGGTGCCCATCGACAAGGCGTGGTCACCTCCCATGAAAATCGGCAGGCCCTTGGGTGCTGTTTCCTGCGCCGCGCGGCTGAGCGCACCGGTCCAGCCTACACATTCGGGCAGGGCGACAAGATGCGGGTGCTCTGGCACATCCGACGGATCGGCGCTGACATTGCCGATATCCGTTACTTGATGCCCAAGATCTGTCAGGGCTTCTTGTAGGCCCGCCACCCGATACGCGTCGGGACCCATGCGGCACCCCTGACGGCGTTTGCCAGCGTCCATCGGCGCACCGACCAATATCACGTTTTCAGTATCCATATGACTATCTAGCCACTCAGGGTGGCTTGCGAAAAGGCAGCAAAATGTTCAAAATGACACTTAGATATACGAACCGGAAAGCAATCATGGACGATTTGGATAGTAGGCTGCTGAGCGCTTTGCACCGGGATGCGCGGGCATCGCTGTCTGAACTCGCTGAAACGCTGGGTGTGACACGCACGACCGTACGCAGCCGGTTGCAGCGCCTGAAACAGTCAGGCGAGATCGTTGGGTTCACCGTTCTCACCCGTCAGGACGTGGCGCAAAGCCCCGTGCGCGGCTTAATGATGCTGGAAATCGAAGGCCGGGGAACCGAGCGCACGATGGCCCGCATCGCCGCCATGCGTCAGGTGCGCGCTGTGCATTCCACGAACGGCAGCTGGGACCTGATCGCTGAAATCTGGACCGAAACACTGGCCGAGCTGGACGAGGTTCTGTTCCAGATTCGCCGCATGGAGGGGATAACCCGGTCCGAGACCAACCTGCTGCTCTCGACCCGAAAGGGGCGGTTCTGACCGCGTAGTGCTTTGAGCCTGAAAGAAAATGTGCAAAAGTTGCTTTGCGTGATCCAACCGCGCAGGACGTGAAAAGGCCTGAGAGCAGGGACAAAGCATGGCAACGCAAGAGAACGTCGAAGAACTCTGGGCTGTACGCTTGGCGGAACGGGTGTCGGGGTTTCTTGAAAAGCCCGTGGTCAGGATCGCAATACCGATTCTTGTGACCCTCATCGCACTGATTGTTCTACACGAGCTGTCATCCCACGTGAAATGGGCTGATGTGCAGACGGACGTTGCGAACACATCGTGGAAACTGATGCTCATCGCGCTGTGTTGGACAGCGTTTAGCTTTTTCTCACTGTCGCTCTATGACGTATTCGCGGTGCAAAGTGTGGCAGATGGAGAGGTGCCGTTGCCAGTGGCTGGCATGGCCGGGGCCTGCGGGTACGCGGTGTCGAATTGTCTTGGATTTTCCTACATTACGGGCACGGCGATCAGGTATCGGATCTACGCGTCTCTTGGACTGGATTTAGGCAGGGTCGCGGGTGTTATTGCCACCTCATGGATCGCTTTCTGGTCGGGTTTTGTTTTGCTGTTGGGCACATTGCTAACGCTGCATCCGGACGGAATCTCCAAGATTTTGCCCATAAGTGATGTCACCGAAACCGTGATCGGTGTGTGCTTGCTGGCAGCGCTGGCAAGCTTGTTCATTTGGCTTTCCAGAGGCGGGCGCAGACTGGCTACGGGAGGGTTGGGCTTCAACCTGCCGGGCGGCAAACTGGCCGGACTTCTGACGCTGGCCGCGGTCGGTGATCTGTTCGGGGCATCGATGACCCTATACGTTTTGATGCCGGATGACATTGGGGTTGGATATCCGTTCTTCTTCACAATCTACATTGGCGCCATCGCCGTCGGCATCCTCAGCCACGCCCCAGGCGGGATCGGCGCGTTCGAAGCAACTCTGATCGCTGGACTAGGAGCCTCGGGGCGGTCCGACGTGATCGCAGCGCTGTTGCTTTATCGGTTGGTCTACACGTTTCTGCCGTTTGCAATTGCCACATTGTCCATCGCGGTTGCGTCAGCGCTGACGCACCGCCACCACATCAGCGGGGCGGCGACATGGGTTTATCGCGTGATCCGCCCGATCATCCCGATGGTTGCCGCGGGGGTTGCTGCCGTCGCCGGGGTCATCCTGTTGGTGTCCGGAGCATTGCCCACAAATAGCCAGAGCCTGGGCGCATTGCGTGACTTCCTGCCCCTGTCATTCGTTGAGGCGTCTCACCTTGCCGGCAGTGCGGTTGGGGTTTTGCTGCTCCTCGTGTCGCGGGGGCTGTTCCGCAAGCTGTACCGAGCCTGGGTGGTCGCCATGTTGTTGATGGTCGCGGGGTTCATTGCATCGCTAACCAAGGGCCTAGACATCCACGAAGCAATCACAATGCTTGGCACCATCGCCCTGCTTGCCACGTTTCGCGGAGCCTTTTACCGGGTCAGCGGCGCGTCGATCTTCCGCCTGAATATTCCGTGGCTGGTCAGCGTTATTGCCTTGCTTCTGGTCATCTTTTGGATCGGACTGTTCGCTTATTCACATGTCGAATACCAGAACGCCCTTTGGTGGGAATTCGCCTGGAACGGTAACGCCTCGCGCTTCTTACGTTCCAGTCTCGTTGTGGCGGTCATCCTTGGTATTGTGGCCGTAAACTCGCTGTTTGGGCGAGAGGTTCCCGAGCCGATGCGGACCGAGATACCGGAAGTTGTCGAACGGCTGGCGCTGGAAAGCGAAGACACCGAGGCGCAAATTTCCCTCACCGGCGACAAACAGTTCCTTATTTCCCCAGACGACAAGGCGTTTCTGGCCTATGCCGATACCGGCAACGCACTGATCAGTAAAGGCGAGCCTGTGGGGGAAGAAAAGGCTGGCCAACAACTTATCTGGCAATTGCGCGAGATGGCGGATCGCGAGGGCAAGCTGTGCGCGTTCTACAGCGTCTCGACCAAGTACCTGCCAACGTTTCTGGATCTGGGCCTCTCGATCCTGAAAATCGGAGAGGTTGCGCGTGTTCCGCTGAAGGATTTTTCACTGGACGGAAAGCCGCGCAAAAGGTTCCGTCAGGCCAAGCACAGGGCCGAACGCGAAGGATACGTGTTCGAGATCCTTCCAAAGGAAAACCTGGCCCCGGCGCTGCCAGAGTTGCGCAAAATCTCAGATGACTGGTTGGAGCACAAGGCCGGAGAGGAAAAGGGCTTTGCGCTCGGTGGCTTTGACGATGAATACCTGTCCTATTTCGATTTCGCGGTGCTGAAAAAGGCTGCTACCGGAAAGATCGTGGCCTTTGCCAACCTCTTTCAGGGCGGGCATAAGTCGGAACTATCGCTGGACCTGATGCGGTATGAGCCTGATGGGTCGAACTTTATTATGGACGCGCTGTTCGCCGAGATGATGACCTGGGGGGCAGAGCAGGGGTTCCATTGGTTCTCGCTCGGGGCTGCACCGTTTTCCGGGATCGAGAACAGGCAACTGGCATCCTTCTGGAACCGGGTTGGCGGGTTCGTTTATGAACATGGCGAGCAGTTTTATCACTTCGAAGGGCTTCGGTCCTTCAAGCAGAAGTTTGACCCGGAATGGAGCCCGAACTATCTGGCCAGCCCTGGTGGTCTGGCGGCCCCGAGGATTCTGTACGAGGTGAATATTTTGATCTCAGGCGGGTTACGCGGGCTGACCAAGTAAGGGTCAGTTCAGGCTGGCGCGCGTTGGGGTTTTCTCCAGCAGGTCGCCCCAATCGGTGCGATATGCCATCTCAGCCAGAACGGTTTCGGGCAGGAATTCCTGGTTTTGGCGGATTTGCCAGCCGCCGCCCAATCCTTTGTAAACAGCAACCAAATTGCTGGACACTTGCTGACGCGCTTCGATCAGATTGGCCTGCGACCGCAGCAGGGAAGTCTGCGTGTTTAGGATCCGAGAATAGCTGGCGATGCCGTCCCGGTACTGGTCGATGGCGATCTCGGCCGCTTTGCGCGAAGCCGCGACGCTGTTTTCATAAAACCCGACCTGCTTGCGGGACTGTGCGTAGGCCACCATCGCGCTTTCAACCTCGGAATAGGCGGTCAGGACCGTATTCTGATAATTGGCGATCAGCGCCTGATAGGCAGCATCCTGCGCTCGCACGTTGTTTTTAATCCGGCCGTAGTTCAGCACGTTCCAGACCACACCAGCATTGGCCAGTCCCGTGCTGCTGGTCGACGAGAACAGGTCACGCCCGCCCGACGCCTGCAGGCCAATTGCGCCGGACAGGATAAACTGCGGATACAGATCCGCCAGCGCGATACCGACCTGAGCTGATTGCGTTGCTGCTGCCAGTTCCGCCGCGCGGACGTCGGGGCGGCGACGCAGCAGTTCGGCCGGAACACCGACCGCCACGTTGGAACGTGCCGACGGGATGCGACCAGAGTTACCCAGCAGGCTGGTCATCCGGGAAGGCGTCGCGCCAAGCAAGACCGCCAAAGCATTCTTAGCCTGTTGAAGGTCGCTTTCGATTTCGGGAACCAAAGCCTTGGTGTTGTTCAGCAAGGCTTGCGATTCCTGAACGTCCAGTTCGGTGGTCACGCCGTTGTTAAACCGCAGCTGGGTCAGGTCGGCGGACTCCTGTTGTAGTTGGATGTTCTCGCGCGCGACCGCCAGCGACTCCTGCAGCGCCCGGATGTTAACGTAGAGCGCCGCGACATCTCCGGTCAGTGTGACCAGCGCGTCGTCATAGTTTGCCACCTGCAAAGCCAGATTGGAGCGCGCGGCCTGTACGCCGCGGCGTTGCTGGCCCCAGACGTCCAGCTCCCATTGGGCGTCGAACCCGACTTGAGACGTTGAAAACTCGGTGTCGAGCGGGATGATCCTGCGGATATCGGAAATTGGCCCGAGGTTGTCGCTGACCTGGCGGCGTTCGATGGATGCGCCGATGGCCTGCGATTGCGGATAGAGCTCACCGAAGGCGATGCCCAATTGCGCGCGCGCTTGCAGGACACGGGCGCCCGCCACCTGCAGATCAAGGTTCTGGGCATACGCTTCGGCGATCAGCTTGTTCAGCGTGGGATCGTTGAAGGTTTCCCACCATTTAACCACCGGTGCGCTGCGCGAGGTCAGCCCACTTTGTCCCGCGCTTGGACTGTTCACCTCGATCCACTGCTTGACGACCGGAGAGTTGGGCCGCACGAAATCCGGACCGACCGGTGCGCACCCCACGAAGAGCGTTGCACACAGGGCCGTGCCCATCAATCGGCGGTAAAGTCTGGCCCGGGTCATGCTAAGCGTCCTCAGATATCCAATGGTCGAATGAAGTTGGCGAAGGAATACAGCCGGATATTGATCCGCCGCAAAAATTCAAAGCTCTTGCCTTGCCCGGTGTAGATCGCGACGGCCGCGTGACCGCCAGCAGGGAAGGTGTGATCGTCAGGGATGTCGACCGAGATCTGCACCGCGATACGTCCTGGCAGTTTCGGCAATTCAAACCCGGGCAGGCGGCCCGAGGGAAGATACTGACCCTGTCGGGTGGCCCACCAGATTGCCTCGACCTTGCCAGTCAGGATTTCTCCGGGATAGAGGTCAAGCGCGACCTCGACGGGTTGACCGACTTCGACAAACTTCAGATTCTGTTGTCTGTAAGTGGCCAGAATGTAGGGGTTGTCCTTGGTTACAAAGCTGGCAATCGCCCCCAGACGGATATCACCAACGACAAGCCCCGGCCGCGCCTGTTGAGACACGATCATGCCGTCTTCGGGTGCATAGATCGTGGTATTGTCGAGAAAATACTGAGCCTTATCCAACTGAGCCTGCGCCTGCAGGATGCCGGTATTGATCCCGTCGATCTGCGAGTCCAAAGCCAGATTGGCCTTCTCCAGATTTGCTTCGGCCTCTTTGATTTGTGCCTGATCCTCGGTTACCTGTTCGTTCCAGCGATCCAGCTCGTCCTGACGCGCACCACCTGCAGGCACCAGATTTTCGTACCGCGCCTGCTGAGTCTGCGCATAAGCCAACTGGGCATTCGCGCGCTCAACGGCTTCGGCCGCGACAATCACGTCCTGTTCGAGGATTTTGGCGTTCTGCTCTGCGGCCACCAATTGCGCGGTAGCGGATTCAACCTCAAGTGAGAAGACCGTGTCGTCAAAGCGATAGAGCGGATCACCTTTGAGAACGGGCGTGTTGGGCTCCACCAGCACTTCGGTCAGGATCGTCGGTTCGGTCAGGCGCGGGACGATCTGGATGGTCGAACGGACCACATGGCTGTCGATCGAGAAGGGTTGGAAGAACCGTAGTGCAACCAGAAAGACCAACAACAGGTGGGCACCCACCCAGAAGGTCACGATCCCCCAAGTGATACTGAACTTCAGCCACTTCACTTTGAAGAAGATAAACCAGACGAAGATGATGTAAAAAAGCGTAATGCCGAGGGCGACGAACATATTTTGTAGTTTCCTTTGGCCTTAGCTTTTTTGCGTCTCGTCCGGGTCAAGCGGGTCGCGGTACTCTTCCGTCAGCTCACCACCCAACCGCTTGATTTCCTTGCGAACAGCCTCCCGTTCATCGTCGGGCATGCGGCGAATATCGACAACGGTTCCGTCGTGGAAAGCCCAGATAAAGGCGTGGACCCATGGGACGATGGCCAGAAACCCCATCCACCCCATGATCTTGATCGCCTCAGCATGAGGGTGGTTACGTTTGATCGCGATGCGTCCCGGTAAACCCATGACGAACAGGAACAGAGCCATCACCGCCGCCAGCAGCAATATCAATGCAAGAAACGTCAGGTAGTCATAGTAGTCCAGCGGCTGCCCAAGTAACCCCATGTTCGTGCCTCCGTTTGGGAAGGTTATCCCATCCTCAATTGTTGGTGCCTAGTTCGTCAATCAATTTGTAGCTGGTTGGCGGGTCGGCGCAAATTCCCGGGCCGCACTCGATCAAGGTTGAAACTGCGTTCAGCACAGCGAGCCCAAGCATGACGAAGAACGCCGTCTTTGCCAAAGTGCTGCCGCCAAAGCGCGGTTGGTCCGACGTGTCGGTGGCATATTGGCGTTCAAACATCAGCATGATTGCCGTGCCCAGCAGGATCAGAAAAAAGCAAATGGCGGCCCAAGTGTAGTAATGCAGTCCCAGAACGGGTGAGCCGTAATGACCGGTGCCCGGTACGATGTGCAGAAGGATTTGCCGCACCGCGACGCTGCCGCCGAACAATGCGGCAATCAGCATTAACGCATAGTGTTGGGGGCGGGCTCCGTATAGAAGGTTCAGTCCCAGACCGACGCCCACGGCGACAAAGCCAACGCGTTGCAGCAGGCAAAGCGGGCAGGGCAGTTCATACAGCGTCAGCTGGTAGATATAGGCCAGCAATAGCACGAGGCTCACGGCAAGCATGCCGATGGCATTCAATGTTCGGGACAGGTCCGGTGTCATCGCCGCCCCCTACAACTGAATCGTCAGCTGGCTGGTGGCGTGAAACTTCAGCCAGTACACACTCAACGCCAGCGTGAAAATGAACAGCGTGTTGGCTGCCGTTGTTCTTCGAAAATAGTTCAGCCCCATCGTGGCTGTAAGTAACGCAAATAAAAGCGCTATCATGGCCCGGTTCTCCCCTTCCGTGCAACGATCGCAATACGGGGATACTGTCAGGCGAAATGGTATCTGGCAAGGAAAGGGTTGCAAGGTTCACCTTTTAGGCGAACCACTTACGCTGTTATTGGCATATGCGCACGGTAGTATCCCATTCGTTGCACCGGTCGCGCAGATAGGCTGTCAGCGGATGGTCGGTGTAGAACGTATCGATTTCGGCCAAGGATGAGATGCGGGCCGGAGCTGCCCTTTGAAACTTCGAATGATCGGCCACAAGAAATGTGCGCCGTGTCTGGGCGAGAATTGACTGGCTGACGTGGACCTCTTGAAAATCAAAGTCCAGTAGATCGCCGTCGGTATCCAGCGCAGAGCAGCCGATAACGGCGTAGTCGAACTTGAACTGCCTAATGGTCGATATCGTCAGATTGCCAATCAGCCCGCCATCCGAACGACGCAGGACGCCCCCTGCAACGACAATTTCGCAATTGGGGTTTTCCACCAGAATGTTGGCGACGTTCATGTTGTTGGTGACGACCATCAGATCCTTATGGTTTAGCAGCTGGCGCGCGACAGCCTCGGTCGAAGTGCCGATATTCATAAACACCGACGCGCCGTCCGGAATGTCACCAGCACAGGTCAGCGCAATACGTGCCTTGGCATCTTCGTTCAGCGCACGGCGGTCTTCATAACCTATGTTTGAGACGCCGGACCGCAGGACCGCACCGCCATGCACGCGGTCCAGTTTCCCCATATCGGCCAGCTCGGAAAGGTCGCGGCGAATGGTTTGGACCGTCACACCGAACCGGTCAGCCAGTTCTTCAACCATTACCCGACCGTCTTTTCTGGCTACGTTCAGAATATCCGACTGGCGAAAGGAAAGAGACATGTTTGGCTCCGGATAAATAAGTAAGTTCGTTTTTGTTCGAACTAGAGGATTTTGCAAGCATTCGAACGCGAATTCAGTGAGTGAAGGTCAAAATTAAACAATCCAACGCTGTTTGGAAGTAAAAACGAAAAAATACGAATAATCGCATTGACGAAACGCGCTTGCGCCGGGTTAATGGCCGCGACTTTTCCAGCATAGGGAATCATCCGGATATGGAACGGCAAAGTGGCGAGGTCACAGACCTTTTCATCATCGGTGGCGGGATCAACGGGTGTGGTATTGCCCGTGATGCGGCCGGGCGAGGGATGTCTGTCACCTTGGCAGAGATGAACGATCTGGCGTCGGCAACTTCTTCGGCTTCAACCAAGCTGTTTCATGGCGGATTGCGATATCTGGAATTCTTCGAGTTTCGCCTGGTGAGAGAGGCTCTGATTGAGCGCGAAACACTACTGCGGGCGATGCCCCATATCAGTTGGCCGATGCGCTTTGTGCTGCCGTATCACGCTGACATGCGGTTTGACTCCGAGACACCGACGTCCCGGTTGCTGAGTACCGTGATGCCGTGGATGCGGGGACAGCGCCCGGCGTGGCTGATCCGTTTGGGGTTGTTTATGTACGACCACCTTGGTGGTCGCAAAATCCTGCCGGGAACAGCTTCGCTGAACCTGCGCAGCGCTCCGGAAGGTGCGCCGCTGCAGGATAAGTTCGAAACCGCTTACGAGTATTCCGACTGCTGGATCGAAGACTCCCGGCTGGTGGTACTGAATGCCCGCGATGCTGAGGCTCGCGGCGCGAAAATTCTGGTGCAGACTGAAGTTCTCTCCGCTGAACGGGTCGATGATCTGTGGAAGGTCACAATCCGCGATCAACAAAGCGGAGAAACAAGTGAAATTCGCGCCAGAATGCTGATCAATGCGGGTGGACCGTGGGTCGGAGACATCATCCAGACCAAGATCCGGATCAACTCCCGCGAAGGAGTTCGCCTGGTGCGTGGCAGCCATATCGTGACGCGCAAACTCTACGACCACGACAAGTGCTATTTCTTTCAGGGTGAAGACGGGCGCATCATCTTCGCCATTCCGTATGAGCGGGACTATACGCTGATCGGTACAACGGATCAGGACCATCCGGACCCGTCGGAGCCACCGGTCTGTACCGAGGAAGAGCAGGATTATCTGTGCGCGTTCGCTACAAAGTACTTCAAGCAGCCGGTGACGCGCGATGATATCGTATGGACCTATTCCGGTGTCCGTCCTCTGTACGACGATGGGGCCAGCAGTGCGACAGCTGCGACTCGCGATTACACGCTGAAGGTCGACGCGCAGGGCGGGGCGCCGGTGTTGAATGTGTTTGGAGGAAAGATCACCACCTACCGGCGCCTGGCGGAAAGCGCCATGGAAAAGGTGGCCGAGCATTTCCCCGATTTGCCCGGCCCATGGACAGCTGGCGTTGCGTTGCCCGGAGGTGACTTTCCGGTCCATGGCGTGCAGGATCTGGTTGAGGGACTATTGGCGGCCTACGGGTTTCTTGACCGCCCTTGGGCCGAGCGGTTGGTCCGCGCCTATGGCACCGAAGCCCGGACAATTCTTGGGGAAGCCACGTCTGCAGCAGATTTGGGCGAAGACTTTGGCGCGACTCTGAGCGCGCGGGAATTGGCGTGGTTGATGGACAAGGAATACGCCCGCACGGCCGAAGACGTCGTGTGGCGCCGGAACAAGATGGGCCTGAGACTGACCGCAGAGCAAATCGAGCACATTCAGCGCTGGATGGATCATCAAAACGCGCCGGCGGTCGTTACGGCCTAGGCAAACGGCCCGAAAAAAGCCCCGCCGGATTGGCGGGGCTTTTTGTTTTGGATCACGCGGCTTCCTCGGATGGGTCGGGATCGTTCTTGGTTCCCTTGATCCACTCCCGCAGGCTTTGCATCAAGGCGTAGAGGACCGGCACAAGGATAACGCCGACCAGTGTGGCCGCCAGCATCCCGCCGAATACGGCCACACCAATTGCCTTCTGGCTCGCTGCGCCCGCGCCGCTTGCTGCGAGCAGCGGAACCACACCCAAGAGGAACGACAAGGCTGTCATCATCACCGCGCGGAAACGCTGATAGGCGGCTTCGGCGGCGGCGTCCCGGATCGACAGGCCTTTGGCCCTTTGCTCCATCGCGAATTCAACGATAAGAATGCCGTTTTTCGAGGCGAGCCCCACAAGCATGATCATCCCGATCTGCGTGTACAGGTTGATGTCGCTGCCAACGATGGCCACAGCGGCCACAGCACCAAACAGCGCCACGATCACCGACAGCAGGATCGATACCGGCATAGTCCAGCTTTCGTATTGCCCCACGAGGAACAGATACCCAAACAGGATCGCCAGCCCGAGGATCACGATGACCAGACCACCCGAAGCCAACTGCTGTTGCGCAGTCCCGGTCCATTCAAAGGCGTATCCAGGTGGCAGGGCGGTGGCCGATTCTTCGGTCATCACTGTGATCGCATCCCCGGTCGAAAGACCCTCAGCCGGAACCGCTGTCACAGTCGCGGATCTGAACAGGTTGTGACGCTTCAGCAAAACCGGGCCCAGAACGTTTTCGACATCGATGAGCGTACCCAAGGGCACCATCTCACCTTTGGTCGAACGCACGTAAAGGTTCGAGATATCGTCGACATTGTCGCGATACGACCCTTCGGCCTGGATCATTACACGATAGACCCGCCCGAACAGGTTGAAGTCGTTCACGTAATACGACCCCAATTGCGCCTGCATCGTCTGGAAAACCTCGGCGACCGAGACTTCCAGCGTTTTGGCTTTTTCGCGGTCCAGATCGACAAACAGCTGTGGCACGTTTGCGCGGAAGGTGGTGTAGGCCTGTCCGATTTCGGGGCGCTGGTTCGCCGCATAGACGAACGACCCCACGGCCGAGGCCAGATCCTGCGGCGTGCCGCCGCCAGTTTGCTGAACCTCCATCTCAACACCTGCCGAGTTCCCGAGGCCTTGAATTGGTGGCGGGTTGAATGCCACGATCGAAGCCGCGGACTCACCGTATGCGATGGCCAAGACCTTTTGCAGAATAGCATCCGCACTCAGGTCGTCTTCTTGACGGTCGTCCCAGTTGTCGAGGTTCACAAAGATCGCGGCGCCGTTTGTGGTTGTGCCGTTGAGGATCGAGAAACCGTTGATCAGAACCGTGCTCGCCACGCCCGGGATCTGCTGAATCTGATCGTCGACCCGGCCGGACACAACCTCGGTCCGTTCCAGAGTCGCGGCATCGGGAAGCTGAATATCAACAAACAGATAACCGTTGTCCTCAAGAGGAAGGAAGCCGCTGGATGTGTTGGACATGATCGTGCCCGTACCCATGGCCAGCACGACAATGACGCCCAGCCCGACAACCGGCAGAATAAGCAGCTTGCGAACAATCGCGACATAGCCCGTCCGAATGGAGCCGATAAAGTTTTCAAACAACGCCAACAGTCCTTTGGGCGGGCCTGAGCGCGGTTTCAGCACAAGCCCACACAAAGCGGGCGAAAGGGTCAAAGCATTGATCGATGAGATCACAACCGCGGTTGAGATCGTCACGGCGAATTGCGAATAGAGCCGCCCCGAGATGCCGGGCATGAAGGTCACAGGCACAAACACCGCCAACAGAACCAGCGTGGTTGCAATCACCGGACCGGTGATTTGCCCCATGGCTTTGCGTGTCGCCTCAGCCGGTGGAAGACCTTCATCTGCGATGATCCGTTCGACGTTTTCGACCACAACGATGGCGTCATCCACCACGATCCCGATGGCCAGCACCAGCGCGAACAACGAAATCGTGTTCAGCGACATGCCGAACAAGAGCAGGAAGGCAAATGTACCGATCAGTGAGACCGGGATCGCAACCGCGGGAATGATGGTTGCCCGCCAGCTGCCAAGGAAAACAAACACAACCGTGATCACCAGCGTGAAAGTCAGGATCAGGGTTGTAACCACGTCATTCAAAGACTGTTCTACAAAGTCAGTGGTGTTGAAGGGGACGTCGTATTCCACATCCGTCGGGAAGGTGCGTGACAACCGTTCCAGTTCGGCTTCGACCCGTTCAGAGACCGCCAGCGCGTTCGCGCCGGGGGCCTGATAGATGCCGATAACGGTGGCAGGAACGCTGTCGAAATAGCCCGAAGCAGCATAGTATTGCGCGCCTAGCTCCACCTTGGCGATATCTTTGACACGCACGATTGACCCTGCATCACCAGTGCGGATGACAATGTCACCAAACTCGGCAGCCGAGGTCAGGCGGCCTTTGGTCTTGATGGTGTATTGAAAGGTTTGTCCTTCCGGCACCGGCGGCGCGCCGATGGAACCGGCCGATACCTCGACGTTCTGTTCACGAATGGCGCTGATCACGTCCCCTGGAGTGATGGACAGAGCTGCCATCTTGTCGGGGTCCATCCAGATACGCATGGCGTATTCCAGATTGGTCAGAACGTCCGCCTTACCAACGCCCTGAACCCGCGCCAGCGCGTCTTTCAGGTTGATCGAGGCATAGTTGGAAAGGAACACGCTGTCATAAGTGCCGTTCGGTGATGTTAGCGTCACCAGCAACAGCATGTTGGTCGACGCTTTTTGCGTGACAACACCTGACGACGTTACCTCGGACGGCAGCGAGGACATCGCCTGCGCCACGCGGTTCTGCACGTTGACCGAGGCAATATCGGGATCGGTGCCCACTTCGAACGTGATATTCAGCGAATACGAGCCGTTATCGGACGAGGTAGACGTCATATAAATCATGTCGTCCACACCGTTGACTTGCGCCTCGATCGGCGCGGCAACGGTGTTTTCCACGGTTTCGGCGTTTGCGCCGGTGTAGGTGGTCGTTACGCTGACCACAGGTGGTGTAATGTCCGGGAACTGGGCAACCGGCAAAACCAGATAGCCGATACCGCCCATGATGGTCAGGACAAGCGAAATAACAAGCGCCAGCTTGGGCCGGCTGATGAACAGGGCCGAGAACATCCGTTATTCTCCCGGCTGTTCAGAGGCGACGACGGCATCTACCGCCACACCTGGGCGAACCCTTTGCAGGCCCTCGACGATCACGCTTTCGCCTTCGCGCAAGCCATCCAGCACGATGATCGCAGTTCCGACGGTATCGCCAGTGGTGATATAGCGCTGTTCGACCAGTTGCTTGTCATTGACCACCAGAACAAACTCGCCACGCTGATCGCGCTGCAATGCGGCCTGCGGGACCAGCACCTGAAGCGTGGGCTCAAGCGCCTCGATCTGAACGCTCAGGAATTGTCCATCGATGATAAACCGATTTTCGTTAGGGAATTCTGCCCGAACCGTGATCGCACCGGTCAGTGGGTCGATGCGGTTGTCGACAAACACAATTCTGCCGGTCTCATCCAAATCTGTTCCGTTGGGCAGTGTGAGGTGCACATTCGGGCTTTTGTTGCTTTCGGCCAACGACGCAGCGCTTTCGCCGTATTGTTCAAGAACCGTGGTGAACTGCTTTTCATTCAACGAGAAATTCACGTAGATGGGTGCCTCGCTCACAAGGTTCACGAGCGGCGGGTTTGTTGGCCCCACCACGTCGCCGACACTTGTTTCCACGCGACCGATCCGGCCCGCAAACGGTGCGTGGATCTCGGTATAGCTCAAATCCAATTCGGCTTGCTGAATGGCCGCATGTGCCGCTTTGACCTCGGCCTCGGCGACCAGTTCATTGGCGCGGGCGATGTCACGCTCGGATTCTGGCGTGGCGTCGCGTTTATACAACTCTTCCTTCCGGGCCAGATCGACCTTGGCCAGTTCAAGATTGGCCTCGGCTCGGTCCAGATCAGCCTTGCGGGCTTCCAATGTCGCCTCGTAAAGATCGGGTTCGATAGTGAACAGCAGGTCGTCTTTTTGAACCAGCGCACCGTCTTCAACATCCTGGGTTTCCAGGAACCCGTTTACCCGGGCAACGATGTCGACCTTGTCGATCGCCTCGGCGCGCCCGATGAACACGGCCTCATCCGTTATCTCTTCGGTATAAGCGGCTGCAATCGAGACTTTCGGTGGCGGGGCGTCGCTTTGGTCCTGTGCGACGGCGGCATTTGCCAGTCCCAGACAGATCACAGCGGCGGAAGGCCAGATGAGCTTGCCGGCACGGCTGCCGTGATGGGATTTCGAAAACGTCGGTACAAGGGACATGGCGATTGCCTCGTTGAAGAAAACTATATGCGACCCGAACCGTCACTGACGGGCCGAGTCGCTGGAACTTTTCGTCAGGATGGCGGGTTTGAATGTATTTCTCAACCTTGTTCACGCCTGTTACCGGAACACGGATCCTGAAATTATCATGACAGGTGGCAGGTTTACCGGCACTTTTCGATAAGTATTCGGCGGATTGGTGCCGTGGCAATAGGCGGGCTCAGCGGATGACCAAAGAAAAGGGGGGGGCAAAATTGCCTTCCCGGTTGGTCGTCTGAATGACTTTTTAGTCCCGCGTGCCTGCGAACCGGGACTGCCAGTCTTCACGTTGATCATCCGTGATTTTGGCGAACAGCACATCCGGGACCGTGAAGTCATGTCCGGCGGGAAGGGCGCTCAACGCGGCAGACACATCTTCGGGCCAGCCAGTATCAAGCGTATTCATCGCGCTGAGCATTTTTGCCGAAGTTTCCGGAATGAACGGTGCGCTGAGTACTGCATAGAGGCGGATCAGGTTGAGGCCCAGGCGCACCTGGGCAGCGGCCTGTTCCGGGTCTTCCTTGAAGGTCGACCACGGCGCGGCGGCCTGAAGGTATTCGTTGCCCGCGACCCAGATCGCGCGCAGTTCCTGCGCGGATTTGCGAACCTCCATTGCCTCCAGATGCCCCTCATAGGCGCGGACGCGTTTGGTCAGATCGTCGATCAGGGCTTGCTCACGCTCGCCGTATGCGCCGCCCTCGGGAACGGCCTCACCGAATTTCGAGCGACAGAATTTCGTGATCCGGCTGACAAAGTTGCCCAAAACGTCGGCCAGATCCTTGTTCACCGATTGTTGGAAGTTCTCCCACGTGAACTCACTGTCGCTGCTTTCCGGCGCGTGGCTCAGCAGCCACCAACGCCAGAAGTCGGCGGGCAGGATATCCAGCGCCTGATCCATGAACACGCCACGACCCTGAGAGGTCGAGAATTGGCCACCGTCATAGTTCAGGTAGTTGAAGGATTTCAGGTGATCGACCATCTTCCACGGCTCGCCCGAACCCAGAATGGTCGCCGGGAAAGACAGGGTGTGGAAGGGCACGTTGTCCTTGCCCATGAACTGGACATAGCGCACGTCATCCGCGCCCTTGTCGGTGCGCCACCAGCGTTCCCAGTCGGCATCAGATTTGCCATTCGCATCCGCCCATTCCTTGGCGCAGGCGATGTACTCGATGGGCGCATCGAACCAGACATAGAAGACTTTGCCTTCCATCCCCGGCCAGTCCTGATCGCCCTTCTTGACCGGTACACCCCAGTCCAGATCGCGGGTGATACCACGATCCTGCAGTCCGTCACCATCATGTAGCCACTTCTTGGCAATGGATGTCGTCAGGATCGGCCAGTCGCTCTTGCTGTCAATCCATGCGTCCAACTGATCTTTCATCGCAGATTGACGCAGATACAGGTGCTTGGTCTCGCGCACTTCCAGATCGGTCGAGCCGGAAATGGCCGAGCGCGGTTCGATCAGGTCAGTCGGGTCCAGTTGCTTGGTGCAGTTTTCGCACTGATCACCGCGCGCGCGCTCATACCCGCAGTTGGGGCAGGTGCCCTCGATGTAACGGTCAGGCAGAAAGCGGCCATCGGCGTTGGAATAGACCTGTTTCTCGCTCACTTCGCGGATCAGGCCCGCGTCGTCCAACTTACCGGCAAAATGTTGCGTCAGATGCTTGTTCTGCTCGCTGGAAGATCGGCCAAAGTGGTCAAAGCTCAGCCCAAAGCGGTTTGCGATGTCGGACTGTACGCCATGCATCTCGGCGCAATACTCTGCGACCGGCTTACCTGCTTTTGCGGCCGCTAACTCGGCCGGTGTGCCGTGCTCGTCCGTGGCGCACAGGAACATGACCTCGTTCCCCCGGCCGCGCTGGTAGCGCGCGTACAGATCCGCCGGCAATTGCGAGCCGATCAGGTTTCCGAGGTGCTTGATCCCGTTGATGTAGGGTATCGCCGAGGTGATGAGAATCCGAGCCATGTTCCGTATCCGCGTAACTGTCTGCGCGCCCGTCTACATTATGTAACGGGCCAGCAAAACCCCGCATTCGCGGATAAGCGACCGAAAGGCTGGTAAGAGCGGGTCTGACACGGGCTTTCGCGTAATTTCCCGTAAACGTGTATAATTAGGTGCATCAGTCACGCGGGGGGCAATATGAAACTATTTTCGGTTGAACGCCTGAAACATCTGACCGTTATTCTCTGTTTGGGCCTTTTTGCGGTACCACCCGGCGTTTGGGCCGATCAAAGTAAAGCCATGGACGCTGTTGGGGCCTTCGACAAAGCGATGCTGTCGATTTTTCGCCGGGGTCAGGATGCGCTGACAGCAGAAACCCGGCCGGTTATGGTGATCGCGCGGGACGTCACCATCATGTCCGACAATGGCGAGGTTTCGTTCCCGAGGGGTGCACCGAACTATCTCATTTTCAAGTCAACTTCTCACGTTCTGCTTGGGATTATCGGAGCAGTCACCCCATGGCCGAACGAAGGCAGCGAGAATCCGCGCTGGAAGCAGGATTTTGCAACGATCGCACAGGAAATCGACACCCTGCTGGCCGCGATCAACGACCTCGACCTTCCGAAAGAAGAAATCGCCCGGCAACGGCAGATGCTGGAAGGCGCTAGTAGCTTTGTCAGCGGGGCGGTCAAACGCGGGACACTCACGCGGCAGGACGTGACAGATGCAATCAACGACATGCGCCCGATTTGGGCGGCCAACATGCGCGAAGCGGCGCGGGCTGAGCTGGCCACGTTACACAAGGCAGTGTCGGACGCGCGCGCTGCGGTCAGCAAAGAAGTCTGGGACGATATGTATGTCGTTCATCACGGTGGGTCGAATGTGACGGGAATAAACGTCGTCGAACTGTATCTGGAGCGGGTGATGCCCGAGAAAGTCGCGGCGGGCCAGGTCATGTTTGCCGAAAACGCGCATGGGAACAAAGCGATGGCCGATTTCGTCGGCTATGAGCGAATGCAACGTCTTGTCGGTGCCTGGGCGTTCGGGGATCCGGGGCGTATGGAAGTTGACCTGCTGGGTTATGAAGCGGGCTCGCTTTTGGATGAAATGATCCCGTCCCCGCCGCCGTCGGAGTAGCATTCCGGGCTCCCCCCCCCCGCGCAATCGCTTGAGAGGTTGACCATCGAGCAAGTCGATGAGTTCGGATCGGTTCACGAGGAATCTGTGGCCAATCGATAACGTTGCCAACCCGGGAAACTCCCGCCTCTTGTGCTATCGCCCTTCGCGGGACCGTTTCAGCAAGCGGCCAATCGTGAACGACGTGCGTGGCGCATAGACATAGTTGGTTCTCTCTTCCGGTGTCGGACGCGACCGCATTCGTGCAAGGCCGAAAACAATCAGGAACACATGCCCCAGTGCCACGAAGGCAAACAGTGCACCCGGGCCGAACTGTTGGATCAAGGTGGACGAAACATAGGGCGAGGCAATTGCACCCAGCGCGTACCAGAACATCAGCGCGGCCGATAATTCAACCCGTTGTTCCGTTGTGGCAAAGTCATTTGCGTGCGCCGATGACACCGAGAAGATGGGGAACGTTGTGAAACCAAACAGAACGGCGGCCGTCATGACGCCTATCGTGCCTGTTCCGCTTGCTGCCATTGTTACTCCGCAACTCAGAACCGCGGCAACGGAAAGCCAGATCAATACCCAGCGCCGGTCGTATTTGTCCGCAAGCCAACCCATCGGATACTGGGCAAGCGCCCCGCCCAGAACAAAAGAGGCCAGAAAGAAGGCGATTTGATCAACGCCCAGTCCAACCTCTTGCCCATAGACGGGGCCCACCATCCGGAATGAAGCCGAGCTCAACGCGGCCACAATCACGCCAGCGACCGCCAATGGTGAACTGCGCCAAGCCAGTTTCGGTCGCAGGCGCGGAGCATCGGGCGTTTCGGGCTGACTGGCTCGCGTCATCGTAAGGGGCAAAAGAGCGGCGCAGCACAGAATCGCCAACAGGTTGTAAGAGACATAAGATGCGGGTGGCAGAACGGCGATGATCAGCTGCGCGCCGAGGGAAGCCCCCATATCGACGATGCGGTAAGTGCCCATGGCGCGCCCGCGCGTCTCATTGGTGACCTTGGTGTTCAACCATGCCTCGATCACAGTATAGCTGCCCGCGACGCAGGTTCCGGATGCGATCCTAAGCGCTGCCCAGATATACGGGTTGTCGGTCAGGGTGTGACCGATCAGTCCCATCGCACCCAAAGCAGTGCAGACCGCAAAGGCGCGAGAGTGGCCGACGTTGCCCATAAGCCGCGGGGCCCACCAGCACCCAATAAAAAATCCAAGAAAATGCGCCGATCCCAGCAAACCGATTTGTTCGGTTGAGAAGTTTAGCGTCAGGCCCGAAATGGCGTCCAATGGTCCCACGCCGCCCGTCGAGAGCTGCAGAAGAATGACCGAAAGAAATAGGGCGGCAAAAGAAATGATCGTGCGCATAGTAGGGCCAGCATTACTGTATTAGCCCGCATTGCGCGTGCTAATTCGACTTTTGCGCGTCGTTTTTTGCCTTTCGTGTGTCAGGTCTTGCGGACCAGTTCGGCTCGGATGTTGAGAGAGACGGTGTCCGCGACCAGATCCGGGTATCCGGATGCGCCAAACGCATTGCGGTTCAATGCACCGGATAGCCGAATGGACAGAGCGCTCAGAGCATCCGCCGCAGTGCCGGGTCTGCGATAGAGATTGGCTCTGAGCGTCACCGGGCGCGTCACACCGCGAACGGTCAGATCTCCGGTTATGGTCGCGCCTTCGGAGATGCGGCCGGTTGGGCCAAGCTGAATTTGGGTGGATTTGAATGTGATGGTTGGAAAGTCCTGTGCGTTCAGAACGCTTTGACTCAGCATCGGGCCGCGGGCAAAGGGCAGCCTGGTGCGTGCAGCGGCCACATTCAAAACCACGGTGACGCGGCTGTTTTGCAACTGATCGGTGTCGATTTGGATGTTGGCGGATTGGATCGGCATCGTGCCTGACTGGGCGACCCCAGAGAGCGTGAAGGAAAAGCCGACAGATGTCCCGACCGGAGACAACATGTAAGGAATCAAAGCGGCCTGCGTTTGTCGTGCCAACGGCAACGTCGCCAGACCCGCCAGCATGAATCGTCTTGTCAGCGCTCTCATGCCGGAACCTCTTGCCTGCGCGGCCGGGAACGGCTGAGCAGGAACAGCAGAATGCCGATATTCAGGCCGTTCCAGAGGATGCCGTTTATGAAGGCCAGTTGGTAACTGCCGGTGACGTCGTAGATCCAGCCGGACATCCATCCTCCCAAAGCCATGCCCATGATGGTCATCATCATGACAAACCCCACACGTGCACCTGCTTCTTGAGGGGGCATGTATTCGCGCACCACTAGGGCATAGCCGGGGACAATGCCGCCTTGTGACAGTCCAAAGAGCAGGCTGATCACGTACAGCGTAACCATCCCGTCGTAGGGCAGGAACAAAAACAGGGCGAGGCATTGCAGGACCGAGCCAATCAGGACTGTTCGAACGCCACCCAGTTGATCGGCGACAAGGCCCGAGATGACTCGGCTGATGACCCCCCCGAACAGCATCAGAGACAGCATCTCGGCACCAACTGCGGGTCCATATCCCAACCCGACGCAGTAGGACACGATATGCACCTGTGGCATCGACATCGCGACGCAGCACGAGACCCCGGCCAACCCTAGAACATACTGCAGCGTCCGGGGTGATATTCCGACGCTTCGCGCTTTGATTTGCGCCGCGAATGCGGCGGTGCTGTGCGCCTCGTCCGGGACTTGGCGACGCAATAGCAGGGATAGGGGGATGACGACGACCAACGTTATGACCGCCAGTGTCAGGTAAACCTGCTGCCAGCCTTCTCGCGCCAATATGCCGGACAGTAAGGTGGGCCAGATTGCCCCGGACAAGTAGTTGCCGCTGGCCACGAGGCCCACTGCGATCCCGCGTCGCTTCATGAACCAGTGCGAGATATCGGCGATCAAAGGTCCAAAGCCGATTGACGCACCGAGACCCAAAAGAAGATGTGCGACGGACAATAGAACAATGCTGGGGGACAGCGTTGCCAACAGATAGCTGACGGCGCTTAGGATTGCGGCCCCGATCAGGGCTTTGGTTACACCCAGCCGGTCCACCAAATGCCCCATCCACAGATTGCCCAGAGCAAATCCGATCATGGCCAGCGTGTAGGGCATCGCCGCTTCGGCTCGTCCGGCGCCGAACTGCGCTTCGACAGCGGGCATCACGACGATGACGGCCCACATTCCCACATTTGCCACGGTTGCGATGATCAGGGTGATCGCAAGGCGCAGCCAGGAGTACGAACTATCGTGGATCGCGTGGCTCATGCGGAAACGCTAGGGCTCGCCCCATGTTTTGGCCAGTCACAACTCCCGTGAGGGGCGCATGATCACACGGGTGTGTCTTCTGTGGCGATCTGCTGCAGGTGCAGGCCAGCACGCGGTTTGGTCTGGGTGGCGTGCCAGCTGACCGGGGGCAGGGCGCGGGCGCGTCGGCGGGTCAGGGTCCAGCGTCGGGCCTCGGCCTTGTGGGTCGCCGCCATGTGCCAGCGCGTCTCGACCCCCTGCGCGCCGTCGTCACCGGGCGTCAGCAGCAGCCCCAGTGGAGCCCGCCCCATCGCGCCGCCTTGTTCTGCGGCCAGATGCATCCGCCGCACTGGCGTCAGGCCCGGCGCGCCCGGCAGATCACCGATGACCAACGGGATGGCCCCGCTGCGCAGCGCCTCTTCGATACACCACAGCAGGTCTTCGGATCGGGTCGGGCGGACGAACAGGAACCGGGCCGGATCGGCAAAGGCCATCATCCCGTCAGGGTTCAGCTGCCCCGGTTCCCACGCGGGCGAAATCCACAGCACCGGCCCCTGTGCCTGACCAGCCAACCACATGGCAAAGCTGCGCCGGGCAGGGCCGCAGGCCTCGTGCACGCGGGCCAGTTGCAGGCTGATCTGCGGATGGAGATGTATCCCCGGCGCCTCACGCGCGGGTTTGCGGCCAAGAAGGTTTGTAGACATGCCGTCAGATTAGCATGTTCTCACTTTGTTCTCAATTAAGGAATGGGGCCGTTGACCCGTTCAGCGCGCCAAAATCAGACGGCCATCGGCGAACTGGATATTCGAGAACCGATGCAAATAATCCATGCCCAACAGCGATTGATGCAACTCACCCTCATTCACCCAGGCTGACACGTTTCGGTCGGTGATCGGCCCAAGGGTCAGGGTATCGAGTCGCACCGGTGCTGTGCGAACCTCTCCGTTCGCGGTGGCGGCGCGACCAAAATAGTTCAGTTGGTCGGGATCAACGCCAATGCGCTTGGCGTCTTGTTCGCTCAGGACAATCTGGCTTGCGCCCGTGTCGACAAGGAAGGTGATCGGCTCTCCATTCACCTCAACAGGCAGGTAGTAATGCCCGTCATAGGCGCGCGGAACCTCGACCGTTTGGCCCGTGACTGTCATCTGCGGGGCGGGGCTGACGGTTGTTCGGATGTCCTCCCACAGGCCGACAACAGCGATGACGCCGATGAAGATCAGCACCCAGGCAACCACCTGTTGCAGCGTCTTGTTCAGCGATTGGCGATTTTGCGAGAAAAACCACGCCGCCACGGCCGCGCCAAGCAGTCCCAGATACGCCAAACGTGCAATGCTGTCGCCATCCATACTGTTACCCTAACCAATTCACCTTAAAGGTATATGGGGATTTATGACGCAAATCCAAAGGCCTTAAGGCCATCCAGAATGAACTGAACCGACAGCGCCGCCAGCAACATGCCCAGCAACCGCGTCAGCACGTTCAGTCCGGTTTTGCCCAGCATGCGCGCAATCAGGCCGCCTGACAGAAAAAACGTCAACACCACGGCCATGACCGCCAGCATGACGATGCAGGCTTCGGCGATGCCGAGAATGCCGGGATGTTGTCCGGCCAGCAGGATGATCGTCGCAATTGACCCCGGTCCGGCGACCAGCGGAATGGCCAGAGGGAACACCGACGGGTCCGGGTGTTCCTCTTCTTCTTCGACCCGATCCTCGCGGCGTTTGGTGCGGCGCTCGAACAACATGTCCAGCGCGGTCAGGAACAGCAACGCGCCTCCGGCGACCTTGAACGCCTCCATAGAGATACCGACAAAGCCCAAAACCGCCTCGCCGAAGGCGGCAAAGGCGATCAGGATGCCTGAGGCCGTCGCACAGGTACGCAACGCGACCTTACGGCGGGCGCGGGAGTCCATACCCTGTGTCAGCGCCACGAAGATCGGCGTTGTGCCAAAGGGGTCGATCACCACGAACAGGGTAGTGAAGGCGGTGATAAAAAAGGCAAAATCCATCATGCCGCGTTCTCAGCGTTTTCGAGGCGTTCGGCGGCGGCGACCCAGAGGGCCTCGGCCTTTTGCATGGCTTCGACCACTTCGGCGAACTTGCGGTTCCACGCCTCAAGATCGTTGATCTTGTTATCCTCGTACAGGGCAGGGTCCGCCAGTTTGGCCGAGAGCTTCTCTTGCATATCCGTCAGTTTCTCGATCCGGTCCTCGCATTTGCGCAGGTCTGCGCGCAGCGCGAGCACCGCCTCGCGCGAGGGGCGCTTGGGTTTTGCGGTCTGCGGCTTTTCTTTTATCGGTTTGTCGCGGGCCAGCAGCATGGTGCGATAGGTTTCAAGATCGCCGTCGAAAGGTTTGACCGTTCCGTCCGAGACCAGCCATAGCCGATCCGCAACCAGCGACAGCAGGTGCATGTCGTGGCTGACCAGAACCACTGCACCGGAATAGGCGGTCAGCGCCTCAACCAGTGCCTCGCGGCTTTCGATGTCCAGGTGGTTGGTCGGTTCGTCGAGGATCAGCATATGCGGCGCGTCGATGGTGGCGATCAGCAACGACAGCCGTGCCTTTTGACCGCCGGACAGCCGACCGACCAGAGTTTCCGCCTGATCCGCGTTCAACCCGAACCCGGCCAGACGCGAGCGCCACTTGCCGGGAGCTTCATCCGGCCGCAGCCGCCGTAGGTGGTCCAGCGGCGTCTCGTCCACATGCAGTTCGTCCACCTGATGTTGCGCAAAATAGCCGATGCGCAGCCTGTTGCTGCGGGTCATCTTGCCGGCCATCAGGGGCAGGCGGTCGGACAGCAGCTTGGACAAGGTCGATTTACCTTGGCCGTTCTTCCCCAACAGGGCGATGCGGTCGTCCTGATCGATGCGCAGGTTCAGACGGCGCAACACTTCAGTTTTGCCATAGCCGGTCGCACCGCCTTCGATCTGGATGATCGGTGGGGACAGTTCCTCGGGCTCGGGGAATGAGAACGCGCGCAAAGCAGCCTCTTGTGGGGTCGAGACCAGTTGGATGCGTTCTATCATCTTCAGGCGAGACTGCGCCTGAACCGCTTTGGACGCCTTGTAGCGGAAGCGGTCCACAAAGCTTTGTAGATGGGCGATGCGGGCCTTGGCCTTGGCGTTCTCGGATTCAGCCTGTGCCAGACGTTCGGCGCGGCGTTCTGCGAACTTGTCATAGGGAACCGCATAGTAGGTCAGCTTGCGGTCTTCCAGATGCAGGATTGATCCGACCGCCCGGTTCAGTAATCCGCGGTCGTGACTGATGATGATGACCGTGTGCGGATACTTGGCCAGATAGCTTTCCAGCCACAAGGCACCTTCGAGGTCCAGATAGTTGGTCGGTTCGTCCAATAACAGCAGATCAGGCTGGGAGAACAGAACCGCTGCAAGAGCAACCCGCATTCGCCAACCGCCCGAGAAATCGGAACAGGGGCGCAACTGGTCCTCGTCATCAAAGCCCAGACCTTTGAGGATCGAGGCCGCGCGCGCCTCAGCCGACCAGGCGTCGATATCGGCCAGACGGGTTTGGATCTCGGCAATTCGTGCGGGATCGGTGGCGCTGTCGGCCTCAGCCATCAACGAACTGCGTTCGGTATCGGCCGCCAGCACCGTGTTGATCAGCGAGACATCGGAGGAAGGCACCTCTTGCGCCACTCCACCAATCCGGGCGCGTTTCGGCAGCACGATATTGCCCGATTCCAAGGCCAGCTCACCGCGGATAAGTCGGAACAGGGTGGTTTTCCCCGTGCCGTTCCGCCCCACAAGACCAACCTTGTGGCCGTCGGGAATTGTCGCACTGGCCCCGTCGAAAAGGGGGCGGCCTTCAACCGCGTAGGTTATGTCTTCGATCCGTAGCATGACGCGCTCTTAGCAGAGCGGTGATGCAGCCGCCAGCAGCTTGACATGTTCAAAGCTCAGACGATGTGTTAGCGCTGGTCCGATTGATTTTTCTCGACGGTTTTCCTCATGCGCGCGGCCAAGACGCCCCCTTCTTTGATCACATTGATTTTCGCCACGGCGCTGTCGGTGTTGTCGTTGAACATGTTTCTGCCGTCGCTTGCGCGGATGGGAGAGGACTTTCAGGTCGACTACGCCCTGATCAACCTGTCGGTTGCTGGCTATCTGGCTGTGTCCGCCGTACTGCAGTTGATCATGGGGCCTTTGTCGGACCGATTTGGTCGCAGGCCGATCCTGCTTATTTCCATGGGTATTTTCGCGCTCGCCTCTTTGGGTTGCGTCTTGGCCGAGTCGATCTGGGTATTCCTTGGTTTCCGCCTGCTGCAAGCGGCCGTCGTGGCCGGGCCTGTGCTGTCCAGCGCGTCGATCCGCGACCTGTATACCCCCAATGAGGCCGCCAGCAAACTCGGCTACGTCGCTATGGCGATGGCTCTCGCTCCGATGCTGGGACCGATGCTGGGCGGCGCGTTGGATACGCTGTTTGGCTGGAGGGCCGGGTTCGTATTGTACTCCGCTCTTGGTTCCGGAATGCTGCTACTGTTGTGGGCGGACATGGGCGAGACGAATACGAACCGATCCGCAACGTTCTCTGCCCAATTGAAGGAATACCCGCATCTGTTTCGTGCGCGCCGGTTCTGGGGCTA
Source organism: Ruegeria sp. CE8 (assembly GCF_056537465.1). NCBI lineage: Bacteria > Pseudomonadati > Pseudomonadota > Alphaproteobacteria > Rhodobacterales > Roseobacteraceae > Ruegeria > Ruegeria sp. CE8. The sequence continues at coordinate 193,844 of NZ_JBQFRP010000003.1, forward strand.
TGCGCTGTGCGCCGCTTTCTCGATCGGTGCCTTCTTTAGCTTTATCACCGGTGCGCCCCTTGTGGCCGCTGTTTGGTTTGATCTGAGCCCTGCCTTGCTGGGCCTCGGGATTGGTATCATCACCGGTGGTTTCATGGTCGGCAACTTCATTACCGGGCGGATCGCGGCCAGAACGCAGCTGACGACGATGATCCTGATCGGCCGGGTTTTCGCCTCGATTGGACCTCTCTGTGGCTTGCTACTTTTCCTGGCGGATCAAGGGTCAGTCTGGGTGTTCTTTGGCTCAGCTGTTTTCGTGGGTTTCGGCAACGGGCTGACCAATGCCAATGCCTCGGCCGGGGTGATGTCGGTTCGCCCAAAGCTGGCCGGCAGCGCGGCGGGGCTATCCGGGGCCATGATCGTGGCGTTGGGGGCAGTGCTGACATCAATGACAGGCGCTTTCGTTACGCCTGAAAACGGGCCGTACCTGGTACTTGGGATGATGTTTGCCAGCAGCTTTGTCGGCCTGCTCGCCGTTGTTTACGTTCGCCGGGTCGACGCGCTGGAGCCCTTGCCGGACACAATCTGATCGCCAATTCCCTTGGTCGCAATCATTCCACTTTTCATGAGGCACATACCGTGTTAGGCGGCGCGCGATGGATTTCGGCGCGGACCTCGCGCCATATAGTAAGGAGAGGCCGACATGGCACTGGAACGCACATTCTCGATCATCAAACCCGATGCAACCCGCCGCAACCTGACTGGCAAAATCAACGCCAAGTTCGAAGACGCCGGCCTGCGCATCGTTGCGCAAAAGCGCATCCACATGACCAAAGAGCAAGCTGGCAAGTTCTACGAAGTACACGCCGAGCGTCCGTTCTATGACGAACTGTGCGAATTCATGTCGTCGGCACCGGTTGTTGTTCAGGTTCTGGAAGGCGAAGGCGCCATTGCCAAAAACCGCGAAGTGATGGGCGCAACCAACCCCGCAGACGCAGCAGCCGGCACCATCCGCGCCGAGTTCGCCGAGTCGGTTGGCGAAAACTCGGTCCACGGTTCGGACGCCCCGGAAACTGCGGCTGTTGAGATCGCCTACTTCTTCTCGGGCATCGAACTGGTCGGCTAATCCGACACCAGTCAAAGATCAGGGCCGCATCCCAACCGGGTGCGGCCTTTTTCGTTTCAGACCTGTTTAAGATCCTTCGGCGCAACCCGTATGCCAATCGCATCCAGATCAGAGATCATCTGGGGTTCCGGCGCCGTGCTGATGCTGGATTTAATCGCGTCGAACTTTTTGCGCAGGGCTTTCTTTTCCTCGCCTTTGCAGTCGTTCCACGGGCGACCCTGCAGCCCCATCACCAGCACATAATATCCGATGAAATGTGGACGCGTGCCTGCCTGCAACAGGCGGGCGTAGGCCTCGTCTGCCCCCAATTCCCGCAATTGCTGCGCCGAGTGTATGCCCGCGCGTGCGCAAGATTGTTCAAAGGCAGGGCCAAGGTTGCGGATTGATGAGACGGCGTCAGACATGCCCATGTCTTAACCGGGTGATCGGACAGAGTCATTCGATTGTTACGGATACTCCGTGCAACTAGATTTTTACGTAGGGTCAAGGAAATAGAAATTGATCCGATTTCCAGAATGTGACCTCATGACGTCACGCTGCCATGAGGTCGTCCATGCCGAAGAACAAGGAAACCACCGAAAGGACCGTCGTGGACAAGAAGAACACGTTTTTAACGTTGGACGGAAAAATACTGAAAGTATTGAAAACTCGGGCGGTCGGTAAGGGTATTGGCGTCCAAGAGATCGTGGAAGCCTTTGTTGGCGACTTTTTGGCTATGCGGCGAAAGGGACGGTCCTGATGGCTCTGGTCAAAAGCATCCATGTAATCCCCGGTGCATTTGACGAGGCTGTGTTTTCCGATGGGCTGAAGGGGTTGAAACCCCGGTTTGAGGTCGCGAAGCCGGCACAGGGTTTTGAGCTTCTCGATTGCCATGACCAGTCTCTCAGGGTGGCGGGCAAGGTTCTGATTGAAACCGGTGGAACGTTGCGCCTGTTGGGTAGGGGGGACCCTGCAACCCAGCGATGCAAGGGCAAGGGCAGGTTTGCGCAGGATTTACCCCAGGGCCCCGTGCGCGATGCGCTTGCAGGGTTTCCAAAACTGCGTGCGCTGATGAGCATGGGGGCAGGGCAAATCGAGAAGCGTTCGTTTGCCATTCTCGATGATCTGCAGAAGACGCAGGTGCGTGGTACCATGATGACGTTGTCCTCGGATTACGGTCAGGTATCACTTGTGGCCGTGCAGCCCATGCGGGGTTACGACCGCGCCTTTCAGGCCGTGTGCGACAAGCTGGATGAGATGGCGGCAGGTGCGACCGGATCCGAACCCCTGTTCCAAGCTTTGTTCCCGGCGTTGGTCGTGTACAAAGCCAAACCTGAAATCAGTATTGGCACGCAAGAGCCCTCGATTGAAGTCGCCACAGATATCATCCGCACCTATCTTGCCGTCGCCCGCCAGAATGAGGCGGGCGTAATCGCGGACATTGATACCGAGTTTTTGCACGATTACCGTGTTTCGTTGCGCCGGGTGCGTTCGGTGATCAGCTTGTTCAAAGGGGTTTTTTCGCCGGAACAAACCGCTGAGTTGAAGCGCGAGTTTTCCGCCTTGATGGTCCCAACAGGCCGGGTTCGGGACCTGGATGTCTATCTGCTTGAGAAAGACGACTACTTCAAACTGATCCCTCCCAACCTTCACGAGGGGGCCAAGGCCATGTTCGCGCAGTTCGAGAAAGAGCGCGCCCAAGTGCTCAACAATCTTTCCCGGCGCTTTCGTTCCAAGGCTTATGATCAGAAGATGACGGATCTGGCGGCGTTTTTTGCCGATAACGGCAACTTTCAACCGGGCGAAAATGCGGATCGCGCCGCATATGAATATGCATGTGCCCTGATCTGGAAACGCTATCGTAAAGTCTGCAAGCTGGCACGGCGGATTACTCCTGACACCTCCGACGCAGACGTGCATAAGTTGCGCATAGATTGCAAAAAGCTGCGATATCTGATGGAGTTTTTTGCACCTTTGTTCAAGGCAAAATCATTCAAGACGATTATCAAGCCTCTGAAAAAGTTGCAGGATAACCTGGGTCTGTTCAACGACTTCTCAGTTCAACAAGTGGCGCTTTTGAATTTTGTTGCTCAGCAAAGCAACAATCAGGGCCGTGCCAATGCACAAATTGCCATGTCAGTTGGGGGGCTGATTGCAGTTCTGAATCAACGCCAAAAGTCCGAGCGCGACCGGGTGGTTGCAAGTTTTCAGCATTTCGACAGCCCGGATATCCGGCATCTGTTCCGTAGCTTGTTTCACCAGAAGGAGGGCTGAGGATTGAAGATCATTGCCTGCTACAGCAACAAGGGCGGCGTTGGTAAGACCGCAACTTCGGTCAATCTGGCGTATTCCTACGCCATGGCAGGGCAAACCGTTTTGTTATGTGACTTGGACGCGCAGGGGGCGGCTGGCTTTTACTTTCGGGTCAAGCCGTCGAAAAAGCTGACGGAGGCGCGGTTCTTCGAAGATGTTGAACGGTTTACGGCATCAATCCGCGCCAGCGATTTCGAAGGCTTGGACGTGCTGCCCGCCAACATGAACTTCCGGGATTTCGATGTGTTTCTGTCGCGGATGCGAAACAAGCGCTCCAGACTGAAAAAGGCTTTGGTTTCGGCAGGCAGCGACTACGACGTGATCATTCTGGATTGTCCGCCGAACTTTTCGACCCTGTCCGAAAATGTCTTCAAGGCGGCCGATCAAATCGTTGTCCCGGTCATTCCGACGACCTTGTCGGAACGTACATTCGACCAGCTTGTCAGCTTTTTCGACGCCAAGAAATTGCCGAAGAAAAAACTGAAGGCGTTTTTTTCGATGGTGCAGCGCCGAAAGACCCTGCATCTGGAAACGATGGACGAGATGCAAAAACTGTATCGCAAACGGTTCCTGCGCAGTTCGATCCCCTTCGCGGCAGATATCGAACGCATGGGGCAAAATCGCGCGCCGGTCAGTGTTTTTGCGCCCCACAGCGCGGCCAGCGCCGCCTATCAAGCGCTGTATGATGAGGTTGAAAACGGAGTTGTTTCAAGCCAATGAGCACCGAAATTGAACGTAAGTTTCTGGTGACCGATCTGCCTGACCTGAGCGCTATGCAAAAGGCGGTGGTCCGTCAGGGGTATCTGACGGCGCCGGACGATTCCACCGAACTGCGCCTGCGACAAAAGGATGACAAACACTTTCTGACCCTCAAGGGTGGCGGCACGATGGTGCGGGTCGAACGTGAGGCCGAAATCACCGCTGACCAGTTCAACACCTTCTGGCCCGAGACCGAAGGGCGCCGGGTGGAAAAAGAGCGCTACACCGGGCAATTGCCCGACGGACGGGTCTTTGAACTGGATATCTTTTTGGGGGACCTGGCGCCTTTGCAATTGGTCGAGGTCGAATTCACTTCGGAAACCGAGGCGCGGGAATACACGCCGCCCGCATGGTTCGGAATGGATGTAACCGCGGATAATCGTTACAAAAACAAGACGATGGCCATCAATGGTGTGCCAGATTAAAGCTTGCGCGCCAGTTTGATTGTCGCTTCGAGGCCCGGGTTGCAGTTGCGCGCCTCGAATGCCCCCTGATGCATGTGGGATATCGCCGCGACCAGAGCGAGGCCCAGGCCGGCATTTCGCTCGGTCCGTGCAGGATCGAGCGTTACGAACGGAACTTGTAGTCGGGGCAACTCCTCTTCGGGTACACCGGGGCCTCGGTCACGTACGCTCAGGCAGGCGAAGGGACCGTCTTCTGACAAGGAGATCGTAATGGCCGTTTCTTCCGGCGCGTAGCGCATCGCGTTTTCCAGCAGGTTCGACAATGCTTGCGACAGAAGGGGGCGGTGCCCCTGAACGGCATTTGCAGATCCAGTGACCTCTAGCGTAACGCCTTGATCAGAGGCCACGGGCTCATAAAGCTCGACCACATCGCTGACAAGCTGCTGCAGATCCACGGGCTCGAACTGTTCACGGCCCACGCCGGCTTCGGCACGCGAGATTTCGGTCAGTTGTCCAAGAACGCGTAGGACGTGATCGATCTCGGCGGTTGCGCGGGCCACATCAACTTCGCGGTCCAGATCGCTTTTGTCGGGATCGGAGAGCGACTCGACCCTTTGGCGCAGTCGGGACAGCGGCGATCGCAAGTCATGCGCGATCGAATTGGATGTCGTGCGCAGGTTGCTGATCAGTTCCTCGATACGATCCAACATGGTGTTCAAAGTTCCGGCGACCTGATCAAATTCATCCCCGGTTCCACGCAGTTGCATCCGTCGGGACAGATCGCCGGAAACGATGTTTTCTGCGGTACTTGCGATGTCCGACAATCTGGAAAACACCAACCGGGTGAACAGCCAGCCGGTCAGAAAGCTGAGTGCCAAAGCAATGGCCAGCGCCAGCGCGACGGCGCGCAACAGTGCCCGATCGAATTGCTGGCGTGCCAAGGCATCGCGCCCGACCAACAGGCGTTCGCCACCGGGCAGTCGGACCGAGGCTGCTGAAATTGGCACCAATTGGTCATTGTCAGCCCGCCGCAGTTCCAGATCGACCCAACCGCTGCCCGCGGTAACTTCGGTGGGCCAGTGTTTTAGATTACCAGCCAACTTGACCCCGAAGCGGTCGGTCAAAAGATACAGTGCGTCCCGATCCGATGCGGTCGGAAGGCGCCTTTCAATGGCCTGTAGTAACCCGATCAGACCGCGCCGTTCATATTCATCGGCCAGACCGGTCAGTTCGGCCGAAACCACCGAACGGGTTTCACCCTCAATGCTGCGATTGGCGGTGAAATACACAAGACCCAGAACAATTGCTGTCAGCAAGGTGCTGAGGACCATGCTGGCCAGGACTAATCGGGTGCGCGAATTGTTAAACGAAAGTCGCAGGTTATCCATCGGATATCATGTAACCTGCGCCTCGAACCGTTTCAATCAAAGGTGGTCGGTCGCCTTCATCCAACTGGCGGCGCAGCTTTGAGATATGAACGTCGACCACGTTGGTATTCGGGTCGAAATGGTAATCCCAGACACCTTCCAGCAGCATGGTGCGCGACACCACGCGGTTTTTTCGGCGCAGGAAGAACTCAAGAATCTGAAACTCGCGCGGGGTCAGAGAAATCTCGTGCCCGTCGCGGGTGACCTTGCGGGTCAGCAAGTCCATTTCAAGATCGCGGCAAGTCAACGTTGCAGTTTCCTCGGATTCCTGTGGGCGGCGCAGTAAGGCTTCGATCCGCGCATGCAGTTCCTGAAACGAAAACGGTTTGACCAGATAGTCATCAGCACCCGAGCGCAGGCCTTTGACTCGCTCGTCGACAGCGCTCATCGCGGTCAGCATCAAGGTCGGGGTTTTCACCCCAGCTGCCCGCATGGACCTGATCAGCGAAAGGCCGTCCAGGCCCGGCAGCATGCGATCCAGCACAATGGCGTCAAATCCGCCATCCGTGGCGTGGTACAGACCCTCACGCCCGTCGGCGGCCTGCTCGACCACGTAGCCTTCTTCGCCAAAACCTTTGGCGATGAATTCACGGGTGTCTTCGTCGTCTTCGACGATCAGCAAGCGACGGCTCATGTTTTGCCTTCCTTTCTAGCGGGATTTAAACACAAAAATCAGATAAAGCACAGAATTTGAAAAAATACGTGCCGGGTGCGTTATGGAGCACCCGGCAGTCCCGGCGGAGAGCGGACAATTCAATCCGCCAGGGAGGCGCGCGCCAGAATTCCCCATCAAATGGCGCGCACAGGCTTAAGATCAGGCGATTTCCACCGCCACGAAGATCTGGTTGCCGCCGCGATTGATCAGCACGAGGGCCGGATCGGTCTTTTCGCTGTCCAGCGCGGCTTTCAGCGCGTCTGGGGTCGCGGTTTCCTGGCCACCCAGCTTCACGATCACGTCGCCGCGTTGCAGACCAGCCTTGGCCGCAGGGCTGTCGGGCTTCAGTTCGGTCACGACCACGCCGTCGACGTTTTCAGCAACGCCCATCTGGGCGCGGTTGCTGTCGGTCAGCGGGGCGACGGTCACACCCAGGGCTGTGCCCGAGATGCCTTCGTCCACTGACTTGTCGATCTCGGCCGAGGCGCTTTGATGCTGACCGATTGTCAGCTCAAGCTGTTGCTCCTTGCCATCGCGCAGAACGGTCAAGACACTGTCGGTGCCGACTTTGGTCGTTCCGACGAGGATCGGCAGGTCGCTGCTGGAGTCGACGGCTTCGTCGTTGAACGTCAGGATCACATCGCCTTGCTGCAGGACGCCTTCGGCGGGGCTGCCGGAAACGACGTCCGAAACCAGCGCGCCGGTCGAGGCATCAATGCCCAGGGCTGCTGCGATCTCGGGGCTGACGTTCTGGATTGAAACACCCAGCCAGCCGCGGCTGACCTGACCGTCATCACGCAGGTCCGCTGCAATATGTTCGACGATGTTCGAAGTCACCGCAAAGCCCAGGCCAACCGAACCACCGGTCGGAGAATAGATGGCCGAGTTAACGCCAACAACTTCGCCTTCCATGTTGAACAGCGGACCGCCCGAGTTACCCTTGTTGATGGCGGCATCGGTCTGAATGAACTCGGCGTAGGGGCCTGCCGAGATGTTGCGGCCTTTGGCCGAAACGATGCCCGTGGTCACGGTGGAGTGCAGGCCGAACGGGTTGCCGATGGCGACTACGTCCTCGCCGACGCGAATGACGTCGCTGTCGCCCAGTTCAACCGCCTGCAGGGTTTCGCCTGCATCGATTTTCAGGATGGCGATGTCGGTCAGCGGGTCGGTGCCGATAATCTCGGCCTCAAAACTGCGATCATCGCTTAGACGGACGGTCACAGTAGACGCGTTGTCGACGACATGGTGGTTGGTCACGATGTAGCCGGCTTCATCCAGCACAAAGCCTGATCCCAGTCCTTGAGCCGGACCGCGTTGCGGCATTTGAAAGCCCTCAGGGCCGCCGAAACGCTTGAAGAACTCTCCGAACGGGTGTCCTTCGAGATCAAAGTTCTGTCCCTGCGCCTGTGCGGGCACGACGTCCTGCTCGGCGATGATTGTCACCACTGAGGGGGATACACTCTCAACCAGATCAGCCAGTGCCTCGTCCGCCAGCGAGGGCAGGGCGGTTGTGGCCAACAGCGCGGCGCCAAGCGCGGATGCGCCGGCCCAACTGTTTACACGTGGCAAAAGCAGGGAGGATTTACGGATGCTCATTTTGGTCTCCTGTTTATATCGCGCGATTGCGGCCGCGCGTTAAAAGAGGAGATGAGGCATCAGTCTGTGCGTTTCCTGTGCCGCGCATTAAGAAAACTTAATTTCGCCACAAACGTGTCGTTCTATCGCTCCGACCCGAAGAGTTAGATTGGCCGGCTGCGAATCAAATGATTCGAATCAGCCTATTGTTGCCGAGTTGACGGTCAATCTTTGAAATGTCCCGAATTGATTCAGTTTTGGTAACAAAGGGCCGTTCGAAAATCATAGCACGAAGCTGTTCGTCTTTTGGTTGTGGGCTGTTTTTTGGCTTTGTACATAGTTAAAGCATATGCGCCGAATATGATTATTATATGCCAGAAAAAGAATGTGCATAATGCCGATTTTGGCGTATCAGGGGTATTTCTTTAGTCTCTCATAGGTAGATTTGCCTTCGGCGGGATGTTGCGCAAAAACCAACCCGACATGCAAAAAATTAACTGTTCTTTCCAATTTTACGTTGTTTGGACTCGCCGGATGGGTGACGATGATCTTGCCCAAGCGAGGGGGAGCCGACGGCACTAGGGGGTGCCAACGGCTTGTCACAGTCACTGGAAACGCTGAGCGGCATGTTAACGAGGGGGTCTTGTTTAGGTTCAGCAGCGGAATAGCCAGCGTGTCTTAAGACATTTTTGGCCGCGTTTTCGGGATTGGTGAAAAGTGGTAGTCTTGTTTTGGGCAAGCGGCCTGGTCGAAATCGACCGGGCCGCTTCACTTTAGGTGGATCGTTGTATTCGCCAACTTGCCCAGTCTTCGGGCGTATCCAAGTCCAACAAAGCGTTCTGGCCCGGCAAAGGAACAAGGCACACTTTATCCTTGTGGGCTCTTACAACCGATTGCGCACCATCATCACCGGTCAGGCGGGTGAGCTCGTCAAAAAGCTGGCGATCAAATACGACCGGGTGCCCGGGCTTTCCTGCTGAGGTCGCGCCGCGCCAGATCAAGTTATCTGGTTGTTCGTGGACAGAGGCGATGACGCTTTTCAAATCCTCAACTGCAATGTCTGGCAGATCGGCAAGCAATACCATCACAGCGTTGGCATCGGGCGGCATATGCGCAAGTGCGCCCCGCAAGCTGGCGTTCATACCTTCATCAGCGTCTGGAATACCCACTTTCGTCAGATCCAACCCGGCCAGCGTCTCGTAACGGGGGTGCGGGGCGGGCGGCAGCGCAACAATAACAGGTCCGGCCCTAAGTGCAGTCAGCGCGGATCTGCGCAACAGGGATATACCGTCGATGCGCTGCAACAGTTTATCCGCACCTACCATACGGCGGGATTGTCCGGCGGCCAGAAGGATGACGGGAATTTTGGTCATGCCATTACATAGCCGCCGGAGCAGCCCATTGTCATCCGCGCATGCGCGCGCCGTCCGCGTCAAACAGCGGAACGGAAATCACGCGGGCTTTGCGCATCTGACCCAGAATCTCTATCTCGACTTCCAGCCCATCCCGCGCGCGGTCAGAGGGTAGGAACCCCATGGCGATCGACTTTTCCGAAAAATGCGAATAGCCGCCAGAGGTGCAGAAACCGACGACCTCTCCGTCCAGCCAGATCGGTTCATAGGCGTTTACATCTGCATCGTCGGTGTCGACTTGGAACGACACCAGCTGACGCGCCGTACCTTCGACCCGTTCAAGCTCGGCAGCGGCGCGGCCGATAAAGTCAACGTTCTTCGAGAAGGAAATGAAGCGATCCAGTCCGGTTTCGGCGGCAGTGTAGTCCGGGGAAAATTCGCGCATCCAGGACCCGAAGAACTTGTCCAGACGCAGGCTCATCATTGCGCGCATGCCAAAAGGAACCATCCCGTGCGGCTGACCTGCTTGCCACAGCGTCCACCAGAGTTGCCGTTGGGCCATCGGGTCGCAATAGATTTCGTAGCCCAGATCACCTGTGTAGCTGACCCGCTGGACGGTGCAATCGGTCATGCCGATGATCATGCGACGCACATCCAGAAACTTGAGGTCCGAGATGTCAGCGCGGGTGCATGCCGCCAGCACCTTGGCCGCCTTTGGTCCCGCGATCTGAAATCCGTTCAGTCGGTCACTGACGTTTTCAATGGAAACGCCGTCTTCCTGATGTTGCAGGAACCACCGCATGTGGAAGGCCTGACTGCCGTATGAGGCGGTCAGTTGGAACTCTGTCTCACTCAGGCAGGATACGGTGAAATCTCCGATTAGCTTGCCTTTAGGCGACAGCATTGGTGTCAGAGACAACCGCCCCGGTTTCGGAATACGTCCGGCCATGATCCGGTCCAACCAGTCGCGCGCGCCGGGGCCGGTGATGCGGTATTTTCCGAAATTGTGGACTTCGTTGATCCCGACGCCGTTGCGTACGGCGCGAACCTCGCGGCCCGTCGCGTCGAACGCGTCTGAGCGGCGGAATGAGGGAGTTTCGTATCCGGGTTCTCCGTCCTGCGCAAAGTAATTTGGGACTTCCAGCCCGTATTGTTGACCCCAGACCGCGCCCAGATCGCTGAAGATGTCGTACATCGGCGTTGTCCGGTTCGGACGCGCGGCGGGTAGTTCTTCGTTGGGGTAGGCGACGCTGAAGCGTTTCTGATAGTTCTCGATCACCTTTGGGCGGGTGTAGCCCGGGCTGATCCAGTCGCCGAAGCGGGCGACGTCCATCGCGAAAACATCCCGCTCGGGCTCGCCTTCGATCATCCACTGCGCCAGCGTCAGGCCAACGCCGCCGCCCTGACTGAACCCGGCCATCACACCGCAGGCGGACCAGTAATTGCGCATGCCCGGCACAGGCCCGACCAGAGGGTTGCCGTCCGGCGCAAATGTGAACGGACCGTGGATCACGGATTTGACGCCAGCCTCGGCCAGAACCGGGAAGCGTTTGTAGGCAAACTCGATACTGTCGGTGATCTTGTCGTAATCGTCAGGCAGCAGCTCATGGCCGAACTCCCAGGGCGTTCCGTCAACCGCCCAGGGTTTGCAGGGCTGTTCATAGAACCCGATGCACAATCCGCGCCCTTCCTGCCGCAAATAGCTTTCCCCGGCGGGGTCCATCACATGCGGGTGTTCTCCACCGGCATCGATGATCGCTTCGATCTGTGGGATCGAGTCCGTTACAAGGTACTGATGCTCCATCGGGTGGAGCGGGAAGTAGACACCTGCCATCGCGCCGACCTCGCGCGCCCACAGGCCGCCAGCGTTCACCACGTGCTCGGCATGAATGGTGCCTTTGTCCGTCACCACATCCCAGGTACCGTCACTACGCTGAATGGTTTCTCGCACCATACAATGCGTTTCGATTGTAGCACCGCCCATCCGGGCCGCTTTGGCATAGGCATGGGTGGTGCCTGACGGGTCCAGATGCCCGTCCAGTGGGTCGTATAGCGCTCCGATGACCCCATCCGTGTTGGTGATCGGTGCGATCTTCTTGATTTCATCCGGCCCAACGATTTCGGTCTCCAGCCCCATGAACCGATGCTTGGCGCGTTCGGCCAGCAGCATGTCGAACCGATCCTGATTATCTGCCAGAGTCACGCCGCCCACATGATGCAGGCCACAGGACATACCAGTTATCTCTTCCAGTTCTTTGTACAACCGGATCGTGTATCCCTGCAGCGCCGCCATGTTGGTGTCGCCGTTCAATGTGTGAAACCCGCCAGCCGCATGCCAAGTCGATCCGCTGGTCAGCTCGGACCGTTCCAGCAGCATCACATCCGACCAACCCAGCTTGGTCAGGTGATAAAGAACGGAACATCCAACGACGCCTCCGCCAATGACTGCGACTTGGGTTGTGAGTTTCATAAACGTCTCCTGCTGATTACGCCGCCAGTCTGAATAGGAAGACCGCCAATGCAATAGCTCTAGCGACAGAAAGTGTCGCGGAGGGCAATCCAAGCGCTTTGCATTCCTGCTAAATCTGGTCACAAGACGTTTACAGAATCGAACTACTGGCCTGTCGATCGAACGTCAGGTCAACCACTCTGCAAGGACAGTCCAATGAAGAAGTTCAACCTCAACCCCGAAACGCTGAGCCGTCGCGAATTCATGGCAAAGGCTGGTGCGCTAGGTCTGAGCGCAACGGCAGCCAGCATGATCTGGTCCGAAGCCGGCCTGGCGGACACGCCCAAAAAGGGCGGCCACTTTGTTCTGGGGCTGAAAGGTGGTGAAAGCACCAATTCTCTGGACCCGGCGCTGTCTGCATCGCATGTCACGGCCAAGGCGTTGCGCGCCTATGGCAACACGCTGACCGTGCTGACTGCTGACGGTGGCCTTGCGCCAAGCATCGCAGAAAGCTGGGAATCGTCAGAGGACGGCAAGGTTTGGATCTTTGCCATCCGCAAGGGTGTCGAATTCCACAATGGCAAAACCCTGACCCCTGAGGATGTTCAACTAACTCTGGCGCGGCATTCTAATGAAGAGTCGCAGTCCGGCGCTTTGGGCATCATGCGCGGTGTGGAAGACGTTCGTGTCGACGGCAATAACGTGGTGATCACCCTGACCACACCGAACGCGGACCTCCCGTATCTGATGTCGGACTATCACCTGATCATGCAGCCGGGCGGTGGCATTGATAACCCGGGCGAGGGGATTTCGACCGGCGCCTACAAGGTCATCGCGGATGAACCCGGCGTGCGCTACGGATTTGAGAAATTCGCCAACCACTGGGATGACAGTGTTGGTCATTACGACAGCCACGAGATCCTGGTTCTGAACGACGACACCGCTCGTTCGGCTGCTTTGCAGGCAGGCCAGGTTCACGCGATCAACATCGTGCCGCCGCGCACCGCAAAACTGTTTGGCCGCGCACCCGGCGTAACAATTAACGCCACTTCGGGACGTGGGCACTACATCTTTGTCATGCATTGCGACACCGCGCCGTTCGACAACAAGGACCTGCGTCTGGCGCTGAAATACGCAATCAACCGCGAAGAGCTGGTCGATAAGGTGCTGCGCGGCTTTGGTTCGATTGGCAACGACATTCCGATCAATGAAGGCTATCCGCTTTTTGACAAAACGATGGAGCAGCGCCAATTCGATCCGGCAAAGGCGGCTGAGCATTACAAGGCCTCCGGTCACGACGGTTCGCCCATTGTGCTGCACGTATCGGACGCGGCGTTCGCGGGTGCGATCGACGCAGCACAGCTGTTCCAGCTGTCGGCGCAAGAGGCGGGTATTCCGCTGGAAATTCAGCGTGAACCGGCGGATGGCTACTGGTCGGAGGTTTGGAACAAGAAACCGTTCTGTGCGTCCTACTGGGGCGGTCGTCCGGTGCAGGACCAGATGTGGTCGGTTGGGTATCTCTCGACCGCAGACTGGAACGACACCCGCTTCAAGAACGAAGAGTTCGACGCTCTGCTGCTTAAGGCGCGGGCGGAGCTGGACGAAACCAAGCGCAAAGAGATCTATACTCAGATGGCCCGGATCGTCTGGGAAGAAGGTGGCCTGATCAACCCGATGTTCAATCAGTTCATTGATGGCTACTCGGACAAGGTGGTCGGATGGGGCGCGCATGCCAACGGCGACCTCATGGACGGCTACGTAGCCAGCCGGACTTGGTTCGCCTGATCTGAAACGGGAAACCGGCGCTCAGGATTGAGCGCCGGTTTTTCTTTGAACGCGTTGAAAGTCGTCAGAGAGGGCGGATTTTCAGTCCGGTGATCCGGTTGCCCTGACGTTCGGTGACTTCAAAGCGGAAGCCGTGGAACGAAAAGACCTGACCCACGATGGGGATCATCTGCGCCTCGTGGATGACCAGCCCGGCAACCGTGTTGGCCTCTTCGTCGGGCAGGGACCAATCCATTGCGCGGTTAGCGTCGCGGATTGTCATGGACCCTTCGACCAGGAACTGCCCGTCGTCGGTGCGTGTTACGGGCACGTCTTCTTCGATGTCGAATTCATCGGCAATTTCGCCTACGATTTCCTCGAGAATATCCTCTAGCGTGATCAATCCGCGCAGCGACCCATACTCGTCGACGACCAGCGCAAAGTGGCTGTGCATCCGCAGGAACTCTCGCATCTGGTCGTCCAGAGTGGTCGTTTCGGGTACGAAATAAGGGTCGTTGGCAACTTTGAGGATGTCGAATTCCTGCAGGCGATTTGCATCGCTTTCACTGCCTCCGGCGTGGGCATACATCGCCCGGAACAAGTCTTTCGCGTGGACGACACCGACAATGTTCTCCTGCTCATTCCGGAATACCGGCAGGCGGGTGTGTCGGCTTTTCAGACATTGCTGAAGGATCGCCTCGGGCGGTGCGTCCGCGTCGATCATCTCGATGTCCGAGCGGTGAAGCATGATTTCTTCGACCGCACGGTCGCCAAGGTCCAACGCGCCCAGAATTCGGTCACGGTCTTCTTTTTCGACAACGCCTTCGGAATGGCCAAGCTGCAATGCGCCGGCGATTTCTTCGCGCACCGCCAGAATGTTGCTGTCCGGGTCGATCTGGACGCCGAACACCCTTAGGACGCCGCGCACCAGCAAACGGACCGCTGCAACCATGGGGGAGAAGACGGTGACCACAACGCTGATAATCGGTGCCACAGCGGCGGCGGCCTTTTCCGCGTTGGTGATGGCATAGGTCTTGGGCAAAACCTCGGCAAAAACCAGAACCAGCAGTGTCATCACCAGCGTTGCCAGCGCGACGCCGCTTTCACCGAACAGCCGTGTGAAAAGTGCAGTCGCCAGCGAGGCGGCAAGAATGTTGACCAGGTTGTTGCCCAGCAGAACCGACCCGATCAGCCGTTCGTTGTCATCGGTGATATCCAGCGCTTTTTGTGCCCCGCGCGAGCCCTTGTCAGCCTGCGCACGCAGCTTCCCGCGCGAAGACGCGGTCAATGCTGTTTCAGAACCCGAGAAAAAGCCCGACAGGACAAGTAAAAGCAGAATGGCGCCTGTGGTAAACCAGAATGCGCCGTCGATTAGAGAAGAAGTGGGTTCCATCGGTCCTTGGTTGTTCGTGTAACTGCAACCGTTATGGGGGTGCAGGCCCATCGGTTCAAGGGGTTAGCCATTGTCCTCGGTGCTGTCTTTGGCCAGCGGGTGATGCTGCAACACCAGTTCGGACAGGCGTTCGTCCAGAACATGGGTATAAATTTCAGTGGTCGCGACATCCGCATGGCCCAGCAGGGTCTGGATCGACCTCAGATCAGCGCCATTCGCCAACAGATGCGTCGCAAAGGCGTGGCGCAACGTGTGCGGAGTGACCTTTTCGGGCGAAACGCCACCTTGCACTGCCAGTTCCTTGACCAGCAGGAAAAACCTGTGCCGCGTCAGATGCCCGGATTTGCCGCGAGATGGAAACAGGAATTTTGAGCGCTGCCCTCCGTTTGCCGCGCGTTGATCCTCGGTTTCATCTCGGATTACCAGCCACGCTGCCAAGGCGTCGCGCGCCGAAGGAGACAGGGGAACCATCCGTTCCTTGCCGCCTTTGCCTAGCACAAGCAGCATGCGCGGATCGCCCCTGGCCGAGGACACGGGCAATGAAACCAGCTCGGTCACGCGCATGCCGGTGGCGTACAGAACTTCCATCAGGCAGGTGTTGCGCACCCGGTCAGCTTCGGCACGGCCGGTCCGTCGGGCGGCTTCCAGCAACCGGTCGACTTCGAGAACGTCCAGTGTCTTGGGCAAACGCTTTTGCCGTCCGGGACCCTTGATCTGAATGGCCGGGTTCGTTTCGCGCCAGCCTTCCTCGAACGCGAAGCGATATAGTTGTTTGATCGCAGACAAGCGCCGGGCACGGGTTGAGCGGGACAGGCCCTGTGCGTCGCAATCGATCAGGTATTGCTCGATCTGTTCCCTTTCGGCGCTGGGAAAGTTCGATTTGCGACGATCCAGCCAGCCAGAAAATTCCTTAAGATCGCGCCCATAAGCCAACAGAGTGTTGGTCGCAGCACCCAACTCGGCGGCTTGCGTCTGCAAAAACGTGGAAATCCACAATTCCTGGGTCGCCGGGGCTGCCATGGTCAGCTGTCCTGCAATATCAGCAGGCTCAACGCCGCGCGGCGGGCGGTATCTTCAAGCCCCACGCGCCGCAGCGTTGCGATTGCCGCTGTCAGATCAACAAGGTTACCACGCGATCCATGGGCAAACTTGTCCATGGTTTCCAAAATCGCCTCGCCCAGCTGATCGTTGTCCAGCATCGCTTCGATATTCGATGGAACCGGAGCGGCCCAGGCAAACCCCTGCGCGACGGCGTCTGCCAAAGGTGAAGGCGACTTGGCGCGACCCGGGTCACCCTGTGCCAGCGCTGCCAGGAACTGATTTTCTTCGGCGTCGTCAGGAACGGACAAAGCTGCTGTTTCGTAAAGCTCAGAAAGCAGAAGGATACGCCAGCGCAATTGCTCGACCGCTGGGTCTTTCAGCGTTACCTGCGACAGGCGCGCGGCAAAAAGCTCGGCGAAGGGCACTTCCAATCCGACCGAACGCATCTGCGCCCAGACTGTTTGCAAGGCTGCAGCGATCTTCTCAACATTTCCCGAATCCAGAGCAGCCTCAAACCGTTGAACGGCCGAGACCCGGTCCCAAACCGCACCGGACGCTGCCGGGGACCGTTCGGTGTAAAGTCCCAGCAATTGATTAGGTGTCAGCGCGCCGATCCGGGTCAACCGTTCCGCTGCTTCGATCTGAGCTTTCCACCCGGCCACATCACGTAGATCTGCATTCGCAAAGGCGCGGGGCAGGGGCGTGGAAGGCAGACGTTCGCCTATCGCTTCGAACAAGCGAAAGCTCAGAGGGTCCGGATCGTCGGGCTGCGGCAGATATGCGGCGTCCTCGAAAAGCTCGGGGCTGAGAAAGCGGTCCAGTACGTCCAGCTCTTCGGGCGACAGAATTTGCAGCGCGTGCGCCGCTTCCAATGTCAGGGCGGCTGAGGGCCAGTCTCCGCGACGGGCTTTGCAGAATATCTGGGCGCCGTAGTCCTGCGACAGATGCGGGGCGGCGATCAGAGCTGTGCAGCTGCGATCCTCGTCCCCGGTCAGCAAGGTGGCGTCAAACCAGCGCTGAAACCGTGCGCGAGTGTTTGTCGGCCCTGCCATCTGAACCAATGATTGCGCCGGGTCGGCCGCCCCGAGCTGCATCAAACGGTCGATGCGGGCCAGCAGTAGGGTTTCTTCGGCGTCCGAGCCGGCAGGCGCGCGCCCTTCGGTCAGGATCAGGGTGAAAAGCAGGCGCTGCATTGCAGGGTTATATTTGACCGGCACATGGGCGATCAGCTCGGCCAGTCGATCCGCATCGCTGTTCTGCCACAGGTTTACCGGCAGACCGGTTACGGATGAGGACACAAGGCCCAGCGGTTGCGATATGGCTTCAAGCGGCGTGACTTCGATATCTGGCTGGATACCTGTCTGTGTCACCGGCGGTTCCAGAAGGACCGTGCCCGGTAAATTCTCGGGCGGGTCACTCAACCATTCGATGACAGAGAGAGGTGCCTGCTGCGCTTGTGCCGATCCGGCCAGCAACAGTGCAGCCACTGCGGCTCTATTCAACATTCAGAATTACCGGCTCTCGGATTTCGCCTTGCGGCGCCGAGAAGTCCACGCCAAAAATGGGGCCAAGATAGGCGTACCCCACCAACCCGATAAAACACAGGCACACAAGATATATCAGGAACTTGATCAGACGGCCCATTGCTCAACGCTGCCCCAATTTTGTCTTTTGCCATAGTTATAGCTGGCATTTTTCCTAAGATCACGTCATTCACAGTGAAATGAGCGAAATTAAGCATAACACCCACTCCGGGGACACCGAAGCGGGCTTTGCACTGCACAAAACGGTTGTTCTTGTGGGCATGATGGGGGCTGGAAAGACAGCCGTGGGCCGTGCATTGGCCGCGCGGCTTGGGGTTCCTTTCCTCGATAGCGATGCCGAGATCGAATCGGCTGCCAACATGACAATCCCAGAAATCTTCGAGCGTGATGGCGAGGCCTTCTTTCGAACCAAGGAAAGTCAGGTTATAGGGCGGCTGCTGGATGAGGAAAAAGGTATCCTGTCCACCGGCGGAGGTGCCTTTCTGGCCGAGCAGAACCGCCAGATGATCACCGAACGCGGCGTGTCGGTCTGGTTGCGGGCTGACCTGAACGTTCTTTGGAACAGGGTCAAACACAAAGATACGCGGCCTCTGCTGCGCACGGCCGACCCCTATGCGACTCTGCGCACCTTGTACGACTCCCGCGTGCCGGTTTATGCGCAGGCAGATCTGACGGCTGAGTCCGATGGCGAAACCTCGATCGAGAATATGGTGGAGCGGGTAGTGAACGCCTTGCTGACACGCCCCGACGTATTGGAACGGAAATAGATGCACCAAACTGTACATGTAGAGCTGGGCGAACGGTCCTATGACGTAGAAATCGGCCCCGACCTGCTGGCCCAATCGGGTTCGCTGATCGCACCGTTGCTGCATCGCCCCAAGGTCGCCGTTCTGACGGACGAGAACGTGGCGAAGCTGCACCTTGAAGCACTGCGCGATGGCCTGGCTGCAGCAGGGATCCAGATGACGTCGCTTGCCTTGCCCGCTGGCGAAGCCACCAAAAGCTGGCCGCATTTCGAACGTGCAGTCGAGTGGCTGTTGGCGGAAAAGGTTGAACGTCGCGACGTGGTTGTCGCCTTCGGGGGCGGGGTCATTGGCGATCTGGCGGGCTTTGCCGCTGCCGTTCTAAGGCGCGGCGTCCGGTTTGTACAAATCCCGACATCTTTGCTGGCGCAAGTGGACAGTTCCGTCGGAGGCAAGACCGGGATCAACGCGCCGCAGGGCAAAAACCTGATTGGTGCCTTTCATCAGCCTTCGCTGGTTCTGGCCGATACTTCGGTGCTGGGCACGATGACCCAGCGAGATTTCCTGTCAGGTTATGGCGAAGTGGTAAAATACGGCCTGCTGGGCGATGCCGAGTTCTTTGAATGGCTTGAGGTCAACGGCCCTGACGTCTCGGGCGGTGAAATGGATGCGCGGGTACGGGCGGTCACGCGTTCGGTGCAGATGAAAGCGGATATCGTGGCGAGGGACGAGACCGAGCAAGGCGACCGCGCACTGTTGAACCTTGGTCATACTTTCTGTCACGCGCTCGAGGCTGCTACCGGGTATTCTGACCGTCTGCTCCATGGCGAAGGCGTTGCCATTGGCTGTGCGCTGGCGTTCGAGCTGTCGTCGCGTCTGGGCTTGTGTTCGCAGGAAGACCCAAGCCGCGTAAGGTCGCATCTGCGCGCGATGGGGATGAAAACCGATCTGGCCGACATTCCCGGAGATTTGCCGGATGCCGAGGCGCTGGTCGATTTGATGGCGCAGGACAAAAAGGTCATTGACGGTCAGCTGCGCTTTATCCTGGCGCGAGGGATCGGGCAGGCGTTTGTCACCTCTGACGTTCCGCGCGACGCGGTGTTGTCGGTGCTTGAGGATGCTCTGGCGACGGCCTGATCAGCGCCCGCGGATCACCATCAACTCACCGATGTTTTCGCGGGTGATGTAGCCCACCATATGACCAGCCTGCGTACAGACGGCAACGGCCGGGGCGCCTTTGTGCAGCTTTTCCAGAACGGTTTCCAAACCGCTGGTTAGTTCTACATGTGGAATATCGGTTTCCATGATTGAAGTCGCCAGATCAGACCGAGGCGTTTCCTGTGCCAGGGCGGCGAAGAGCGTGCCCCGCGCGACAAAACCCAGCAGGGTTCCATCCGACTCCAGCACTGGGAACTCGTGCTGTGTGGTATGGATGACGGCCTGAGCCGCCGTGGCAAGGGTGTCAGCTGGGGTCAGGGCGTGGAATTCGGTGATCATCGCGTCACGCGCAAGGACCCGCCGGGCGACCGAGCGCATTGCGACATCCTGACTTTCCGCATTGGCCGCGACGAAGACAAACACGGCAATCAGGACCAGCAGCGGGTTGCCCGTACTCAGTCCGAGAAATCCAAATGCGACGGCAACAGCTTGCCCGGCTAGCGCGGCGACCCGCGTAGCTGTGACGCGGTCCATCTTTAGGCACAGCAACGCGCGAAACACGCGACCGCCATCCATCGGGAACGCGGGGATCATGTTAAATACGGCGAGCAGCAGATTCACATAGGCCAACCGGTTCAACAGCCCCGCATTGGTCGAGTCGATCCGGGCCAATGACTCCAGTGGCATTCCGGCACCCAAAGCAACCAGCACGATCCAGATCACCACGTTCACAGCAGGCCCGGCCAGCGCTACCCAAACCTCTTGCATGGGCTTCTCAGGCATCCGTTCCAGTCGAGCCAACCCACCGATGGGTAGTAAAGTGATGTCCGGGGTTTTGATGCCATAGCGCCGGGCCATCAGCGCGTGGCCGAATTCATGCGCGACAACACAGGCAAATAGGGCCAGAACGAAGATCAGGTTTTCGACGGCGGCCGACACCCCGCCATTCGAGTAGGCGGCAAACCCGACCCAGGCCAACAGCAGGAAAAAGGTGACATGGACCTTCAGTTCCGACCCGAGTAGGCGGCCGAGTGAGAAGGACCATGTCATGTCGTGTCTCCGTTTGCTTTAGAACGGAATCTCGTCGTCGTCGATTCCGCCGGATGCAGGGGCAGGGGCGCTGGACGGTCCGCCATAGGGGTCGCCATAGCCACCGCCGGCCTGACCGCCGCCATAGCCGCCCGCTTGGCCGCCACCATAACCGCCGCCGCCACCGCCTTCACCGCGGCTGTCCAGCAGGGTCAATTCACCGCGATAGGGGCGCAGGACGACCTCGGTCGAATACCGATCCTGACCGGATTGATCCTGCCATTTGCGGGTTTCAAGCTGGCCTTCGATGTAAACTTTGCTGCCTTTACGCAGGTATTGTTCAGCAATCCGCGCCAATGGCTCTGAGAAAATCGCCACCGAGTGCCATTCCGTACGCTCACGACGTTCACCGGTGTTGCGATCTTTCCAGGTCTCAGAGGTAGCGATGCGCAGGTTGCAAACCTTGCCGCCGTTCTGGAACGACCGGACTTCGGGATCGCGGCCGAGATTCCCGACCAGAATGACCTTGTTGACTGAACCTGCCATGTATTTCCCCGTTCTTATCTAACTCGAATGCGCCCGAATCTGGCGCGATGTATCTATGCGACCCTATACGGCCTGCGTCATGGTTAAAACACAGTTGATGAGTGCAACAGTCGGTAAGAAATCCCCCTGTTCCTGTTTACCAAGCTTTCATTTTTTCCTGAAATATTTATACTGGATTGGTTCGAGGACGAGCGGGATTGGCATTAATGCGATTTCTAGTTGGTTGTTTTTTTGTTCTGTGCCTTGCGCTGGTTTCGGTCCCGGCTACGGCTGACACTCTGTCCACCAAAAGCCGTAAGGACATTTTCCTGAAGCAATCAAAGATACTGGATACCCGTGCCGCGACCCAATACCGCGACTCCGACCGTCTGAAACCAAAGACCGCTCAGCCGAAGTTCAGCAAGCGGTATAACGGTAAATATCGCGGGCAATATTTGGCGCTGGCGCGGCAGGCAGCCCGAAAGCACAGTGTCCCGGAAGAACTGTTCCTGAGACTGGTTCAGCAAGAGAGTGGATGGAATCCGCACGCGGTTTCGCACAAGGGTGCATTGGGTCTGGCTCAGCTTATGCCAGGTACAGCGCGCCTGTTGGGTGTGAACCCCCACGATCCCAAACAGAACCTCGAGGGTGGGGCTCGGTACTTGTCCTGGCAGTACCGCAAGTTCAAATCCTGGCGTTTGGCGTTGGCTGCGTACAACGCTGGACCGAAGGCCGTGGAAAAGCACGGCGGCGTGCCGCCGTATAAGGAAACCCAGAACTATGTGAAAGTGATCTGGGGCGGCTAACCGGCTTCCGTTATTCAGAAGAACGAAACTGCGCGGGCGTCTGCGTTCGAGTCGTCACGACCAATACAATCAAAGCAGGAACCATCGGTGCGCAAGCCGCAAGAATTACGGTCTGAAAGCAGGTGAAGTGGGCGATGACCCCGACCGATGGACCGGCGACCAACGCTCCGATGAACAAGCTGTTGACGTATAGCGTATTGGCCCGCGCCATACGCCCAGTGGCCAGGTTCTGAACAAAGGTCAGACTGACCCCGGCAAAAAGACCGTAATAAATACCTTCAAGCGCGGCGCCAGCGATCATCCCGGCCAAGCTCGAGACCTGTGACAACACAAGAAACGCGCTAAGCCGCGGCCAACGAGAGTGGATCAACCAGGTCAAAGGTGAAAGGAAACGCCACGGAGCCGGAGTCGTCAGAATGACAACAATCTTGGCGGCTGTTTTGATCGAAAACGACAGCCCCGGCACAAATCCTGGCAGGCTGACCTCACGGACGTAGAATAGGGACAGGGCATTGCTGCACAGCACGTGCGAGGTTGAAAAAGCAGGCAGGCGGAAACCGCCAACCATAGAATCCTGTCTGTATCTGCTTCATCTTTGCCAGTTGTTATTGCCGCCTCAGACCTTGCGTCGGCGGGTATAACCTAACCCGCGATGGACAGACTCACTAGCGGCGCAAACCGATGCCCATTATCCACTCGCTCGGCGAAGCTCTGGTTGAACCTGACAGTCAGCAATATCCCCAAGGTGCTGTACACGCTGAATTGCCATGGCGGATGCCCCAGTTCCGGCACGATTTAGAATGGGATAAACGGGGCAGTTATGCTTGCGCAGAACGTCCCGGACAAGTGCAGACCCAGAATAGCCCGCGCACGGCTGTCGCCGAGAGGTGTGATCGAATACTCACCTTTAATACACAATGCCGTAAGACGCGGCCTTCCAGCGCATCGGATGTGTCCTGCAGAAATAGGACACGGCGCCGACTTTGTGCCGACGCCGTGGAATTGTCTGTGGCGGTTACTCCGCAGCGATTTTGATGACAGGCTCCATTCGGGCCAATATGTCGTCGGCGAGGTGACACTTCACCTGATGACCCTCCGCCAGATGCTTGACCGGTGGCACGTCCTTCTCGCACAGCCCGCCCGGTACTTCGGACTTCCAGCGACAGCGCGTCTGGAACGGGCAGCCGGGTGGCGGGTTCATGGCCGAAGGAATGTCGCCCTCCAATACGATATGCTGCTTTTCAATCGACGTGTCCGCGATGGGTACGGCGCTCAGCAAGGCTTCGGTATACGGGTGATAGGGCGGCGAGAATACCTGATCGGTCGTGCCCAGTTCGACCACATGCCCCAAATACATCACCATGACCCGGTCACTGAGATAGCGCACGATGGACAGGTCATGACTGATGAACAGAAGGGTCGTCTTGTGCTCGCGCTGAATCTCCATCAGCAGGTCGGTGACAGCGGCCTGAACGGACACGTCCAGCGCCGAGACCGGCTCGTCCGCGACCACGATCCGGGCATCCCCGGCAAAGGCACGGGCAATACCGACACGCTGTTTCTGGCCGCCCGATAGCTGACGTGGCATCCGGTCGGCAAAGGCACGGGGCAGTTTCACCAGGTCCAGCAGCTCCAGCATACGCTTTTTGCGCTCAGCCTCGGAATTGCCAACGCCGAAGATTTCCAGTGCACGGATGATTTGGCGACCGACCGTCATGGACGGATTTAGTGTGTCGAATGGGTTCTGAAACACCATCTGAACTTCACCCACCGTCTTGGCGTCGCGCTCTTCGATGGGCACGTCTTCGATGTTGCGGTTGTCCAGCAGGATTTGGCCGTCCGTGGCCGTTTCAAGCCCCATCAAAACCTTGGCAAAGGTGGACTTGCCGCATCCGGATTCGCCCACGATGGCAAGCGTTTCAGATTCGTGGGCTTCGAAACTGAGGGTTTCGTTGGCTTTCACAACCTTCTTTTCGCCACCGCCGAACAGGGCGTTGGCTGCGACCTCATAGTATTTCTTGAGGTTGTCCATTTTCAGAACGGTTCGACCAATCTCGCCTTTTTCCTTCTGGTCGCCCACCGTGATCGGAGCATTCCAGTCGATTTCCTTGAATTTCAGGCACCGTGTATGGTGACGGTCATTGCCCGGCACAGCCTCCATCAGGATGTTCTGCGCGTCGCAGCGACCTTCTTCGAAATAGTCGCAGCGTGGTCCAAAGTTGCAGCCCGGCGGACGCTCATGCGGAAGTGGGAAATTGCCTGGAATGGCCACCAGCGGGCGCGAGTTCTTGTCCGCGCCGGGCAGGGGGATCGACCGGAAAAGTGCCTGCGTATAAGGGTGCTGCATCTCATCGAACACATCATGGATGGAACCGCGCTCGACCGCCTCACCTGAATACATCACGCACAAGCGGTCGCAGGTCTCAAGCACCAGCCCGAGGTTGTGCGAGATGAACAGCATTGAGGTGCCGTATTTCTTGCCCAGATCCTTGACCAATTCGACCACGGCGGCCTCAACCGTCACGTCCAGCGCGGTTGTTGGTTCGTCCAGGATCAGAAGTGAGGGTTTCGACATTAGCGCCATCGCGATCACGATACGCTGCTGTTGACCACCCGACAGCTGGTGCGGGAACGAGTTCAGCATCCGCTCAGGGTCGGGCAGGCGCACGTCTGTCACCACTTCCAGTGCACGGGCATAAGCTTCTTCAGCCCCGACACCTTCGTGGATCATCGGCACTTCCATCAGTTGCTTGCCGATCTTCATTGCCGGGTTCAACGACGCCATCGGTTCCTGATAGATCATCGCGATCTCATTGCCGCGGATGTCGCGCAACTCGTCCGCGCTCATCTCGGACAGATCGCGCCCTTTGAACTTGATGGTGCCTCCAACGACGCGGCCGTTCTTGCCGAGATCCTGCATGACCCCAAGCGCAACCGTGGACTTGCCGCAGCCGGATTCTCCGACCAGCCCCACGGCTTCACCGGGTTGGACGCTGACCGAGAAATCCATCACGGCGGGAATTTCCCGCAAACGGGTGAAGAATGAAATCGACAGCTTGTCGATCTCCAGAATTGGCCCGTCATAATCCGCCAGTTTGTTCATCTGTGTTTCTCCTCGCGAGAGTCAGGGGGTCCCCTTCATCTGGCTAAAAATACCTCGGGGGTCCGGGGGCAGGGCCCCCGGCCTCGATCACATCAGTCCTTAAGACTTTCCTCACGAAGACCATCGGCCAGCAGGTTCAGACCAAGAACCAGTGACAGCAGCGCCAGCGCAGGCGGCAGAGCGGGATGCAGGTAGATCGACAGCAGCTTGCGCCCTTCGTTGATCGTCGAACCCCAGTCCGGGCTTTCCGGTGGCAGACCCAGTCCAAAGAAACCCAGGGTTCCCAGCAGGATGGTGGTATAGCCGATGCGCAGACAGAAATCGACGATCAGCGGACCACGCGCGTTGGGCAGGATTTCCCACAGCATGATGTACCACGGACCTTCACCACGGGTCTGTGCCGCCGCCACGTAGTCGCGCGTCTTGATGTCCATCGCAAGGCCCCGCACGATACGGAACACGGTGGGCGAGTTCACAAAGACAACTGACACGAACACGACAAGAATACCGCCCGGAATATCGAACAGATCCAGATAAGTAGGCAGACCCCAGATGCGGTAGTCATCAGTGTTGATGATGTATCCGCCGGTCGAAATCAGTGACAAGTACAGCCACAGCGCGATGCCCAGAACGCCGATTAACAGCGGCGTGCGGAAGTTCGGGCGAGTGTAGTACCGCGAGTTCAGCAGAACGCCAATGAACAGGATCGGGAACACGAACAACACGGCCGCCATATAGTTCGGCACGCCCGTTGCCACGATTTCCGGCGTCACCAGCAGGTAGAACAACAGGATAACCGGGAAGGCCAGGATCAGGTTTGCCAGGAACGACAAGAACGTGTCCAGACGCCCGCCGTAGTACCCTGCTGGCAGACCCAGAGTGATCCCAACCATGAACGCGAACATGGTCGCCAGCGGTGCGATCTGAACAACGATCCAGGCGCCCTTGACCATGCGGCTAAAGACGTCGCGGGCAAGGTTATCGCCACCCAGCAAGTACCAGGTATACTCGCCTTCTTCCGGGCTTGGCAGGGGCGTTCCGGGCACCTTGTTCTTCATGCCAGACACTTGCACGAGCGGGTCGTGCGTAACGATCAGATCCAGTGCGCCGAAGATGCCGGTGAAGACCCAGAACATAACCAAGCCAAAGCCGATCATGCCGATTGGGCTGTCAAACAGCTTGCCATAAAGGCCAAGGCGCCGTTTGAAGGCGATCGACATTGCGAACAGGATGATCAACGACAGCCACACAGGCAGAAACTGCTGCGAGATTGCTCCGATAATCCCGGCCCCGGTGCCCATGAAGATACCAAGCAGAATATACGCAAGCGAAAGCGCGACACAGGCGAAAAAGCTGTATCTCAAGGCCGATTGCGTCAGTCCGCGCAGACCACTGCCCGAGCTGATGGTGCCGTCGACATTCACGGTCATCGGTGTTTCCGGCAGAATGATGCTGCCGATAATCCAGATGACGATCGAAACAAGCAGCGCCGCCAATGCGATCAGAAGGATAGGGTTCAGAAAGGCGATAGAGCCGGTCCAGCTAAGAGGTTCCATGATCTATCCTCCCTTACGAAATACGGATGCGCGGGTTGAGGTAGACATAACCGATATCGGATATCAGCTGCGTCACCAGCACCACAAAGACCGACACGACCGAAATCGCCAGCAGAAGCTGGATGTCGTTGTTGCCCGCCGCCTGAACCAGTGCCCAGCCGAAGCCCTTGTAGTTGAACAGGGTTTCAACGATCACCACGCCGTTCAGCAGCCACGGGAACTGCAGCATGATGACGGTGAAGGGCGCGATCAGCGCGTTACGGAGCGCGTGTTTCAAAACGATGTTGCCGAAAGACACACCCTTTAGCCTTGCGGTCCGGATGTATTGTGCCGTCATCACTTCGGTCATCGAAGCGCGGGTCATCCGGGCAATATAGCCCATGCCATAAAGCGCAATGGTCAGAACCGGCAGGAAGAAGTTTTCGAATGTCGGGTTGTCCATCGCTTGTGTTGCCGTGCCCTTGAACCACTTCAGGCCAACGGTGGACGAGGTAAAGATCGCGATGAAAATAACGCCCGAAACATATTCCGGTGTCGCCGTAGTGATGATCGAGAAGGTGGACAGGGACCGATCTAGGGCTGACCCTTCGCGCATCCCGGCCAGCACGCCGACCAGCAGCGCGGATGGCACCATCAGGACCAGAACCCAGAACATCAGATAACCGGTATTGCCAAGGCGCTTGCTAACGATACTGCCGACTTCATCCTTGAAAACGGTTGAGTATCCCCAGTCGCCTTGAAGAACGCCACAAAATCTTGGGGTGGTTTCTTCGGTCGATCCCGGTCGTGTGCAGGTGCCCACGAACGTGCCGTCTTCCAGCGTTTTGGTAAAGCCCGGCATGACGCCCAGCCATTGGCCGTATTTTACGAGCGTGGGCTGCAGGTAACCGCGGTTTTCCAGCCAGGTTTCGACCTGCTGGTCGGACATACGCTGGTTGCCCTGCGTTTTCGCAAGCTTTTCCAGGTTCGGGTAGAGGTTGGTCAGAAAAAAGACCACGAAAGTCAGGCACAATGCTGTCAGTAGCATGACGCCGAACCGTCGAAGGATGAATAGTCCCATGATGGCCCCTGTTGTTCGGGTGTTCCGCAGATCATTGGACCATTTGCTGGCCTCGGACATCCGACCCCGTGTCGGCCTGTCTGCGGCTGGAAAGGGGCGCCCGGATCAGGCGCCCCCGTTTATCGTCCGGCAGGTTTTAGGCTGCCCAGCCCCACTTGTAGTGGTGGTGCTCGAAGGACACGTGCATGTCGGTGCCGACAAGACCGTCCTTCATGTGGCGATACAGCGAACGCCAGTAGGGCTGAATGGTCACGCCTTCTTCCTGGATCATCGCTTCGCCCTTGGCGACCACTTCACGGCGCTTGTCCGCATCCGCGATGGCCAGAGCTTCGGTCAGCAGGGCGTCGAACTCAGGGTTCGCCCAACCGAACTCGTTCCAGGCTTCGCCAGAACGATAGGCCAGAGCCCAGATCTGAACACCCAGAGGACGGTGGTTCCAGTTGGTCGAGCTGTACGGATACTTCGCCCAGTCGTTCCAGAAGGTGTTGCCCGGCAGAACGGTCCGCTTGACCTTGATACCTGCGTCGCGCAGTTGAGCTGCAACCGCGTCGGTGGTGTTCCGGCGCCAGTCGTCGTCGATCGAGATCAGTTCGTGCTCGAAATCGATCATTCCGGCTTCTTCCATCAGCGCGCGTGCGCCTTCCGGGTCGACCTTCTGCGGTGGCAGTTCGAAGTAATCCGGGTGGATCGGACCAACGTGGTGGTTCTCCGCAGGCGAACCACGACCACCATAGCCCAGTTCCAGGCAGATCGAGTTATCAACGGCCATTTGCAGGGCCTGACGTACACGTTTGTCTTCGTAAGGCTTCTTGCCGTCGATCTCGGCCAGCTGGTTCGGACGGATGACGATGGTGTTCATGGTCACAACTTCGGATTTGATGTACCCGAGGCTGTCCATCACGTCGATAAACTCACCAACCGATTCATACAGCATGTCCACTTCGTCGGATTCCAGCGCCGCCAGCCATGCGGACGGGTCGGTTCCGTAGTCAATGTAGACGATGCTGTCCAACGCCGGGCGACCAAACACCTCTTCACCCCACCATGTGTGGTTTTCGTTGCGAACAAGAGTGGCCTTAACACCAACTTCGAGGTCCTGAACCAGGTATGGTCCTGTCCCAACGTTGTTGAGAAGGTCCGTTTCGCTGAACGAGCTGTGAACGATGGCCGCCGGATAGTCCGCCATGCCCGCAATCAGCGAGATGTCAGAGGCTGGCAGGTTCAGCTTGACGGTGTTGGCATCGACAATCTCGATTGCGCCGTCGATTGCCTGACCGGATTCCGGATCGATCAGTGTCGCAAAGCGACCGGCCATCGAGTTGGTTTCCGAGCTTTTGTCACACCAGCGCCCGATGTTGCGGGCCACGTCATCCGCAGTGAAGTCGTCACCGTTATTCCACTTGACGCCCGGGCGGACTTTCAGAGTGTACTCGGTCGCGTCGTCGTTTACTTCCCAGCCTTCCAGCAACATGCCGCGGAAGGTACCGTCCGAGTTGTACTCGACCAGGTACTCCAGCGTGCCGCGGGTGACGTTCGCGATCTGCGACCAGTCATAGGTGCGTGGATCCTTCAGTGCGCGTACTTCCTGCTGAACGCGCAAAGTGCCGCCTTCTTTCTTGGCGTCTTCGCCTGCTGCGTGTACCGGCGCGGTCAGGCCGATCATGCCATAGGCTGCTGCTGCGGTGACGCCAAGCCCGGTGGCGCGGGTCAGGAATTCGCGTCGGTTCAGTTTACCGTCCCGATATTCCTGAGCATGCATTTCAGCCGCCCAGTGAATCGGTGCTCCGGTCGTTGTTTGGTTTTTCATTAACATTACTCCCTGTGATACAGTAATTTTTTGGATGTAGCTTGGAACCGCTCAGGCCGGCATGCTCCGGTTGGCAGGTTCATGGTTTTTCTTATTTCGGATTCTGAACATCCCCATACCGACATTCCGCACCAGAAATCGGGTTAGGTCAATGTTCGAAATCGTCATTCGCGGTACAAAAACGACATTGGTGACCAGAGTTTACCATGCTCGGCTCAGCCAAGCTTGGGGAGACCACTTTGTTCACCCCTTAAAGCAAAGAGGATTCGCTGCTTTGTTCCTACGCGCCTGACTGCTGTTTTTTCACCTCAGCTTTTTGATGTATCAATTTGATAAATCAATCCGATTCCAGGATTTCATACGCGCACGGAACCAGGTGCGCTGTCGCTTTGCGAATTGCCGCGTTGAAATCGTTGCCCGATCACGGGCCTCTTCCAGTGTTATGGTGCCATTCAGATAGGCCATAAGTTCGGGTACGCCGATGGCCTTGAATGCGGGCAGGGTTGGATCGTACTGCTCGCGCATCCTTTCCACTTCTTGCAACGCACCTGTTTCCAGCATCTGATCAAATCGGCGCGTTATCCGTTCCAGAAGCCATTGTTTGTCTACGTCAAACACGATGGGAACAGTATTCTTAACATCCAATACTGGCGGCGGGGTTTCTTCTTGCCAGTCGCTGAGACTACGGCCCGAGGCCTGTTGCACTTCCCACGCACGCTGAACCCGCGCGCGGTTCTGGGTATCGATCCGGGCCAGCGTCCGGGCATCAATCCCTTCGATCAGGGTTTCCAGTGTCAGCGTGTCGGCTTCGGCCCGGATTTCGGGTGGTGTGGCAGGTATGTCGGCCATCCCTTCGGTCAGCGCGGAAAAGTAGAGCCCCGTGCCGCCAACGATGATCGGGCGCGTACCGCCTTGCAGCAGCGGTTTCACCTCGCGCAGCCAGTGGCCGGTGGAATAGGTCTGGTCATAGGGGATATGGCCGTACAGCAGATGCGGTACGCGGGCTTCTTCCTCGGCCGACGGCCGGGCAGAAACCACACGCCAGCAATTGTAGACCTGGCTTGCATCGGCGTTCACGATCACGCCGCCGAACCGCTCGGCGATCAGCAGGGCGAGCGCTGACTTTCCGGACGCCGTCGGCCCGGCAATCAGCAAGGGCGCGTCGTTGGGAATTGGGGGCAGGCGGTCCAAAATCTGCGTTTCTGCGGGATCGGTCATTAAGCGCCGCCTCATTCCTTACCAACCGCATTGAACCTGCGGCGGTTTTGCTTCATTTTGCGCCGGAAAATAAACCCGTGCCAGCCCGGAGCGCAACATGAGCCTTTCCCCGACCGCCGCCGTAACCGAAGAAACCCCCAAGACAAAGTATGACCGCGTGATGCTGAAGATCTCGGGCGAAGCGCTTATGGGCGATCAGGGGTTTGGCCTGCATCCGCCAACCGTTCAGCGTATCGCGCAAGAGGTCAAATCGGTGCACGATCTGGGCGTCGAGATCTGCATGGTGATCGGGGGCGGGAACATCTTCCGCGGTCTCAGCGGTTCGGCGCAGGGGATGGAGCGGACGACGGCCGACTATATGGGCATGCTGGCCACGGTGATGAACGCGCTGGGGATGCAGTCCGCGCTGGAAGAGATCGGCGTGTTCACACGGGTTATCTCGGCCATCCGTATGGACGAAGTCTGCGAGCCCTATATCCGCCGCCGCGCTGTGCGCCACCT
Organism: Ruegeria sp. CE8; assembly: GCF_056537465.1. Taxonomy (NCBI): domain Bacteria; kingdom Pseudomonadati; phylum Pseudomonadota; class Alphaproteobacteria; order Rhodobacterales; family Roseobacteraceae; genus Ruegeria; species Ruegeria sp. CE8. The sequence goes on from NZ_JBQFRP010000003.1 coordinate 225,110, forward strand.
GGAAAAGAAACGGGTCTGCATCTTTGCCGCCGGCACCGGCAACCCATATTTCACTACCGACACTGCTGCGACGTTGCGCGCGAACGAAATGGCCTGTCAGGCGATCTTCATGGGTAAGAATGGCGTGGACGGGGTCTATGACAAAGACCCCAAAGAGCACGCGGATGCGGTGCGCTATGACACGGTCACCTATGACGATGTGCTGGCCAAACGGCTGCGGGTCATGGATGCTTCGGCCATTGCGCTGGCGCGCGACAACAACCTGCCTCTGATCGTGTTCGGACTAGATGAGCCCGGCGGGTTCCGCGGAATTCTGGCGGGCGAGGGGACTTATACCAAGGTACAAGGCTAACGACTGTCTCTTGATCCTGAATAAGGCCGGGCCAAGCTGCCCGGCCTTTTTTTTTAGGTGCTTTCAAAGAAACCAACGGAGTTGCCATCGGGGTCTGTCGCATAAAAGAACCGACCGGCTGGTATTTGAATCGGCTCGGACACGACTTTCCCGCCTGCATCTTCGACTCGTTTCATAACGTCTTCCAAGGCGCCATCAGCGGCCAGGTGCAATGTCGGTCCCTTCCCATTTTCGGCAGGTTTGCCGGGGTAAAGATGCAGGGCAACTCCGGTCGCGGGATCGGCGGGCTTGAACACCGCCATGGGGTTGGGCGCATCCTGCTCCAATTCCAGTGTCGCGCCGGTTACTGTAGAGTAAAAGGCGATGGCCCGTTGCATATCCCGCACAGGTAATTCTCCCCATACAAGAAAGTCCTTGGGTTTGAAGCTCATGTTCGTTCCTCACGGTCGTTTGAATGTGGCTAGAGTGCCAAAGGCTGATGACAGAATCCGGCATCAGCGGCAGAGCTTGACCGGGTCGTAATCGTCAGGTTATCTGAGCCCGTCGCAGGAGCGGGAGGATAACTGTCCCTGTGGCTGCCGCCGGACCGAGGACTCGTGACTGGGCTGCGGCTTGGCTGGAAGACCTGCCATGTTTTCGGAGCGGTCCGGGATCATGTGCGGACCGACAATCAAGACGTGGACAACGACCAAGGAGTGAGGCGGGATGACATCCCTTGATATTGATTTTGTTCGGGCGCAGTTTCCGGCATTTTCGGAACCCAACCTGCAGGGGCAAGCATTCTTCGAGAATGCAGGCGGGTCATACACTTGCAAGCCGGTGCTCGACCGTCTGACGCGGTACTATACGCAGCGCAAAGTTCAGCCCTATGGCCCCTACGAAGCAAGCCGCCTGGCCGGTGAGGAAATGGACGAGGCCCGCGCCCGGATGGCTGCCATTCTCGGTGTCGACACCGACGAACTGAGTTTTGGGCCTTCAACTACGCAAAACACGTATGTTCTGGCACAGGCTTTTCGCCAATGGATGAAGCCCGGCGAGGCCATCATTGTCACCAATCAGGATCACGAGGCAAACTCCGGTCCGTGGCGGCGTCTGGCCGATGAAGGCATTGAAATCCGTGAGTGGCAGATTGATCCTGAAACGGGTTCGCTAAACCCGATGGATCTGGAGAACATGCTGGACGAAAGCGTGCGTCTGGTGTGCTTTCCCCATTGCTCCAACGTAATCGGAGAGATCAACCCGGTCACCGAAATCACCGCGATCGCCCATGCCGCCGGCGCGTTTGTATGTGTGGACGGCGTATCTTATGCACCGCACGGGTTTCCGAATGTGGGCGACTTGGGCCCGGATATCTACCTGTTCTCGGCCTACAAGACATATGGTCCGCATCAGGGCTGCATGGTGATCCGTCGTACCTTGGGTGAAATGCTGCCGAACCAGGCGCACTATTTCAACGGGGACGTTTTGTACAAACGGTTCACCCCGGCGGGTCCCGACCACGCCCAGATCGCAGCCAGCGCTGGTATGGCAGATTATGTCGATCTGCTGTGCACTCATCACAACGGGCCCGAATCCGGCGCAACCGAACGCGGCGCCTTCGTTCACGACTTGATGCGCGCGCAAGAGGTCGCTCTGCTGCAACCGGTTCTGGATGCTGTTAAGGATCGCAATGCTGTGCGCCTGATCGGGACGTCCGATGCCAATCGCCGTGCGCCCACGGTCGCATTGGCGCTGAACCGCAACGCCGAAGCCGTTTCCGCCGATCTGGTCGGGCATGGTATCATGGCGGGTGGCGGCGACTTTTATGCCGTGCGCCCACTACAGGCGATGGGAGTCGATCTGGATGAAGGGGTGCTGCGGGTAAGCTTTACGCACTACACCTCTCAACAGGAAATTGATCAGCTTTTGAATGCACTTGACGACGTTTTGTGATCCAGTTTCCGCTCTGCTTCGTATCCGAAGAAAACACCAGGGCGGATATGGAAAACGAGCGGTCACCAGTAATAATGTGGTTCCGACGGGATTTGCGCCTGTCGGACCATCCGGCGCTAACTGCAGCTGTTGAGTCGGGGCGTCCGGTCATACCAGTGTTCATTCTGGACGGCACTGTCGAGGCCCTTGGGGCAGCTCCGAAATGGCGTCTGGGATTGGGCCTTGAAACTTTTGACCGCGCGCTTGAACAGGTTGGCAGCCGCCTGATCCTAAGGCGCGGGGATGCGCTGTCTGTACTGCAAGAGTTGATTTCCCAAACCGGGGCAAAACACGTTTTCTGGTCGCGCGCTTATGATCCCGACGCGATCGCGCGGGATACGAAGATCAAAACGGGTCTGACTGAACAAGGCGTTTTGGCCAAGTCCTTTGCTGGGCATCTTTTGTTCGAACCTTGGACTGTAGCGACAAAGTCCGGCCAGCCTTTCCGCGTGTTCACACCGATGTGGAGGGCAGTGCAAAACCGGGACGTTCCCGCGCCAAAAATCGTACCAACCGATGTGCAAGCGCCCACACAATGGCCTGCGTCAGACAACTTGGCCGACTGGAATCTGGGCGCGCAGATGAAGCGTGGAGCAACGGTCGTCGCGCCTAATGTTCGCCCCGGCGAGTCGGCTGCGTATGATGTCCTGCACCAATTTCTGGATTGCATCACCCAGTATTCCGACAATCGGGATCGTTTGGATTTGGACGGAACCTCTAACCTGTCAGAATATCTGTCTCTGGGTGAAATCGGTCCGCGCAGCGTTTGGCATGCGGTTCAGCGGGCGGGGATGACCGGCGTTCGCGGAGTTGAACCCTTTTTGCGCCAACTGGTCTGGCGCGAGTTCGCCTATCACCTTTTGTTTCACAATCCCCGTCTGTTAAGCGGAAACTGGAAGCCGGAATGGGACACGTTTCCGTGGAATACGGATGCCGATCTTTCCGAGGTGACGGCATGGCGGCAGGCCAGAACCGGTGTGCCTGCAGTCGATGCCGGATTGCGCCAGATGTATGTGACCGGACAGATGCACAACCGGGCTCGGATGATCGTTGCGAGTTACCTGACCAAACATCTGATGACCCACTGGAAAATCGGAATGGACTGGTTCGCGGATTGCTTGACGGACTGGGACCCGGCGGCAAATGCCATGGGATGGCAATGGGTTGCGGGGTCCGGACCTGACGCATCGCCATTCTTTCGCATCTTCAATCCACAGACGCAGCAAGAAAAATTCGACCCGCAGTCGAACTATGTCAGGCAGTGGATTGCCGAAGGTCAGTCCGACCCTCCCGCGACGGCACTGGCCTATTTTGCTGCGGTTCCGAAGTCCTGGAACCTGAAACCAACCGATCTGTATCCGCAGCCGGTCGTCGCTTTGGCTGCGGGCAGGGCGCGGGCATTGGCGGCTTATGAAGGCCGAAAAAAACCAGTAAGGAATTGAAAACTTGCCAGAAACACAAACTCGTCCTAGCCTATTTGCACGGCCGCACAGGGGAGAGCGGATGATTTTCACGACGACGGACGGGCAGAACGAGCTGCCCAGGTACTTTGCACAAGTCTTCAAGATGCTGAACCGGATGGAGACCGGACGGCTGGATATCGCGTTACCGGACGGTCGGGTGTTTCGATCTGAAGGCGCGAAACCGGGACCTGTTGCGAGCGTTGAGATTCATAACCCGGACGTCTTCTCGCGATTGATCCGGGAAGGCGAACTGGGCTTTTCGGATGCTTATTTGGAAGGCGACTGGAGTACACCCGACCTGCGATCCTTCATGGATCTTGTGCATTTGGGTAGTGAAACCGTTTATGACGACTTTACCGGCAAAGTTCTGGTCCAGATGTATGAACGTCTGCGGTTCTGGCTGCATAGCAACAACCGGACCCAAGCCAAAAAGAACATCTCGTACCACTATGATCTGGGAAATGAATTCTATGGGTTATGGCTGGACGATACGATGACCTACTCCAGCGCTCTGTTCGAGACGGGGCAGGAAAGCCTGGAGAACGCACAGACTGCCAAATACGCAAGTCTTGTTGACGAAATGGGTGCAAAACCGGGTGATCACATCCTGGAAATCGGCTGCGGGTGGGGTGGCTTTGCCGAATACGCCGCGAAAGAGCGTGGCCTGCGGGTCACAGGTCTGACGATCAGTCAGGAACAATTGAAGTTTGCCAGGCAACGTATGGAAAAGGCTGGACTTTCCGACATGGTCGAGCTCAAGTTGCAGGACTATCGGGATGAGCGCGGACTCTATGATGGTATTGCATCTATCGAGATGTTCGAGGCCGTTGGTCAGAAATATTGGCCGGTGTACTTCGAAACCGTGCGCGAACGCCTGAAACCCGGCGCAAAAGCGACCCTGCAGATCATCACAGTGGCGGATCATAGGTGGGATGTGTACCGTAATGGTATTGATTTCATTCAGAAATACATCTTTCCCGGCGGGATGCTCCCGGCCCCGTCCATTTTGAAGGAACAGGTGGCAAAAGCCGGCCTGAAGGTCGTGAAATCCAAGGAATTCGGCAAAAGTTACGATCTGACACTGCGTCGCTGGTATGAAACTTTCAACGACAAGTGGGACGAAATTTCGGAAATGGGTTTTGATGAGCGTTTTCGCCGCATGTGGAATTATTATTTGACCGCCTGCGGCGCAGCCTTTGACACCGGTAATTGCGATGTGACACAGATCACTATAGCGAAACCGAGTTAAGGAACGGACCCACCTAATGCCCAGTGCCGCACGTCTAATTGCCGCTGTATGCCTTTTGGTCGTGGCGTTTTTGGTTTCGGGCATGGTCATCGAGAACGGTGAAGAGGGTAAGGCCTACGGGTCATTCACTTACGTCAACATGGTCCTGGGCCTGGTCTGCGGGTGGTGGATCATGGGCAAGCGTGCCGGACGGGGCTGGACCGCTGCAGTCAACAACGGGCTCACAGGAATCGCGGCGCTGGTGTTCTGGGGCCTGTTTGTTCAGGGCGTCTATGAAATGTTCCGACTGGCCATGCGGCATCGGTTTGACGGCCCGTTCGAGGCGCTGATCGCCATTTTTCAGATCGGGATCGAATATGGCCAACAATTGCTGGCGCCTGAGATCTTGTGGACGCTGGCGATCGGTGCTCTGATTGCGGGCCTTGCTACCGAAGAAGCCAGCCGTCGCTGGCGTTGATCCAGTAATTCAAAAACCGAAAGTCTCTATCTGTGTCCGATCTGTTTTTCTACGGCACGCTCCGGCATATGCCGTTGCTCGAGCTTGTTTTGGGGCGCGCCTCGTCCCAACTTGACATATCCCAGGCATCTTTGAGCGACCACGCTGTCTATGGCGTGCAGGATCAGGTGTTTCCGATGATCTTGCGGGAAGATGGCGGAGTCGCCCAGGGTCTATTGGTCAAGGGGTTGAGCGACGAGGACCGTAAGCGGTTAATCTTTTATGAGGGCGGATTTGATTACGACCTCAGCCCTCAGTCGGTGGATTTGCCCGATCGCTCAAAGGCTCAAGCCAGCGTGTTTTACCCCGAACCCGGTCTTTGGACCCCGGATCAACCGTGGTCTTTGCAGGATTGGGCGGACGAATGGGGAGAGTTGACTGTTCTCGCCGCGCAAGAAGTCATGGCGTATTACGGCAGGGTCGATGCCGACAGGATTGCGCGCAGCTTTCCGTCGATCCGAACGCGCGCGTGGGCCAAACTGGCTGCGCGCAAGCGTTCCACGGGTGATCCAAGGGATGTAGCCAAGGATGTCATCGTCCACAGCCATACGCACGCGTACATTGACTACTTTGGCATGGAAGAGATCGCGCTGCAGCATCGTCAGCACGACGGGTCGATGGGAAAAACCCTGAACCGAAGTGGCTTGATGCAAGGCAGCGCCGTGATTGTTTTGCCCTACGACCCGGTGCGGGACACCGTGCTTTTGGTCGAGCAGTTCAGAACGCCGATCTTTCTGGCCGACGACCCCGAACCCTGGATGTGGGAACCTGTCGCCGGAATGATCGATCCCGGTGAAACACCGGAACAAGCTGCGCTGCGAGAGGCCGAGGAAGAGGCCCAGATCATATTGGACCGGCTGGAAGATGCCGGTGGAGCCTACACCTCCAGCGGGTCATCGACCGAGTATGTGTATCTCTATGTCGGTTTGGCCGATCTGACCAAAACTATCGAAGATGGCGGGCTGGCGACCGAGGGTGAGGATATTCGAACGCAAATTCTGCCATTTGAAAGCTTCATAGACCAGGTGGACAGTCACGGGTTCAAGGATTTGCCGCTTTTGGCGCTGGCTCATTGGCTTGCGCGCCATCGCGACCGTCTGCGTGGATGACTTTCGCCGCTTGTGGTTGCCGCACGGCAAAGGTAAATCTGCGTTGATCCGTAATGAAATGAGGGCGCCATGCGCATTGCACGAGACCTTGCCGACGCAGTAGGAAAAACACCGTTGATCCGGCTGCGTCGCATCAGTGAAGAGACCGGGTGCGAAATTCTCGGCAAGGCCGAATTCATGAACCCGGGCCAATCGGTCAAGGATCGTGCTGCGCTCTACATCATTCGCGATGCGATTGCGCGTGGAGACCTGAAACCAGGCGGCACCATTGTCGAGGGTACGGCAGGCAACACTGGCATCGGTCTGGCACTGGTCGGTGCATCCATGGGATTCAAGACCGTCATCGTCATTCCGGAAACGCAGTCCGAAGAGAAAAAGGACATGCTGCGGTTGGCTGGCGCCCAGCTGGTACAGGTACCGGCCGCGCCTTATCGCAACCCCAACAACTTTGTGCATTACTCGCGTCGTCTGGCCGAGGAACTGGCACAGACCGAACCCAATGGCGCGATTTGGGCAAACCAGTTCGATAACGTTGCCAACCGTCAGGCGCATGTTGAAACCACCGGTCCCGAAATCTGGGAACAGACCGATGGAAAGGTTGACGGTTTCGTTTGTGCCGTTGGTTCGGGCGGAACGCTGGCTGGTGTGGCCGATGCATTGCAGCCCAAGGGTGTCAAGATTGGTCTGGTCGATCCGATGGGGGCGGGGCTGTACTCGTACTACACCACCGGAGAGATCGCGATGGAGGGCGGCTCGATCGCGGAAGGTATCGGTCAGGTGCGCATCACCAAAAATCTGGAAGGGTTCAAACCGGATTTCGCCTACCAGATGACGGACAACGAGGCGCTTCCTTACATCTTCGACCTGCTGCGCGAAGAAGGTCTGGTCATGGGCGGTTCGACGGCGATCAACATGGCGGGCGCGGTGCGTCTGGCCAAGGATCTGGGGCCGGGCCACACCATTGTGACCATCCTGTGCGACTACGGCACCCGCTATCAGTCCAAGCTGTTCAACCCCGAGTTCCTGCGGGAAAAAGAACTGCCGGTTCCCGACTGGATGACCGAGGCCCCGCGAAGCATTCCCGGCGTGTTCGAGGACGTATGATGCTGCGGCAGGCTCGCCTGTTCGTAACTCTGATCGCAGTATGTTTTGCCATACTGGGCGGCCCTGTGGCTGCCCAGCTTACTGACCGACAAAGCGAGTACTACCAAGGGTGGGTTAAAACGGCGAACCGGGCCGAGACGGTTATCGAGGCCAATCGCGCCTCGAATGCATCGCTCGAGAACTTGCGGGCTGAAATCAATGATTACAGGGAAGATTTCAACAAAGCGCGCGGCTTGAACACCGAACGTATCCAGACGCTGGAAAACCAGATCAAGGCGCTTGGACCCGAACCGGAAGGCGACGCGACCGAGCCCGAGGATATTGCCACTCTTCGCAAACACCTGGATGAGCAGCTCAATAGCCTGGCTGTCCCGAGAATTATATCGGAAGAGGCATTCAGCCGAGCCAATGGCCTGATTTTCGAGATCGATCAGCTGCTTCGTGATCGCCAGACAAAAGAGTTGTTAGAGCGTGGTCCATCCCCATTGAACCCGATCCATTGGGGTCCGGCCTGGGTGGACGTAAACGAAGCCGCGCGGTCTCTGTTTAACGAGGCGCACCGAAATCTGAAAACCGACGTAGTGCATGAGCGGTTGCGCGACCGCGGTTTGGGTATTCTGTTTCTGGTCGTCGTTGCTGGCATTTTGCTGTTTTTTGGCAAGCGTTGGTCGGAAGCCGCCGGCGAATACCTGCGGGGCTTGGGCGGGCAGGGAAGCGGTGTCTGGTCGTTCCTGACCTCTTTGCTGCGTATTCTGTTGCCCTGGCTGGGGGTCTGGTTGCTGGTCGAAGCCATCGTTCTGACCGGAGTTCTGGGGCTGCGTGGTACGCTGCTTATGGAGAACGTTCCGTACTGGGCCGCGATTATTCTCTATTACGACTGGATCGGCCGGCAGGTTTATGTGCTGCAAGAGGCACAGGGATTCCAAAAGCTGTCCCGGCAGAAAGTAACTGAACTGCGTGTTTACCTCGACTTGTTGGCAGCCTTCCTGATCCTGCATGAACTGGTGAATCTGTTCGAACAGATCGAGAATATCTCGGACGCAACGCGTGCCGTCGTCGCCTTTCCGGTCATTATCGCCACCGCGCTGCTTTTGTTGCGTGTTCGCCGGGTCAGAAGTGTGGATATCCCGGTCGACGCGGACGAACCATCCGCAACGGCGCGCGCCGCCGGGTTCAGCCAACTGGTCGAGTTCATTCGCCGGGCCTTGTTCTTCCTTGGTATCGCCAGCCCGATCCTGGCGATTCTGGGCTATACGAACGCAGCCGAAGCCATTGTTTTCCCCGCCGTTAGGTCGCTGGTCCTGATTGCGGCGTTGGTAATTGTCCAACGCTTCCTGACATCCGTTTACGGATGGCTCAGCGGGCAGGGCGATAAGGCGAAGGACTCACTGTTTTCGGTGCTCATCGGTTTCGCCATGGCTATTCTGGCCATGCCGATCCTCGCCCTGTACTGGGGGGCGCGAAAAACCGATCTGCAAGAGGTCTGGTCGCGCCTGCTGCAGGGTTTTGACATCGGCGGTGTGACGATCTCGCCCACCAATTTCTTTACTTTCCTTGCCATTTTCGCTGTCGGCTACGGCCTGACGCGGATGTTGCAAAGCGGATTGCGAAATTCGCTGCTTCCGAAGACCAGCATTGATCCGGGCGGACAGAACGCGATTGTGGCAGGTACCGGGTATGTCGGTATTTTCATCGCGGCTTTGGTGGCAATCACGATTGCCGGTTTCAACCTGTCGTCACTGGCGATCGTCGCAGGTGCCTTGTCGGTTGGTATCGGCTTTGGTCTGCAGACCATCGTGTCGAATTTCGTGTCCGGCATCATTCTTCTGGTCGAGCGCCCGATCTCGAAGGGCGACTGGATCGATGTGAACGGGATGATGGGCTATGTCCGTGATATCTCCGTCCGGTCCACACGGATCGAGACGTTTGACCGAACCGACGTGATCGTTCCCAACTCGGACCTGATCAGCGGTGTGGTCACCAATTACACGCGCGGAAACACGATTGGGCGAGTCATTGTCCCAGTGGGCGTGGCCTATGGCACCGATACCCGGATGGTGGAGAAAATCCTGGGCGAGATAGCAAATGCACACCCGATGGTTCTGGCGAATCCGGCACCCAGCGTCGTGTTCCAAGGCTTCGGTGCAGATTCGCTGGACTTTGAAATTCGCGCCATTCTGCGGGACGTGAATTGGGTTCTGTCGGTGAAGTCCGACATGAACCACGAGATCAACCGCCGCTTTGTCGAAGAAGGGATCGAGATCCCGTTTGCCCAACGCGATGTCTGGTTGCGCAATCCTGAGACACTACAATCGAGCAAAACCCAACCCGGCAAGGGCACCGACGATTCGCCATCTGCGAATCCATCATCAGAGCCGGTCGAGATGACCGAGGCTGATTTGGCTGATGGTGACGGTGACGAGGTCTGACCCCGTTTGCGAGGCTTTTGATTGGGGGTGAATTTTCACTCTAATCGGGCCTTGCAAATCCCCCGGCGATAGTCCAAATATCGCCGGCACGGAGAGGTGGCCGAGTGGTCGAAGGCGCACGCCTGGAAAGTGTGTAGGCGGGAAACCGTCTCCAGGGTTCGAATCCCTGTCTCTCCGCCACCCACACCAGAATTTTCTAGTTTTCTGCCTGCTGGCTTTTGGTAGCAGCGCTGTTGCGTGAATGATCGTGGAGCGGACGACTATTCCCGTGACTTGGACCAGCGCAGAAGTAGATTGGCCACGATTGGCGCGCCAATGATCACCAGAACGATGCGCGTCAGATGGTGGGTGATAACGAATCCCAGATCGGCACCTGACACGATGGCCAAAACCGTCATTTCAGCCTGACCGCCCGGCGCGAACGCCAGAAAGGCTTCGACCGGCCGCCCGAATCCGAGGGTGGTGACCACCGCCGTAAATCCAGCGGCCAATACGGCCAAAACGACAACATAAGCCACGCCCGCCGCGACAACACGCCTGAGTTCCGGCCACGTGACGCCGACAAATTTGACGCCGATTTCGCACCCGATGAAGAACTGCGCCAACAGGATCGCTTCCCGCGGAGGTCGGGTATGAATGAAATCTCCGAGCGACAGCGCGGCCGTCAAGATCATTGGTCCAAGGATCGAGGCACCGAAAAGCCCGATTTTCTCTCCGCCTTTCCAACCTACAATGGCCGCGACAACCATCAGCAGCAGCTCATGCAGGGGCAGGGCAGAGGCAGGTTCACCAACCGGGTTGGTCAATTCGGCGTCGTAAAACACCGTCAGGAACAAGGGCGCCAGCGTCACGATGATCAGAACCCGTGTTCCGTGGATCAGGGATAGTGTACGTGGATTGGCGCCTGCCTCGGTGCCAAAGATGATCATGTCCTGCAATCCGCCCGGCATGGCCGCATAAAACGCCGTCTTGTCGTCAAACCCCCAGACTTTGCGGAAGAACGGTACGCCGACCAATGCAATCAGAATGATAAAGAAGGGGATCAGCATGATTGACGCCGCCATCTTGGGCAGCTCGGCAAACAGACTTGGTGTGATCGAAGCACCGACAGCGACGCCAAGGATGGTTCTGGCAGCGATTGAGATCTGTCCAAATCCCTGCAACGGCGCATGCGAAAGTGCCGCGATCAGACACGCAGACATTGGGCCGAACAGAAACGGCAAGGGCAGGCTCAACGCCCAGAAAATTGCCGTTCCCAAAATGGCCAGCGCGAATGTCAGCGACTTCCGCCTCAGGGCAGTTCGAATGGGGTTTCGGGAGGACAAAGACGGCTTCCATTTCCGTTGACTCGCGTGTGTATCCAATTGTATACAAGACGAGGAGATTTGCAATATTGAGAACGATGAAAACTCAAGATGAGACGACGCAGCCCGGTCCACAGGGCAATTCGGCCTATCAGCGATTGCTGGATGAAGTCCGTGAAGGCACATTGATGCCAGGTGACAGGCTGCGGGAAATCGAACTTTCCGAACGGCTTGGCGTCAGTCGAACGCCGGTGCGCGAGGCTATCCGGCAACTTGAAGCCGACGGGTTGGTGACGCATATCCCCAGGCTGGGCGCGACGGTCCGCAGCCTTGGTTATGCCGAAGTCATGGAACTTTATGAGATGCGCGCGGTGCTCGAAGGCACTGCGGCCAGACTGGCGGCACGTGCGGCATCAGATGTTGAGCTGGATGAGCTGAACGCGCTGAACGATCGTCTGGCCGAAGCGGGCACCGGCCCCGAGGCCGCGCGGATAAACCGGGTGTTTCACGCCACATTGCTAGATGCGGCCAAGAACCGTTTCCTTTCCAAATCCATGCTGTCGCTGCAAAAAGCGCTGTTGATTCTGGGGCCGTCTCAATTGTTGGATAGCGACCGTGCCGAGGCAGCCGTGGACGAACATCGCGCCGTTATGGAAGCCTTGAAATCCCGGGACGGTGCTGCCGCAGAGCAGGCAATGCGCGCCCATATTCACGCGGCCCAGCGAATGCGTATTCGCGCATTGCAGGAACGTGATCGGGGTATTGACGAGACATGATCAAAAGGGCGGATCTTTCGGACTTTAGCAGATCCGGCAGTCCGGATCCGCCGCCTCGGGACTTATTGACGATTGGCTTGGCACTTCGGCCATAATTCGCCGCACAATTAGGAGCACATGCGCCTATTGAATTTGTCCTGGGCTCATTTTTCCGCTCGGCAGGTTGTTTACCAAAACAAATAAGATAAATTAAATCTATCAATTTGAAACCTAATGCTGTTTCTGGGGCAAGTGTCTGACCACATGAAGAAAAACGACATGATCGACCTGAGCGATTTTCAGCCTTTGCGCGCAAGCCGCAATTACCGGATTTTCCAGCATCCGGCCATTGATTGTGCGCTGTTGAAGGTCAGGGTGGATGAGCCGGTTCGCCATCATGCCGTTCCGCGCTTTGCGGAAAGGCGATATGGCAATCTGCGCCAGTGGAACCGCGAAGCGAATGAGTATCTGGCCGCGTTAAACCGCAAATGTCCCGAAATTGAACGGCTGGCGCATTTTATGGGATACGCAGCCACATCGTTGGGCCCGGCGCTGATCGTGGAAAAACTTACCGGTCCTGATGGCGATCTGGCTCCGACGCTTGAGTCCGAACGTGTGGCGGCGCTCAACGACCCGGAAAAGAGCAAGCAGCTGCACAGTGAGTTTCTGGAACTGATGGATGACCTGGAACGAGGTCGGATCATTGTTGGCGACCTGAGCTTTGACAATATCGTTCGCGCGGAAGAGCGGAGCGGGAAGCTGGTTGTCATAGATGGTGTAGGTGAAAGGGTTTTGATACCACTCACCCTATTTTCCGATTGGGCTTTCCGTCAGTCGATCCAGCGCCGTCGGGCGCGCATGGCCAAGGAATTCGCTTTGGGTTGAAGGCGCACAAGCCGCCAGGTTCAGCTGGCGGCCTTTAGGGGGTTGGTGCTGTTGACCTCTCGACCGACTTCGCGGATCAACGCCATTGCGGCGGGGTTTCGACGTTTGACATGCATGCGTGCGACATATGCGATAGTCGGAGGGGCAGGGAAGACTCCGTCGATCATCTCCATGTCCGGCGTGACATGTATCCCGTTCAGCAAAGCGACCCCCAAGCCTGAGCGCACCGCGGATTGGATGCCGGCGGCGCTGGGGCATTCCAAAACGTTGTCGAACCTGTGCCCCTGCAAGCCAAATCCCCACTTCCGATAGAAGCATTGGCTGTCGAAGGAAAGAAATGGAACGGGCGCTGACAGCTTCATCTGAAAATCCGGCGATTTGACCCAATGCAGCGAGTCCTCGAACAAGATCAGATCGTCCGGCAGGACGTCTCGAAGAAAGATCTGCATCACGGCCACATCAAGTTCACCGGCTTTCAGCCACTTTTGGACATTCAGGCTTTGGCTGGTGCGCGTGCGGACCTGAACGTCTGGGTATAACCGGGTGAAACGACCCAAAATGCGGGCGATGCCGCTGGTGGTAGTGTCCTCGGTCATGCCGAGGCGAATGGCTCCTGCCATGGGTTTCTTGCCCAACCCAGCAAGCGCCTCGTCGTGCAGTTCGCATATCCGGCGGGCGTAGTCGCACAGGCGCAAGCCTGCATCAGTAAACAACGGGGCTCCCGCACGGCGCGCTAGCAGATCGCAGTCTAAAGCTTGTTCCAACCGCCTGATTTTGTGGCTCACGGCCGACTGTGACAGTGCAAGATGTTCGGCAGCGCGGGTCACTCCGCCATGGCTTGCGATGGCCAGAAGGGCACGCAACGCATCAATTTCCAACCGTTCGGCCATATTTTTCTCCATGACAAATCAAGATCAGAACATGCCAATCATTCATTTGTGTCACATTGTAACGCTGGGCTACTGACAGGAAAAGTCAAAATTGCGGAGCTTGGACATGGAACACCTCGTAAAAGACCACGCGCTGATCAACGGCACGCGCATTGCAATTGGAACCTTCGGTGACGGAGACCCCGTCGTTCTGATCCATGGTACGCCGTCCTCGTCCTTCATCTGGCGCAACGTCGTGCCCGAACTGACGGCAGCGGGTTATAGGGTCCTTGTGTTCGATTTGTTGGGCTATGGACTGTCCGAACGACCTTCGGACCCGGAGGTCGATACGTCGGTGACAGGTCAGGTACCGATCCTTGAGGGGGTGCTGGACCTGTGGGGCGTGGATGATCTGCACATTATCGCTCATGACATCGGCGGCGGTGTGGCGCAGCGTTTCGCGCTTCAATCGCCGCAGCGCGTGCGGTCCCTGACCATGATCGATGTCGTCAGTTTTGACAGCTGGCCGTCTGAACGGACGCACCAGCAGATGCAGGCCGGGCTTGAGTCGCTGATCAAGGCTTCGGACGCCGATCATCGCGCGCATTTTCGGGACTGGTTGTATTCGGCGGTTCAGAACAAGCAGCGGCTGGCGGACACGTCTTTGGAAACTTACCTCGATTTCATTAGTGGCCCGATTGGGCAGGGCAGTCTGTTTCAACATCAGGTCCGGCATTACGCCCCGGATCACACCAATGATGTTGCCCCGCGCTACGGCGAACTTGGCGCGCTGCCGGTTCAGTTGATTTGGGGCGCTGACGATGCGTGGCAAGTAGTGGACTGGGCGCACAAGCTGCACGCAGCGATCCCCGGATCGGAACTGCACGTGTTGGAAGACTGCGGCCACTTCGCGATGGAGGATCAACCCGAGCGGATCTCGGCGTTGCTGGTCGATTTTCTAAAGCGAAAGGGTTGAGGTATGACCAACCGAATTGAATCCCCCAACCGACGTAACCTGACAACCGTGTTCGAGATCACCGGATCGGTTTTGGCGATGGCCTACGCCTTGCTGATCGCCTCGAACATAGGGGCCGAATTGTTGGGCTTTACCTTACTGCTGCTGTCCTCGGCGCTGTTTGCCGCTTGGGCGGTTATCGATCGCCGCTGGACGTTCCTCTTGCTGCAAGGGTTTTACGCGACCTCAGCAATAATCGGGTTGGTCCGTTGGGCATGAACTTCGCATAGGGCTGGCGCGGAAATCCTGCTAGGACAGCCCTATGCGTAAGGAAAACAGAATCGAAATCGTCTTTTTGCTGTTTGACGGATTTCCCATGGCTTGCCTCACTTCGGTGATCGAACCCTTGCGGGCGGCCAATGAGATCGCGGGGCAGGAGGCGTTCTGCTGGTCATTGGTGTCCGAGCACGGGCAAAAGGTCCGATCCAGCGCTGGAGTCCGGTTCGAGGCCGAACGGCCTCTTGCCGAATGCAGAAACGCGGACATTCTGTTCCTGCTTAGCAGCCCGACTTCGGGCTTCGATAATGCAAATGTCGGCAATGGTGCATTGCGCAACCTTGGGCGACACGGCACCGTTTTGGGCGGGATCAGCGGCGGCGTATTTCCGTTGGTTCGCTCCGGGTTGATGAATGGCCACCCGGTTTCGGTGCATTGGTGTTACGAGGCGGCATTCCTGGCCGAGTTCCCCGAGATTGATGCCCGCAGCGAGGTGATCGTCAAAGCGGCCACCCGTTACACTGCGGCTGGTGCTGCAGCCGGGTTCGATCTGGCCCTGCACCTGATCGAGGAGCGGCTGGGTGGTGACGTGGCCCACGAAGTCGCGTGTTGGTTCCAGCATCCGATGATGCGTGGAGCGGGGGTCCGTCAGCAGGTACCTGCTGCCACCGCGCCGGACACTGGTGACAGCCTTCCGCCGCTGGTCGCGCGTTGTGTCGAGCTGTTTGCCGGGCAAATGAGCGAGCCGATCTCGATTGCGGATGTTGCTCTGCAGATAGGCGTGACACCGCGACAGGTCGAGCGGGCGTTCAAACAGGCCACAGGCCAGAGCCCCAGCCACTACTATCGCGCCATGCGCATGAAGGCGGCGCGGCAGATGGTGGTTTATACCAAGGACCCGATCGCAGAGATTGCAGCTGCGATCGGTTACGGGTCCGTTGCACCTTTGGTGACGCATTACCGCTCGGCCTTCGGGTTGAGCCCCAGCGAAGATCGCCGTCGAATCAACCGGTTCCGGGTCGAGGATAATGCGCCGCTGCCGTCGGTCTGAGTGTTGACCTAAAGCGCTGACCGCATGGCCGTGACGATCGCGTGGTGCAGCGACCCGGCTGATGATCGCGGGCCGTAGATGCTGAACAACTCAGGTGAGCGGCAAAGGACAAAGCAGCCGATGTGGTGGATCGAACACCTTGATGCGCTGCCCGTGTCGATCTTGCGCAGATCAAGCATGCACATCAATTCCAACACGGCGGAAATCTTGTCGCCACTCAGGTCAAACCGGGTCCACCCATCCGTTTGCTCTGTCACGGACGCGGTGTCGCCCACAGCGGCCTTCACCTGATCCGCGATGTTTTCGTGCGTTTCGAACGGTGCTTCGATCATCCATTGATCCGGGCTTGCCCAGAAGGCTTTCACTGTTTCACCGGCAAGCCGACCAACATCAGGCGTAGGTACTTTGATCAGATCAGAAAGGGCCGTTCGGGCAGCGGCTTCCTGTCCCAGGCGGGCCGCGACCGAGGCGAGGGCGACGCCCGGGTATTCCGTACAAATGACACCGCCAACAGCGTCGACGCGGGGTTCAGTTCCGCCCAATGCGGTTATTGCAATTAGATCAGGCACGCAGACGCTCTCCTTCGGGATCAACGAAATGGGCCGACACGATTTCGACGTCGATAGTCAGGTCGGTCAGAGGGGAAACTAGGCGCATCTTCTCGCCCAGACGATCAGAGCCGTTCTTCAGCAGCCCCAGCCCGATGTTACTGTTCAGAATGGGCGAATACGCAGCCGAGGTGACATATCCCTGATCATGTGCCGCATCGACCGGTCCGTCGGTGTTCATCAGATGGCCGCCGGCAGTGATCTTCTCTTCCGGTGATACCGGTTTGATCCCGACCAGTTTCAGAACGTCCGGTTCGTTCAACGCCTCACGCTCTGACAGGGTCGAGCCGATGCTGTCTTTTTTCTTTGACACCATCTTGCCCATGCCAAGGTTCAACGCAGTCGTTGTACCATTCAGCTCGTTACCGGCTGCGTGACCTTTTTCGATCCGCATAACGCCCAGCGCTTCGGTGCCATAGGGGACAACGTCAAACTCTTCACCTTCGGCCATCAAACGCCGCATCATGGCATCGCCATAGCGTGAGGGCACCGCGATTTCGAATGCCAACTCTCCCGAGAACGAGATCCGGAACAGCCGCGCGCGCAACCCGCCGCAGACGGTGATGTTACCACAGGCCATAAACGGAAACGCCTCGTTCGAGATATCGAACTCCGGATCGACGATTTTTTGCAGCAACTTGCGCGAGTTGGGACCCGCGACAGCGTATTGCGCCCAGGCCTCGGTGGTCGAGATCAGCTGCACGTCCATGTCCGGGAACAGACATTGGCGCACGAATTCCATGTGACGATAGACACTTACAGCATTTGCCGTGGTGGTCGTGACAACAAAATGGTCCTCGGCCAGACGTGCCGCCGTACCATCATCCATCACCATGCCGTCTTCACGCAGCATCAGTCCATAGCGGGTTTTACCGATGGCGAGCTTTGCGAAACCGTTGGCGTAAACCCGGTTGAGAAAGGCCGCCGCATCCGTGCCCTGAACGTCGATTTTGCCCAGTGTCGTACAGTCGCAAACACCGACGGACGCGCGGGTCTGACGGACTTCGCGATCAACGGACTCGCGCCAATGGGTTTCGCCGGGCAGGGGGAACCACTGCGCGCGCAACCAATTGCCGACTTCGACAAAAACGGCTCCACGTTCCTTGGCCCAGTAATGCGAAGGCGTCAGACGTGTGGGATGGAACTCCTGTCCCTTCATCCGGCCGGCAAAGGTGGCAATCGGGACGGGAGTGTAGGGCGGGCGGAAGATGGTGGTGCCGGTCTCGGGAATGGATTTCCCGGCCACCTCGGCCATGATCGCCAGAGCTGAGATGTTCGAGGTTTTGCCCTGATCGGTCGCCATGCCCAGCGTGGTATAGCGTTTCAGGTGTTCAACCGACCGGAAACCTTCCTGATAGCTGAGTTTGACGTCTTTGACAGTCACGTCGTTCTGCTGATCCAGCCATGCGCGCTTGCAGCCTTCGACATACCAGAACGGCTTTTGCGAGACCGGGGCGTCTTCGGCTGCGGGCAGGTCGGGCAGAGCATTGGACAGCTCCAGAGCCTCAACTGCACCGCTTACACCGGACTGCAATGCGCCATGGGTCGACATCACCCCATTCGCAGCGCCCGCGACGGACATGCCCACTGGCAGATTTGACCCCGGTGCAAACGCGTCCAGATCCTCATTCCAAACCGGTCGTCCTCGTTGATGGCAGGTCAGGTGAACGTTCGGGTTCCACCCCCCGGAAACGCCCAGCGCGCCGCAATCCAGCGTACGGATCGAGCCGTCGGGCAGGGCAACTTCGACAAAGGTCAACCCAAGACGCCCCTTGGTATCAATGACTTGCGCGCCACTCAGGACCTCGTAGTCATAGCTGGTCGGGGCATCCTTGCGCACATCGATAACGGCGCTGATGTGAACGCCCTTGGCATGCAGATCGGCGGCCGTGCGGTGACCGTCGTCGTTGTTGGTAAAGATCGCCACACGCTGAGAGGCCGTCACCGCAAACCGGTTGGAATAGGTCCGCAGCGCGCTTGCCATCATGATGCCGGGACGGTCGTTGTTCTCGAACGCAATGGGCCGTTCGGTTGCGCCAGCGCAGAGCAACGCCTTCTTGGTATAGATGCGCCACAGGATTTGGCGTGGCTTTCCTGCGGGCAGGGTGGCCAAGTGGTCTCCGGTCCGTTCAACGGCACCATAGATGCCGTGATCGAATGCGCCGATGACGGTTGTTCTGGTCATCAAGCGAACATTCGGCATGGCGGATAGCTCCGCCACGGCTTGTGCGGCCCAGTCGGGGGCGCTTTGATCGCCAACCGAGAATGTCTCGCTGTTCAAGCGCCCGCCAAATTTGAAGTCCTCGTCTGCCAGAATGACATCCGCACCGGCACGACCGGCTGTAAGAGCCGCCATCAACCCCGATGGTCCGGCACCGATGATCAGCAGGTCACAATGGCGGAAGCCTTTGTTATACTCGTCAGGATCAGCCTCCATCGACAATGAACCAAGGCCCGCAGCGCGACGGATGATCGGCTCGTAGACCTTTTCCCAAAAGGCAGCGGGCCACATGAAGGTCTTGTAGTAGAATCCGGCGGACAGGAAATTCGAGAACAGGTCGTTCACCGCCATGGCGTCGAATTTCAGGCTGGGCCAACGATTCTGCGAATGCGCCTCCAGCCCGTCAAACATCTCAATCGTCGTGGCGCGGGTGTTGGGTTCTTTGCGGGCACCGGTGCGCAGTTCCACGATGCCGTTGGGCTCTTCGGAGCCCGCAGTCAGAAGCCCACGCGGGCGGTGGTACTTGAACGAGCGTCCGATCAGCCGCACGTTATTGGCCAGTAGGGCCGAGGCCAGCGTATCGCCGGGATGTGCGGTATAGCTGCGGTTATCAAACCGGAAGTTCACTGTGGTGTTGCGGTCGATCTGGCCGCCGTTCAATCGGTTGTTTTGCGTCATTTGGATCGCCCCCGCGCGCGGGCCACGTCGCGGGCCAGTTCTACCTTGGATATCTCGTGTGTGGTGGTGTCGCGGGTCACGACCAGCCAGGACCGGTCGCCCGCCTCGTGAAACCACAACTCCTGATGCTTGCCTGCGGGATTGTCGCGCAGATAGCCATAGTCATAAAAAGCCTCAGCCGCGTTTTCGTCCTGCCAGTCCGGGCGGTCGATCAGTGACGCGTCACCCAGATAGGTGAACTCCGAGGCGTCGCGCGGGCCCAGAAGGGGATGGTTGATAATCATTTTTGTGCTCCCCTCAGTGCAGGTTGGGCTGGTTGCCCACGCCTTTTTCGTCGATCATCCGGCCCGTGCGGAACCGGTCGAGACGATAGGCGGTGGCAACTGGATGCGGTTCATCTTTTGCCAGCAAATGGGCAAAGCAATGGCCCGAGGCCGGGGTTGCCTTGAACCCGCCATAGCACCAACCGCCATTGAAATAGAGGCCTTCGACCGGGGTGCGGTCGATGATCGGCGAGCCGTCCATCGACATGTCCATGACACCGCCCCACATGCGCAGCAGGCGCGCGCGGCCGATCATCGGCATCAGGGCAACGCCGCCTTCGCACACGTCTTCAACCACGGGCAGGTTCCCTCGTTGGGCATACGTGTTGTAGCCGTCGATATCGCCCCCAAAGACCAGACCACCCTTGTCGGATTGGCTGACATAGAAATGACCGGCGCCAAAGGTGATGACGCTGGGCAAGACAGGTTTCAGACCTTCGGACACAAACGCCTGCAGAACGTGGCTTTCAATGGGCAGACGCATTCCCGCCATGCCCATCACCCGGCCAGAGTTGCCCGCAACAGCACAGCCGACTTTGTTGGCACCGATAAAGCCTTTCGACGTTTCAACGCCCAAGCATTTTCCATTTTCGATCCGCAGGCCAGTGACTTCGCAATTCTGGATGATGTCGACGCCGTGGCTGTCCGCGGATCGGGCAAAGCCCCACGCGACCGCGTCGTGGCGTGCGGTTCCTGCGCGTCGTTGAACCAAACCGCCTTTGATTGGAAAACGGGCGTCGTCAAAGTTCAGATAGGGATGTTCCTTGCGAACTTGATCGGCATCCAACAGCTCGGCATCTGCACCGTTGAGGATCATCGCGTTACCGCGCCGGGTGTAGGCGTCGCGTTGACCGTCCGTATGGAACAGATTGATGATCCCGCGCTGACTCATCATGGCGTTGTAGTTCAGGTCTTGTTCCAACCCTTCCCACAGCTTCATGGAGAATTCGTAGAACGGCTCGTTCCCGTCCAGCATGTAGTTCGAGCGAACGATGGTGGTGTTCCGCCCGACATTGCCGCCGCCGATCCAGCCTTTTTCGACAACGGCAACGTTGCGCTGGCCGTAGACCCTGGAAAGGTAGTGGGCAGTTGCTAACCCATGACCTCCACCGCCAATGACGATGATGTCGTAGTGGGCCTTGGGTTCAGGGTCGCGCCAGACCGGTTTCCACCCCTTGTGGCCGGTAAGCGCCTCTTTGATGACTCGGAAGCCGGAATATCGCATGAATCGGACCTTTTTTGCCAGAATTCACTATTTTGGTGCAGTGCGATATCCTCAGATGCGACATCGGTATGTCTGAATCAGACCCTTTCCTGCACAGTTTCTGGGATCTATTGCAAAACCCATGAAAAGAATGCGCCTTCCTCGGGTGTCGCGCCTTGCGAGGCAAGAAAATACCCCTCGGTGGCGGGCGCGGAGACCTCGGGCATACGCTCAACCTAGCCGGCATTCAGCCCGATCTGTTTTTTCTGACCTGAACCGAATTTAGACATCTGCCCGAAGCTCAAAGTGCTCATCTGGCCAGGTCGTACTGACGAAAGAACTGACATCTCTAGGTGCTGAACCTGAAGGTGAGGCAAGGCCGGAGAGATCACGCATTCAATGACACTGGTTGAGGCGCCACAGTGACGTTCCGCGCGTTCTTCTGTCAGATAAGGCGAGGCAGCGCTTTGCAGCAACTCAAGCGCGGGTATCTGCCACATGATGATCCGCTATGTCGTTGAAGCCCGCGAAGGTGAGTTTTGTGCTTTCCCCTCTGCGACTTCGGCCACTAAACCTCGTCAGGATGGTGGTCCGCCGATCTGGATCGCCGCACGTGACCCAAACAACCATGAGTTCGGTGTTCATAATGGGTTCAATATCCAGGTCACGCCGCTGTGGCTGGGCATGGAAGAGATCGAAACCCTTATGGGTTGTTCAATGAGGCGTGGGACATCTGCCCTGGACCTCGTCCAAAGATCATGCTGCTGCATCAAACCTTTGTCGGAAAAGACGATGAGGACGTGGCGCAGGCTCGAAAGATCGAAGATACCCTGAGCAAGGCGCAGGGACAGGGGCAGGCTGCCGTATTTCAATTTGTCGGAGAAATTGCTGATCGTCCCAATAGCTACATGATTCCAACTCTGGTCGACGTACGTCGTCCCGGACAGAAACGCTGAAAATCGAATTGTTCGGGCCGGTGATGTCGTTACTGCCATTCGACACCGAATAAGAGGCCATCACTCCGGCCAACATCAAGCCATACGGGCTGGGGGTCGGGGTATTCACTCAAAACCTGACACGAGCGCATCGTGTGTCCCAACGGATCAGAGCCGAAATCTGCTGGGTGAGCACCTCTCGCGCGATCTCTCTGATCGCACCGTTTGGCGGGTTCAATCATTCCGGATATAGTCGCGGGGCTGGGGGCGAGGCGATACTGGATTACACCTGAACCAAGACGACCTGGATCAGCACGGCGCATGAGCCGATGGCGAACCCTTTCGTAATGCGCTAGAGATTCGCAAAAGCAGGGCTTTAGGCCGGGAAGGGAGGCGCTTATGAAACTTGCAAAACCAATCTTCCCGCCGCCGCAAGATGCGTCGGAACGCAAAGCGATCACGCCGGTTATCTGCTATCCGCCAGACACACTGAAGCAGGCCGATCTGGCCGCTTTGCAAGTGCTTCGCGAGGGCGCGACCAAGACTGCGGAAGCCACCGCGGCGCCCCGCGATGCGGTGTGTATCGAGGTTCCGGCTGGTGCTTTTGTCCGAGTGGTTTCGGTGGATGGCCCGCAGGTCGGCGACCTGAACATGTGGAACAAACATGACCTGACTGAGCGGTTTTACTCTGGCAAAACCCGCGCATTGCATGGCACGCACTTGTCGACCGGTGACCGAATGTGGTCGAGTTTCCCGAACATGCGGCCCATGGCGACTATCGTTGCAGATACGTTGGACTGGTATGGGTTTGATGCCTATGGCGGCTCAGTCCATGACGTGATCGGGACACGGTGTGATCCGTATACCGGACGTCTGCTCTCGGGGGATGATTATCACTACTGCTGCCATTCGAACCTGACACGCGCATTGGCAAGTCACTGCGACTTGCCGTTGCACGAAGCGGAAATGCTGGTGCATGATGTTCTGAACGTGTTCATGTGCACCGGGTTCACGCGTGACACCGGCCACTATTTCATGAAGGCTAGCCCGGTTCGGCCCGGAGATTACCTTGAGTTCTATGCCGAAATCGACCTGATTGTCGGGCTATCGGCGTGTCCCGGCGGGGATTGTTCGTCGGAGCATTCCTCGGACGCGGCAGCATGCTATCCGCTGTTGATGGAGGTTTATGACCCGGGCGCAGACGCACGCGCCGCTCATGTGCAACCGGATCGGTCAAAGTACGACCGTTCGCACGGAAGCACCTAGCCCATCAGGCGGCGTCCCAGCCGGTTCAGCATTCGGCAGCACAGGTCCAACTGTTCGATTTCCAGAAATTCGTCCGCCTTGTGCGCCTGTACGATTGAGCCCGGTCCGCACACGATCGCGTGCACGCCCAGTTTCTGGAAAAGCCCGGCTTCGGTCGCAAAGGCGACAACACCGGTTCCATTTGCGCCCGTCAGTTCTGCAACCAGATCACGGGCCGCGTTTTCCTCCATGGGTTCAAGGCCTTCGACCTCGGCGACGGCTTCTTGCGTGATGCTCGATTCGCTGTGAACCGCCTGCATCGCGGGCAACAGAGAATGCTCGACGTAGTCGGCGAGCGTACTTTTGACGAGGTCCGCATCGCTGGCCTGCACGGGGCGCATCTCCCACGCGACCTCTGCCTTGCTGGCGATGACATTGTGCGCAACACCGCCAGAGATTTTTCCGATGTTGACTGTAGTCCAGGGCGGCTCGAACCGGCTTTCGGTTGGCGCTCGCGACTTGAGGATATGGCGCAGCTCCAGCAGTTTTCCGATATAGCGCGCGGCGTATTCCGCAGCATTCACGCCGTCATCGGGGGCCGAGCTGTGACCCTCCAAACCTGTGAACCGCGTCGTGTATTCAAAGCAGCCCTTGTGCCCCTCGATCACCCGCATTTCGGTCGGTTCGCCGATGATGGCGATGTCTGGGACAATGCCACGCTCGGACAGATCGTTGATGAGGGTTTGCGCGCCAAGGCAGCCGACTTCTTCGTCATAGGTAAAGGCAAAGTGCAACGGTTGGGTCAGTTTGCCGGCATCCAAAGTTTCGCCAAAGGCCAGTGCGGCTGCGATAAACCCCTTCATGTCGCAAGTACCCCGGCCGTAGAGCTTGCCGTCACGCTCGGCCATCTGAAACGGATCAGAGGTCCAGTCCTGATCGGCCACGGGAACCACATCCGTATGGCCCGACAAAAGGATGCCGCCCGGCATGTCCGGTCCAAACGTGGCAAACACGTTGGCCTTTGCGCCAGTCACGTCACGGGTTTCGATGCAGCGCGCACCCAGCGCTTCCAGCCGTTGGGTCAGATAACTGATCATGTCCAGATTCGAGTCCGCCGACACCGTTTCAAAGGCGATCAGGTCAGTGAGTATTTCTTTGGACCTTTGTACACTCATGGCTTTACGAACAGCTTTCTGGGCCGGTTGCAGAAACACTCGGCAGGCCCGGTTTCAGTGATCAGGATCGACTCGGTGATTTCAAGGCCCCAATCGTCCATCCAGAGGCCGGGCATGAAGTGAAATGTCATGCCGGGCTCCAGAACAGTTTCATCTTCGGGGCGTAGGGAAATCGTGCGTTCACCCCAGTCCGGCGGATAACTGAGGCCAACCGGATAGCCGCACCGCGCACCCCGTTCGATCCCGGCCCGTTCAAGAGGAGCAGCCAGCGCCGACGCAATATCGCGCGCCTGATTGCCGGCGCGGGCGGCGTCCAGACCGGCCTCGAGCCCTTCGACCAACGCAGCTTCGGCCCGACGTAGATGATCGGGCGGATCACCCAAAAACACGGACCGGCAGAACGGTGTGTGATACCGGCGATAGCAGCCAGATAGCTCGAAGAACGTGCATTCACCTGATTTGAACGGCGCGCCATCCCACGTCAGGTGTGGGGCAGCAGCGTCAGCACCGGACGGGAGCAGGGGAACGATGGCCGCGTAATCGCCCCAATCATCACCAACCCCGGTGATTGCGTCATGGTAGATTTGCGCGACGAGGTCATTCTTGCGCATGCCCGGTTCTATGCGATCCAGAACACCGTCGATCACATGCTCGGAAATCCGAGCGGCCTTACGCATCAGAGCGATTTCTTCGTCAGATTTCACTGCGCGCTGCCAATTCACCAACGCGTTTGCATCGATCAACTCCGCCTCGGGGAGTTCCGCCAGCAGTGTCAGATGCGCCTTGGCCGAATAATAGTAATTGTCCAGTTCAACGCCGATGCGGCCTTTTGCCAAACCTAATTCTGCAATCAGTGTTGCAAGGTCCTGCATCGGGTGGCGAACCGTCGATTGCACATACTCGTCCGCATAGCCATGGATGCGATCGTCCAGCATCCAAACCGTTCTGCGCGCGCCGTTGGCATCCTGATTCCTCCCCCACCAGATCGGGTCGGCGTTGTGTAGAATCAGAACCCCCTGGTGCACGTAGAATGACCAGCCTTCATATCCGGTCAGCCAGGCGATGTTCGATGGATCCTCGACAAACATCGCGTCCAGTCCTGCGGCAGACATGGCAGCGCGCGTCTTGGCCAATCTCCGGTCGTACTCGGCACGGCCGAAGGCCGGATCAGCATGAGGCATTGTGGGCTCCTGTCTGGGGCGAGTTCTGTTGACAGAACTTGACGAATACGTTCACGTCAATGGGCATCACAGGGAAGACACCAATTTGAAAATCTCATCCAACCCCTATCGCGGCGGTGAAAAGCTGATCGACAGCGCTCCGTTTCCTTCGACCAATGTCGCGCGCGCCTCAGAGTTGATTGCGCGTTGTTTGTCAGCGGACGAAACCCCTTTGGTTCGGGTCGACGGGCTGGCCGAGATCGCGGACCTTTGGATCAAGGACGAACGTGGTCGGATGAATCTGGGGTCTTTCAAGGCGTTGGGGGCGGCGTATGTCATTGCCAGACACGCTGCAGATCTGGCTAAGATACCGGATGACACCACTCTGTCCGGCCGTACATACGTGACCGCAAGTGCAGGCAACCATGGCTTGAGCGTCGCGGCGGGTGCAAAGAAGTTCGGCGCAAAAGCCGTTGTTTATATTGCGGAAACCGTACCGGAGAGTTTTGCTGACCGCCTTCGGGCGCAAGGTGCTGAGGTTGTGCGCAGCGGCGCGGACTACGCCGCAAGTATGGATGCCGCCAGCCAGGCCGCGCAGGATAACGGATGGATCTTGCTGTCAGACAGTTCGTGGGAGGGGTACTATGAACTGCCGCACACGCTGATGGAGGGTTATCTGAAGATGGCCGCTGAAGCTGCCGAGCAATGTCCGGAAACTCCAACACATATCATGCTGCAGGCCGGCGTTGGCGGTATGGCCGGAGCGTTTGCTGCTTATGCGCGCACGGTTTGGGGGGATGAGCCTCAGATCATCGTGGTTGAACCCGATGCAGCTCCCGCGCTGCAGGCAAGTATTGAAGCCGGCGCTTGCGTCTTCGCGGATGGTCCCGACAGCATCATGGGGCGTCTGGACTGCAAGGAACCATCGCTGATCGCATTGAACGGCCTGGCGCGAGACGCGGACCGTTTCCTGACGCTGAGCGATGATGAAGTCGCGAGCGCACTACCGGTCATGGCGAATGCGGGCATTGCCACAACGGCGTCCGGAGGGGCAGGCGTCGCTGCCGTCATGAACGCCGATGTGCGCGCCGCTTTGCGAATTGACCCGGAGGCGCGGGTTTTGTGCATTCTCTCCGAGGTCGCTGAATGAGGGGGTTCGACGCTTTAGAATTCACCATGCGAACGGAACGGGCACAGAGCATGATGCGCGACGTTGGTCTGTCGGCGTTGTTACTGACCACGGAACCCGAAATCCGATATTTCACTGGTTACCTGACCCGTTTCTGGGAAAGTCCGACACGCCCTTGGTACCTGATCGTACCCGCCAGCGGCAAGCCAATCGCCGTGATCCCGTCGATCGGGGCCGCGCTTATGGCAGAAACCTGGATCGACGACATCCGGACCTGGGCGGCTCCGGATTTGACGGACGATGGCGTCAGCCTATTGGCCGATGCCCTGCGCGAGGTTGCTCCAACGCACGGCAAAATCGGTTTGCCCGACGGACATGAAACACATGTCCGGATGCCATTGGCGGATTTTCGGCGTTTGCAGGAGGCGATCGGTAAGCGCGATCTGTGCGGTGATGAAGGGATATTACGAACCCTTCGCATGGTCAAATCTCCAGCTGAAATCACCAAAATCGAAACGGCCTGTTCCATTGCTGGGCGCGCATTTCATCGCGTTCCCGAAATTGCTGGTGAGGGTGTCGCGCTGGATACAGTATTCCGCCGGTTCCAGATGTTGTGTCTTGAGGAAGGCGCGGACTGGGTGCCTTACCTTGCCGGCGGTGCGGAACAGGGTGGTTACACCGATGTGATTTCCCCGGCAGCCGATACGCAGCTACAGCAAGGTGACGTTCTGATGCTGGACACCGGTTTGGTCTGGGACGGGTATTTCAGCGATTACGACCGCAACTGGTCGATCGGTCCGGCCAGTGCGTACGTCCGGAGCGCACACTCAGCACTGATCGAGGCTTCGGACGCCGCATTTGATATCGCCCGCCCGGGTGCGACTGCCGCCGATCTGTTTCATGCAATGAACGCGGTCCTTTCGCGCCACGATGCCGATACCGGGGCAGGGCGACTGGGGCATGGTCTGGGCATGTCACTGACGGAATGGCCGTCATTGATACCAACTGATCACACGGTGCTGGAACCCGGTATGGTTCTGACCCTCGAACCGGGGATCGCTGTGGGCGGGAAGATCCTCGTTCATGAAGAAAACATCGTCATCACCGAGGGGGCACCCCGCTTTATCAGCCCCCGCGCAGGTCCGGAGTTGCCCGAGTTATGACGCGCTTAACTTATTCAATTGATGCCGACGACCTGACAGCATCCCCGATGGGGTTGATCGTTTTGCAGACCGACGAAACGCTGGAGCCCGAATTCTCCGCGTATTTTTCGGACCGGACCTGCCCGATTTACGTGTCCAGAATTCCCAGCGGTAAAAAAGTCACGACCGACACTTTGGCGGAAATGGAAAAGGCACTGCCGGCTGCGGCGGACCTTCTGCCCAAGACAAGGCCTTACCGGGTTGTGGGGTATGGCTGCACCTCCGCCAGCTCGGTCATCGGGTCCGAGCAGGTTGAAAGAATGGTTCAACAGACCTGCGATGCCGCGATTGTCACAAACCCTTTGCGGGCGGCGTCTGCCTGTGCTCATGACCTTGGTGTTAGAAAGTTCGCACTATTGTCTCCTTACATAGAGGAAGTGAACGATCCCTTACGGGAAGCCTTTGCTCGAAACGGCATTTCGATGGATGTTTTCGGAACATTCGGCGAGGCGGAAGAGGCCATGGTTGCCCGAATTTCCCGGCAGTCCGTGGTCGACGCGGCAATGAATCTTGGTCGGGATAATTCAGTTGAGGCTGTCTTTATAAGCTGCACAAATTTAAGAACTTTTGATGTTCTTTCCGAGGTGCAGGAACGGTTGCAGAAACCGGTTCTGTCCAGCAATCAAAGCCTTGCGTGGCACATGCGTAAGTTGAATTGTGACTGAATAATACGCGGCATGAAACACAATCGTTGCATGAGTGACATATTTTGGTTGCGTGCTGCGCCCTGCATGTCCTTAAATAGAACGGACAGGTCTTTGAGATCCGGATGAACCGGGCAACCAAGGGCCGCACAGGGAGACAAATCGGTAAATGTCAAATGACGCAGCGTTCGTCGAGTTTCAGCATGTCCAAAAATCATATGATGGTGAGATCCTCGTTGTAAAAGACCTCAACCTTTCGATGCCGAAGGGAGAGTTTCTTACAATGCTTGGGCCCTCGGGGTCGGGTAAAACGACCTGCCTGATGATGCTGGCAGGATTTGAAACAGCCACTCATGGCGAGATCATGTTGGACGGGCGTCCAATCAATAACATCCCTCCGCATAAACGCGGCATTGGCATGGTTTTTCAAAACTATGCCTTGTTCCCGCACATGACGGTGGCCGAGAACCTGTCCTTCCCATTGGAAGTGCGGAAAATCGGCAAGGACGAGCGGGAAGAGAAAGTTCGGCGCGCGCTGGACATGGTTCAGATGGGGGCCTTTGGCAGTCGCCGACCGGCGCAGTTGTCGGGCGGTCAGCAACAGCGGATCGCGCTAGCCCGCGCACTGGTATTCGAACCCGAGCTGGTTCTGATGGACGAACCCCTTGGAGCGCTCGACAAGCAATTGCGCGAACATATGCAGTTTGAAATCACGCGTCTGGCGCACGATTTGGGTATAACGACTGTATACGTGACGCATGACCAGACCGAAGCTCTGACGATGTCCGATCGGGTGGCGGTGTTCGATGACGGGCGCATTCAGCAGCTCGCGCCACCGGATATGCTGTACGAAGAACCGGAAAACAGCTTTGTCGCGCAGTTTATTGGCGAAAACAACACGTTGGAGGGTGTGGTTAAGTCGATTGACGGTGACACCTGTGTTGTGGCGCTGGACGATGGATCCGAAATTGACGCCAAGCCGGTCAATGTTCACGCGGCTGGTGAGCGGACCAAAGTGTCGATCCGGCCCGAACGGGTTGAGTTCAACAAGGATCGCCTGCACGCGGATGCGCATACGCTGAAGGCAATGGTGAAAGAGTTCATCTATATGGGCGATGTATTCCGCTTCCGCCTGTCGGTCGCGGGCAATGACGACTTCATCATCAAGACGCGAAACGCTCCGGACGCTGTCAGGCTATCACCGGGGCAAGAAGTCGAAATCGGCTGGCTAGCGCAGGACTGTCGCGCGCTGGACGCCTGAGACCGAGAAAATTCCCGCGCAGTCCGCCCGGGCACGCGGGACAATCAGACGGTCGGGTTGCCCCGTGATCCGATCTTCAAAGTTAAAATTAACGGGTATAACAGGGAGTTAACTATGAAAGTTACCAAAACCACTCTGATGGCGAGTGCGGTTGCCGCGGTTGCCGGTGGCGCGATGGCCGAAGAGATGACAATCGTCTCGTGGGGCGGCGCATACTCCAAATCGCAGTTGAAAGCCTATCACGAGCCATATTCGGAAAAGACCGGCGTCACCATCTTGAATGACGACAGCTCGAACGAAGCGGTTGCCAAGCTGCGGGCCATGAACGAAGCTGGCAACATCACTTGGGATGTGGTTGACGTTGTTGCTGCAGATGCGATCCGCCTGTGCGACGAAGGTTTGGCGCTTGAGATCGATTTCGACACTCAACTGGCTGCGGCACCGGATGGAACGCCCGCGTCCGAGGATTTCGGCGATCTGCTGGTCAGCGACTGCTTTATTCCGCAGATCGTGTATTCGACCACTTTCGGCTATCGCACCGATCTGGTTGGCGACAACCCTCCGACCGAGATTTGCGCAGTGTTCGACTTGGAAAACTATCCGGGCAAACGTTCGCTGGAAAAACGCCCGATCAACAACATGGAATGGGCTCTGCTGTGCGACGGTGTTGCTAAGGACGACGTATATGACGTTCTGGCCACTCCGGAAGGGCAGGATCAGGCGCTGGCCAAGCTGGACACCATCAAGGACAGCGTTGTTTGGTGGTCTGCAGGGGCCGACACGCCGCAGCTGCTTGCCGATGGCGAAGTCATCATGGGTTCGACCTACAACGGACGTCTGTTCAGCGTGATTGAAGAGCAGAAGCAGCCCGTAGCCATGCTGTGGGACGCGCAGGTGTTCGATCTGGACGGCTGGATCATTCCTGCCGGTCTGAGCGAAGAGCGTCAGCAGCGCGCGCTGGACTACATCATGTTCGCAACTGACACGCAGCGTCTGGCGGATCAGGCCAAGTACATTTCGTACGGTCCGGCACGCGCCTCTTCGGCACCGCTGGTTGGTCAGCACGCTGAACTGGGCATCGACATGGCACCGCACATGCCGACCGATCCGGAAAACGCCAAGAACACGTTCCTGTACAACTACGAGTTCTGGGCTGATTACCGCGACGATATCGACGCGAAGTTCCAGGCATGGCTGGCACAATAAGCCTGCCTTGAAACGCAAGGTCGGGGCCGCCAATGGCCCCGACCCACCAAAGACCAAGGGACGCAGATGACTGACGCAACTCAATCCGGTCCGATGCTTGCTGCCGACGGCACACCGCTGAAGAAATCTCTGGCGCGATCTTTGCGCCGCCGCAAACTCAGGGCACTGGCCCTAATTGCGCCCTTGTTGTTGTTTGTATTGCTCTCGTTCGTCATCCCGATTGTGTCGATGTTGTTTCGGTCGGTCGAGAACGGCATCGTTGCTGAAACGCTCCCGCTGACTGTGGTTGAGCTGCAGAACTGGGATGCAGAAAGCGGAGAGCTGCCCGACGAAGCTTTGTACGCTGCGTTTACGAAAGACATGGTCGAGGCCGTTGAAGCGAAAACGCATACGAGACTCGGTACACGCCTGAACTATGAGAAGACGGGCATGTCCTCGATGTTCCGAAAGTCAGGGCGTAATATCAAGCGTTTGGACCCCGAAGCTGACGCGCCGTTCAAGGAAAAGCTGATCGAGATTCACGATGGCTGGGGCGATGTCGAGACCTGGCGCACGATTAAAACTCATGCTGTTCCGATCACGAACGGTTACTTCCTGAACGCCATCGACATGCGTCGTACACCCGAAGGTGCGCAGGCGCAGCCCGAGGACAAACAGATCCTAATCAAACTGTTCGGTCGTACGCTGATGATGTCGCTGATTATTACTGGCGCCTGCATTCTGTTGGCCTATCCGGTTTCGTATCTGCTGGCGACGTTGCCGATGCGCGTGTCGAACCTGCTGATGATCCTGGTATTGCTTCCCTTCTGGACTTCGCTGCTGGTGCGAACGTCTGCGTGGAAGGTCATGTTGCAACAGCAGGGCGTGATCAACGAAACGCTGGTCTGGCTGGGTTTGGTCGCTGATGATGCGCGACTTGTGATCATCAACAACCAATTTGGCACGATCATTGCGATGACCCACATTCTGCTGCCGTTCATGATCCTGCCGATGTATTCGGTGATGCAGACGATCCCGCCATCCTACACGCGCGCGGCCAAGTCGATGGGCGCGACCAACTGGACAACCTTCTGGCGAATCTACTTCCCGCAATCCATTCCGGGCATAGGGGCAGGGTCGATCCTCGTGTTCATTCTGGCCATCGGCTACTACATCACGCCCGAGATTGTGGGCGGCACCAAAGGTGTCTTTATCTCGAACCGGATTGCCTATCACATCTCGTCCTCGCTGAACTGGGGTCTGGCGGCGGCGCTGGGGACGATCCTGCTGGCGGTCGTTCTGTTGCTCTACTGGTGCTACGACAAGATCGTGGGCATCGATAACGTGAAGTTGGGATAAAGATCATGGCAGCACTTACACCTATATCCCGCAAGCCGTTGTCGGTCGTTCTGCCAGCTGTCTTCATTGCCGGAGGTTTTGTCGGCATGTTCGTCGGCGCCGGGCAGGGCAATGTCCTGCTGGGCATCCTGATCGGCGCCGCGCTGATGGCGGCGCTGGCCTGGGTCTATATCACCGTGCTCGACAATGAACGTGTCGCGCGCTGGATTACGGTCCTGGGACTTGCCGCCATCGGGTTCTTCTTTGCCGGGATCACCGGTTTGATCGCCGGGCTGCTGGTCGGCTGGTTCTTTGCCTTTTTCATCTTCTGGCTCTACGAGGGGCGCTATCGGCAAAAGCTGTTGCCTTATCTGACAGGTCCGCAGGTGTTCGAGCATTACCTGTTCCGCGTGATTTGCGGCGCTATTTTTGTCTTCCTGATCACGCCAATCCTTGTGGTTCTGCCGCTGTCGTTCAACGCTCAGGACTTCTTTACCTTTACGCCCGAGATGCTGCGGTTGGACCCCGAAGGATATTCGCTGAAGCATTACCGCGATTTCTTCACCAACAATGAATGGCAGCGCAGCTTCAAGAACTCGCTGATCATCGCTCCGATTGCAACGATCATCTCCGTGTCTTTGGGGACTCTGGCAGCCATCGGTCTCAGTCAGAGCCACGTGCCAGGGCGTCGGGCCATCATGGGGATTCTGATCTCGCCCATGATCGTGCCGCTGATTATCTCGGCGACGGGAATGTTCTTCTTTTACAGCGACATCGGACGCTTTCTTGAAGGCACGCTGGGCATGGATAAAAACTTTGTCGGGTATATCAAAGTCATCCTTGCACATGCCGTCCTTGGTATCCCCTTCGTGATCATTACCGTGACGGCCACTCTGGTCGGATTCGATCAATCGCTGACGCGGGCTGCTGCAAACATGGGGGCCGGTCCCGTCAGGACGTTCTTCAAGATTCAGATGCCGCTAATTCTGCCCGGTGTGATCTCGGGCGGGTTGTTCGCCTTCATCACGTCTTTCGACGAGGTTGTCGTGGTGTTGTTCGTTGGCTCGGCCAGTCAGAAAACGCTGCCGTGGCAAATGTTCACCGGTTTGCGTGAGCAGATCAGCCCGACAATTCTGGCGGTTGCGACGATCCTTGTGGTGATCTCGATCGCGTTGCTGACCACAGTCGAACTGCTGCGCCGCCGGTCCGAGCGTTTGCGGGGTCTCAGCCCCGCTTGACGCGACTCGAAAGCTGATTTAGCGATTTCACCATGCACTTCGGTCACGATGGCGTCGTGACGCAAAGCGGGGTGCATGGCTCTCGGTTCCCGAGGCCGCTTGTCCTGAACGCCGGGGCTTGTGGCCGGGCGATGCCAGTCCGGCATTGAGGAGAGACCACATGACTGATCTACAAAGCCGCCCCGAGTTCTTCACATGCCACAATGGCGACAAGGCTCCGCTGCCTTTCAGCAAGGCGGAATACGCCCGGCGTCTGACTAGTCTGCGCGCGACCATGGCGGCCCGCGATATCCCGGCGGTGCTGCTGACGTCGATGCACAACATCGCTTATTACTCGGGCTTTCTGTACTGCTCGTTTGGTCGCCCATACGGGTGCGTGGTGACGCAGGATGCCTGCACGACCGTGTCCGCCAATATCGACGCGGGCCAGCCATGGCGTCGCTCGGTGGAAGAAAACGTGATCTATACCGACTGGAAGCGGAACAATTACTGGCGCGCGGTGGCGAGCCTGATTGGTTCGACTAAGCGGGTCGGTATTGAAGGCGATCACATGACGCTGGCCATGCGTGACACTGCGCTGGACATGCTGGGTGGGCCAGAGCTGGTGGATATCGCACCCGACACGATGGCCGCACGTATGGTGAAATCTTCGGAAGAGATCGAACTAATCAAGGGCGGCGCGCGTACGGCGGATGTGGGCGGCGCGGCCATTCACGCAGCCATCCGCGAAGGTGCGACCGAGATCGAGATCGCCATGGCCGGCCGTGACGCAATGGAAGCCGAAATCGCGCGCGCCTATCCGGACGCAGAATACCGCGACACCTGGGTTTGGTTCCAATCCGGCCTGAATACGGACGGGGCCCATAACCCCGTCACCAAACGTGCGCTGGAGAAGGGTGATATCCTGTCTCTGAACACCTTCCCGATGATCTCGGGCTATTACACCGCGCTGGAACGTACCCTGTTCCTGGGCGAGCCTGATGCGGACAGCCTGCGCATCTGGAAGGCCAACGTTGCCGCGCATGAACTGGGTCTGAGCCTGATCAAACCCGGTGCAACTTGCTCGGGCATCTGTGAAGAGATCAACCGGTTCTTTGCCGATGAGGGCCTGCTGCAATACCGGTCGTTCGGATACGGGCACTCCTTTGGTATCCTTAGCCACTACTATGGCCGTGAGGCAGGTTTGGAACTGCGCGAGGACATCGATACAGTTCTTGAGCCCGGGATGGTTGTCTCGATCGAACCGATGCTGTGGATTCCTGAAGGCCAGAACGGTGCGGGCGGCTATCGCGAGCATGACATCCTGGTCGTCGAGGAAACCGGTGCCGAGAACATCACGGGCTTCCCATATGGGCCCGAGCACAACACGATCAGCGCCTGATCGATTGGGCGAGAGGGGCGACCAGCCCTTCTTGCCATTCCCACGGAAGGTGACCAGGTCAACGCCGCTGGGGGGCAAATCTTGGATATTTGGGAGATTGAGGTGCCCCCAATGGATGGTTCATGTGGTCGCCGGATAAGCCGCGGGACGGAGACGCGCGTTTGCCACGTTTCGATTTACCGGTGCAGTCCAATCAGGACGTCCAATTCATGACAGGCGTTAGTGGAGGGACATTGGCCAGTCACGGGGTTGATTGTCTGCTGCGCGGATGTGTATCTGGCACAACCGCTTGAAAGGACTAGCCGTGGAACGTCACGAATTGCCACCAGAGACGGGTGCCTTTTACATCAACCTGGATCGGGTTCCAGCGCGTCGGGCCTTTATGGAAACGCAGTTTACCCATTCGGGACTGGCCGGAGCCACACGGTTCAGCGCGACCGATGCTCAGCAACCCGACGCACTGGAAGGCAATGGCTATGTTCCGGGCGCCGGCAGTCGTTGGGGATTGAAGCAAAGCGAAATCGCCTGTTTCGAAAGCCATCGTGCCGTTTGGCAGACCGCAGTGGAGCGAAATCTGAAGGCGGTTGCTGTATTCGAAGACGACGTAGAAATGTCCGATCAGGCGGGCTCGGTGATCTCGACCTTGCTGGACGCAGGTGACGCGTACGACATGATCAAGCTCGACTACTCGCCTCGTTCCCTTCGATTTGGGCCCGAGGTGCAAATTGCGGGCGTAAACGTTCGCCCAATGCTCGAGATGGCTCCAAGCGCGGCCGCCTACATTCTTTCGCACAAGGCTTGCTGCAAGCTTTTGACCTGGTCAGAGAAGTATTCTGATCACCTGGACGATTTTGTTTCTATCCCCCGACCGGACTGGCGGATGTACCAGTGTTTTCCTGCAGTTGGGGTCCAAATGATCTGGTCAAAACAACAGGAACAGACGGTCGAGGCGGTGAAAATTAGCGAACGGTCGCAGGACCGAAAGATCAATAGCGGCTTGGATAAAGGCCCGCTCTGGTTCCGCATCCGGCGCGAGTTACAGGCCGCGCGACGCAAGTTGTACTGGCGAATGGGCGGTCAGACGCGACTTCTGGAACAAGGCGGGTTTGTTGGCTTCATTCCCTGCGCCAACGACCTGAGCGTTTGAGGTCAACCTACGGCAAACGCTAGTGCAGGGACCGCAGAGCACCTCAATTGTCTCATAAGCGTTAACAAAACTGTCAATATGATATAATCTTGTGGCGTTAGTGGTGCGTAATGCGTGGGTATTGGTGTGGGTCAGACAATTTACGAAAGGTATGGCGGCTTCAAAACGATCAGTCGGATCGTGATGACTTTTTACGAGATGGCATTGGATTCCGACCAGATCGGTGGCCATTTCGAAGACATAGACATGCCGCGCTTGATTGATCATCAGACGAAATTCGTTTCATCGCTCGTTGGTGGGCCCGCGTCCTTTAGTGACGACAGGATTGAAGCGGTGCATCGGCACCTAAATATCTCTCACGCAGATTTTGACGAGATGGCCACGCTGTTCAGCGAGGCCCTGTCGATGCACGGGATGGAAGATGCGCACATAAAGATTGCCCTTGATGCCATTGAATCGAAACGCGCAATCATAGTCGCGCGTGACGCCGCATGAGTATTCTGGCCATAAATGAACAACTGCTGCGCGCGATAGGTGTCGGTGTTGCCGTTGTGCGCGCCTCTGATTTGTCGTTCGTTTTTCACAACGGCCCGTTTGCCGAGTGGTTCGGGGCGCCGAGCGACGACCAAACCCTGTTGGACTTTTTTCCCGATCTCGATCGAAAGGAACTTGAGGACGTGAAGCAATCGGGCCTGCGCTACTCGGTCGAGTTGCAGGTCAAACCCAAGCGCCGGACGCTCATATTCGCAGCAGCGGTGTCTTTGGCCAACGGTCTGTCCGAACAGGTTCTGGTGGTCGAGTTCCAGAACATCACCCGCATTCGCGAACTTGAAAGCATGATTGACAGCTATTCGACAATGGTCGAACGCAACACCCGCGAGTTGGAACGCGAGAAGGAGCGGGTAGAACGGTTATTGCTGAACCTTATGCCGCGCGCCGTGTATGAAGAGTTCAAGACCTTTGGCGTGGTCACGCCGCAGCTTTTCGATCAGGTCTCGGTAGTGATGCTGGATTTTGTCGGATTCACGGACTTTGCGGCCAAGACCGATCCGACGGTCACGCTCAGCGAGTTGAATGATATTTTCACGGCCTTCGACCGGATCGTCGAACAGTTCGGGTGTGAGCGGATCAAGACCATCGGCGACGCGTATCTGGCGGTCTCAGGTATGCCTGATCCAACGCCGGATCATGCTACTGCGGTGGCACATTGTGCCGTTCGATTCCTGCGCTACTTAGAGCGGCGCAACGAAAGCCATCCCCACAAATGGCAGGCAAGGGTCGGTCTGGGCATGGGGGCGGCTGTGGGTTCAGTCGTGGGCATTCAGAAGTACGTCTATGACGTGTTCGGACCTGCGGTGAACATTGCTTCGCGCCTGCAAGTCTTTGCAAATCCGATGAATATCGTTGCCCCGGAAGAGATGAAATATGCGCTGATCGACGAATTCCAGGTCTCGGATCTGGGGCGCGTCGATATCAAGGGGATGGGTGAGATGAACTTGATAAACATCACATCCGGCCTTAGTGCGCCTGTGTCGCGGCCTATGTTCTAGCCGGCGTTCATTCGTCTTGCGGCACCAGACCCAGACCCCGCAAATAGATGCCGATTCCGCTCTCCAACAAATCCTCGGGTGAAAAAGGCGAACTGGCACCCGTGTTTCGCGCATATAGCTCAACCACGCCGTGGCTCATGGCCCAGATATGAGCACTGAACATCGATGCGGGCGGGCGCTTTTCTGGGGGGATATGTTGCGAAAGGTCTGAAGCGGCTTTTTCCAAAACGTTTTTGGCCCGGTTCGCGGCCAGCGCCAGTTCAGGCGTGCGATTGACGGATATCCCGCTTTCGAACATCGCGATGTAGTGGCCAGGGTGCTTGCGGGCAAAAGCCAGATAAGCGCGACCCGTCGCCTCGAATGCAGCCAGAGCGGAAGGCTGACCCTTGTCGTATGCGTATTGCATCAGGTCCGCGAACATTTCGAACCCTTGCCGGGCGGCTTCGGCAATCAGATCCTCGCGGCCCTGAAAATGCCTATAGACTGCGGCAGGCGTCACCCCGGCGGTTTTAGCCGCTTCGGACAGGGTAAAGCCGGTCGGACCCTTTTCTTCGATCAGCGACAGCGCGGCCTCGATCAGGGCTTGTTTGAGATTGCCGTGGTGATAGCCGCGTTTCGTCATCCCTTAGTCAGGAGCCTTTTTTGTTTAAGCCTTGGGGAACCAAGACATAATCCACGTGCAGGCATTCGTCCAATACTCAGCAACCATAAGGCAGGAATTTGTCATCAGGAATCCCATATCTCGGGCCCGCCACAGATTAGGGGATCGTTCTTGCCGATCGCCTTCTTGTCTTTTTCGTCGTAATCCAATGCATGCAGCACAGTTCTAATGGCCGCCAGTCGGGCGCGTTTCTTGTCGTCAGAGCGGACGATGGTCCAGGGACAGTGTTGCGAATGGCTGCGGGTAAGGGTTTCCGAGATCGACTGAGTATACTCGTCCCACTTGCCGAGACCCGCAACGTCGATTGGGCTAAGTTTCCATTGCTTTAACGGATCTGTTTCACGGGCCAGAAACCGGTTGAGTTGCTCGGCGCGCCCAACGTTAAGCCAGAACTTGAACAACTTGATCCCATCGTTAACCAGCCCGGTCTCCAACGGCAGAACTTGCCGGAAGAACCGCTCGCGTTCCTCGGGTTCGCAAAAGCCAAAGACGT
Source organism: Ruegeria sp. CE8 (assembly GCF_056537465.1). NCBI lineage: Bacteria > Pseudomonadati > Pseudomonadota > Alphaproteobacteria > Rhodobacterales > Roseobacteraceae > Ruegeria > Ruegeria sp. CE8. The sequence continues at coordinate 264,156 of NZ_JBQFRP010000003.1, forward strand.
TCTCGACAACGCCGCGATTGTACCAACTGCGGTCAAAGAACACGATTTCACCAGCCGAAGGAAGGTGCGATAGGTAGCGCTGAAAATACCATTGGCTGCGTTCGATATCCGACGGCTTGCTCAGCGCAACGTTCCGGGCACCACGAGGGTTAAGGTTTTCACGAAAACGCTTGATGGTGCCGCCTTTTCCGGCTGCGTCCCGACCTTCGAAAATGATGGCGACGCGGTGGCCTGTTTCCTTGACCCAAGATTGCATCTTGACCAGTTCGATCTGCAGCAGCTCGATTTGTTGGTCATAATCCTTACGCTTCATTTTTTCGTCGTAAGGGTATGTCGGGTTCAGAATGTCGTCTTTCTTGGCGTTTTCGATTGCGGTGCGCACGTCGTTGGGCGCGTCTTTGCGGAAATACTTTTCGATGGAGCCTTTTTCGGAACGGGCCATGAGTTACCTCGCCATAAAATCCATATCCTACTATGGATTAGCTAAAGGCCTAACGCAAACCCGCTCGTTGCGCGGCACGATCGATTGCCAGCGCAACTTCTGGTGCGGCTACAACCTGCGGCATGTGCCCTATACCCGGAAGTTCGATCAGTTCCGCGCCTGGTATCTGTTCGATCAGCCGTTCAGAGTGCCAGTCTAAGCCGACGGTGGTATCCGCCGTTCCGTGAACGATTTCAGTGGGAACTGAAATCTCGCGATACCGCGGTTGCAGCGCGCGGACCTCGTCCAACAGGTTTGCCCGCTGTTTGGCATTGGCATGCATCGAGGCCCGCCGCATGGTCAGACCCGGGCCGAAATGTTCGGCATATCCGTCAGGCGCAGTCTGAGGGGCAAAGACCCGGTCCAGCGCGCTTTCTACGTACCACTCAGGGACGAACGCTGTGATCAGGGGCAGGGCAAGGGCATTACCCGCAGTCGTGGATGCGATTTGGTTGAAGCCGTCCAAGGGTGTTTCCCATGGGATGGCGGCCGGCGCGATCAGGACCAAAGCCGATATGTTGTCGGGCCGTGTAACAGCCCAGGCCAGCGACACCGACCCGCCATAGCTTTGTCCTGCGACTATGGGTTTTTCGGCACCGAGTTGCGCGGCGGCCTTTTGCAGGATTAACGCTTGCTCTTCAAGCGTCTCGCCATCGGGGTTGAAGCTGTCGCTATAGCCCAATCCGGGTCGGTCGAACGTAATCACCCGAAAGTTTTCGGCCAGGATCGGAGCCAGCGCAAAAGTCATGTCGCGGGTGTTGCCGCTGGACCCGTGGAGTAACACCACATCCGGTCCTTCCCCCATGACAACCGCATGCACCGCGATACCGTCGATCATGACAATCTGGCCTTCGGGTGGAAAGCTGGCCTCGGCCTCAGCTTCTTTCTGCGCTGCCCGCCAGGCGGTCAGCAGAACCAGGCCTATAAAGACGAGGCCGAGAGCTATGAGAGCTTTAACGGCCAATGTCTTCCATATTGAAAGGTGTGGACTGGTAAATCTCGTTGATCCAGTTGCCGTAGAGCAAATGCGCGTGGCTGCGCCATCTGTTCTGCGGCGGGCGTGAGGGATCGTCTTCGGGATAGTAATTGATCGGTACGTTTATCGGCGTACCGTTCGAGATGTCGCGGTCATATTCCTGCTTCAACGTATCGCTGTCATACTCGAAGTGGTTGAAGATATAGATCGCACGATGCGAGGGGTCTTCGACCAGGCAAGGGCCAACCTCATCGCTGCCCAACAGGGTCGTCAGACCGGTGGCGGTGTCGATCTCGGCCTGTTTCATTTCAGTCCATCGGCTAACCGGAATCACGCAATCGTCCGAAAACCCCCGCAGGAACGGAGAAGCAGGGGAAAGGTTTTGATGACGAAAGCACCCGAAGGCCTTGGCGTCCAGCATGTGTTTTCGAACGCCGTGGAAATGGTTGATCATCGCCATGCCGCCCCAGCAGACGCCAAAGGTGGAATGGACATTCGTCTGCGTCCACTCAAAGACTTCGGTCATTTCGTCCCAATAGGTGACGTCATCGAATTCCAAATGTTCGATTGGAGCGCCGGTGATGATCAGGCCGTCGAACTTCTGATCTTTCACCTCTTGGAAGGGTTGATAGAACTCGGCCATATGATCGGCGGCGGTGTTCTTCGTGCGATGTTCCGTCATGCGGATAAGCGAAAGGTCGATCTGCAGCGGAGTCGCTCCGATCAAACGCGCGAACTGGTTCTCGGTCTGAATCTTCTTGGGCATCAGGTTCAGCAACCCGATCCGCAAGGGCCGGATGTCCTGACGCATCGCCTGATCCTCGGCCATGACCATGACGCCCTCGTTGGTGAGAACGTCAAATGCAGGTAGGTCGGAGGGAATCTTGATTGGCATCAGGTGCAAGCCTTTGGAGTTTCAGTGTAGAGGCGGTAATTAAGCCCGGTTTGCCCGGGTCTCAAGGGTGCGTTCGATCAACTCATCGAAATCACCCGCGTCACGGACCTTGTGCATGTCATCGGCGGTGATGGTGACACCCCAATTGTCGGCCATGGCCTGATAGCGCGGCTGACGGTGCGCCAGCGCCCGTGCATAGGTCCAGCGGATAAAGGCATCCGGGTCGACTTCCTGAGCCGTGCAGTCGTGCTGGGCGAGGTATTCATCCCAGACCCTGGTCAGAAACTCGGGCTGGTAGGACATTGGCTTAGGAGCTTTGTCGAAACGGCGGACCAGTTCCGCCGTGTGATCCTCGTCGCCCTTTATCCAGATCATAAGGGTCTGCCGGGACAGCTCTGACAGGACGTGATCGGCGGGGTTATCGGGATCGACCCACTCACAAATCGAACCGCCGGTATCGCAGATGAAATGCGGATACTGGTACAGACGTTGGGCGCGGTCGATGAAGTATTCCGTGTCAAGCAGGGCGTGGATTTCCGCTTGCCGGAACTGCTCTTGCCGGCGACGGTATTCGGTCAGTTCCAATCCGCCCAATGCCGGATTGCCAGGCTTGCCCAAATAGGTCGCAACCGGCTTCAGGTTTTCGAACGAGATATTCGATCCGATATAGATCGAATCCGATAGCAGCAGATCCCGCAGGAACGGGACCTCCATCGCCTGAGCCTTGGCGTTGTCAATGATGTACTCGCCCATGTAGCGCGTACCGATGCGGTAATCGATCGAGTAATGGAACCAGTCACCGGAATCGCGCAGCACGTTCGACACGTAGGTCTTTCCCAGCCCTGACATGCCGAAGAACAGCACCTTTTTTCGCGCCGCATCGCGCCAGTCTTTTGCCGAGCTGTAGATCATCGTCCGCTGTCCCTTTTTCTGACCTAGCTAAATCGGGCAGGGGGCGGCGTCAATCGCGTGTGCGGGACCGGTTCAGGATCAACAGTCCCACTGCCAGCACTGCAAAGCCCAGAAACGCCTGAGCGGGCAGGGCTTCGTCTCGCAGCAGCGCGCCCAGAACGATGGCCACAGGCGGAATGACAAGCGTCACCAGCATCAGGTTTCCTGCGCCGGCCATCGCAAGGACACGGTAGTACAGCAGATACGCTCCGGCGGTCGCGATCAGGGCATAATAGGCAATTGCCGTCCAAGTGATCACCGGCAGGTTCAGAGTGGGGATGCCGTCGACGACGAGCGTAACCGGCAATATCAGCAGGGTTGACCCGGTCAGCATCCCGGCGGCCGCGACGATGGGCGACAGGCCGGACAGTTTGCTTCGCGCCCAGGCGCTGGCAAAGGCGTAGGATACGGTACCCGCGACAATCGCCAATTGCGCAGCGCTTTGAAGGTCGAACGTGGCAAAGTTCCGCAGGCCAATTGCAATAGCAACACCCAGAAAGCCCAGCCCGACACCCATTCCGCGCGCCAGGGTCAGGCGCTCATCCTTGAAAAACATCGCGGCGATCAGGACGCCGAACACTGCTGTCGCTGCATTCAGGATCGAGGTCAGACCCGTCTCGATGTAAAGCTGCCCCCACGCCATGAGCGAAAACGGGATCGCATTGTTCAGCAGGCCCATAATCAGGAACGCACCCCAGATGTGCGGACTTGTCGGGACCTTCAGTTTCCTGATCCAGACAACGATCCACAATGCAAGCATCGCCCAGAAGACTCGATGCAAGACCGAGGTCATTACCGGGATCGTGTCCAGCGCGATTCGGATAGAGATAAACGAGGCACCCCAGATCAGGCCCAGAAGTAACAGTTCGGCCCAAGCTCTTGGGGACAGGTGTTTTTGTGGTTCCATGCCCCGTTCTCACATTCCCCAAGCGATTGATCGACCCGAAACTTGCGCAATCAAAAAACCCCGCCGATTTGGCGGGGTTTCAATGTCTTCACTCGTGTGCGGATCAGTTCAGCGAATATGTCAGCTGCAGACCCACGCTCCACGCCGAGTTACCCGAGAACTGGCCGCCCGTGGTTGTAGTCGCGTCGCCGATATCGGTGTAGCGAATGCCGCCCGAAATCTGCGCCTGCTCAAAGGTGTAGGTACCACCTACGCCAAGGCTCCAGAACCCGTCGGTCGGGCCAAGGTTTGAAACCGGCTCATTCGAGGATGTTTCATAACCGGCAGAGATCGCGCCTGAAAACTCCTCGGTGAACTTGTAGCCCAAACCCAGAGTGTAGGTGAACGTGTCCGTTGAATAGTCAACAAGGTTCTGTCTTGCGGCAGCGGTGTAGACCGGCGGAGCCAGTACTGTCTGCGGCCAGTCGACCCAGCGGATCGAACCGAACAACAGAGTTTTGGGTGCCACACCGGTCTGGAAGTCCAGGTTGACCGACTGGGGCGTCACAACTTCGGTTTCGGTTTCCGCGGTCACAAGCGCGGCCGGAATGGGCGGCACACGGTTGATAGATTCCGTCGAGTCGAAATCGTGCGTGATTTTTGAGTTGTAGGTCAGTGCCACGCGCGCTGCAATGTCGGGGCGTTCCCAGGCGACACCTACGACGTAACCGAAGTCGATTTCCGAGCCCGACTCAAACTCATAACCTGCCACGACCGGCACCGCGACGTTCGCCTTGGCCCGCTGTGCACGGATACCACCGATCGCGCTAAATCCGCCATCGAACTTATAGCGAAGCAGGGCCGTAATCGCGTCTACATCTGCCTTGGCGCGCAGAACGTCGGTGCGGCCACCGGCCGGGGCCGTGGGATTGCGCGACAGCGGATAGTTCGACGGATACTCGACATTGGCACCATATGGTTCGTCATAGATAAGTGCGAAGTCCAGCTGATCGGTAAACGAATGCTTGTATGCCAGATGCGGGGTCCAGAAGCTTTTGGCGATGTTTCCGGAATCGACACCGTTCTGCTGACCGCTCACGTCAGGGTTTGCGTACCCCAAACGGAACTGCACGACAGAACCTTCCTCAAACAAAATGTTGACGCCTTGGCCGCTGCGGTCCAGACCGCCTGCGTAAGCTCCTGTCGCGCCAACGCATACCGCGCACGCCTGTAATAGCGCTTTCTTCATTATTTCCTCCCTCTGATGCCTGAAGGTCAGTGCCTGTAAAATATGTGGTGCAGACTGACCTGCATTGTGGTGCTCGATACTTTCTTAAGGTTTACTTTATCGTCAACATGTGACCGTGCGTTACTTGTGTTGAGTGTCCTGCGAGAGTGTTGCCAAACTGTTACGATTCTCTGCGTGAACGTTCAGGAAGATGCCGGAAAAGATCACGGCTGCCCCCAATAAGGTCCAGTGATCCAGCGGTTCATGGTAAAGAACCATGCCGACCACCGCGATTGTCGGCAGGCGCGCAAAGTCAAAGGGCACCACAACTGTCGCCGGGGCGATCGCAAGCGCGTTGGTGATACAGTAGTGCGCCAGAAGCCCGGCCAGACCGACCAGCAACAGAAACGGAGCCGTACTTGCCGAGGGTAGGGTGATCTGCCCGTCGATCCCTGCCGCTACCAATCCCAGTCCGGCCTGCATGACCGTCAGCCAGAACATGATGCAGCCGATGCTTGCAAAACGCGTCAGGGACTTCGTCGAAATCGTTGTTAAAGCGAAAAAAACAGCGGACAGCGCGGCTGTAAGCACACCGGCGCTCAGCGGCACCGCTCCGGGACGGGCAACAAGCAAGATGCCCGCAAATCCAATAAACGCGGACATGACACGCACTGTTGTAAGACGTTCTTTCAACAACAGTGGCGAAAGCAGGATCACCCAGATCGGTTGGGTGAATTCAAGCGCAAAAACCTGCGCAAGCGGGATGACACTGACGGCATAGAACCAGAGGTTCTGTCCGGTGAAATGCAGGACGTTCCGAACCCCGTGCAGGCTTAGACGTTCGGTTGAGACCTGATGCCATTTCCGTGTTGCAGTCAGGACCACAGCGACCACGAAAATCCCCACGAGGCTGCGGTAGAACATGATTTCGAACGTGTCGTGCGTCACACTCAGCTCGCGTCCAGCGACGGCCATAGAAGAAAACGAGGCAATTGCTCCGGTCATCCAAAGCGCGGCCTTACCAATCTGTGGTTTGGCAGTGTCCATCCCTATCCCTGCGAACTCCCTTCGATATCGGTTTGATAGATATCGAATTTTGGACAAGGTGAATTAAAAAAAGCCGGGCTGTGCCCGGCTTTCTGATCATTCCCACTCGATGGTTCCGGGTGGTTTGGATGTGATGTCATAGGTGCATCTGTTGATGCCCTTGACCTCGTTGATGATCCGCGTCGCTGTTTCCCCAAGGAATTCGTGGCTGAACGGGTAATAGTCGGCGGTCATGCCATCAACGGATGTTACGGCACGTAACGCGCAGGCATAGTCATATGTACGCCCGTCGCCCATGACGCCCACGGTGCGCACCGGCAGAATGGCAACGAAGGCTTGCCAAATGTCATCGTACAAACCGTGCTTGCGGATCTGATCGATGTAGACCGCATCTGCTTCGCGCAGGATGTCCAACTTTTCGCGTGTGATCTCACCGGGGCAGCGAATCGCCAGACCGGGTCCGGGGAAGGGGTGACGCCCGATGAAGCTTTGGGGCAGGCCCAACTCGCGACCCAGCGCGCGAACCTCGTCCTTGAACAGCTCACGCAACGGTTCGACCAGTTTCAGGCCCATCTTTTCAGGCAGGCCACCGACATTATGGTGCGACTTGATCGTGACCGAGGGGCCGCCAGAGAAAGACACTGATTCAATGACGTCCGGATACAGCGTGCCTTGCGCCAGGAATTCGGCTCCGTCGATGGTGTCGGCATGTTTCTGGAACACATCGATGAACAGCTTACCGATGATTTTGCGTTTGGTTTCCGGATCGCTCTGACCTTCCAGTTCGCCCAGAAACAATTCGCTCTCATCCGCATGGATCAGCTGGATGTTGTAGTTGTCGCGGAACATGCCGACGACTTCCTCGGCCTCGTTCTTGCGCAGTAGCCCGTGGTCCACAAACACACAGGTCAGCTGATCGCCGATCGCTTCGTGGATCAGGATCGCCGCGACCGAACTGTCTACGCCGCCGGACAGGCCGCAAATGACTTTCTTGTCACCAACCTGCTCGCGAATCTTACGGATCATCTCGTCGCGGTAGGCCCCCATGGTCCAGTCACCCTGGAAACCGGCCAGCTTTATGAAATTCTCGTACAGTTTTGCACCCTTGGGGGTGTGGTGCACCTCGGGGTGGAACTGAACCGCATAGAAGTGGCGCTTGCTGTCGGCCGTGATTGCGAAGGGCGCGTTGGGCGAGGTGCCATAGACATCAAATCCGGGTGCGATTTCACTGACATGGTCACCGTGGCTCATCCAGACCTGCTCGTCACCATCCGTGAACCAGCCATCCAGAATGTCGAGCTTTTCTTTCGGAGTGACATAGGCGCGGCCGAACTCTGCCGTGCCATGCCCGCTTTCGACCTTGCCGCCCAACTGGTGCATCATCACCTGCTGGCCATAGCAGATCCCCAGGATCGGAACGCCATAGTCAAAAATCTCTTGCGGAGCGCGAGGCGATCCCTCACGCGTCACGCTGTCCGGGCCACCCGAGAATATCACGGCTTTGGGGGCCATTTCGCGCACGAAGTCCATCGTGACATTTTGGTAGGGGTGGATTTCGCAATAGACATTCAGCTCTCGCAGGCGGCGGGCAATAAGCTGCGTAACCTGGCTGCCGAAGTCGATGATCAGAAGGCGGTCATGAGATGTCTGGGTCATGGTTGGCTATTAGGTGCCAAGCCTTGCATGTGCAAGCGCAATGACGTCATTTGTGCAATTGTGCTTCAGGATTATACGGAAAGGGGGTCAGATGTCTCAAATCATGTTGCGCCAGGCACTCCCCACTGATGCAGGCGCTGCTAAGGACTGCATCGCTTCGGCCTATGCGGATGCTATGCGGGACATTCCCGATCTGCCCGACGTGACCGAAGGCGTCGGCGATGACATAGCAGCGCATCAGGCATGGGTTGCGGAAACAGGTGAGGAAATTGTTGGCTTTATCGTTTTCGACCGTGTCGATGATGTGGTGATGATCTTCAATCTAGCGGTTTCGCCAAAGGCACAGGGCGCAGGACTTGCGCGAAAGCTGATTGCCAGGGCCGAGCAGGCGGCCTGTGCGGCGAGTGTCCTCCGTCTCAAACTGCGAACGCATCGGTTAATGCAGAGTACAGTTTCCATGTATCTCCATTTGGGATGGAGCCAGGCAGAGGTTAAGGACAACGGAATCGTCATGGAAAAGCAACTTGCCTGAGCGGCTGAGCCGCCTGACGGTTCTGTTTCAAACGGATGTCGCTTTTCCCCCTATAGCGCCGTAAACCAGATGCTTTGCGTTTGAGGCTTCCTATAACAATTTGACCAAACCAACCAATTGACGGGATCTTCTCATGGCAGAGGCAAACACCCGGCGCAGGGCAAGAGGTGGCGGTGGCGCCGCCCGCCGGGCCGAACGCACCGCAGTTCGCATCGAAACTGCAAAATACATCGAACGGAATATTCCGAACTTCGAGATTCTTAACGAAGAAGCGTTGGAAATCATCGAGACCAACGCGGAAACCATTCTGGCCGAAGTCGGCGTTAACTTTGTCGACAACCCGGAGGCGTTGAAGCGCTGGAAAGATGCCGGTGCTGATGTTGATGGTGAACGCGTCCGTATTCCGCGCGGTCTGGCCCGCGAGCTGATCAAAACAGCACCCAGCGAGTTCACGCAGCACGCACGCAACCCCGAAAAATCGGTGGTGATTGGTGGCCGTAACCTGGTCCTGGCCCCGGTGTACGGACCTCCGTTCGTGCGGGATGCACAAGGTGGCCGTCGCTATGCGACCATGGACGATTTCAACAAGTTCGTGAAACTGGCGTATATGTCCAAGTGGTTGCACCACTCGGGCGGTACGGTGTGCGAGCCGACGGACGTTCCGGTGAACAAGCGTCACCTGGACATGCTGATGGCGCACATGACCCTGTCGGACAAGCCGTTCATGGGCTCGGTTACCGATCCCAGCCGCGCGCAGGATTCGGTTGAGATGTGCGAGATTCTGTTCGGCAAAGAGTTCGTACAGGAAAACACGGTCATGACCTCGCTGACCAACATCAACTCGCCGATGACATTCGACGATGTGATGATGGGGTCGTTGGAAGTTTATGCAAAAAACAACCAAGCTTGCATTATCTCGCCCTTTATTGTTGGCGGTGCGATGGCCCCGGTTTCGGTTGCCGGTACGCTGACGCAGGTTCTGGCCGAAGTTCTGGCCGGTGTGGCCTACAGCCAGATCATCCGTCCGGGTGCACCTGCCATCTTTGGCGCCTTCGTGTCGTCGATCGACATGAACTCCGGCGCGCCGACCTTTGGTACGCCCGAGGCTTCTATGGTCACATATGGCGCAGGTCAGCTGGCACGGCGTCTGAACCTGCCGTACCGCTCGGCCGGGTCGTTCTGCGGATCGAAACTACCTGATGCTCAGGCGGCGTACGAAACTGCAAACTCGCTGAATATGGGTCTGATGTCGGGCGTGAACTTCATGCTGCACTCCTGCGGCTGGCTGGAAGGCGGTCTGGTTGCCGACTTTGAAAAGTTCGTCATGGATGCCGATCAGTTGGGTGTGCTGCACGGTCTGGCCAAAGGCGTGGCCTACGATGAAAACGCACAGGCGATGGATGCAATCCGTGAAGTTGGCCCCGGCGGCCACTACCTGGGTTGCGCCCATACGCAGGCCAACTTCAAAGAGGCGTTCTGGAAGACCGAGGTTCTGGATTATAAACCGTACGAGACCTGGGAAGACGAAGGCGGTCGTGACACTCGACAGTTGGCCACAGCGCGGGTCGAGCATCTGCTGGCCAACTACCAGCAACCGCAACTCGACCCCGAACTCAATGCCGCGCTGAATGAATACGTGGCGGAAAAGAAAGCATCCATGCCGGATGCTTTCACCTGATCATTGATATTGCGAGGCGCGGCTGGCTTTGAACAGTTGCGCCTCGCCCAATAGCGCAATCAGCAAGTCCAGATGGCGGACCAGTGAATAGGCGGCATCCTCAGCCAGCCTTTGCGCGTTAACCTCTCGTTCCATTTCCACCAATCGCACCAGCGCGGCCCCGGTACCGGGGAGCGATCCGTATCCCAGAATGCGTTGTAGGTGCCGGTCCCGATCATAGTCCTGCGCTCCGAACTTTGCGGCCCGTGCCAGCAGGCGTGGGCGGCGGAGCGTTGTAATCATGGTCATCAGGTCCTGCATTTCGGTGTTCCCTTGGTTGAACAGAATTTATCTGTTTGTCACACAACCTAAACGGGTGTTGCCTTGATTGGGCTCTCGCCGAACTCTGACTTCATGAGTGTTTATGATTTTGAATCAAATCTGGTGCTTGCCTCTTTTGGTTAACGAACGAGTAACGAAAGCGACTCTAGTTAGGATTGGTTAACAAATTCACCGGGGGCGATTGGAACAGATTGTTTTGTCGACGAGGGCAAGAAACTATGGAAGATAACATGGCTTTCACCATTCCGGCTTGGGTACCTGAAGGGGCGCAGCGATACCTGGCTCATACCGAAACCGGTCAATCGATCCGCGATATTGCGCGATCTGCGGGGTGCCATGCGTCAACCATACTCCGACAAATTCGCCGTATCGAAATGCGCCGCGACGATCCTTTGGTTGACGCCGCGTTGCAATCGCTTGCGGAAACCCACTTTTCAGAAGCAGATGACCGAGCAGGCTTTGAAACACTGGGGGCATCCCATGAGGACGTAGCGGCGGCAAAAGACGAAGAGTTCAATCGCGAGGCACTTCGGGTTTTGCGCAGGTTATGCGAAACGGGTGCTGTCCTTGCCGTGGCTGAAGAGATGGACAAAGCCGTGGTTGTCCGGGACTCTGGTGACAGCGGTGCAACCAGAACAGCCGTTGTCGACTGCAAAATCGCCCAGGCCCTGGCGCTGAAGGATTGGATCTCTTGCGACAATCCGGGGCGCATCTCGCGCTATCGGATTTCGTCATCGGGCCGCGCAGCGTTGAGCCAGTTGATTGCTGAGGCGGAGAACAAGGCACGGGCGAGAAACGAATTCGGCATGGCCGAGGCGCAAGCGCCGTTTCAGTCGCAAATAGGTCAAGGCAAAGCGGTGCCGTTGAGCCGTTCCAAACGCATTCGCTACAGTGCCGCCGAAAGCCCTCTGATCGCGCTGGCGCGCAGACGGGACCGGGATGGCAAATCCTTTCTGGATGAAACCCTCGTCAGCGCAGGTGAACGTTTGCGAGAGGATTTTGAACTGGCTCAGATCGGACCGCAGGTTGCCCAAAATTGGGATCACTTTCTAACAGCTGGAGGGCGGGGAAGTTTCGGCAATGGTGCCAGTGCCGGACAAGGATCGTCAGATGCGCGCGCACGGGTCGAACGAGCCTTGTCAGATCTTGGGCCGGGACTGAGCGACGTGGCGCTGCGGTGTTGTTGCTATCTGGAAGGGCTGGAAATGGCCGAAAAACGGATGGGCTGGTCGGCGCGGTCCGGGAAGATCGTACTTCGTATCGCTCTGCAACGTCTAAAGCGCCATTATGAAGATCAGGCAGAGAAAACACGGCTGATCGGTTAGAGCCGCCATAATTCACGGTTGAGGTTTCGAGGGGTAGTGATAGGAATTGCCTATGAACTACACCCTCAGACAGCTTCAATATTTTAGCGCGGTGGCAGATCAGCGCAATTTTGGCCGGGCGGCGCAGGTCTGTCATGTTTCACAACCCGCATTGTCGGTTCAGATCAAGGCGCTGGAGGAAACTCTGGGTGGGCCGCTGTTCGAACGTCAAGCACGCGACATTCTACTGACGCCGCTGGGTCGGGACGTGCTGGACTATGCGCGTCAGGTGTTGGGCGCAGCGGATAGGCTGGATCAATTCGCAAAGGATCACTCAGGCGGACACAGGTCGTTGTCGATCGGAATCATTCCGACCATCGCCCCTTATCTGTTGTCCGGCGTCCTCGCTGGCCTGCGGACGGCGGATGTCTCGCTGCGCGTACAAATTCGCGAAGCGAGAACCGAGCGGTTGCTAACGATGCTGCGTGCGGGCGAGATTGACGCGGCTGTTATGGCGCTGCCTGCGGGCGGGAGCGAGCTGTTTGAGCTCCCTCTGTTTGAGGATCGCTTTTTACTGGCCGGCAGTGCAGGGCGGATTCAAACCGTGTCGACCGATCCTGACGCTTTGCGACCGATTGATTTGCAGACCGCGCAATTGATGTTGCTGGATGACGGGCATTGTTTGACGGATCAGGCGCTTGAGGTCTGCGGTCAGGACAGAAACAGCGGTTTGATCAATATGGGCGCGTCCTCGTTGGCAACATTGTCCCGATTGGTTGCTGACGGGTTTGGTCTGACGCTGATGCCCGAACTTGCGGCGAGATCGGAAACCGAAGCCGTGCCGGGACTTAAACTCATGCGTTTTAGAGCGCCGCAGCCCTCACGTACTGTCGGCTTGGTTCGCCGTGTGTCGACCGGCCGCGAAGACTGGTTTGACAGTCTGGCCGATGTCATCCGGCGCGTTGGTGAGCACATCGTCAGCGAGACGCGGCAATAAAATAGGGCCCGCCAATGGCGGGCCCTGAATGTCTCAGCGATAAAGAACTCAGGCCAGTGCCGGCTCTTTCGCTTCGTCCAGATGCTTCATCAGGTTTTCCGGGGACGACACGCCGTATGGGTCTTCGGGGCAGTTGTCCATCAGACCGGGCTCTTCGAACCACGCCTCAACCACACCGTCGTTCACGATGGCCGCATAGCGCCACGAGCGCATGCCGAAGCCCAGGTTATCCTTGTCGACCAGCATGCCCATCTTGCGGGTGAACTCGCCCGAGCCGTCAGGGATGACCTTGACGTTTTTCAGACTCTGATCCTGTGCCCATTTGTTCATGACAAAGCTGTCGTTCACAGACATGCAGTAGATCTCGTCTACACCTTTTGCGGTGAAATCGGCATAGCCGTTTTCAAAACCGGGCAGTTGGTAGGTCGAGCATGTGGGCGTGAATGCACCGGGCAGCGAAAACAGGATGACGCGCTTGCCTGCGAAGTAATCCGCAGTGGTCTTGTCTTCCCAACGGAATGGGTTGGGTCCTTCGACAGCTTCGTCGCGGACGCGGGTGTGGAAGGTAACGGAAGGCAGTTTTGCGCCAGTTTTCATCTACGGGCTCCTGTGATTCACATTAGAATTGGGGGTGATTTAAAACAGTTCTAAACTGTCTTCAATGACGGAAATGCCGCAATTGCAATATGGTCTCAAGTGGCAGGGATTTAAGCAATAAGCCGAATGAAGCCGTTAAAAGTATGGCGAAATTCTGCGAGCGCAAATCGGCGTTGCATGGCGGGTATACCCGGGTGGCATAGTACACGCGGGCATACTATGTTAGGGCAAAGCAAATTGACCCAAAGTCAGGAAAGCCAGCCGTGCGTGATCTGAAGATCCCCGAACAACGTCATCCCGAAAAAGCGCATCGCCCGGACAATGCGCAGCCCAAAAAGCCAAAGTGGATTCGCGTCAAGGCACCCGGCGGTAAGGGCTATGCCGACACGCACAAGATCATGCGCGAGAACAACCTGGTCACGGTTTGTGAAGAGGCCGGGTGTCCGAACGTTGGCGAGTGCTGGAGCCAGGGCCACGCTACCATGATGATCATGGGAGAAATCTGTACGCGCGGCTGTACCTTTTGCAATATCGCGACTGGCCGTCCAGATGATCTGGATGTTTTTGAACCGGGTCGTGTGGCCCACGCGGTCGAAAAGCTGGGTCTGAACCACGTGGTGATCACGTCGGTTGACCGCGATGACCTGAAAGACGGTGGTGCCGATCATTTCGCGCAGACGATTCGGGCCGTCCGACACCGGTCACCCAAAACAACGATCGAAATTTTGACGCCGGATTTCCTGAAATGTGATCCTTCGGTGCTTGAGACCGTCGTCGAGGCCAAGCCGGACGTGTTCAACCACAATCTGGAAACGGTTCCGGGCCTTTATTTGGAGGTTCGTCCGGGTGCCCGTTATTTCCACTCACTGCGTTTGCTGCAACGGGTCAAGGAATTGGACCCATCGATCTTTACCAAGTCGGGAATCATGGTCGGTCTGGGCGAAAATGAACAAGAGGTCCGGCAGGTCATGGATGACATGCGCGCTGCCGACATCGATTTCCTGACCATCGGTCAGTATCTGCAGCCCACACCCAAGCACCACGGCGTGGACCGGTTTGTGACACCGGAAGAGTTTGCCTCGTATGAAAAAGCTGCGTTCGGCAAAGGCTTCCTGATGGTATCGGCTACGCCTCTGACCCGGTCGTCTTACCACGCGGGCGACGACTTTGCCCGATTGCGCGAAGCGCGCCAGAAAAAACTGGAGCAGGGGTGACGCCTGAAACGCTTGCACGGCTGACGCGCCTGCGCCACGACCTGCATCAATATCCCGAAATCTCCGGGCAGGAGCGTGAGACCGCTGCCCGAGTGTCAGAAGTGTTGCACGGGTACGGTGCGGACCAGGTCCTAACCGGGCTGGGCGGTCATGGCGTAGCGGCCATTTTTGACAGCGGGCAGGCCGGGCCGACGGTCGGTGTGCGTTGTGAATTGGACGGGCTGCCGATTCAGGAACTCAGCACCCAGCCTTATGTGTCGAAGGTTGCGGGCAAAGGGCACCTGTGCGGCCATGACGGCCACATGACGATGGTCCTTGGCGTGGCCGAGGAGCTGTCGCGTCAGCGCCCCGCCAAAGGCCGGGTGGTTCTGATTTTTCAACCGGCCGAAGAAACCGGGCAGGGTGCGGTGGCCTATCGGGCGGATTCACAATTCGCGCAAATCGCGCCGGATTACGTATTTTCGTTGCACAATCTGCCGGGATTGGCGCTGGGGGAAGTTGAGCTGTGCCAAGGCCCTGCAAATTGTGCCTCTCGCGGGATGAAGGTTGTTCTGACTGGTAAGACATCTCACGCGGCAGCACCACAAGACGGTGTGTCCCCGGTCGGGGCGTTGTCGGAACTGATGCCTAAGCTGGCTAGGCTGGGTACAGGTGGCGCGCTGGATTCTGAATTTGCGCTGACAACCGTCACGCATGCCAGTTTAGGCGAGCCGACGTTTGGTGTCGCACCGGGGCGGGCCGAGCTTTGGGTGACTTTGCGCACTGTTTCTGATGCGCGGATGACAAGCCTGATGGCCGAAGCCGAAACATTGGGGAGGCAAACCGCATCTGCCAACGGTCTGGGTGTCGAGATCACTTATGACGATGTCTTCGAAGCCTGCGTCAATCATAGTGAGGCGGTTGCCACACTCGAAATGGCCTGTGCCGAACATGGTGTTCCCTGCAAGTTAACGCACTCGCCGCAAAAGTTCTCAGAGGATTTCGGGCAATTCGGCAAGGGCGCGAATACGGCCATGTTCTGGCTGGGAGCCGGAGTAGACCATCCGCAGTTACACAACCCCGACTATGACTTCCCGGACGCACTGATACCCGTCGGAACCGGGATTTTCCTGTCTGCCATTGCGCGGGTTCTGAACGACACTAAGGCCTGAACCGGGTCCATTCCCCTTTGGCCCATTCCGGCCACCAACCCATGTATTCGATCCCGCCAATGACAAGGCACAGGATAATGATGCCGAACACCAGCTTAACCCGCTTTTCTGATGGCGGATTTCGGGCCCATTGGGACATGCGCAGCAGGTGGCGAGGGTTCATGTGGTCCTCGATCAGTCTTCGACAAATCGAACCTTGCCGATAAACGGTAGGTTCCGGTTGCGCTGAGCATAGTCGATCCCGTAACCCACGACAAATTCGTCCGGAATTTCAAAGCCGATCCAATCCGACCGGAAATCGACCTCGCGCCGGCTGGGCTTGTCCAGCAGGGCAATGGATTTCAGGCGGCTTGGCTTACGGCTACTCAGCAACTTGGTGACGTGGTTAAGCGTGTGGCCCGTGTCGACGATATCCTCGACCACCAGAACATCACGTCCTTCAATTGCGCCGCGCAAATCTTTAAGAATGCGGACTTCCCGGCTGCTTTCCATCGAATCGCCATAGGAAGACGCCTCAAGAAAATCCACTTCGATCGGCAGGTCCAGCTCGCGCACCAGGTCGGCGATGAAGACGAAGCTGCCGCGCAGCAGACCAACGACGACCAGCTTGTCCGTATCTCCGAACTCTGCGGTAATTTCGCGACATAACTCTTCGATCCGTGCGGCGATGGCCTTGGCCGAGATCATCTCATCTATCACATATGCGCGGTCGCTCATCGCTGCCCCCTTGATCTTTGGCGCGCAACATACGACATGACGCGCCATTGTCACCATAAAATGCCCGGAAGCTATGCCTACACATTCGGAAACACGTCACCTTCCTTACACTGCGCAGCAGATGTATGAGCTGGTCGCCGATGTGGCCAAATATCCCGAGTTTCTGCCTTGGTGCGCAGCAGCCCGTATTCGTCGCACCTATGCGGCTGGCGAGGCGCAGGTGCTTGAGGCCGATCTGGTGATCTCGTTCAAGGTGTTCCGCGAACGCTTCGGCAGCCGGGTGACTTTGTTTGCCGATCAGAAAAGGATCGACACTGAATATCTGGACGGACCATTCAAATACATGAAATCCGACTGGCAGTTCGAAGATGCGCCAGACGGTGGCTGCAACATTTCCTTCCACGTGGATTTCGAATTCAAGAACGCCATCCTCCAGGGCATCATCGGTGTGGTGTTCAACGAAGCCATGCACCGGATCGTTCAGGCGTTCGAAAACCGTGCTGCGGATTTGTACAGCTAAGTCTTTACCCCGTATTGTCGGGCGTTAGACTGCGCCTATGACTGATTTCACTGCATCGCTTGCGGCCTTTGCGGCCGCCCCGGTAACGACGAATCTGCAGACGCGGGTCGTCACGTCGCTTTCTGTTCTTGACTGGATTGCCGTTGGCCGGGCTGGCGTTGACGAGCCGGTTTCCCGCACCCTGCGTGAACTGGTGCTGGGCGAGGGCGGCACCGAACAGGCCCAACTGTTTGGAGGCGGTGCAGCGCCTTTGCGCGGCGCGGCGCTGGTGAACGGAACCGTGTCGCATGCGCTGGATTATGACGACACGCATTTCGCGCATATCGGCCACCCGTCGGTTGCCGTTCTTCCGGCAGCACTTGCCGCCAGTGAATGGGACGATCGTATTCTGGTCGATTTTCTTGAGGCGGCGCTGGTCGGTATGGAAACGTCCATCCGCATCGGGCTCTGGCTGGGGCGCGATCACTACCAGGCGGGATTTCATCAGACGGCCACCGCGGGAGCATTCGGTGCTGCAGTCGCGGCCGGGAGAATTCTGGGATTTGATGCCAGTAGGATGCATAAGGTTCTGGGGCTCACGGCGACCCGTTCCGCCGGGCTCAAGGCGCAGTTCGGCACGATGGGCAAACCTTACAACGCGGGCTTGGCCTCGTCGGCGGGTGTTGAAGCCGCTTTGTTGATAGCGGCCGGGTTTGATCCGAATCCCGAGGCGCTTGAAGGGCCTTATGGGTTCGGCGCGACTCACAAGGGGCAGTCCGACATTGCCGCTTCGCTGGAAGGCTTGGGCGAAGAATGGTTGTTCGAGAGCGTCAGTCACAAGTTCCATGCCTGTTGCCATGGATTGCACGCGGCGCTTGAGGCCGCGCGGGATCTGGATATCGCGGAACCAGAAGTGGCCGAGATCAAGATCAAGACCCACCCAAGGTGGATGACCGTCTGCAACCAGATGTCGCCAACAACCGGATTGGGTGCCAAGTTTTCCTACCGGACGGTCATTGCGATGCAGGCGTTGGGGTATGACACGGCGTTGCCCGATAGCTACTCGGAAAAGACCTGTGCCGATCCGCGTCTGATTTCTTTGCGGGATCGTGTCACAGTCGAAGCGGATGACACATTATCCGAAACGCAGGCGCACTTGACACTTCTGCGCCGAGACGGCGCAAGGCGTGAGGCAATGCACGACCTTCTGGCCCCAATGACACTTTCCGACCGCGAAGACCGGGTGCGTGGTAAAGCCAACAAGCTGATCGGAGCGGAAGATGCGGACGCGATCTGGTCGATGCTTCGCACCGGTGGCCGCGCCCGCGATTTGGCTGCGTTACTGGCGGGTTAGACCACGCGCCAGTGTAGCGGGAAACCCGGATCGAAAACGGTCACTGGCCCGTCGCCAGATTCGATCTTATCCGGATATACAACCGGATCGCCTTTGGTCAGGGTGATGGTGCCTTCATTCACCGGCAGACGATAGAATGCTGGCCCATTCAGCGAAACAAACCCTTCCAGCTTTTCCAAAGCGCCTGCGCGGTCGAACATCTCGGCCACCAGTGACATCGTGTTGGTCGCGGTGAAACACCCGGCGCACCCACAGGCCATTTCCTTGTTCGCGTCGGTATGCGGGGCACTGTCTGTGCCCAGGAAAAAGCGCGCATCGCCTGAGGTTGCCGCGGCCAGCAGGGCCAAACGGTGCTCTTCGCGCTTGGCAACCGGCAGGCAGTAGTAGTGCGGCTTGATACCACCCACGAGGATGTGGTTCCGGTTGATGATCAGGTGATGCGCGGTGATCGTTGCACCCAGATCGGTTTCGTTGGATTTGACGTAGTCGACGCCGTTTGCGGTCGTGATGTGCTCCATCACCACGCGCAGGCCCGGTGTCGCCTTGCGGATCGGGTCCAGAACCCGGTCGATGAACACGGCTTCGCGGTCGAAGATGTCGATCTCGGCGTCGGTCACTTCACCATGCACACACATTGGCAGGCCGATCTCGGCCATCTTTTCCAGCACCGGGCGAACCTTATCGAAATCACGAACGCCAGAGGCGGAGTTTGTCGTTGCTCCGGCGGGATAGAGTTTCACCGCTTTGACCAGACCGCTGGCGTGCGCTGCCGCGACATCTTCGGCGTCGGTATCTTCGGTCAGATACAGCGTCATCAGCGGCTCGAAGGTCATGTCGTCAGGCAGGGCGGCCATGATGCGGTCGCGATAGGCAGCGGCCTGATCTCCGCGCACGACAGGCGGAACGAGGTTCGGCATGATGATCGCGCGGCCAAAGTGGCGCGCGGTTTCGGGTAGGACGGCCTGCAGCATGGCGCCATCACGCAGGTGCAGATGCCAGTCGTCGGGGCGGCGGATCGTGAGGGTATCGGTCATGGCCTTCCGCTAGCACAGTGGGCTCGGCGGTGAAAGGCCTTCAATCCGGTCGCAGCCCTTGTCAACTTGTCCGATCGTCGTAAGTCCCGGAAAGACCACGGTCTTGACGCGCGCGGGTCGTCGTGACCTGTTGTGGCAAGGGAGAGATCAGAACATGACACAGCCAGATTCCATCGACGCGGTCCAATCCATGCTTGGCGGGCAGGGCTATGTTTGCGGGCGGGCGCTGGCCACTGTGGTGTTTCTGTCGCTGAAACTGGGCCGGCCTTTGTTTCTGGAAGGCGAGGCAGGAGTGGGCAAGACCGAGATCGCCAAGGCTCTCGCTGCCGGCCTGAACCGGCGCTTGATCCGGTTGCAGTGTTACGAGGGTCTCGACGCTTCGTCGGCAGTTTACGAATGGAACTTTCCGGCCCAGATGGTTGCGATCCGGACTGCCGAGGCCTCGGGTGGGGCGGATCGTGGTTCGCTGCAATCTGAACTGTTTTCTGACGAATATCTGATCGAACGCCCTTTGCTGCAGGCAATGCGCCCGGACGAAAACGGCGCGCCGGTTCTGCTGATCGACGAACTTGATCGCACAGATGAACCGTTTGAAGCGTTCCTGCTTGAGGCGCTCAGCGATTTTCAGGTGACGATCCCCGAGTTGGGGACAGTCAAAGCACCGGAACCACCCATCGTGATCGTCACCTCGAACCGTACACGTGAGGTGCACGATGCGTTGAAACGGCGTTGCCTGTACCATTGGGTCGACTATCCCGATTTCGACCGCGAGATCGAAATCCTGCACGCCTGCGCGCCCGACGCCGCCGAAGCGCTTAGCCGCGAGGTCGTTGCCTTTGTTCAGCAATTGCGAACCGAGGATCTGTTCAAAAAGCCCGGCGTGGCCGAAACCATAGACTGGGCCAAATGCTTGCTTGCGCTGGATGTGATCAACCTCAGTCCCGAGGTGATCGGGGACACTCTGGGTGCGATACTGAAATATCAGGACGACATCCAAAAACTGCAGGGGTCCGAGGCGAAACGCATATTGGATCAGGCCAAAGCTTCCCTGGAACCAGCCTGATGCCTGAGGAGCCCCTAACGATTCACATCGTTGGTTGGCCGGGTTCGGGAAAACGGACAATCGGTTTGGCGCTGGCCGATATGCTTGGGGGGCGCTTGATCGACAATCATCTGATGCTGAATCCAGCTAGCGCGTTGTTTGATCGATCGGATCCAAGACATGCTGCGCTTCGTCGCATCGTGAGAAGTTCGATCTATGACGCAGCAATGACGCTGGCTGCGAGCGTGCCGCTGATCTTCACCGATGCCCTTGAAGAGAGCCCGGCGGATCGTGCGCTGATTGCTCCAACTTTGGATTTCGCCCGTCGCCGAGGCGGGCGTATCCAGCCGTTTACGCTTCAGATAAGCGAGCAAGAAAATCTGCGGCGTCTCTGTGATCCCGAACGGCGCGGTCAGAGTAAGCTAATGGATCCTGATATCTTGAAAAAGTACCGACGTGATCTCTCTTTGCTTCGTCTTGAGGGTCAGATTGAAATACCGGTCGGCTCGCTGAGCCCAAAAGAAGCGGCGGGCGTCATTGTCCAGGCTTTGAAGAAGGGAGCAAAACGTGGCTGAACAACTCCCGATCGAGATCCCTGACAATCCCAAGCTGGCGCAGAACATCACCCATTTTGCACGGGCACTGCGGAAGGCCGGTTTGCCCATCGGGACGGGGCGAGTTGTCGATGCTATACGCGCCGTACAGGCTGCGGGGTTTACTGAGAAACGCGATTTCTACTGGACCCTGCACGCGTGTTTCGTGAACCGACCGGAGCATCGCACTGTGTTCGCGCAGGTCTTTCGCCTGTACTGGCGTGACCCCCGATATCTGGAGCATATGATGTCCATGATGCTGCCTGCTATTCGTGGCGTGCAGGAAGAACGCAAGGCGGATGCGGCTGAAAAACGCGCAGCCGAGGCGTTGCTGGACGGTGTTGAAAGCGATCTGCCTGAAGTGGCCGAGCAGGAGGAAGAGACCGAACTGGAGATTGACACCTCGCAGACCGTGTCTTCCGAAGAACGTCTGCGCAGTTTGGACTTTGAACAAATGAGCACCGCTGAAATCGCGCAGGCCAAGCGGATGTTGTCGCGGCTTACTCTGCCGGTCCAACCCATTGAATCCCGGCGCGGTCAGGCAAGCCATCTGGGGCACCGCATTGACCGGGCGCGAACCCTGCGCGCCGCGATGCGTCAGGGGGGGGAATTGCGTGACATCGCCAGACTCAAACCCAGACCCCGATGGCCCAATCTTGTTGTGCTCTGCGATATCTCGGGGTCGATGAGCCAGTACAGCCGGATTGTGCTGCACTTTCTCCACACGGTTTCGAATGCGAAAGGGGCCGGTTGGGCCAAGGTCCACGCATTTACCTTTGGCACGCGCCTGACCAATATCACCCGTCACCTGCAGCAACGCGATGTCGACGCTGCCTTGGCCGCAGCCGGTGCCGAGGCACAGGATTGGGAGGGCGGGACGCGGATCGGCGAATGCCTGCACGCGTTCAACCGCGACTGGTCGCGTCGTGTCATGGGGCAGGGCGCGGTGGCGTTGTTGATCTCGGACGGACTGGATCGCGGAGATCCCGAGGCACTGGGGAAAGAGATGGAGCGACTGCACCTGTCGGCGCGTCGCCTGATCTGGCTGAACCCGTTGCTGCGCTGGGATGGATTTGCGCCAAAGGCTCGGGGCGTCGCGACCATGCTGCCCCATGTGGACAGTTTCCGCGCAGGGCACTCGATTGCGTCGCTGGAAGATCTGGCCAACGTCATCTCGAAACCAGACGACGTGGGTGAGAAAGCGCGGCTGATGATCGCGCTTTCCCAGTGAGCGTCAGCTCAGTTGTTCTTCGTTGCACTTACGCGCCAATTCCATGGCCTTGTAGGTGCCGGTCAGGTCGACGGTGAAGGCGAACTCTTTCTCAGGGAACACGACCATGACCTTTTGCTTGGCAATGTCATCCGCGAACTGAGGGTCATCGGACAGTACATAGCCTCCGGAGTAGCCCTTGGTGATATTACCCTTCATGCCGGTCGCTTCGCCGACATAGATGTTGTCGCCCAGAAGGATCGCTACGGCTTCTTTCTCACCGCGTTTGATGTCAGTTTTCTCTTTCGTGAAAACGCCGACATACCCAACGCCGCGATCCTCGGTCAGACCCATCTGAACAACATTCTCCGCGTCATCAACGGCTTCGATCAGGCAGGTTTTTTTGTCCTGATCGACGAAGACTTTCCAGCCTTCAACTTCGCCATAGCGCAGGAACGTGTCGGCGGATGCAACAGTGGAAGTAAGCAGGCCAATTGCCATTCCGAGTGTAATAATGCGTTTCAACTCTTTGTCTCCGTTGTGAAAAATTTATATGCGCATACTGGAATGCAGCAGTCACGCGTGTAGGCTAGAATCTGGAACATGTGCAATCAATGATTTGCGCTGCGGCGGCATTTCTGGGCTTGTATACGCCGATACCGGATCAAAAAGCTGGGGCGTGGCGCGATCAGCCCCTTATTCGCCTTTAGGCTTACTTTTCATTGCGCCAAACCTGCCTATGTTGGATCAGAACACGCCGGGAGGGTGCAATGGACAGATTCGACAACAGCCCAGAGACGGCCCTGAATTGGTACAGTGAGGGCAAACCGACGGCTCTTGCCACCGTCGTCGAGACATGGGGCAGCGCGCCGCGCCGTGTTGGCGCGCAGTTGGTAATTGCCGGGGACGGGCGGATCGAAGGGTCGGTGTCCGGCGGCTGTGTCGAAGGTGCGGTCATTGTCGAAGCGCTTGAGGCTATGGACGAGGGCGAGGCACGCCTGCTGGAGTTCGGTGTCAGCGACGAGGATGCGTTCGCCGTGGGTCTGGCCTGTGGCGGTACGATCCGTGTGCTTGTCGAACCCGTTGGATCGGTGCTGCCGGAACCCATGCTGCGAGATCTGGTCGAAGCTCGCGCCCGACGGGAACTCGTCGCTTATGAAGTGAACATTGAGACCGGTCAGCGGGCTTTGCGCCGCAATGCGTATCGTGATCGAATGCGTATGGACCGGTCCGGGTTCGAAGAGGACGGTCAGACTTTTGTTGCGGTCCATAACCCCCCGCTACGACTGATTATTGTTGGTGCGGTGCATATCGCTCAGGCGCTGGTGCCGATGGCGCGGATCGCCGGATATGATCCTTCCATCATCGACCCGCGCGATGCTTTTGCCTCGAACGCCCGTTTCCCGGGTGAAACCATCCTGACAGACTGGCCGGACGAAGCCGTCTCCAAGTTGGGCTTGGACTCACGAACTGCCGTCGTTCTGCTGACACACGATCCCAAACTGGATGATCCGGCCCTGGAATCTGCGCTTAAGGCCGGGGTGTTTTACATCGGTGCGTTGGGGTCCACGCGAACGCATGCCAAGCGCGTGGCACGTATGAAAGATGCCGGCTTTTCGGATGAGCAGATATCGCAGATTCATGGACCAATAGGTTTGGATATCGGTGCGGCCGACCCATCTGAGATCGCGGTCTCCATTCTTGCCCAAATGACAGCCGTGTTGCGGGGTAAGGTATGAAGTTCGGCCCCGTTCCCGTCGCCGATGTCACCGGCGCAATCCTGGCTCATTCCGTCAAGGTTCAGGATGTCAAGTTGCGCAAGGGCCTCGTTCTGACGGTCGAGCATCGCGATCAGCTTGTTGTCGCAGGGTACGACACTGTTACGGTTGCCCAGTTGGAGCCCGGGGATTGCCACGAAGACGAGGCGGCCGAAATGCTGGCGGCCGCGCTGGCACCTGACCCTCAAGCTGCTGGTTTACGGGTGACGCAACCGTTTACAGGCCGCGTAAATCTGTTGGCGGATGGGCCGGGCGTGGTCGTGCTGAATGTGGATGCGTTACGAGAATTCAACCGCGTCAATCCCATGATCACAGTCGCAACAGTGCCGCAATATCAGCAAATGGGCGCGGGCGGGATGGTCGCCACGATCAAGGTGATTTCCTACGCGGTTCCAAGGGATGATGTCCTGACCGCAACCAACCTTGCCCGATCGTCTGTAACTCTGGTGCGTCCGGTCCACAAAACCGCGGGGCTGATCGTCACGGATATACCGGGTGGCCCGCCCAACGAAAAAGGCATCGCCGCAATACGCGGTCGGGTCGAGGCATTGGGAATGGACCTGTGCGATGTGCGCATCGTTCCACACAAACCAGAGCCTCTGTCGAATGCGGTTTCGGATACGGACGGGGACATCGTGATGATCCTGACCGGTTCTGCGACGTCTGATGTGTTCGATGTCGCGCCTGAGGCCGTGCGGGCAGCTGGGGGGCAAGTGGACAGGTTCGGTATGCCGGTCGATCCCGGTAATCTGCTGTTTCTGGGCTCGCATGGTGCTCGGCCGGTGATCGGTTTACCGGGGTGCGCCCGCTCGCCGGCATTGAACGGGGCGGATTGGGTCCTGTCGCGTGTCACCTGCGGGATCGAGACGACCGGTGCCGACATCGCCGAAATGGGGGTTGGCGGTTTGCTCAAGGAAATCCCGACGCGGCCACAACCAAGATCCGGGCGAAAAGGCTGACTCTGAGGTCATTTGTTTTTGTGCTTAGGCGCCTTGGATCGTAATGGCGACCCCTACGAACGTCGGATATTGGCGCTAGATATTTTTGTTCTCAAACAAATTTTCCCGTGTTTAACTCGGCTTTAGCGATAATAGCCAAAATAGGGGAGGATCTTATGACCAAGGTCTCTATGACCGTGAACGGTAAAACCGTGAGCGGTGAAGTGGAAGGCCGGACGCTATTGTCCGGTTTTTTGCGCGACCATCTCAATTTAACTGGAACTCATGTTGGCTGCGATACCGCGCAATGCGGTGCGTGTGTGGTTCACGTGAACGGCGAGGCGGTCAAATCCTGCAACATGCTGGCGCTTGAAGCGGATGGGGCCGACGTTGGCACCATCGAAGGGCAGGCCAATGCGGATGGCTCTCTGAATGTGATCCAACAGGCATTTCAGGATCATCACGGATTGCAATGCGGTTTCTGCACGCCCGGCATGGTGATGAGTGCGGCAGCACTGCTGAAGGAGAACCCGCGCCCGACCGAGGCCGAGGTCCGAAAGTATCTCGAGGGCAACCTGTGCCGCTGCACCGGCTACCACAACATCGTCAAGGCGATCATGGCCGCATCTGGTCAGGACGTGGGCAGCATCGCTGCCGAATGATGCCGCTGCGGGCGTCAGGGGAGACGCCCGTGGGATGACAAAGGATGCACACGCATCCGTTTATGGGAGGAGAACAAGCAATGCCCAAAGACAGTGGCATCGGAGCCAGTTCCAAGCGGCGCGAGGACGTGCGCTTTCTGACCGGAGCGGGCAATTACACCGACGACATCAACGTACATGGCCAGGCTTATGTGCATTTCCTGCGGTCCGACATCGCGCATGGCCGGATCAAATCCGTGGACACGTCGGCAGCCGAGGATATGCCGGGCGTGGTCAAGGTCTTCACCGGCAAGGATTTCGAAGGCGTGGGCGGGATGCCCTGCGGCTGGGAAGTGACCGACAAACACGGCGCGCCGATGCAGGAGCCGCCGCACCCCATTCTGGCACAAGGCAAGGTGCGCCATGTTGGCGACCCGATCGCAGCCGTTGTGGCCGACAGCCTTGAGCAGGCCCGCGACGCGGCCGAGGCCATTGACGTGGATATCGAGGAACTGCCCGCCGTGATCGACATGAAGGCCGCCGCGCAAGAGGGTGCGACGCTAGTTCATGACGATCTGAAGAACAACATTTGCTATGACTGGCAGCTGGGTGAGACTGACGACGTCAAGGTCGATGAGGTCTTTGCCAACGCAGCCCACGTAACGACTCTGGATCTTGTGAACAACCGCCTGGTCGCAAACCCGATGGAACCGCGTGTGGCGGTGGGCGAGTACAAGCGTGGCACGGATGAGTACACGCTGTTTACCACTTCACAGAATCCGCACGTGATCCGCTTGCTGATGTGCGCCTTTGTTCTGGGTCTGCCCGAGCACAAGGTGCGCGTGGTGGCCCCGGATGTGGGCGGCGGCTTTGGCACCAAAATCTTCCACTATGCCGAAGAGGCGTTCTGCACCTTTGCCGCCAAGGCCTGCAATCGCCCCGTGAAGTGGACGTCCAGCCGGTCCGAGGCGTTCATGTCCGATGCCCACGGACGCGACCATGTCAGTAAGATCGAGCTGGCGCTGGATGCGGACAACAACTTCATCGGCCTGCGAACCAACACCTATGCAAATCTGGGCGCGTATCTGTCGACCTTCTCCAGCTCGGTTCCGACCTGGTTGCACGGCACCCTGATGGCAGGCAACTACAAGACGCCGGTCATTCAGGTGAACGTGAAAGCGATGTTCACCAACACGGTGCCTGTCGATGCTTATCGCGGCGCGGGCCGCCCCGAGGCGACGTTCCAGCTGGAGCGGGTCGTGGACAAGGCCGCACGCGAACTGGGCGTTGATCCGATTGCCCTGCGTCGTCAGAACTTTGTCACTCAGTTCCCCTACGACACGCCGGTGGCGCTGACCTATGACACGGGCGACTATAACGGGACGATGGACAAGCTTGAGACTGCGGCTGATTTGGCAGGTTTTGCCGCACGCCGTGCGCAAAGCGAAGCCAACGGCAAGCTGCGCGGTCTGGGCGTCAACTGCTATATCGAGGCCTGCGGCATCGCACCTTCGAACATCGTCGGCATGCTGGGGGCCCGCGCGGGCCTTTACGATGCGGCGACCGTTCGGGTGAACGCCACCGGGTCGATCAGCGTCATGGTCGGTGCGCACAGCCACGGTCAGGGGCATGAAACCGCCTTCCCGCAGGTTGTGGCGGACATGATCGGTATCGACGAGTCGATGGTCGAAATTGTGCATGGCGACACCTCGAAGATCCCGTTTGGCATGGGCACATACGGCTCGCGCTCGCTGGCCGTTTGTGGCTCGGCCATGGTCAAGGCGACCGAGAAGGTGATCGAGAAGGCCAAGCGGATCGCGGCCCACCTGCTGGAGGCCGCCGAGGCGGATATTGAGCTCAAGGATGGTCAGTTCAGCGTAGCGGGCACGGACAAATCGGTGGCCTGGGGCGACGTGACCCTGACCGCCTATGTGCCGCACAACTATCCGCTGGAAGTCGAACCAGGGTTGGAGGAAACCGCGTTTTACGACCCGGCGAACTTCACCTTCCCGGCAGGTGCCTACGCCTGTGAGGTCGAGGTCGATCCCGAGACTGGGCAGGTCACCATCGAGGCCTTCACTGCCGCCGATGACTTTGGCAACATCGTCAATCCGATGATCGTTGACGGTCAGGTCCATGGCGGTATCGGGCAGGGCATCGGCCAGGCGCTGCTGGAGAACTGCGCCTATGACGAGAATGGTCAGCTGCTGAGTGCGTCTTTCATGGATTACGCGATGCCGCGTGCTGATGATGTGCCGTTCTATGGTGTCGATCATTCCAGTCAGACTCCCTGTACCCACAATCCGTTGGGTGTGAAGGGCTGTGGCGAGGCTGGGGCGATCGGTTCGCCTCCGGCGGTGGTAAACGCGGTTTTGGATGCGCTGAATTCGGGTGGCAAGGCGGTTGATCATATCGACATGCCCATGAGCCCGTCGCGCGTCTGGGCGGCGATGAACAGCTAAATTGAGAGGGCGGACCGGGGGCCAGCCCCCGGACCCCCGGGATATTTATAGCCAGATGAAGGGCGGATCCGCGCCTTTCGGAAAGGAAGACGAAATGTACAATTTCGAGTATGAGAAACCCTCGACCATTGCTGACGCCGTTTCGGCGTTGGGAGGCGAGGATGCGCAGGCGCTGGGGGGAGGTCAGACACTCATCCCGACCCTGAAGCAACGGCTGGCGGCGCCGTCGACGCTGGTGTCGCTTGGTGGGATTCCCGAGATGCGGGGCGTTTGCATCGAGGATGATGGATCTGTGTCAATCGGCGGCGCAACGAGCCATGCGACCGTGGCGGCAGAGGCAGCCAGCAGCTATCCGGCTTTAGCGGCACTGGCTGGTCAGATCGGAGACCCTGCAGTGCGCAATCGCGGAACCATTGGTGGGTCGATCGCCAACAACGACCCGGCAGCCTGCTATCCGGCGGGCGCTTTGGGATCGGGCGCGGCGATTATCACCAACACCCGCCAGATCGCAGCGGATGACTTCTTTGAGGGGATGTTCTCGACCGCATTAGATGAAGGCGAGATCATCACCTCAGTCCGGTTCCCGGTGCCACAGGCGGCCAGCTATCAGAAATTCCTGCAACCGGCCTCGCGTTTTGCGCTGGTCGGCGTCTATCTGGCGCGGTTTGCCGACGGCGTCCGTGTCGCCGTGACCGGAGCCAGCGAAGACGGCGTGTTCCGCTGGACCGAGGCTGAAGAAGCGCTGAACAAAGAGTTTCGGCCTGACTCGTTGACGGGTTTGCACATCAACCCAGCGAACATGATTGGTGATCTGCACGGTAGTAAAGAATACCGCGCGCACTTGGTCAGCGTCAT
Source organism: Ruegeria sp. CE8 (assembly GCF_056537465.1). NCBI lineage: Bacteria > Pseudomonadati > Pseudomonadota > Alphaproteobacteria > Rhodobacterales > Roseobacteraceae > Ruegeria > Ruegeria sp. CE8. The sequence continues at coordinate 293,193 of NZ_JBQFRP010000003.1, forward strand.
GACCAAGCGGGCCATTCAGGCCTGCATGTAAGCCACCAACACAAAAGCCCCGGAACAACCGCCGGGGCTTTTTTTATTTGCGCCTTATTCTGGGCGGCTTTGATGGCTGCCAGTAAGCGCCAGTGTCTTCTCGGGCTTTTTGGTAATTGTCCACACGGTCGCGCGCAGCGTCTCCGCCAGCATTGAACAAGTGGCCCAACAGGCATTCCAGTACCGCCATCGCGCCGGAATAGCTTGAAAAGTGGTGCAGAGACCGGGTGCTGACGGGGAACACCACATCTGGCTCGATCCCAGGCGCGATCACCTCACTGTCCGAGACAAGGATGATCGGTAAGTTCCTTCGCCGTGCCATGCGCATGGATTGAATCGTGTCGGCCGAATAAGGGCGGACAGTAATCGCAATCAAGCAATCGTCTTGATCGGCGTCCAACAAGTCATCTGTTGCGGCACCCATGTGGCGCGGCACAAGCTGAATTCCCGGATGCGCCATTCGCCCGGCATAGGAAAAGTAATAGGACAAGGCAAAGCTTGCGCGCGTCGCGGTGACAAAACACCTGTTTGAAGATGTAATGATATTTAAGGCTTGCCTGACCCTTTCTGGTTTCATCAGCCGTAACGACCGCATGACGACGTTCTGTTCGTTCTGGGCGTATTTCGCCTGTGCATGGTCCAATGCGTCTCCGCCTCGCATATCGGCCAGCCAACTTTGCCCCAGGTGTTCCTCTTTGTCGGTAACCAGAGCATCGCGAAACGGAGCGCGAAAAGCATCGAAACCATCAAACCCCATATGGTGTGCCAGCCGTACCAACACATTCGAGCTGACACCGATTTTGTCTGCTGTCCCGCGGATTGGGTCCAGCCCAAAATCTCCGGGGTGGTCGAGAATGTACTTCGCGGCGGCCTGCAAGGCCGGTGGTAATTCGTCTATAGTCTGCCGCAGGTGATCGGCCAGTTGGGTCAACGTATCTGTCATCGATAGAAGAAAAACATATGTTATATAGAATGCAAATTGAAAACGTACGAAAGGTCGATAACTGGGGTACAGGTTGCAAAGGTTGCTCTGATGTATGAAATCCCGTCACAAACTCAAACGACGCCCAAACCCTATATCCTGGTAGCGCCGAATGGTGCGCGTCGAGGGCACGTGGACCACGCAAAACTGCCGGTTTCGCTTCAGGAAATCGTGGACACGGCTCAAAGCTGCTTTGACGCTGGCGCCCATGGCATCCATTTGCATGTTCGAGACCAGCAAGGTCAGCACTCGCTGGATTCAGGGCGTTATCTTGAGACGATGGCGGAGCTGCGCCGCGTTGTGCCCGATATGGACATTCAGATCACGACCGAAGCCGCCAGTATCTTTGACGTTTCGGCGCAATTGGCTTGCTTGCAGCAGGTGCAACCGCAGTGGGCCTCGATCTCGGTGCGAGAGGTTGCGCGGGCACCGGAATTTGCCGCCAAGGTCTACGGCTTGTGCGCCGAACAGGGAACCCGCGTTCAGCACATTCTCTATGACGCCGAGGACGCCGGACTTTTGTCTCAATGGCAATCCAGCGGGATTGTCCAGAGCGGGCAAACGGATCGATTGTTGGTTCTGGGGCGGTATACGTCCGGGCAGGAATCGAGGCCGGAAGATCTTGATCAGTTTCCGCAGGACACGTCGCGCTGGATGATTTGCGCGTTCGGAAAGCAGGAACACGCCTGTCTGCAACTGGCCGCCACGCGCGGCGGAGACCTGCGGGTCGGGTTTGAAAACAGTATGACCGACAGCAATGGGAACAATTGGGCCACCAACGCCGTGTCGGTTGCGGCGCTTGTCGCAGCTTTGAAGGGAGTAATCGCATGAGTCACGTTTTTCCACGCCACACCAAATCGGACTTGCCGGTCGCGGTTGGCGGAGACGGATGTTATCTGATTGATGCACAAGGACAGCGTTATCTGGACTGCGGTGATGCCGCAGTGTCATGTCTGGGGCACTCGAATCCGGCCGTGATAAAGGCCGTGCAGGATCAGGTTGAGAAGATCGCCTTTGCGCACACCGGCTTTATGACATCTGAGCCGGCCGAAGCGTTGGCCGATCTGTTGATTGAACATGCACCGGGAGACCTTGACCGGGTCTATTTCGTTTCGGGTGGGTCCGAGGCGACCGAGGCTGCCATGAAGCTAGCGCGGCAATACTATTTGGAAATCGGGCAACCAGAACGGCGCCGGGTGATTGCGCGGCGGCAGAGCTATCACGGGAATACTCTCGGAGCCTTGTCCGCAGGGGGCAACGAATGGCGTCGTGCCCAATTCGCTCCGATGCTGATCGAGATGACGCATATCGCGCCGTGTTTCGAGTACGCCGAAAAGCCCGATGGCGAGAGTAGTTTTGATTACGGTCAGCGCGTGGCCAATGAACTTGAGGCGGAAATCCTTCGTTTAGGCCCCGAAACAGTCATGGCCTTCATGGCCGAACCGGTTGTTGGGGCAACGCTTGGCGCTGTGCCGGCGGTTGATGGTTACTTCAAACGGATTCGTGAGATTTGCGACCAGTATGGGGTCTTGTTGATCCTTGATGAAGTTATGTGTGGCATGGGTCGGACGGGACACCTGTTTGCGTGCGACCATGACGGTGTCGCGCCAGATATCCTGTGTATCGCCAAAGGGCTGGGCGCTGGGTATCAACCAATTGGTGCGATGATGTGCACCGGGAAAATCTACGACGCAATCCGAGATGGCTCTGGCTTTTTTCAACACGGACACACCTATATCGGGCACCCGGTCGCCACTGCTGCGGCGTTGGCCGTTGTTACTGAGTTGGCTGCGCGCGACCTGCCCGCGCGCGCTGGAGTGATGGGCGAGAAACTGCACGCAGCCCTGCAAGCCGAGTTTGGCCAGCACCCGAATGTCGGAGATATTCGCGGCAGGGGCCTGTTCCGCGGGTTGGAATTGGTGTCTGATCGCGAGTCAAAAACGCCGTTTGATCCAGCGCTCGGCGTTGCGGGCAAGATCAAGAAGGCCGCCTTGGCCGAAGGTCTGATCTGCTATCCCATGTCCGGCACGCGGGATGGACGGCTTGGGGATCACATCCTGTTGGCGCCCCCATTCATCATCGAGGACGGGCAGATCGACGAGCTCGTCAGCAAGCTGAGCAAAGCAATCTCAACGTCGGTACCGACATAATCGGACAGATGACGCAATTCAGGGGGCTGGGATGTCCATGGCCCTCTGATACAGGGCATTGAAGGCCATGATCGGATGTTCGGACTGGGACGAGCACGCATCGTCCACAACCAACGCTCCAGTCCCGATTGCACCGGTTTCAAGCCCGCGCTGGACCGAGTCTACAATTGGGCCGTCCTCGGCAAACGTAGTGGTTCGGTGCTGGTGAATGATTTCGCGCTCAACGGCGTTTGGTTCAGACTCAGGCAGCCACCAGTCGACTTCGATTTTGGTCCGGTTCACGCTTAACGGTTTCCAGCGGTAAGTGTTCACGATGCCGCCGGGATACACCTGTAAGGCGAACAATGGGAAAAACCACCAGGTCAGAAATTTGTCCGTGCGCGCCTCGGGGTCTGCAACATAACTGTACGACTTCTGAGAATCCGGACGGGCAGGGCTTGCGTGTCGAATTCCGTACTCGAACCCTCGGGTGCGGTATTGATCCGGATCGACGACACCTGTGGTCAACGTTTTGTGTACGACAGCGCAGTGATAGCATTCATTGAAGTTTTCGGCGACCACCTTCCAATTCGCCTGGGCCAGCCGCTCGGTCCGGTCCGCGCGTCTGTAGCGGGGCAGGTTGGGCGCATATTCCGAGATTTCGGGCAGGGCGCCCTCTGCCACGCTTGCCAGCGGTTGGGCGTTGTCATCCAGGTTCACCAAAATGAGCCCAAAGAACAGTTCTACCCGAACCGAACGCAGTTTGTATTTCTCTTTCTCAAACCCCGGAAACGATGCAGCGTTTGGGGCTGCCCTCAACTGACCGGTCGTGTCATAGGTCCAGGCATGGTACGGGCAGGTCATCTTTTTGGTACAGCCGCTGCCTTGCAGTAATTCATGCCCACGATGCACGCAGACATTATAGAAGGCCCGGATTTCACCGTCCTGACCCCGTATTACGATGATTGATATCCCGTCAATTTCTTCGACGACGTAGTCCCCGAAATTGGCGATATCGGTCGAATGGCCGATCAGGTGCCAACTGCGACGAAATATGTGGGCGCGCTCTCGAATGAAAACAGTTTCATCGCAATAGCTATTGGACGGTAGCGATTGATACACGCCGCCTGAGAATGACATCTCGCCCATCGCTGTCTCCGTAGCTCGTTCCCGTTAAGTGTCGGGCGCTTTGGGCGATGAGTCTTATCCCTTTCCGCCAAGACAAAGTCGAAATCAGGGAGCCGGTTTCCGACATGGTGTCGGTTTCTGTCTTTGGGTCGTGGAGCTTAGCGGTCGAGAAAACTTGCTGAGTTACACAAAGCGAGCACAAAAAACCCTGCCAGAGCGTATCTGACAGGGTTCGAAATCAGGTATTTGCAGGGCTTATTTCTGCGGAAGCGGGCCGATCATCATGATCATCTGACGGCCTTCCATCTTCGGCATGTTTTCGATCTTGCCGATTTCCTTGATGTCTTCGGCTACACGTTCCAACAGCTCACGACCCAGGTTCTGGTGCGCCATTTCACGTCCACGGAAGCGCAGGGTAACTTTGACCTTGTCACCCTTTTCCAGAAACTTCACGACGTTCTTCATTTTGACGTCGTAGTCATGCGTGTCGGTGTTGGGCCGGAACTTGACCTCTTTCACCTCGATGACTTTTTGTTTTTTACGGGCTTCGCTTTCGCGTTTCTGCTGTTCGTACTTGAACTTGCCGAAATCCATGATCTTGCAGACCGGCGGGTTCGCGTTCGGCGAAATCTCGACCAGGTCTAGGCCTGCATCGGCCGCAAGTTGCATGGCTTTGGCGGGATGAACCACCCCGACGTTATCACCGTCAGCGCCGATCAGGCGAATTTCGGGGGCACGGATTCTTTCATTGACGCGCGGTCCAGTATCTCTTTGCGGCGGCGCGTTGTGAGGTCTGCGGGCTATGGGTTCATTCCTTTGATGATTGCAGAATTTCGAGCCCGAAATTTAGACCGGCCTGCACGCCGTTTCAAGCGGCATAAGCAACGGGTGACGTGAAAAATCCGGGTTTTGTCAGGGGTCTTTAGGTGTTCCGGGGCAAATTGCCCCGGAACCGGTGTGCTAGATTAACCAACAAAGGCTTTTTCGATGACAAATTCCTTAGGTTCGGAGTTTGCGCCTTCGCGCAGACCGAACTCTTCCAGAATCTCTTTGATGTCGAGGTTGAAGGCCAACGAACCACAGACCATTGCCCGGTCGGTGTCCGGTTTGATGCCGCCTTCGATGCCCAGATCGGCAAACACGGTGCCGTCTTTCAACAGGTTGGTGATGCGGCCCATTTTGGGGCTCTCTTCCCGCGTTGTGGTCGGGTAGTAGCGGATCTTGTCAGCAAAACCTTCGCCCATCAACTCGGCCAGCATCTCGTCCTGACGGATACTGTCGATCAACTGGCGGCCATATTCCAACTCGGCCACTTCACGGCAGGTGTGGGTGATGATGACCTCGTCATAATCCTCATAGGTCTGCGGTTCGCGCAGTAGCGACGCGAACGGAGCGAAACCGGTGCCGGTGGCAAAGAACCACAGGCGCTTACCGGGCAGCAGGGCGTCGTGGACCAGCGTGCCCACTGGCTTGGGCCGCAGGATGATCTGGTCGCCCGGCTTGATGTGCTGCAGCTTGGATGTCAGAGGGCCGTCCTGCACCTTGATCGAGTAGAACTCCAGCTCTTCGTCCCAGGACGGCGACGCGATCGAATAGGCGCGCAGCAACGGCTTGCCGTTGTCGCCCAGCAGGCCGATCATGACGAACTCACCCGAACGGAACCGCAGGGACGCAGGGCGCGACACCTTGAAAGAGAACAGGCTGTCGGTCCAGTGTTTGACGTCTGTTACGGTCTGGGCGTCCGGCAAGACGGGGGCCTTTACGGCGGTTGCTTCGGTCACGGGCTTCATCTCTGTCATCGTTATCACTGTCGGCGGGGTAAACCGACATCTCCGTTTAATCTTTGATCCAAGTCAGGAAAAGGGGCTGAATGCCCCTTTCTTTTCACAAGCTAGCGATTGGCGGATTCAGCCGCGCAGGCGGGCCTGATAGTTATGGTTCTGCCAGTCTGAGCGGGCAAGCCACTGATCCTCGGGCTGGCGGGCGGCCAGCGTGTTGTCAATCTCGACCTCGTCGAACCCGCTGCGACGCGCCATGGCGTATTGGTCGGCCAGAACATGGCCCCTGGCGCGCAAACGACCGGTATAGCCTTTCAGGCGCAGCACACGCGCAATGGTGAAACCACGCCCGTCGGCTGAGGACGGAAAGTCCACGCGCACCATTTGGGCACTGCCCAGCCGGTCAAACAGTTCATCCGGGTCCGTGTCCGATGCCACATCCAGCGCAACAACGTCATTCGCTGCGTCCTCAAGCGTGACAAAGCCATCGGTCCAGTCGTCGGGGGCAAAGCCCTCATCGGTAACGATTACGTTCATGTTTTCTCTCCGGAGCGGACCATCTTGCCGTCGACAAAATGAATACCGCATTCTTCTTTGTTCTGATCGCGCCAACGTCCGGCGCGGGGGTCTTCGCCTTCTTTGACCGGCGAGGTGCAGGGGGCACAGCCGATCGAGGGGTAACCTTTGGCCACCAGCGGGTGCCGGGGCAGGTTGTTTTCGTCCATATACGCGCGCACGTCTTCAGGTGCCCAATGGGCCAGCGGGTTGACCTTGATCCGACCGGTGCCGTCTTCGACTTCGAAGAACTCAAGCGCGGCACGTGTGCCCGACTGGAACCGTTTTCGACCGGTGATCCAGCCGTCATATCCCGCCAGTGCCTTTTGCAACGGGAAGGTCTTGCGCAGGTTACAGCACGCATCCGTGTCGCCCAAGCGCAGTGCACCATAGGGGTCATCGCGTTCCACATCCTCATCCTCGGCGCGGATGATGTGAATGTTTCTTAGGCCCAGACGCTCGCTCACCTCTTGCTGGTATTCCAGCGTTTCGGTGAACAGCATCTGAGTGTCCACGAACAGCACTGGCGTCATCTTGTCGACCACCGCTGCCATATGCAGCAACACGACCGATTCCGCACCAAAACTGGAGACCAGAGCAAGCTCTTCGATCTCCTCCAGCGCGCCATGCATTACGTCATGGGCGCTGTGGTGGCGGAACTGGGCATTCAGCGCGTCGACCTGTTCGGTCAGTTCGCGTCGATCCCGGCCCAGCTCCGTCTGGATCAGGTCAAGCGGCATTAGCCTGCGCCTCGGGGTAAAGCGCCGCTTTGAACGGTGCCATGCCTACGCGGCGATAGGTCTGCAAAAAGGTCTCCTCGGCGCTGTCGCGCTGTTCCAGATAGGTATCGACGATGCGTTCGACCGCCGGAACGATCTCATCATAGGCAAAGCCCGGACCGGTGCGGTCGCCAACGGCCGCGGTTTCGGTCGCATCACCACCCAGCGTGATCTGGTAATTCTCGACGCCTGCACGATCCAGGCCCAGGATGCCGATGTGACCCACGTGGTGGTGACCACATGCGTTAATGCAGCCCGAAATCTTGATCTTCAGGTGGCCGATATCATGCTCGAGCTTCAGCTCGTCGAAGCGGGTCGCAATCTCTTGCGCAACCGGGATCGAACGGGCTGTTGCCAGCGCACAGTAATCCATGCCGGGGCAGGCGATGATGTCGCTGATCAGGCCGATATTGGCGGTGGCCAGTTCGTATTCTTTCAGCTTCGCATGGATCGCCGGCAGGTCCGACTTGTGGACATGCGGCAGGATCACGTTCTGCTCATGGCTAATGCGCAGCTCGTCATAGGCGAACTCTTCGGCTAGGTCGGCCATCACGCGCATCTGTTCGGCAGTCGCATCACCCGGTGTCTGACCATGCTTCTTGATCGAGATCGTGACGATCGCGTGGTCCGCGTTTTTGTGCGGCGCGATGTTGGTGTCGACCCACGAACGGAAGGCCGGATCGTTGGTATAGGCGCTTTCGAACGACGCAACCGAACCTTCACGGAAGGCCGGAGGCGCAAAGTGGCCCTTAATCTCATTCAGCAGCGCCATGTCGGCGCCTTTGAACTGCGGGCGGACCTTCAGGAAGCGCTCGTTCACCTTGGCACGGATGGCGTCGATGCCATGCTCGTGCACGGTGATCTTGATGCGCGCCTTGTACTTGTTGTCGCGGCGACCGATCTGGTTCCACACGGAAACGGTGGCTTCGAGGTATGCTAGCAGGTCGTCAAAGGCGACGAACTCGGACAGCTCTTTGCCGATCATCGGGGTACGGCCAAGACCACCACCAACGATGACGCGGGCACCCAGGACGCCGTCGCGTTCAACCAGTTGCAGGCCGATGTCATGCGCCTTGATCACGGCACGGTCGTTTTCCGAGCCGGTGATCGCGATCTTGAACTTACGCGGCATGAACTGGAATTCCGGGTGGTCAGTGGACCACTGGCGCAGCAGTTCGGCATAGGGGCGCGGGTCGGCAATTTCATCCGCCGCGGCACCGGCGAAATGGTCGGCGGTCACGTTGCGGATGGTGTTGCCCGAGGTCTGGATGGCGTGCATGCCGACCTCGGCCAGCGCGTCCAGCATGTCCGGAACGTCGTTCAACTTGGGCCAGTTATACTGGATGTTCTGACGGGTGGTGAAATGGCCGTAGCCCTTGTCCCACTTCTCGGCCAGCAGTGCCAGTTGGCGCATCTGCCCGCTGTTCAGCGTGCCGTATGGGATCGCCACGCGCAGCATGTAGGCGTGCAGCTGCAGGTACAGGCCGTTCATCAGACGCAGGGGTTTGAATTCATCCTCGGTCAGCGAGCCGTCAATGCGGCGCTCGACCTGAGCACGGAATTGCGCGTTACGCTCTGCCAGAAAATCTTTGTCAAACTCGGAGTAGCGATACATGTCTAGCTGTCCTTAGTTGCAGCCCCGAACCTTGGGGCCTTTAGAAGGGGAGAGAGAAGGGCCAGAGGTCAGGCCCGGGGCTGCGGGGAAGTTTCCTGTTTGCCGTGGGCATAGTTGGACGGACCAGTGCGGCGGAAGTCTTCCCGGAAATGGGCGGGCTCGGGGCCGTTTTCGCCGGCGACGGCGTCGGCCAGATAGGCACCTACGATCTTGCTGGCCTGACGTGTGGCATCCAGCAGGCGCACCTGAGCGTGCGCTTCGTCGGTGATCAGTTCGGCCTCGGACAACTCGCGCGACCAGCGATCGTCTTCGGTCAGGTAAATAACGTCACCTTCCAACAAATCGTTGGCGGTGACCACTTTGGGGGTAAAAGCGCGGGCCATCAGGCGTGCTCCTTCTTGAATTCGGTCAGGGCCGCGGCCGCCTGGCGCGGGGCGAGGCCATAAAAGGTCAGGGTGGGGCCGTCCATTTCGGCGGCGTTCAAATCGGTGGGCAACTGATCCAACGTAGTGGACAGGATGCATTGATCGGGGCGCGTTGCATTTTCGATCAGCGTCACTGGCGTCTGACGGTCTGCGCCGTGCATGATCAGGCGGCCCTGAATGAAGCGGGCGGATTTCTTGCCCATGTAAATCGCCGCAACCGAACCTTCGCGGGCCAGCGCGTTCCAATCGTGATCGGCAAAACCCTTCATGTCGTGGCCAGTCAGGAAACGCACCGACGAATTGCGGCCGCGCCTCGTCAGGCTTTGACCGATGCCGGCCACGGCCGCCGAAGCTGCGGTAATGCCAGGAACGATCCGCCACGAAATACCTGCGGTCTCAACCGCTTCGATTTCTTCGTCCAGACGACCGAACACAGTCGGGTCACCGGATTTTAAGCGTACGACGCGCTGCCCTTTCAGGGCGTATTCGACAAGCAGGGCATCAATGTCTTCCTGCTTCCACGAAGGCCCGAACCCGACCTTACCGACATCTACCATTTCAGCGGACTTGCCGGCCAGTGCCAGTACTTCAGCGCTGATCAGGCGGTCATGCAGCACAACGTCCGCGCGCTCGAAGGCTTTCAGCGCCTTGAGCGTCAGCAATTCAGGATCGCCGGGACCCGCGCCGACAAAGTCGACGTGCCCTGTGCCATCGTATGATTGCGTATGCTGCATTTCGTGTCCCGAGTGTGGTTTGACTTAAGTTGCAATATAGGAAATATTCCCGCCGATGCGCCATATGGGGCGATAAATAAGAACAAACGTTTCGTAGGGCTTGCCGATCGGGACGCTGGTTTCGAAACGAAAGGAAAATTGGAATGTCGGTGCGCATTGACGATACGGATCGGAAAATTCTGATTGAGCTGCAGCGGGACGCCAGCCAATCACTGGACGAAATAGCCGCCCGTGTTGGCAGTTCCAAGACCCCGGTCTGGAATCGGATCCGCAAGCTGAAAGGGGCCGGAGTGATCGGTCAGCAGACCGTATTGCTGGACGCCGAAGCCTTGGGATTTGAGGCCACGTTTTTCGTTCTCATCCGAACCTCAGAGCACGAGGCCGAATGGCAGCATAAGTTCCTCAAGGCGCTTCGCGACAGGCCCGAAGTGCAAGAAGCGCACCGATTGGCCGGGGACATCGACTATATCCTAAAGGTGCGGGTCAAGAACGCGCGCGCCTATGACGAGTTCTATCAGGCTTTGATCTCTGAGGTGCGTGTGCACAACGTGACCGCCTTGCTGTCGATGGAAGAGATTAAGTCGACAACTATGCTTCCGCTGAACGCGCTGATCGACAACTGAGGTCAGACCTGAACCATCAACTTGGTCAGCCCGTGGAAATGATAGGTGTTCGAGTATTCCGGCTCGGCACTCAGTCGCAGATTGGGACACCGTTCAAACAACGCGGACAGCGCGATGCGCATTTCCATCCGGGCCAGTGGTGCCCCGACACAAAAATGCAGCCCGGCGCCGAAACTGGTGTTCGTGGTGATCGGGCGGGCGGGATCAAACTTGTTCGGGTTGGTCCAGACCGAAGGGTCTCGGTTCGCTGCGCCTAGAAGTAACGCGACCTCATCACCGCGTTTGAACCTGTGCCCGAAAACTTCGACGTCCTCGTAGGCAAAGCGGGTGAACATGTGCAGCGGCGGGTCATAACGCAGAATTTCTTCTATCGTGCCGTCAATTGTATCCGGCGCAAAGGCCTGAGGCCCGATACCCAGTTGCAGAACGGTCTTCACGCCATTGCCCAATGAATGCACAGTCGCCTCATGACCGGCATTCAAAAGCAGGATGCAGGTGCCCACCAATTCATCGCGCGAAAGTTTCTCACCATCTTCCTCGGCCACAATCAATCGGGTGATCAGATCGTCCTGCGGGTCTCTGCGGCGCCGCTCGATGTATCCGGTCAGAAAATCGGTGAATTCCTGAGATGAAGCGGCCGCGGCGGTCTCGGTCTCAGCCGTTCGACTGGCCTGATACATCGCTACCATGTCGTGCGACCAGCGCAGCAAGCTAGGGGCCATTTCCTCTGGCACGCCCAGAAGACGGCATATCGTGATGACCGGAACCTGTGTACAAAACGCGGGCAGCAAATCAAAAGGCGCGTCTGGAAATTCGTCTATCAGGAAGTGGCTTAGATCGTGAAGCGAAGGTTCAAGCGCCGCGATTGCACGTGATGTGAAAGCCCGCATGACCAAAGCGCGAAGGCGGGTGTGCCTGGGAGGTTCGGCTTCCAAAAGCGAATGCGCCTCGACAGCCAGCCACGCCGCAAGATGGGCTGGACCGGGTGTTCGCATTTCCTCCGGAACTTCTCGTCCAAACCGGCGGTCCTTTAGCAGGGCTGAAACCGCGCGCTGCGATACAGCTGCGACCTTCCCGTAGTCGTCCCAATAGACAAGGTCGCCGTATGCGCGGGCCTGATCATAGAACGGGTAGGGGTTCTGAACGAAATCCGGGTCGACCGGAGATTGAAATACCGTCTTCATGCGGCGCAGACTTGCCATGCGGCGCGCCGAATGCAAGACCCTATGTCATGCACAGAGTTTGGGTCATTCTGGGATTTCTGTTTGCCGTCGGTCTGTTGTCGGCTGGCGTCTGGTCCTATGGCTATCGGCAGGCGCTGTCGCAGTTGAGCGAAAAGGCCGAAGCCGATCTTGAGTTGGCGGCCGACCGACTGAGCACTCAGATGCAGGTATATCAGGAACTGGCGGTTCTGATGGCCACCCATCCCGCCCTGCGCACCCTTGAGACTGCCGCGCAGCAACAGGCAGCCCGGGCGATATTGCTGGATGTGGCTGACAAGACCTCGGCCGTGAACATGATGTATCTGGATCGAGAGGGGCGGGTGCTGGCCTCGGCGCAACCAGTGGCGCGACCAGTCATAGCCGACCATCCGGCTTTCAGACGTGCCTTGCAGGGCGCGATGGGCAGCGCTCATGGGGTTGTGGAAAACAGCGGAGATCGCACCTATTCCTATGCGGCTCCGGCCTTTGGACCCGCTGGTCAAGTCGAGGGCGTGCTGATCGTTGTTGCCGATGTGCAGGACGTGGAACAGACTTGGCGCGGCAGTACCGAGGCGGTGTTCTTTATTGATGGGGACGGCGTCGTCTTTATCTCGAACCGATCAGATCTGTTGTTCTGGCGTCGCGATGACGGGCAACTTGGCTTGACACCTCCGGATGGTGGCGAGGTAGAGTTCGGGTCGGTTCTGGTTGGCCCGCATGAGGTTTGGAAACTGAACTGGGGGCGTTATCTGCCCAGCCGCGCCTTGCATCTGATGCTGGAATTGCCCGTGATTGACATGACGGCTGAGGTTTTGGTGGACGTCGCACCGGCGCGGCGTTTGGCGGGGTTGCAGGCGGCAACAGTCGCAGCGATCTGTTTGGCCTTCGGTGCGCTGCTCTTTCTGGCGACCGAACGCAGACGCACATTGGCAGAGGCCAACGCGATTTTGGAAAGCCGGGTGGCGCAAAGAACCCAGGCGTTGACGGCCGCAAACGTTGCATTGCGCCGTGAGGTGCGCGAACGTGAAGACGCAGAAGCCGCGCTGAAACACGCGCAGGAAGAGCTGATTCAGGCAGGCAAGCTGAGCGCCCTGGGCCAAATGTCAGCTGGTATCAGCCACGAGTTGAACCAACCTTTGATGGCAATCCAGCAGTTTGCGGACAATGGTGCTGCCTTTCTGTCCCGCGGGAGGGAAGAAAAGGCATCAGAAAACCTGTCGCGAATTTCAGCGATGGCGGCGCGGATGGCGCGCATCATCAAGAACCTGCGCGCCTTTGCCCGAAATGAAAGTGAACCGATGGGCAAGGTCAATCTGGTTCAGGTGATCGACACGGCGGTTGAACTGACCGAAGCACGGTTGCGTACCGAAGGCGTTGCCATGGATTGGGTGCCTCCGGAAAACCCGGTTTTTGCATGGGGTGGCGAAGTGCGCTTGGTTCAGGTGTTCGTCAACCTGATCAACAACGCAGCCGATGCCATGAGCGGACAGGATGATCGCCTTGTCCGCATCAGAATCGAAAGCGGCAACAAGCTGGCCGTGACCGTGCGCGATATCGGGCCGGGGATCGAAAACTCGGAAAAGCTGTTCGAGCCGTTCTATACGACCAAAGCTGTTGGATCGTCCGAAGGTATGGGGCTTGGGCTGTCGATCTCGTATGGTCTGGTGCAAAGCTTCGGAGGAAACATCCGGGGCACCAATCTGGAAACCGGGGCGCAGTTTACGGTCGAACTTGAGCCCTTCACGGAGCATGAGGTCGCATGACTCGGAAAGTACTACTGGTCGATGACGATGCTGCTGTTCGCGAGGCTTTGGCCCAGACCTTGGAACTGGCGGATTACACTCCTGTCACGGCGGGCTCGTTTGTGGCGGCGAAGGACCATATCCGTGCGGATTTTCCGGGCGTCATTGTATCGGACATTCGTATGCCCGGTCGGGATGGATTTCATCTGTTGAATTACGCGCGCGAGATTGATCCCGAACTTCCCGTCATCCTGCTGACTGGCGAGGGCGACATTCCGATGGCCGTCCAGGCCATGGGGCAGGGCGCGTTCGACTTTCTGGAAAAACCGTGTGCTGCCACGGATTTGCTGCCCGTTTTGCAGAGCGCGTTGAACGCACGCGCGCAAGTGATCGAGCAGCGGGCATTGAAATCGGAACTTGAGCGTGGCGATCCTGCAGCGCGGCTATTGTTTGGCTTGTCCGCCCAAGCCGAAGCGTTGCGTGAACGTGTGCGGTCCGTTGCGCCGACTGGCGCTGAAGTTCTGGTCACTGGACCTCCGGGCAGCGGGATTTCGAAAGTGGCTGAGGTGGTGCATATGATGTCACCCGTCGGGCAGGGGCCTTTCGTCAAGCGCCCAGCGTCTGGCCTGACGCCCGATGGGTTGGCACGCGTCTGTGAAGATGCGGCTGGCGGGTCCCTGTTTCTGGACGAGGTTTCGGCCATGCCGGAGGCTACGCAATACGCTGCATTGGAATTGGTGGAGCAGGGCACCGATGCCCGGATCGTTGCAGGTACGACTGCCGATCTGGCCGTCCTGTCCGAAAAGGGCAGGTTCAACGCGGACCTGTTCTATCGGTTGGATGTGATGCGCGTGCGGATCCCTTCACTCGCTGAGCGGCCCGAGGATATTCCGGTCATCTTCCGTCATTACGTCGCGCAGGCGGCCGAGCAGGCCGGCATCGCCGAGCCAGAGATCACCTCGGAACATCTTGCCTCGCTGATGGCCAGTGATTGGCCGGGCAATGCCAGATCGCTGATGTCGGCGGCCATGCGGTTCGTGCTGGGAATGCCGGAAGAAGTCGCGCAGGCGGCGGATCTGGGTCTGAGCGAACAAATGGCGCGGGTCGAACGGTCTTTGCTGATTGCGGCGCTGGGGCGGCACAACGGCAAAGCTTCGGATGCGGCAAAGGCGCTGAAGCTGCCGCGCAAGACTTTTTACGACAAGCTGGCACGCTATCAGATTCGTCCCGAGGACTATCGTCGCTAGGGAGGCTCCCGCCGCCTTTGGCCGCATTATCATGCGTTTCAAGGCGTTGGGCCGGGCAGCCCGCTGTCGCGGGCTGCAGTTGCGGCTGGAGAATCGCCACGCGCATATGTCGTCTGATTCGCTGCCTGTGCGGAAAACCGCACATCCGCGACGATAGTTGTGCGGTTTTTCGCACGGGAAGAACGGGTGTTGCCCTATCCAGATATGGGGCGGATTTTAAGTTATAGATAATAAAGGATAAATTCCGATCCGTTTAAATCAACAACAAAAAGTTGAGCGGTGCCCCTTGATTCGCTTCACTGCCCGCCATGTGGCGTCGATGCGGCGTCAACTGAAGGTTTCATGGAAGTCTGGGAGGAAAAGACAAATGAAATTCCTGACAACTGCAGCCACTGCTCTGGCGCTGAGTGTATCTGCCACTGCCGCCATGGCTGCGTGTGATGACGGAGAAATCGTCGTCAAGTTCGCGCATGTTACGAACACCGATAAGCACCCCAAAGGCATTGCGGCATCTCTGCTGGAGCAGCGCGTCAATGACGAAATGAACGGCGTGATGTGCATGGAGGTCTACCCGAACTCCACGCTCTATAACGATGACAAGGTTCTTGAGGCGATGTTGCAGGGCGACGTGCAACTGGCCGCGCCTTCGCTATCGAAGTTCGAGAAATTCACCAAGCAGTTCCGCCTGTTTGACCTGCCGTTCATGTTCAAGAACATCGACGCTGTCGACGCGTTCCAGGCCTCGGCTGACGGTCAGGCCATGAAAGACAGCATGCAGCGCCGCGGCTTGCAGGGGCTGGCTTTCTGGCACAACGGCATGAAGCAGATGTCCGCCAACAAGCCGCTGGTCGAGCCGACGGATGCGGATGGCCTGAAATTCCGTGTTCAGTCTTCGGACGTGCTGGTTGCTCAGATGGAAGCCATCGGTGGTAGCCCCCAGAAGATGGCCTTCTCGGAAGTGTATGGCGCGCTGCAGCAGGGCGTTGTGGACGGGCAGGAGAACACTTGGTCGAACATCTACGGCAAGAAGTTCTTCGAAGTTCAGGACGGCATCACCGAGACCAACCACGGTATCATCGATTATCTGGTCGTGACATCGGTTGATTGGCTGGACAGCCTTGACCCCGAGGTGCGTGATCAGTTCCTGACCATTCTGGGCGAAGTATCCGAGACCCGGAACAAAGAAGCCTTCGCCGTGAACGAAGCGGCCAAAGCTTCGATCACCAATGCGGGCGGAATCATCCGCGAACTGAACCCAGAGCAGCGTCAGGCGTGGGTCGATGCGATGAAGCCTGTTTGGGACAAGTTCGCTGGCGACGTGGGTCAGGACAAGATCGACGCCGCTCAGGCGATCAACGCCGGGTTCTGATCCCGGACCAGGCCGCGCGTCCGGGAACTGGGGAGTAATCGACGCGCAGGCCAGGCGGGCCGGGATAAGGCCCGCCACACTTACTCTCATCACCAATAATGTGGGGACAGAAAAATGTCTGGTTCGAAACCCGGCCAAGGCGGGCTGGTCGACCATATCGAAGAAACCATGATTGCGTTGCTGTTGGGCCTGATGACGGTCGTGACCTTTGCCAACGTGATCGCGCGGTTTGTATTCAATTCCAACATCCTGTGGGCGCTTGAGCTGACAGTATTCACCTTTGGTTGGCTGGTTCTTCTGGGCGCGTCATACGCAGTTAAGAAACACGCGCATCTGGGTGTCGATGCGATCCTGAACATGCTGGCACCGGCTCCGCGCCGTATTCTGGCGTTGATCGCGGTCGCATGTTGCCTGGTGTTCTCGCTGCTGTTGCTGAAAGGGTCATACGACTACTGGGCGGTCTTCGCCGACCTGCCACCGACCTCCGGCCGCTGGTTCCCAACCGGATTTGACACCGGTGCGCGCAGCCAGAGCTTTTATGAAGTCGATGATATCCCGATGGTCGCCCCGCTGCGTTTTCTGGAGGACCTGATCAACTACGGCGAGGGCTATGAAAAGCTGCCCAAGGTTGTGCCGTATCTGGTGCTGCCCGTTTCCATGTTGTTGTTGGTGATCCGCTTTTCGCAGGTCGCAGTACAAATCTGGCGTGGTGAAACCGATCGGCTTGTCGCCAGCCACGAAGTCGAGGACGAGATCGAAGAAGTTCGTGCTCAGCAAGGAGAGCATGACTGATGGACGTAATTCTTCTTTTCTCGATGGTCATTGGCCTGCTGCTGATCGGTGTGCCGATCGCGGTGGCCCTGGGCCTCAGCTCGACCCTGTTCCTGCTGATCTATTCTGACAGCTCGCTGGCATCGGTTGCGGGCACGCTGTTTGAGGCGTTCGAAGGGCATTTTACCCTGCTGGCGATTCCGTTCTTCATCCTCGCGTCGTCCTTCATGACGACAGGCGGTGTGGCGCGGCGTATCATCCGGTTCTCGATTGCCTGTGTGGGGCACTTGCCGGGCGGTCTGGCGATTGCGGGCGTGTTCGCCTGTATGCTATTCGCCGCGCTTTCCGGGTCGTCTCCGGCCACCGTAGTCGCTATCGGTTCGATCGTGATCGCAGGGATGCGTCAGGTTGGGTACTCGAAAGAATTCGCGGCCGGTGTGATTTGTAACGCCGGTACGCTGGGAATCCTGATACCGCCGTCCATCGTGATGGTGGTCTATGCTGCGGCTGTCGAGGTCTCGGTTGGGCGCATGTTCCTGGCGGGCGTTATTCCCGGCCTAATGGCGGGCCTGATGCTGATGGTTACGATCTACGTCATGGCTAAGGTCAAAAACCTGCCCAAAGGTGACTGGAAAGGCTGGGGTGAGATCTTTGTCTCAGCGCGCGAAGCCGGGTGGGGCTTGTTCCTGATCGTAATCATTCTGGGCGGTATTTATGGCGGTATCTTCACCCCGACCGAGGCCGCTGCAGTTGCTGCCGTCTATGCCTTTTTCATCGCCAGCTTTGTTTACAAGGACATGGGGCCGCTCAGCACTGAAGAGGGCACACCGAACCTTCCGCTGCTGAAAAAGCCTTATGCGCTCGTCACGGCGTTCTTCCATCCCGACACCAAGCACACGCTGTTCGAGGCTGGCAAGCTGACGGTGACGTTGCTGTTCGTCATCGCCAACGCGCTGATCCTCAAGCACGTGTTGACAGACGAGCAGGTGCCTCAGCACATCGCCAGCGCCATGCTGTCGGCGGGTTTGGGGCCGGTGACGTTCCTGATCGTGGTCAACGTCATCCTGTTGATCGGCGGTCAGTTCATGGAGCCATCGGGCCTGCTGGTCATCGTGGCGCCGCTGGTGTTCCCGATTGCGATCGAGCTGGGTATCGACCCGATCCATTTGGGTATCATCATGGTGGTGAACATGGAGATCGGAATGATCACACCTCCGGTCGGTCTGAACCTCTTCGTGACCTCGGGCGTGGCCGGTATGCCGATGATGAGCGTTGTGAAAGCAGCGCTGCCGTTCCTGGCTGTACTGTTCGTCTTCCTGATCATGGTCACTTACATTCCATGGCTCTCAACCTTCCTGCCCAACACCTTCATGGGGCCGGAAATCGTGACGAACTAGCTGCTCAAAAGAAGCATAAAGGCCGGGTCTGCGATCAGACCCGGCCTTTTTTTGTTACGTGCCGTATCGTTTCAGATAATCGGCAACCCATTCGATCCCGCCATATGCGCGGCGGCGGCGTGACCCCCAATACCCGATACTGTCATCCATCAGTTCAACCGGGTTTGGGCGACCATTGAAGATAACGATCTTGGGTCGGCCCGGGCGCTTTTTGTATTTTTTGAAGATCAGGCCGAACGGCCAGTAATACACCAGATGGATAATGCCGATGCACCAGTTCTTTGGATAGCATTTTCGATCCGTAGCAAGCGCCGAGATATAGTTCTGGTCATTCTCGTACTTCAGCAGATGTTTGGCGCCGTCAAAATCGTCGTACAGATGAAACTGTTCGGCCGGTACAAATCCTACCACCGATGAGTTGCCGCGCGTGACCTTGTTCATGAACCCTGGAACCCGGTCCCAGATGGCTGCAGGGATCAGGCGCCAGACCAGCCCACGGAACTTGGGCATCAGAAACAGACCGCCTTTGTCCATCATGATCGACAGCAACGGATCCAATTTGCCGGTGACGACCAGATCCAGGTCAAGGAACAGAGCCGCGTCGTAACCCGCAACAATCTGCCTGTCGAACATCAAGACCTTTGGCCATTTGCCATGAATCCAAAGATCCCGATCAAGCTGCGGAAATTCGAGAGGGTGGGCCTTGACGCCAGGGTCGAGACCATCGGAATTGTCGGTGATGCAGATGAAGTCATGATCCAAGGAAAGGTGGTCCTGGACCGCAGCGTAAAGCAAGTTGACGTAGTCAGCGCCGAACGCATCGCCCCATTTCATGCAGATGACGCAGGTTTTGGGCGCTTTCAGGTTGGTTTTGTCCATTTATTGTTCCTTACCTGAGTAAGTTCTTTTTTTTCTGAAGGCTGGCTCGTGCGATCGGGCACCAGCTTGCTGCCATTGGTCTCTGCGCTGTCGCGGAGTGGCTGTCCCTAAGGTTGTGTGTTTTGCACCTCGCATCCTCTTGAATACCGGTCAAGAGATTTTATGTACCGACACGAGGACGACCTCCCCCTATCGGTTTATCATTCGGGACGACCCGAACAGATATGAGGTGTCCCTATGCCTTGGATTTTGTTGTTGTTTGCCGGCTTGCTGGAAATCGTTTGGGCGGTTGCGATGAAGCAATCAGCTGGTTTTTCGCGTTTATGGCCCACGGCTGTGATGGGCGTCTCAATGATCGGATCGTTCGGCTTGCTGGCTCTCGCGATGCGAGACCTGCCATTGGGAACTGCCTATACGATCTGGACCGGGATCGGTGCCGTGGGCGCGTTCATGGTCGGCGTGATGTTTCTGGGCGAGGCGCTGACCGCACCCCGCCTTATCGCGGCGGCCCTGATTGTGGCAGGGCTGATAACGATGAAACTGGCCTGACTTTACGCTTTTTGCAGGGCGCCGATGATTCCTGAAAAGTCCTTGGCTTTCAGGCTGGCACCGCCCACCAGTGCTCCGTCCACGTTTGAGACCGCGAAAATGTCGGCCGCGTTGCTCGGTTTGACCGAACCGCCGTAAAGCAATCGGACCGAGCGGCCGACACCTTCGCCGAACCGCCGTTCGAGCCGGGCGCGGATAAAGTCGTGAACCTCACCGATCTCGTTTAGGGTAGGGACCTTGCCGGTGCCAATGGCCCATATGGGTTCATAGGCGACGATCAGGTTCTCACCGGTCGACTGGTCCGGGATCGAGCCGGACATCTGGCCGCCGATAATGTCCAGCGTGTTGGCCGCCTCACGCTGTTCCAGGCTTTCACCGACGCAAATGATCGTCTTCAACCCGGCATCCATCGCAGTTCGCGCCTTTGCCCGGACATCCTCGTTCTGCTCGCCGTGGTCCTCGCGCCGTTCGGAATGGCCAAGGATGACGCTGCTCGCACCGGCATCCACCAACATTTCGGCACTGATGTCGCCGGTATGGGCGCCAGACTCAGCGGCGTGGCAGTTCTGACCCCCAACCGTAATCTCTGTTTCTTTCAAGTTCTCCGCAGCGCGGTGCAGCAGAGTCGCCGGTGGGCAGATCAGCACATCTACCGCTGCCGCGGGGTAGGAACGTGCTAACGCCTGAAGCTCAGTCAAGGCTGCCGAAGTTCCGTTCATTTTCCAGTTTCCAGCTGCCAGCTTGCGCCGCATAACGCATACCCCCAAAATAAGTCGTTGTTTCCTCACCGGATAGCACCACAAGTCCAGCGTGACAATTCCGGTTGCAAACAGCTACCCACAACGGCAAGTTCCGCGCCAGATTGGAGGGCTGCATGATCGACGATCTGGACCTGAAAAAACTCGACAACAGGGATAAGGCTGAGCTGAAACAACTGCTGCTTGCTGTCGGCGAAGTCGGATTTTTGACGGTGTCGAACACCGGTCTGACCGGCGATCAGGTGCGCCATGTGATTGCGGCCTACCACGATTTCTTTCACCTGCCAGTAGCCGAGAAACGGATTGTCGATATGGCTGCGACCGGTTCGAACCGGGGGTGGGGCGCACCACAATCCGAACAGGTGGACCCGGCGGCCAATCCGGATTTCAAAGAGGTATTCGATTGCGGCTTTGAGCTGGCCAAGAACAACGCCTACGCGGATCAGGGCCTGAGTGTTTATGCACCAAACCTGTGGCCGGAAAACCCGCAGGGTTTTCAACGTACAATCCGTGAGTATTACAGTGAGGCCTGTGCGGTGGCGATGCGTGTGCTTCGCGCTATTGCGGTTGCTCTGGGGCGTGACGAATCCAGTTTTGATCGCGCCTTTGATACGCCAATGGCGCTGTTGCGGGGAAACTTCTATCCCAAGCGCCCAGCATGGGCTGGTGACCGGGACTTTGGTATCGGAGCGCACACGGATTACGGCTGCCTGACCTTGCTGGCGACTGATGGCTCGTCAGGGTTAGAGGTCCGCATGCCCGACAACGGCTGGCAACCGGTTTCGGCAGATCCCGGCACCTTCATCATCAATTTCGGTGAGATGCTTGAATTCTGGACGGCGGGTCAGGTCAAAGCCACTCAGCACCGGGTGATCGGAGGTGCACAGGAGCGAATCTCGGTGCCGTTGTTCTTTAATCCATCCTACGACACCAATGTCGCCCCGCCACAGTCAGGTGAAACGATCAGCGCAGGTCAGCACCTGACACAACGCTACAACGAGACTTACGTGCACCTGCAGGCGACTTAGTTTTGCGAGGAAAGGGCGTCGTCGAACTTGATGGATTCGCCACAGCCGCAGGCGTCCACGACGTTCGGGTTCCGGAACTTGAAGCCGGACTCCAGCAACGAGACTTCATAGTCGATTTCGGTTCCGAACAGGAACATCTGCGCCATCGGCGCGATCATGACTCGAGCGCCGTCCTGCTCGACGACTTCGTCATTCGCGTCGGGCTCGTCCACGTAGTCCATGGTATATTCCATGCCAGCGCAGCCGCCCTTTTTGACGCCGATGCGCAGGCCAGCATGACCGCCCGACGCCATCAGGCGTGCGATCTGTTCGGCCGCTTTGGGCGTTATTGTCACGGCCTGTTTGCCGGGAATGCCAAACATGGGGTTCTCCGTTGCGCTGCGTTACCGCCAATTTAGGGCCGAGGGGCGGCGGGCTCAAGACATAGCAGACCTTCTGACCTAACTTTTACCGACGGTTACATGGCCAATCGACTTGAAAGCCAAAGTGAACTTGCGTCGTTAACAAAGTTCGCCTTAGCTTGACCACAGTATCATGAAATTTGAGCACAGGGTGAATGAATATGGCAGAGATGGGATATTTCTTTAAAAGAACCTTTCTGATTCAATCGGTTGGCGCGTTGTTGTTAAGCGCAAGTTTCGTATCTGCCGCGGCAGATTCTGAACGCCATCCAGTGAACTGCTCAACAGCCGAAGGTGACTTGCGCGCCATTGCAGCCGAAAAGAAACATGCGGAAGACCAGCAGGCGGAGAGTATCTTTGCGATCACGCCAGCCGGTGCCTTGCTGGGCTTGGCCACGGGCACTGAAAAGAAAAGGCTGAGCATGTTGAATGGCGATTATGTCAAAGAGCTGGATCAACGTGCTGCCGAGATCAAATCGACCTGCGGCGTAGAATAGGACGCACGGCCCTTTTAATGAACAAGTGCCGCCCTGTCTGAGGCGGCCTTATTAGATATATTTCAAGTCTTTATCTTGAGAACCTGAACCAAAACTCACATGAAGCCGAGCTCGAGACGTGCTTCGTCCGACATCATCTCCATACCCCAGGGGGGCTCCCATGTCAGTTCGACATCAACTTCTTTGACGCCTGCGACCGGTTCAATCGCCTCGACGATCCATCCGGGCATGTCACCGGCAACCGGGCATCCGGGTGCGGTCAGGGTCATGATCACCTTCACCGCGTTTTCTTTGTTGATGTCGATGGTGTAGATCAGACCCAAATCGTAGATATTAACCGGGATTTCAGGGTCATACACAGTCCGACAAGCTTCTACCACTGCGTCGTACAGGGGATGCTCGATGGTCGAAGGCGCAATCAGTGGCGTGCCTTCAAACTGTTCACTTGGATGAGTCATTCATGCCTCGGGGCTGTTACCTGAGGAATTATATAGGGAAAGCCTTTGGCAGCGTCCAGTGGGGCTTTGTGACCCATGGGCGCTGCCATATTCGCCTCAGTCGTTGATATCGTGTCTGAAGAATTTTACCTGGCCATGGGGCAGGGCGAACATGCGCCGCAAAACCAGCCAGGCAACCAGCGACAAGACTGCGAAGATCAAAAGCAGCACGGGCAAGTTGGGAGCAATACCGGGGATAACAAGCAAAAGACCCGTTATCGCAGCGCCAATCGCAAATCCCAGAAAGATGAACCCCGGCAGAATGATCTCAAGAATACCCAGGGCCAGCGCCCCGGCCAGCCAGAGCCACCATGTCAGCCAGAAGGGATCGGCCATTATCTTCCTCCTTTCAGCATCTTGAAGGCATCGCCAAAGGCTTCAAGCGCATTTGCGGGGACCACGATGGTTTGCTTTCCATTGCCGTTACCCAGCGCGTTCAAGGCTTCGACCTGTTTCAATGCTACTTGATATTGCGCGGCCTCAATACCGTTGTCCTGAATGGCCTTGGCCACGACACCGGTCGCATAGGCTTCGGCCTCAGCCTGAATCCGGCGGGCCTTGGCGGACTGCTCGGCCGCATAGAGTTCTGCATCGGCCTGCAATTCAACTGAACGTTTCTGACCTTCGGCCTCGGTCACCTGTGCGCGGCGGGCACGTTCAGCGTTCAACTGCTGCAACATTGCGTCGCGGGTGGCCTGATCAAGGTTCACGTCCAGAATCTCGGCGCGGGTGACTTCGATACCCCAGTCATCAACGGCGGTTTCGACGCTTTCCTGAATGCGTTCTATCAGTTGCGCGCGGTTGGACTGCACCTCATCGAGATCCATTTTACCGATCTCGGCGCGGACGATACCGGCAACGGTGGTCGCAATCGCGCCATCAACGTCGCGGATTCGGTAAACGGTCTTTTCGGGTTCAAGAATGCGGTAAAACACCGACGTATCGATCTGGACCAGAACGTTGTCTTTGGTGATGGCGTCCTGGGTTGCGTTTGGCAACTGACGTTCCAGAATGGATATCTTGTGGCGTGCAACATCAAGAAAAGGAACGATAAAGTTGATGCCTGGCCCGAGCACTGAGTGCAGGCGGCCAAAGCGTTCGACCACGTATTTCTCGGATTGCGGCACGATTTTGATGCCCTTGAAGATGATAGTGATAATCAGAACCGCGGCGAGCAGGTAAATGATGTTTGACGTTAGCAATCCAATGATCTGGTCTTCGGTCATATCTGTCCTCTGTATTTTTGTGTACTATGGTATACACTTGGGGATTGACTTGCCCAATTTCAACTCTGGTATGGCGGGAATACCGGTGGATGCAAATCTCTGACATTGGGGATGTTGAACGGAAAATTCTGAATGTGACCGCTTTGCATCCTGACGTGATTGCGCTATCGGGCGGGGATGAAACTGATTATCGACACAGACCCTGGTATCGACGATGCGATGGCCATTGCATATGCCGCCGCAGCCCCGGAAATCGAGCTGATTGGCCTGACCACCGTGTTCGGCAACACGCATGTACACCAATCCAGCCGCAACGCGCGTTTTTTGCTGCATAAGCTGGGGTTGGACGCACCTGTGGCCGAGGGCGCTCCATATCCGCGGGGTGCCAATGCACATGCGCCGTCCGAGCATGTGCATGGCCCTGAAGGGTTCGGGGACATCACCGAGATTCCGCAGGTTGGGGCAAATCACACTATGACCGCGGCGGAGTTTCTTGTTGACCAGGCGCGGGCGCATAAAGGCGAACTGGTGGTTTGCGCGGTTGGACCGCTGACCAACATTGCCGATGCCATGCAATTGGATTCTGGTTTTGCGTCCAATCTCAAGCGTTTGGTGATCATGGGAGGGGCTGTGTATTGCCCGGGAAACATCACCGAACACGCCGAAGCCAATATCTATCATGATGTGCAGGCTGCAGATGCCGTGTTCGCGTCGCCACCGGATACCGTTTTGGTTGGTTTGGATGTCACGCTGAAGACCTTGTACGAGACCGCCGATTTCGAGGCTTTGGCGAAACGTTCAGCAGGAATGGGCGCA
Organism: Ruegeria sp. CE8; assembly: GCF_056537465.1. Classification (NCBI taxonomy): domain Bacteria; kingdom Pseudomonadati; phylum Pseudomonadota; class Alphaproteobacteria; order Rhodobacterales; family Roseobacteraceae; genus Ruegeria; species Ruegeria sp. CE8. The sequence goes on from NZ_JBQFRP010000003.1 coordinate 318,350, forward strand.
TTTTTGCGCGATATCTCAAAGTTCTATCTGAAGTTCTACAAGGATATCGGTGGGTTGGAAGGGTGCGGCCTGCACGACTCGACAGCCGTGATTGCCTGCACGCATGCGCCGATGTTCGATATGGTCGAAACGGGGCTTCAGGTTGCGGTTGATGGGCCTGAAATTGGGGCGACCCGACCCGATCCGGCCAGACCGATAGTCCGGGTTTGCAGGGACGTGGACGGAGAAGGAGTTGTAAGCCTTTTCACAGACCGCGTTGCGTCATTGCCCTGACGGCTTGAAAATACCAGAAAGATCGGGCAATTGCTGCCCGGTTCCGCGACCCCCTCGAGGCATATACATGACAGACCGCTTCTCATTCGATTTGAAAGCAACCGACGGCAAGGCCCGCACCGGAGTCATCAACACTCCGCGCGGCGAAGTGCGCACGCCCGCATTCATGCCTGTCGGCACGGCCGCGACAGTCAAAGCAATGATGCCGGAAAGCGTGCGCGCGACCGGGGCCGATATTCTGTTGGGTAATACCTATCACCTCATGCTGCGCCCGACCGCCGAGCGGATCGACCGACTGGGCGGGTTGCACAAGTTCATGAATTGGGAGCGTCCGATCCTGACGGACTCGGGCGGATTTCAGGTCATGTCGCTCGCCGGGCTGCGGAAACTGACGGAAAAGGGCGTCACATTCAAATCTCATATCGACGGTTCGGCGCACGAGCTTACGCCCGAACGATCGATGGAGATTCAGCGCCTTCTGGGATCCGACATCGTGATGTGCTTCGACGAATGCCCGGCCTTGCCAGCCGACCGGGACCGCATCGCGGACTCGATGCGCTTGTCGATGCGGTGGGCTGAACGATCGCGCGACGCCTTCGGGGATCGTCCCGGCCATGCCTTGTTCGGTATTCAGCAGGGTGGGTTGGAGCAAGACTTCCGCGAAGAATCTGCCGAAGCGCTGAAAGAGATCGGGTTCGAAGGCTACGCCGTCGGCGGTCTGGCCGTCGGCGAGGGGCAGGAGGCGATGTTTGGCGTTCTGGACTTTGCGCCGGACATGTTGCCGGTGGACAAGCCACGCTATTTGATGGGCGTCGGCAAGCCTGACGATATTGTCGGGGCCGTTGCCCGCGGCATAGACATGATGGATTGCGTTCTGCCGTCGCGCTCGGGGCGTACCGGGCAGGTCTTCACGCGCCACGGTGTGGTGAATATCAAAAACGCCCGCCACGCTGACGACCCGCGCTCATTGGATGAGGCGTGCAGCTGTCCCGCTTGCTCGAACTATTCCCGAGCGTATCTGCACCACGTGTTCCGCTCGAACGAGATGATTTCGGGCATGCTTCTGACCTGGCACAACCTGCACTATTTCCAGGAAATCATGCAGGGTATGCGCGACGCCATTGCCGTCGGAACGTTCGACGCCTGGCAGGCCGAGTTCCATGCGCAGCGTGCGCAAGGCGATATTGACGCGCTGTAACAACTGTGTCTTTGCTCCGCTCGGACAATAACGAACAGAAAGCCGTGTAATGCAGGCTGGCGGAACGACCGGGCATGGGGAACATATCCAGTTAAAGCCGAAGAATTCCAACGCCGTAGTTGTGTGCGTAGACTCTCGCCTGATCTGGCAGGCGGTATTCTTTTTGCTTCGCGCAATTCAGAAGGATACACGTCGCGACGCGGATTACTTTTTGTATCTGTCGGAACCTGTTTCCAAGAAGTACACGGATCTGCTTGGCGCGGATGTCACGGTCGTTCAACACGAAGAAGAGATTATCCCCAGCAACAAGTTTCGCTCTTTTAGGCATGTTACGCCCGCTACACTTTTGCGGGTCAGGGCAATCGAGCAACTCAGCCAAAAATATGAGCGCGTGATCTATTGTGACGTGGACATGTTTCTTCGGTGGGGGTCTCTGACGGATTTGCCGGAAATCGACTGGTCGGGGCGTCCAGTTGCTGCAGTTCGAGAGGCTGTTTATTGGGGAAGAAACAGTGAGGAAGGGGTTCGTGACGCGCATTTTTTGCAACCAGATCAGCGCGAACGTTACTTCAACGCGGGCATGCTCATTGCCAACGGGCCCGAGTTTGTATCCCAGGACATAGCGAACCGGGCAGTCGAGTTTCTGCTTGAGCATGGTAAGGCCGCCTCCATGGCGGACCAGACGGCGTTGAATGTTGTTCTGTCCGGCAATTGGGCTGAATTGCCCCCAAGCTGGAACTGGCAATGTCACATGGGTGATGGTGTTCTGGCCTCGGCACTAAATCCAAGGATCATGCACTTCTCAGGTGACAAGAAACCTTGGGATGCGCCGCTGTTTCTGTTTGATGAGCATTACCCGCGTTGCATGCACGAGTTCCTCGTGGATCGCGGGCTGGATGATGAGGCAAAAGCTCTGCACGCAAATGTTTGGGCAGAGGATTTCAATCCGGTGGTTTTGCGTCGGCGCGTGCGTCTAATGCGCAGGGGGATCGACAGATATGCGGATATCGAAGAGTTTTTGCAGCGAAACGATTTCGCAGCGACTTGGTAGTGGGAAACCGGTAGACAATTCGGAGTTCGCAGGCATTTCGCCGTTCAAAGCGACAAGGGAACATCAATGAAAAATCTGACGAAACTGGCGGAAGACTATGGCTCGGACAAGGGCTTTGTTAGCTATGCGCATGGCTACACGCGCCTGTACAATCTGCTGTTCTTTCCTATGCGCGATCAAAACGTCCGTCTCCTGGAAATGGGCTTGCAGATCGGCGGGCCGGAAAAGGGGCAAAGTGCGGATCGAGAGACGACGGCTCTTCCGTCGGTTTCCATGTGGCTGGAGTATTTCCCCAAGGGTCATGTGACGGGGTTGGACGTTTCCGATTTCTCGTGGTTCGAAGACGCGCGGTTTGATTTCGTTCAATGCGATATGGACAAGCGCGAGAACATCAAAGATGCCGCGGCCAAGCTTGAGCCTGGTTTCGATATTATTCTGGATGACGCATCCCATGCCTCGCATCACCAGCAGTTCGGTCTGTTGGAGATGTGGCCTCTGCTCAAGCCCGGTGGGATGTACATTATCGAAGATCTTCATTGGCAACCACGCACCTACGAACCCAAGGGTTTCACAAAAACCGGTGACCTCTTTCAAGGGTTTCAGCGCCGCCGGAGTTTCGAGCACTCGGATCCTGAGATCGAGCGTGACTTGAACGCGCTGACCCCGGAAATCGGCTTTGCCTATGTATTTCCTGACGGGTTCCGGAAACGTGGCGCGCAGAAGGTTCTTGTTCTGCAAAAGGAATTTTGAGCGCCGATCAGTTGTCCAGGCAAGATGTGATGATTGTTTGGGCAGCGGGGGTATGACTGCTTGAAAACCAGAGCAATCTGCACCACTTTGGAAATCTAAAGGAGCCTTCCGATGCTGCCGCAAAGCGGGGCGAGCAGAAGGTTTGCCAATAAAATAAGGATAGAGCATGCAAGAGCCCCTGAACTCCTCATACCCAGTGCTGCCGCTGCGCGATATCGTGGTGTTCCCACACATGATCGTGCCGCTTTTCGTTGGTCGGGAAAAATCCGTCCGCGCGCTGGAAGAAGTGATGCAGGACGACAAGCAGATTCTGTTGTCCAGTCAGATTGATCCGAGTGACGATGACCCCACAATTGATGGCATCTACCGGTCGGGCGTGCTGGCCAATGTATTGCAATTGCTGAAATTGCCGGATGGCACCGTGAAGGTGCTGGTCGAAGGTCAGGCCCGTGTTCAAATTACGGAATTCCTTGAAAACGAAGAATTCTTTGAGGCCCGCGCCGAGTATCTGACCGAAATTCCGGGTGACGTAACCACGACCGAAGCACTGCAGCGCACGGTTGCGGATGAGTTCGAGCGTTACGCGAAAGTGCGCAAGAACATCCCCGAAGAAGCGCTGACTGCCGTGGGTGAGACTGCCGAGCCCGCTAAACTGGCCGACCTTGTGTCGGGTCATTTGGGTATCGAGGTCGAGCAAAAGCAGGAGCTGCTGGAGACGCTTTCAGTCAGCGAACGGCTTGAGAAGGTCTATGGCCTGATGCAGGGCGAAATGTCCGTTCTGCAGGTCGAGAAAAAGATCAAGACCCGCGTCAAAACCCAGATGGAGAAGACGCAGCGCGAATATTATCTGAATGAGCAGATGAAGGCCATTCAGAAGGAGCTTGGCGATGGTGAGGACGGCAGCAACGAAGTCGCCGAACTGGAAGCCAAGATCGAAGAGACCAAGCTGTCGAAGGAAGCGCGAGAAAAGGCTGAAGGCGAGCTGAAAAAGCTGCGCAATATGAGCCCGATGTCGGCTGAGGCCACCGTCGTGCGCAACTATCTCGACTGGATTCTGGCCTTGCCGTGGGGCACCAAATCCAGCGTCAAAAAGGATCTGGGCCGTGCGCAGGACATTCTGGACGCCGATCACTACGGGCTTGAGAAGGTCAAGGAGCGGATCGTCGAGTATCTGGCGGTACAGCAGCGTTCGAAAAAGCTGAAAGGCCCCATCTTGTGCCTTGTTGGCCCTCCGGGTGTGGGTAAGACCTCGCTTGGTAAGTCTGTGGCAAAAGCAACGGGGCGCGAGTTCATTCGCATCTCGCTGGGTGGCGTGCGCGACGAATCCGAGATTCGTGGCCACCGTCGGACCTATATCGGTTCGATGCCCGGCAAGATCATTCAGGCGCTGAAAAAGGCGAAAACCACGAACCCTCTTATCCTGCTCGATGAGATCGACAAGATGGGGCAGGACTTCCGTGGTGATCCGGCCTCGGCAATGCTGGAAGTGTTGGACCCGGAACAGAACAGCACGTTCATGGACCACTACCTTGAGGTCGAATATGACCTGTCCAACGTGATGTTCCTGACCACGTCGAACAGCTACAACATGCCTGGGCCTCTGCTGGACCGGATGGAGATCATCCCGCTGGCTGGTTACACCGAAGAGGAAAAGAGCGAGATCGCCAAACAGCACCTGATCGACAAGCAAGTCAAAAACCATGGTCTGAAGGCCAAGGAATTTGAACTGACCGATGAAGCGCTGCAGAAGATCATCCGCACTTACACCCGCGAGGCGGGCGTGCGGAACCTCGAACGTGAGATCGCCAAAGTGGCGCGGAAGTCGCTGACCAAGATCATCAAGAAAGAGGCGGAAGAGGTCACTGTGACGCCCGACAATCTGGATGAGTTCCTTGGCGTGCCGAAGTTCCGTTATGGCCTTGCCGAACAGGACGATCAGGTTGGTGTTGTCACCGGTCTGGCGTGGACTTCCGTTGGCGGTGATCTGCTGCATATCGAGGCGCTGAAACTGCCTGGTAAAGGCCGGATGAAGACCACGGGTAAGCTGGGCGATGTGATGAAGGAATCCATCGACGCGGCCTCGTCCTATGTGCGGTCGATCTCGCCCCAGATCGGGGTGAAACCGCCGAAGTTCGACTCGCTGGACATTCACGTCCATGTGCCGGATGGGGCGACGCCCAAGGATGGCCCAAGTGCCGGTCTGGCAATGGTTACTTCGATCGTTTCGGTACTGACCGGTATTCCGGTGCGCAAGGATATCGCCATGACGGGCGAGGTATCTCTGCGTGGTAACGCGATGCCGATTGGCGGCTTGAAAGAAAAGCTTCTGGCGGCCCTGCGTGGCGGTATCAAGACCGTGCTGATCCCGGAAGAGAACGAAAAAGATCTGGCCGAGATCCCGGACAACGTGAAGGAAGGTCTCAAGATCATTCCCGTCAAGCACGTGTCCGAAGTGCTGAAGGAAGCGCTTGTGCGTGAGCCTGAGGCCATCGAATGGGATGAGGCCGCCGAAGAAGCAGCGGCAGCTGCCGCGAAGGCTTCCGAAAGCTCTGGTCAGGCAGCCACAACGCACTGATCAAATTAAGCAAACGAAAGGCGGGGATTTCCCCCAGCCCTTTGCAATAAATGATGCAACATGGTGCCGAACGCATAGTAGGAGCGGCACCATGTTACAAAACAACGCCCGAAGATATCTTCGGGCGTTGTCTGTGAAGGATGGCGACTATGCGGACAAAGCAGCCAATCGGAAGGGCTCATTTCATAGAAGTCTCCAATTGGAAAGGTGCGCGGAGTGCCGAGGTAAGTTCACTCCGCGCGACACTCATTCGAGTGCGTTCTTGTAGATCACCCCATCCTTCATGATGAAATCGATGTTGTTCGCGTAGTCGACGAGGATAGTAACGTCTTCAATTGGATTGCCGTCCACCAGTAGAATATCGGCATAAGCTCCCTCCGATATCACGCCCAACGGGCCATCAACGTATGGATTAAGCTTTCCTGAAAGCGCCAGCAATTCAGCAGTCTTAGACGTTGCCTGAACTAGAATTTCATAAGATGACCAGACTTCGGTCCGATACTGGAATTCATCATTCTGCTTCGAAAGCGCAACTGGGTCTCCAATGATGTCTGTTGAGAATGCGACCTTTTCTATTCCGAAATCCTTGATGAGCTTCATCTGATTTCTTGCACCGGCTTGGACACTGAGGAACTTTGCCCCAGCGGTCGGTCCTAGTGCCTTTGCCACTGTTTCTTCGTCCAGCCCCAGCAGCGAGTAGAAGGGGACAATCCAAGCGTCAGCATCCTTGATTGCTTGTGCAGAGACTTCTGTCATCAGCTGTCCGTGTTCGATGCTGATTACGCCAGCTTCTAAGGAGCGCAGGATCGAGTCATCATTGTATGCGTGGACCATGACATAAGTGTCCCAGTCCGCTGCGGCCTTAACTGAGGCTTCAAGCTCCCCAGGCAAGCCCTGTACAGTGTGCAGTGGGTCGACCGAAGAAGACACACCACCGCCAGCCATAACTTTTATTTGCGTAGCTCCGAGCCGCAGCGCCTCTCGCGTTGCGCGCAGTACTTCTGGAACGCCATCGGCCAGGAACTCTACATGTTGATTAAAGAAAGAGGGCTGTGCTCCCATAAAGTTGGGGTGCGGTTCGGTGTAAACGCGATGTTCTCCGTGACCCGAAGTTTGAGAGATCACGGGTCCAGATGGGTATATTCGTGGTCCGACTGCCTTTCCTCGATCAATTGCTTTTTGCAATCCAATTGCAGGGCCTCCAGCATCTCGGACAGTTGTGAAGCCACGCAGCAACATTTTTTCTGCTTCTGACGTGGAAACAGCGCCCCAATACATCCAATCAAAGTTATCTCTCAGATCAGCCACAGGCTCTGTTATTGCCATATGCACGTGGGCATCAATCAGGCCCGGCATCAGAGTTCTGCCTCCACCGTCGATTATCTTAGCATTGGCGACGGCAAGGGGTTCAGACGATACCTCCGCGATTAGATTATCGACTACCAAGACATTCGCGTTCTCAATTCTCTCTGCATTCACGCCGTCAAAAACATGTACGTTAGTAAAGAGTATCGGAAAGCTACCCTCTTGTGCGAATGCCGGAGTGGAAATGAGTCCCGCAAAGATAACCGAGGCTGCACTCTTCGATAGTGCTCGCTTGAAACGTAGCTCAAAGGAAAAGTTCATTTTCCGATCTCCAGCTAATGATATCCGAGGTGGCGATCATGCTAACAAGGTTTTTGAGAATTACTTATTGTCATTTGAGGACAAACCTATTTTTCTCTGTCCAGTAAAGATAACTTGGATGACATATGTGCGCACACGCCTCTCAAGTGACGATCCCAGTCATGCAGTCAAAATTTTTGTCAGCGGTGATAGATCGAGCTTGCGAATTGGGCGCCGACAGAGAAAAGGTCTTGGAAGGCTGCTTACTCAGGTCAGAAGTATTATCTGGCCCGACCCAACCAATTCCAAGCGCATGTGTGTATCGCGCGTCCACCCGTGCCGCCAGACTTTCAAAAAATCCATATCTTTGCGGAGAGATTGCTGGTCAATTTGATTGGAGTAACGGTTTCGTCCCACCTGAAACTATGAGTTACACGCCTAGCTTGGGAGACCTGCTGGTTGCTTGGCTTCACTTTGTGGAAGCCGCGCAAATTTCAATGAACTACACAATGACGATTGAAGGTGGGCGAGCCATATTGACGGGCCGCCGGATGCTTCAAGCTTCTCAACCTCCTGGCCAAGCGGACGCGTGGGACATTGTTGCATGGTCTGAAATGCTGAAGGCGAGATTGGGGCCAGTATGGAACAGCGCATTGGTCGAAGTACTTGTTTTTGATCCGAAAGCGATCCCGCCAACATTTATTCCAAAAAGTCAGGTTCAAAAATGCGATGCATGGGGCCTTAGTATGTCGTTCCCCGCGTCTTGGTTGATGCAGCAATCAAAATTTGAACGAAACGAGGCGACGGAGGCGTACAGTCCCATTCAAAAAGTGCTCGACTTGGCCGGCTTATTCTCTGTGATTGACTACTCCGCATGGCCTGGCTTGGACGGGTTTGCAAAATTCATCGGTTTGCATCCCAAAACGCTTCAAAGAGAACTTACAAGATACGGCACCACAGGGGCAGAACTCGTAGACAGGGCGAAAATGCGTCAGGCAGAGCAATGGCTGACCGAGGGGCGCCTTTCCATAACAGATATCGGAAAGAACTTGGGCTACAAAAACCCAAGTGCGTTTACACGAACGTGTCACCGTTGGTTTGGATCGTCGCCTGAGCAGGTAAGACGTATTCTATATACTCCGTAGTTTATCCATGAGCGGGGGCCACTTTGGGCTCAAAGCGGCCATTGCGCTTTGAGCTTTCACATGCATCATTCATTGAAAAGGGCTAAGGATTTCCCCGTCTTTTTCAGAAACCGATGATGGGTTTTTTGGGGTCCAGAACCTCTTCTTCAGCGATGTAAGTGCGGAACTTCTTTAGAGACAGGGCCGACCGAACCGCAAGGCCGAATATGACCGCTGAAAACAGAACGCACAGCACGATATCCCATCCGAATGGAATTTGATTTTGCGCGCCTTCTCCGAACTGACCCAGAAACGAGATCAGACCGATCCCGATAAAGTAGGGAACCAGCCACAGTGCCTCGGTCACGTCCATTTCATCCAGCCTATTGTGAAACCGGGCCAGTAAAAGAACAAACCCGACGACCAGAGCTATTCCGAGCCTCCAGACGGTATCCCAGCCGCTCCAGTAGATGACGAGCGTCGCGATGGCGAATGCGGAAATGGCCACAACTTTGACGGCGGGAATTCGGATGGAGCGGGGGTGGTCGGGCATCAATTGGCGCAGGCAAACTACAGCGATGGGCCCGACTGCAAACGACATTACGATGGCCGCGCCGTTCAACGCGATGACGGTGGTGAACGGAACGGTGAGCAGGAACAATATCCCGATCAGAAAGTTCAATGCCAGAGCCCACAAAGGGACACCGAAAGAGGACAACATCTGCAGGCGTTTCGGCAAGAACCCGTTTTGTGACAGCGCCAATGCAATTCGCGCGTTTGAACCGGTAGACACCAAGCCATTTCCGAACGGTCCAATAACCGAACCGACGTTCAGAACGCTCAGAAACCAGACGATGCCCACTGACATAATGACGCCATCCAACGGACCCTGGCCGCCGAAGTTCAGGCTCGCCCAACCGCTCTTGAGCATCTCTGGGTCAAGCGCGCCGATAAATGCAATCTGCAGACCAATATAGATCGCTGCGCAGAGAATAATGGACAGAACCAGCGCCGCAGGGATCGCGACCTTCGGGTTTCTGACTTCACCGGCCATGTCGACGACATGGCGAAATCCGATGAAAGAAAAGATCACGCCGCCGGTCGAAACAGCCGCCATTATTCCTTGCAGCCCGTAGGGCGCGAAGCCACCGGGACTTGAGAAATTTGCGGTGTCAAACCGACTGGCGATCAACAGACCCGAAAGCACAATGGGGATGGCGATCTTGGCCCAGGTCAGGGTCGCGTTGACCTGAGTAAAGAACTTCACACCCAACGCGTTGATAACTACAAACAACAACATAAAAAACAGGGCCACGGTTATCCCGGCGCCGGTCAAATCGCCCGTGTCCGCCGCGTGCAACCACGGCGCGTAGGGGGCGAGGTACTTCAGCATGGCCTCAACCTCGATCGGGGCAGTGGTGTTGTACCCAATCCAGGCTGTCCATCCCATTGCCATGGAAACGATATTGCCATGCGAGAACTGGGGGACGCGCGCGATCCCGCCGGGGATGGGTAGCATGGCCGAGATTTCAGCAAATGTAATGGCCAGTATGAACATGGCCGCCGCGCCGATGATCCACGAAAGGATCGCGGCAGGTCCGGCATGCTGAACGGCCAAAAGGGGACCGAACAACCAGCCTGATCCAATGATTCCGCCGACCGAAATAAACGTCAGGCCAACAAGGCCAATATCCCGTTTCAACTTGGCCATGCGAAACCCCGCCCACCAGCGCCGATTGATCACACGGCATATACAGGTACGATACGCAGGCGACTCGCAAGCTGGCAAGCCCTGCAGTTTCAAGCCTTTAGCGGAGGTTGACGCTCAGATGGGGAATGGTGGGTGATAAGAGATTTGAACTCCTGACATCTTCGATGTGAACGAAGCGCTCTACCACTGAGCTAATCACCCGTAGGCGGTGCTGTTATAGTGACTCGGGATGCTTGGCAAGACGGCCGGCTGTGAAAACCATCCTGGCCTGAAAAAAGCAGGTTTCCGGACCTTGAGGGCAGGCGGCTTTCTCGGAAAAAATCATGTTCTTCAAAAAAACTTCAAAACGCCGCTTGACGCTGCCCAAGCGTAGCCATAATACACCCCAACGTTCAGCAACGAACGGACAGCGGGCGGTTGTAGCTCAGTTGGTTAGAGTACCGGCCTGTCACGCCGGGGGTCGCGGGTTCGAGCCCCGTCAACCGCGCCACTGCTGTCAGCCTGGATCCGGGTTAAGGGATCACGAAAATAGATGCGCGGTTGTAGCTCAGTTGGTTAGAGTACCGGCCTGTCACGCCGGGGGTCGCGGGTTCGAGCCCCGTCAACCGCGCCATTTTCTCCAAAGTCAGCATCAGTCTAATAACTTATTTGGCGCCCCGGCGTGCAAATTGCATTGCGAGTTTGTCGAATAGGCGAACAATTGACAGTTCTCTCTTTGTTCTAACTTTTTTGTTGGAGACTCAGCGTCGTTCACCTATTTCTAAGACACTTGTGTGTTGGGGGCCAAAATGGCTGAGCTGAAGAATATCGAAGTGCGCGGCGCGCGCGAACATAACCTCAAAGGTATCGACGTCGACATCCCGCGCGATCAGCTTGTGGTGATCACCGGGCTATCTGGTTCCGGCAAGTCTTCTTTGGCGTTTGACACGATCTATGCCGAGGGGCAGCGCCGCTATGTCGAGAGCCTTTCCGCGTATGCGCGCCAGTTTCTGGACATGATGGAAAAGCCGGATGTAGACCATATCAGCGGTCTATCACCCGCGATTTCGATTGAACAGAAAACCACGTCCAAGAACCCGCGTTCGACCGTCGGAACGGTGACTGAGATCTATGATTACCTGCGCTTGTTGTTTGCCCGTGCCGGCACGCCATACAGCCCGGCGACAGGCCTTCCGATCGAGGCCCAGCAGGTTCAGGACATGGTCGACCGCATCATGACGATGGAGGAGGGGACGCGCGGCTATCTGCTTGCTCCAATCGTTCGGGACCGCAAGGGTGAATACAAGAAAGAGTTTCTGGAGCTGCGCAAGCAGGGTTTTCAACGTGTGAAGGTCGATGGAGAGTTCTACGAGCTGGACGAACCGCCAACACTGGACAAAAAGTTTCGCCATGACATCGATGTGGTTGTTGACCGGCTTGTCGTACGCGAGGGTATGGAAACGCGGCTGGCCGATAGTCTGCGGACTGCGCTGGATCTGGCGGATGGCATCGCGATTCTTGAGACCGCCCCTCGTGAGGGAGATCCGGAACGTATCACATTCAGCGAGAATTTTGCCTGTCCAGTCAGTGGCTTCACGATCCCTGAAATCGAACCGCGTCTGTTTTCTTTCAACGCCCCGTTCGGGGCCTGTCCGGATTGTGACGGGTTGGGGGTCGAGCTTTTCTTTGACGAACGGCTTGTGGTGCCGGACCAGACCCTGAAGCTGTACGATGGGGCGCTTGCCCCCTGGCGTAAGGGCAAGTCGCCTTACTTCCTGCAGACCATCGAAGCTATCGCCCGGCACTATGAGTTCGACAAGAACACGCCTTGGAAAGATCTGCCTGCAAAGGTGCAGCAAGTGTTCCTGCGGGGGTCGGGCGACGAGGAAATCCAGTTCCGCTACGACGAAGGCGGGCGGGTTTATCAGGTGACCCGCAGCTTTGAGGGCGTGATTCCGAATATGGAGCGCCGCTATCGCGAAACTGACAGCGCGTGGATTCGTGAAGAGTTTGAGCGGTATCAGAACAACCGGCCATGCGGGGCGTGTGAAGGCTACCGCCTGCGCCCAGAGGCTCTGGCAGTCAAGATCGCAGGCCTGCACGTCGGTCAGGTGGTTCAGATGTCCATCCGCGAGGCATTAGCCTGGATCGAAGACGCTCCCAACCATCTTAGTGTCCAGAAGAACGAGATCGCCCGAGCGATCCTCAAGGAAATCCGTGAGCGCCTCGGGTTCTTGAATAACGTGGGTTTAGAATACCTTACGTTGTCGCGATCAAGTGGCACTTTGTCTGGTGGAGAAAGTCAACGCATTCGTCTGGCCAGCCAGATTGGGTCCGGTCTGACCGGTGTTCTCTACGTTCTCGACGAGCCCTCAATTGGCCTTCATCAGAGGGACAACGACCGCCTGCTTGGCACGCTGAAGAACTTGCGGGATCAGGGCAACACCGTGATTGTCGTCGAGCATGACGAGGAAGCGATCCGCGAGGCTGACTATGTATTTGACATTGGCCCTGGGGCCGGTGTGCATGGGGGACAGGTTGTCAGCAAGGGCACACCTGATCAAATTGCGGCGGATGCGGCTTCGATTACGGGTCAGTATCTGTCGGGCACTCGCGAAATCTCGGTTCCAACAAAGCGGCGCAAGGGGAACAAAAAGAAGGTCACGGTCGTTAAAGCGACTGGGAACAACCTGAAAAACGTAACCGCCGAGTTCCCGCTTGGGAAATTTGTCTGCGTCACGGGGGTTTCCGGCGGTGGGAAGTCGACCCTGACGATTGAGACTCTGTTCAAGACTGCTTCGATGCGACTGAACGGCGCGCGTCAAACTCCGGCGCCCTGCGAAACCATCAAAGGGTTAGAGCATCTGGACAAGGTCATCGACATCGATCAACGCCCGATTGGGCGAACTCCACGTTCGAATCCAGCGACTTACACCGGGGCCTTCACCCCGATCCGCGACTGGTTTGCCGGTCTGCCGGAAGCCAAGGCCCGCGGGTACAAACCCGGGCGGTTCAGCTTTAACGTCAAGGGCGGCCGGTGCGAGGCGTGTCAGGGTGACGGTGTCATCAAGATCGAGATGCACTTCCTGCCCGACGTCTACGTGACTTGCGAAACCTGCAAGGGCGCGCGCTACAATCGCGAGACCCTAGAGATCAAGTTCAAGGGCAAGTCCATCGCAGATGTCCTTGATATGACTGTGGAAGATGCGCAAGAGTTCTTCAAAGCGGTGCCTTCGATCCGGGACAAGATGGATGCGCTGGCGCGCGTTGGTCTTGGCTATATCAAAGTTGGCCAGCAGGCCACGACGCTGTCCGGAGGCGAAGCGCAGCGGGTTAAGCTTTCCAAGGAACTGTCCAAACGGTCAACCGGGCGGACTCTGTACATCCTGGACGAACCTACGACCGGTCTTCACTTCGAAGACGTGCGTAAGCTGTTGGAAGTTCTGCATGAACTGGTCGACCAGGGAAACACGGTTGTCGTGATCGAACACAATCTGGATGTCGTGAAAACGGCCGACCACATCATCGATATCGGTCCGGAGGGCGGCGATGGTGGTGGCCAGATAGTTGCCACCGGAACTCCCGAGGATGTGGCTGAGATCGAGCGCAGCCACACGGGTCAATATCTGAAGCAAATGTTGGACGGCGCGCGCGTCGCAGCGGAATAGCGGCTGATATCTAGTAGAGAATATCAGCCACCGCGCCGATCAGGTTCAGCACTTTACGCGTTTCGGGGTCGACGCGGTAAACGTAATCGCCAGCACGAACATAGGACCCGCCGCGTTTCAGGCCATAGCGATAGGGATCATTGATCCAACGGTAATCGCGCGTGATATAGTCGCCCGTTTTGTAGAAGTTCTTCGCTTGGCCGGGCGGAACACAGGGCACTGCCTTTTTCGCCAGACCCGGCGGGCAGTGGCCCGCTTTTCCCTTACCGTTCCCGGCCATTGCTGAGGCAGGGCCTAGGATAAGCGCGAAAATGGTCAAAGTGATTGGCAGGATTCGCGACATCATGTTTCCTTTCGCGTTAACGCGGGTTTGGAAAACAGATGGCTGCAGTTTGCCCACCGGTCAACCCGATGGGCAGGAAACTGCCGCCTGACGCAATCTAGGTTCGGCTGCGTTTTTCAAACCGCGGCAGCATGGCTGAGAAATCCTTTCCCAGACCATCTTCAGACTCGACGAACTGCTCGTAAAGCGCCGTTGCAACTTGTCCCATAGGCGTGTCCGCGTCCGAGCTTTCCGCTGCCTGCTGGCTCAGGCGGAGATCCTTGAGCATCAGCTCTGCTGCAAAACCGGGCTGATAGTCATTGTCTGCGGGGCTGGCAGGTCCGACACCAGGAGCGGGGCAATATGCATTCATGGTCCAGCTATAGCCCGAGGATGTGCTGACCACATCGAACATCTTTTGCCGGTCCAGTCCAAGCTTGTCGGCTAGAGCAAAGGCTTCGCAGGTTGCAATCATGGTGACGCCGAGGATCATATTGTTGCAGATCTTGGCGGCCTGGCCGGCCCCGGATTCGCCGCAATGAACAGCTTTTTGTCCCATGATGTCGAAGAGCGGAGCGGCTTTCTCAAAAGCTGCGTCACTGCCACCGGCCATGAAGGTCAGCGTACCTGCTGCGGCGCCACCGATGCCTCCCGACACTGGGGCGTCGACGGCCAGAATGCCGGCATCTTTTGCCTTGTCGGCCACGGCACGGGCGCTGTCGACATCGACGGTTGAGCAATCAATCCAAACGGCACCCGAGGTCATAGCGGGAACGATCTCATCTGCCACCGCCCGCAGGATTTGGCCGTTCGGCAGCATAGTGACAACAATGTCGGCCGCTGTTGCGGCCTCAGTTCCAGAGCCAGCCATCGAGACACCGGGAACACTGACATCTGCCATGTCAAAACCGACGACATCGTGCCCGGCCTTGGCTAGGTTGGCCGCCATCGGATTGCCCATGTTTCCAAGGCCGATAAACCCGATTTTCATTCTCTATTCCTCCTCGAATGTCAGCGCATCCGCGCCCAGGGGCTGCAGCATTTTCGATACGTCAACTGCGGGCACGGCTTGATCCTTATGGCGCCAGATGGGATTGCGATCCTTGTCGATGATCTGAGCCCGAATGCCTTCCAGAAAATCGCCGTTCTCCATGGCGCGGTAAGTAAACCGATATTCCAGTTCCAAGGCCTTGCGCATTGTCAGGCTAGGGGACCGAAGACGATGCAGCATTTCTACGGTGCATGCCATTGAAAGCGGCGAGTTGCGGCCCATGAGTTTGTGCGTATCATCGGACGTATCGCTGTCCGAATGCCGCAAGTTATTCAGTATGTCACTTAACGCTTCGCCGTCGAAAACAGTATCGATCCCGGCTTGCAAACCGGGCAGCTCACCCTCCGGCGGAGCCTCGGCATGCCTTTCAAGCACACTGGCGTCGCCGGATGCTTCGAGCATTTCGATCAGGTCCGACCATTGCGCGATCGGGATGAAATGGTCCGCAAAACCGGCGAAGATGGCGTCGGCCGGCCCCATGCGGTGGCCCGTCGTGCCCAGATACTCGCCCAAACGTCCGGGGGCCAACGCCAGTATCAGGGTACTTCCGACATCCGGCACCAATCCGATGGAGCATTCGGGAAGGGCGATTTTTGAGGTTTCTCCAACAATGCGGTGGCTGCCATGACAGCCTATGCCGACGCCGCCGCCCATGGTGAAACCCTGAAGAAAGCTGACGACCGGTTTTGGGTATTCGAAGACCAACGCATTCAGACGGTACTCATCACGCCAGAACTTTCGCCCATATTCGAAATCGCCCTTGGTTCCGGTTTCGTAGAGTTCGGCAATGTCTCCGCCCGCGCAAAAGGCCTTGTCACCTTCGGCATCGAAAATGACCAGATCGACCGCGTCATCCTCGCGCCAATTCCGCAGGGCGGTATCGATGGCCAAACACATGTCATAGCTCAGGGCATTTAATGCCTTGGGTCTGGTCAATGTGATGCGACCGGCGCGGCCTGTCATGCGAATATAGATGTCTGACATATAGTCCTCAGCGCTGAGCGAGCATCTGGCGCGCGACGATGACCCGCATGATCTCGTTTGTGCCTTCCAATATCTGATGTACGCGCAGATCGCGCACAAGCTTTTCGATCCCGTAATCGGCCAGATAGCCATAGCCGCCATGCAGTTGCAGGCATTGGTCGACCACTTTCGACCCGGTCTCGGTCACGAATTTCTTGGCCATGGCGCAGAACTTGGTGGCATCCGGCGCACCATGATCCAGCTTCCATGCGGCCTGACGCAGAAATGTTCGGGCGGCCTGCAATTCGATCTCCATATCCGCCAGGCGGAACTGAAGGGCCTGGAACTGGTCGATGGACTGCCCAAAAGCTTTCCGTTCGGACATGTACTGCAGCGTCAAGTTCAGTCCGGTCTGCGCAGCGCCCAAGGAACAGGACGCGATGTTCAACCGTCCGCCGTCCAGCCCCATCATTGCATATTTGAACCCGTCGCCCTCGGTGCCGACAAGGTTTTCGGAGGGGATCTTGCAGTCGTCGAATTGTACTTGCGCTGTGGGTTGGCTCTTCCATCCCATCTTCTGTTCCAGCGCGCCAAAGCTGAGGCCGGGGGTACCATCCTCGACATAGACCGTCGAAATGCCTTTGGGTCCGTCCTGCCCGGTACGCACCATACAGACATAGGCATCAGAGTAACCGCCACCGGAGATAAACGCCTTGGTCCCGTTTAAGGTGTAGCCTTCGTTTGTGCGCTCGGCGCGCGTCTTCAACGCTGCTGCATCCGAACCCGAACCCGGTTCGGTGAGGCAATAGCTGAGCACCGTGTTCAGGCTTAGTACATCGGGCATGATGCGCGATTTCAACTCGTCACTGGCAAAGCTGTCGAGCATCTTGGCGCACATGTTGTGGATGGACAGAAAGGCCGCAACAGAGGGGCAGGCCATAGAAAGAGCCTCAAAGACGAGGGTGGCGTCCAGACGAGTCAGTCCCGAACCGCCGCTGTCTTCCGACACATAAAGGCCGCCAAATCCCAGTTCGCCAATGCGTGGCCACAGGTCCTTGGGAATGGTACCATCGGCTTCCCACTGCCGGGCATAAGGGGCGATGTTCTCTTGCCCGAAATCGTAGGCCATGTCGAAGATTGCATTTTGTTCTTCGGTGGTTGCGAAATCCATGGCTTGCCTCCCACGCTGCCCGATGAATTGAACGAGTGTTTATTTCTCAATCCTTACAGAAATTTTGCACGGCCAGCAATCGTCGGCGCGGCAAGGCGCGGGAAAATTCGCGAAAATCGTCGGCGTCGTTCAGAGGTCCTGATGAAACTCTTCGATCAGGTGCCGGACGACGGCCTGGCCAGGATCCTCGCCTTTAGCGGCGGCTTCGGCATGAACCCGGCGCTGGCGGGTGGCCGATGTCCCGTTCTGGGCGATTTGTACCAGTTTCGCCAGTTCGGGCATGGTGCCCAGTGCCTCGGCGTCTTCGGCGAGCAGTCCCATCAGTTCGCCCATAAGGTCAGGCATGGGTTTGATCGAACGCTCGCCAAAGTCGATCATGCCTTCGCCGACGCCGTAACGTTGCGCGCGCCAGCGGTTTTCTCCGATCAGGAACCGGTCATATTGCCGCCACCTGAGGTTCCGATCCTTCAGACGGCACAGCATACGCGTCAGGGCTTGCACCATCGCAGCCAGTGAGAGGGCATGCTCCAGCCGGGGCTGCACGTCCATGATCCGAGTCTCGAGTGTGGGAAACCGATGTGATGGCCGCAAGTCCCACCAGATTTTTGTTGTGTCCTCGATCACGCCCAGTTCGACCAGCACACCCGTTGTACGTTCATATTCTGACCAGCTTGAAAAGACTGGCGGCAACCCGGTGCGGGGCAGGTTGTCGAACACGGTTAACCGGTACGACGACAAGCCGGTGTCTTCCCCGTTCCAATACGGTGACGAGGTAGACAGTGCCAAGAGATGTGGAAGGAAGTAAGACAGCTGCGGCATCAGGTCCGCGCGCAAGGCCGAGTCGGCCACGCCCACGTGAACATGCATACCGCAAATCAGCATGCGCCGGGCCACGCCGCCCAGTGCGTGTTGCAACGCGTCATAGCGGTCTTTGCGGGTGTGGTGCTGTTTTTTCCAATCGGCAAACGGGTGGCAGGACACGGCGATCGGAGCAAGGTTGTGTTCGGCGGCGCGTTTCGAGACGCATGACCGAAGGCGCTTTAGATCCTCGCGCGCGGAGTTGATCGTTACATGTGGCCGGGTGCCGACCTCGATCTGGCACTGCAGGAATTCCGGGCTGACCTGTCCTTCGAAATCGGCCTGGCAGGCTTCCATCAGGGCTGCGGGTGCTTCGGCAAGTTCAAGGCTGTCGCGATCGACCAGCAGATACTCTTCCTCGATGCCCAGCGTGAATTCCTGCTGCATAGCGGCCCTCGCAATTCTGTTCGGACCAGTGAATACGGAAATTGCCGTTTTGCCAAGTGTTTGGCCGTGGGGTTCTTGCGAAACCCCTGCCTGCGAAGGTAAGGAACGGGCCAGATTGTGACCAAACCCCGGAGCCCGTCGTGAAACCCAGGAAATTCCCCCGGCTGAATGCCGTGCTTGACCGGTTTGGTGTGAAACTGATCGACAAAGTAACCGAAAATGACGAGCGCGCCCGCCTTGAGGCATTTGAACGGGCAGGGGGGCTGACCCGTCCCGCCTACGCCCTGTCACCGGGCATGGAGGCGTTCGACATTGCCCAGCTGACGGCCGAGTTCCATGAGCATTCCGGCGCCCTTGAAGCCCTGAAAGATCCGGAGCGCAACAAGACAGGGTACCGCATCAATAACGGATATTACGATAGCCCGGACGCGGATGCGCTGTACCTGATGATCCGCCGGTTCAAACCCAAGCGCGTGATCGAGGTCGGTTGTGGGAACTCGACCCGCGTAACCCGACAGGCGATCATCGATGGGGGTCTGGAAACGCAGGTCACTGCAATTGATCCCTATCCCCGGGCGGATATCGCTCATGTTGTGGATCAGTTCGAGCAGAAGCGTCTGGAAGAGGTCGACCCGGCGCTATTCGAACAGCTAGAGGCGGGCGATGTGCTGTTCATCGACTCCAGTCACGTTGTTCGTATGAGCAACGACGTCGCACATCTGTTCTGTCGCATCATTCCGACGCTTAAACCCGGTGTGGTCATCCATGTGCACGATGTTTTTCTGCCCTATGAGTATCCCAAGCGTTTTTTCTACGATTGTCCGGGTTGGGGCGAGCAGTACATGCTGCACGCATTGCTGCAATCTGGTGCATATTCAATGCTTTGGCCGGGATACTACCTGCAACAGGACCGCCCCGATGCGGTCGAGGCACTGCCGTTTCTGAAAGATGGTCGCGCCCAGAGCATCTGGGTCCAGGTCAAAGAAAACTGAACTCATAGTGATCCGGTGCGGCAAAACGCCCGTAACCCTTTCCATAACAAGCTGGAGAGGAGATGACAGCCATGTTTCGCCGCACGTTTATGGGCGCCGCCGCCGCACTTGCACTGACCCTGCCTGTAAAGGCACAGGCCGCGGACATCGTGGACACCGCAGTATCAGCGGGTTCGTTCAACACCCTTGTCGCCGCCGTTCAGGCCGCCGGTCTGGTCGATACGCTGAAAAGCGACGGACCGTTCACCGTTTTCGCTCCGACGGACGAGGCTTTTGCTGCACTGCCCGAAGGTACGGTAGAAACTCTGCTGCTTCCCGAGAACAAAGATCAGTTGGTCGAAATCCTGACCTATCACGTCGTACCGGCCAAGGTCATGTCGGGTGACATTGCCGGCAAGCGCGCCAAGGTGCTGACTGTTCAGGGCGACCGCCTGAGCGTGAATGCGAAGAACGGCGTCAAGGTTAACGATGCTGAGGTTATTCAAGCTGACATCGAGACCAGCAACGGTGTGATCCATGTCGTCGACGCTGTGATCCTGCCGGAGTAAAATCAGGTATTGAAAAACAGAAGCCCCGGTCCTTGCGGCCGGGGCTTTGTCGTCAGACCAGTCTGACCTGAGTTCCGATTTGAACCAAAGGATAAAGCTCCTCGACATGCTGATTGTAGAGACCGATGCAGCCGGATGAGCTCTGGCGTCCAATTTTCCGCGTGTCGTGCGTTCCGTGCACCAGATAAGCGGGCCAACCCAGATACATGGCGCGTGTGCCCAGCGGGTTGCCGGGGTCGCCACCTTCCATCCGGACGGGCAGCAAAGGGTCTCGTTCACGCATCGAGGCGGTGGGCGTCCAGCTTGGGTTTTCCGCTTTGCGGACAACTTTGGTATAGCCGCGTTTGGTCAACTCTTCGCTCATCGGCACCGAGCTTGGGTACAGCTTGTAGGTGCCATCCGGCCCCCAGTAGTGCACTGCGCGGCTGGTAATGTCAGCTAACAGGCATCCTGTGCCCAGTTCATCAAAGTGGTCCTGCCAGTTCTGCTGCGAAAACGAGGACACATTGCGGCGCACCGGCAACTGCGTGCTGATCGCTTCTTCCGTCTCGGGGAACGCATCGCTACTTTGCGCGCGCAGAAGCGTTGGTGCCGCGATTGTGGAGGCAACCCCCAACAGGGCGGCACGACGTGTAATACGGGAACTGGACAACTAAGCCTCCTGAAAGACTGCTCGGGGTTTTCCGGCAATTTAGTGACTGCTTGCCGTCAGGGCCAGATGCACCGTTTAAATTTTCCGTGAGAATTGGGGCGCGCATGCGGTTTTTTGCTTGTCCCGACGGTAGTCAGACCGGTGTCCGGACACGTTTTTCCTGTTTGCCGGACACGGCTTGGGGTATTTTCCGGGCCATGTCTGCTCCAACTCCAGGGAACAGGCCCACAGTATTTCGGAGACCGCACGATATGGCCAAGAAATCGGAAACCTTGGAAATTCGCGTATCTTATGAGTTGAAAACCAAATTGGCCGATCTGAGCGAGGAGCGCGGATCGTCGATGAGCGAACTCGTGCGCGGTGTGATTGATCGGGAACTGGCGGGGCCTTCACCTGACACTGTTGGAGAAGATGACATGCCTTTACGCTCACTAAGCCATTTTGCCCCCAAGACCCTTTATGTGTTGCCGGTCCTTTTATTGGCGGGCTTATACTGGGGGGCTGCGCAAACACCTGCACAGGCCACTCCGAACGCACGGATTTTCTTTACCGAGCTTGATAGGGACGGAGACGGCGTGATTACCCAATCCGAACTCCACCGGTTCCTGACGGAAGAGGAAGTTCTCTTCGTACCCGAGGATTGTGATGCCAACTCGGAACCTTGCACGGCCGAGGCCATCGCTGCGGATGAGATTAGCCGGGCGGATTCCAACGCCGACGGCAAAGTCGAGTACTCCGAGTTCGAGATATTCTATCTGGCTGAACGTGCCGTGGAATTTTTGGAGTACGATGCGGACGAAAACGGCGTCGTGTCTCCGGATGAATTTGTAGCTGTCGAGGCACGGGATATCGTCGAGTTTCCCGATCCTGAAATGGACGAGCCTCTGTCCGCTGAGTGCCTGACGATGGTTGAAAATGAAAAGATCGACGGCATCGCCAAAGCCTGCATGCCCGCGTATGAATTGCGGATGCTGATGGCTGAACTCGACGCTGATTTTGACGGTAAGATCACTCTGCGCGAATTCCTCCAAAACTGAAGACGCGCTGAGAAATGCGAAAGGCCGCCCGGCTGGGCGGCCTTTGGTGATTTAGGGGACCGAAGATTAGTCCATCGCTTTGAAGTTGAACTCGCCACCTTCCTTGATGCCCGACGGCCAACGCGACGTGACTGTCTTGGTGCGGGTGTAGAACTTGAAGCTGTCCGGGCCGTGCTGGTTCAGGTCGCCAAACATGGATTTCTTCCAGCCGCCAAAGGTGTGATAGGCCAGCGGAACCGGGATCGGAACGTTGATGCCGACCATGCCGATATTCACACGGCTGGCAAAGTCACGTGCGGTGTCACCGTCACGGGTGAAGATCGCGGTGCCGTTGCCGTACTCGTGATCCATCGCCAGTTTCAGCGCTTCTTCATAGGAGCCTGCGCGGACGGTCGACAGAACCGGACCGAAGATCTCTTGCTTGTAGATGTCCATCTCGGGTGTCACGTGGTCGAACAGGTGGGGGCCGACAAAGAAGCCGTCCTCATATCCCTGCAGGCTGAAGTCGCGGTTGTCGACGACCAGTTTCGCGCCTTGCTCCACGCCCGAGTTGATCAGGCCGAGAATACGTTCTTTCGCAGCTCCGGTGACAACTGGGCCCATGTCGACATCATCACCAGCGGTGTAGGGGCCGACCTTCAGCTTTTCGACACGAGGGATCAGTTTTTCGATCAGCGCATCGGCGGTTTCCTCGCCAACGGGAACAGCAACCGAAATGGCCATGCAGCGTTCGCCAGCAGCGCCAAAGCCAGCGCCGACCAGAGCGTCGGCAGCCTGGTCCAGATCCGCGTCGGGCATAACGATCATATGGTTTTTTGCGCCGCCAAAGCACTGCGCACGTTTGCCATTCGCGGTTGCGCGCGAATAGATGTATTGCGCGATCGGGGTCGAGCCTACGAAGCTAACACCCTGAATGATCTCGCTGTCGAGGATGGTATCTACGGCCTCTTTGTCACCGTTCACCACCTGGAATACGCCCTTGGGCAGACCGGCCTCAACGAAAAGCTCAGCCAGCATCAGTGGAACCGAGGGGTCACGCTCGGACGGTTTCAGCACCACGGCGTTGCCGCAGGCCAGCGCCGGTCCAACGTGCCACAGTGGCATCATCGCGGGGAAGTTGAACGGCATGATCGAGCCGACAACACCCAGCGGCTGGCGCATCGAATACATGTCGATGCCGGGACCCGCGCTGTCGGTGAATTCACCTTTCAGCATTTGCGGTGCGCCGATGCAGTATTCGATCACTTCCAGGCCACGCTGCAAGTCGCCCTTGGCGTCAGGGATAGTTTTGCCGTGCTCGCGGCTAAGAGCCTCGGCCAGTTTGTCCATGTCGCGGTTCATCAGGCCGACCATGGCCATCATGACGCGGGCACGTTTCTGCGGGTTGGTTGCACCCCATGCAACCTGAGCGGCTGCGGCGTTTTCGATGGCGGCGGTTGTTTCAGCAGCACTCGCCATCGGGCATTTGTACTGAACCTCGCCGGTGGCGGGGTTGAAGACGTCGTCAAATCGTCCTGAGGTTCCGGCGACATTCTCGCCGTTGATGAAATGGGACAGCTCGGTCATTGCAGATCTCCTCCGATGCGTTTGGGCGCACAATAGGCTTGCATAAATCGCATGAACAGAGGCAATGTCTCAAAGATGTTTTGCAAAAATGCAAAGGATGGTGTGTGACACCGAATTGGGACGATATGCGGGTCTTTCTGGCCGTCGCACGCGAGGAAAGCCTGTCCGCCGCCGGGCGACAGCTGAAAATCGACCCGGCTACCGTCGGGCGCCGGATCGCTCGGCTTGAGGCGTCTTTGGACGCCCCGCTGTTCACCAAATCTCAGCAAGGCTATCTTTTGACCACGGCGGGCGAGCGTCTGATGGAGCACGGGCTGAAAGCCGAAGAAGCCATGCGCGCAGCGGCCGGAGCGATGGCGGGAACTTCGAAAACCCTTAGCGGGCAAATTCGGATCGGTGCCCCGGACGGCTCGGCAAACTACCTTCTGCCACAGGTCTGCGCGAGAATCAGCGACGCGAATCCGGATCTGGATATTCAGATCTTGGCTCTGCCACGCGTGATCAACCTGTCACGGCGCGAGGCCGACATGGCGGTAACCGTCAGTGCGCCAACAGCCGGGAGCCTTCTGGTTCAGAAAATTTCTGACTACAAACTGCATCTTGTTGCGACGCGCGAATATCTTGCCGCTTGGCCCGAGATCCGGGCGATCGAAGACCTCAAAGGCCATCGAATGATTGGTTACATCCCGGATATGATTTTCGACCGCGAGCTGGATTATCTTGTTGATATCGGTGTTGACCGTGTCGCACTTGCATCGAACTCGGTCTCGGTACAGCTGCGGCAGGTTACGCTTGGCACGGGGATTTGCGTGGCGCATGACTTTACCCTGCCGTTCCATCCGAAACTGCAGAAAATCCTGACGGATCAGGTGAGTTTGACCCGAAGCTTCCATCTGGTGCGCCACCAGGGCGATCAGCGCAACGAAAGGCTGAACCGGTTCGCGCAGGCCTTGTCGCAAGGTATTCGCGAAGAGGTTGAGCAACTTGAGGCACAAGTGTCACCTTGACAGGTTTGCGCATTCCGGCAACGCTTTGGAAAACAGGACATTATTCCGGAGGTTACGCATATGCTCGTTCAGGCCATTCTGAAATCCAAGGCCACCGGGGGTGTCGTCACTGTTTTGCCATCGATCACAGTGTCCGAAGCTGCGAAAATCCTGTCGGAAAAGCGGATCGGTACGGTGGTCGTGTCCGAGGACGGCGGCGAAACGGCTACAGGCATCCTGTCGGAACGCGACATAGTACGGGAATTGGCGGCAAGCGGGAGCGGGTGCCTCACGCAACCGGTCAACGCATATATGACCCGAAATCTTGTGACGGCCACGCAGCAGGATACTGTTCAGGATATCATGAGCCGTATGACCGAAGGGCGCTTTCGCCACATGCCCGTGGTCGAAGATGGTAAGCTGGTTGGGATTGTGACTCTCGGTGACGTGGTTAAGGCGCAACTGACTGAGCTGGCTATGGAAAAGGATGCGTTGCAGGGCATGATCATGGGGCATTGATGCTCTTGATGCCCAACGCTGCCTCTTGCACCTGCGGCGAAGTTGTGTTTGCTTGCGCAGAAATTTTGTTGCGCAGGAGGCCGCAATGAGGGTTGGATTATACCCTGGTACTTTTGACCCGATTACCCTGGGTCATATCGATATCATCCGGCGCGCCTCGGCTCTGGTGGATAAGCTGGTCATTGGAGTTGCCATTAACCGCGACAAAGGTCCCCTGTTTTCGTTGGAAGAGCGCGTTGCAATGATCGAAGCCGAGTGCGCCCATTTGACCGAGCAAACCGGAACCGAGATCGTTGCCCACCCGTTTGAAAATCTGTTGATCGATTGCGCCCGCGACGTCGGTGCGCAGATCATTGTCCGCGGACTGCGGGCGGTCGCGGATTTCGAGTATGAGTTCCAGATGGTCGGCATGAACCGGGCGCTGGACGATTCGATTGAGACCGTGTTCCTGATGGCTGAGGCTCGGCATCAGGCGATTGCGTCAAAGCTGGTCAAGGAAATCGCACGGTTGGACGGGGACGTATCCAAATTCGTCACGCCCCGCGTCAAAGCTGCGTTGCAGGAACGGTTAGGCTAGGGCACCCATCGCTGCGGCGGTATCCAGCATCCGGTTTGAAAAGCCCCATTCGTTGTCGTACCACGCAAGTACGCGGACCAGCGTGCCATCGGTGACTTTGGTTTCGGGCAGCGACACAGTCGAACTGTGCGAGTCGTGATTGAAGTCGACCGAAATCAGCGGGCGTTTCTCGGCCGCCAGGACACTGGGGATTTTGGCCGCAGCTTCAACAAACAGCGCGTTCACTTCCTCTTCGGTAGTCGGGCGCGACACTTCGGCGACTAAATCAACCACTGAAACGTTTGGCGTAGGCACCCGAATGGCTTGACCGGTCAGTTTGCCGGCCAGTTGAGGCAGGACCAGTCCGACGGCCGAGGCTGCGCCAGTGGTGGTCGGGATCATCGACAGGGCGGCGGCGCGCGAAAGGTAGGGGTCTTTGCCTGCAGTGTCGTGGACCGGCTGGCTTGCCGTGTAGGCGTGAACTGTTGTCATGTTGCCGTGTACAATGCCAAGGCCCGCATCCAAAGCGGCAGCCACCGGCGCCAAGCAGTTGGTCGTGCAGGACGCATTGGAAACAACCGTATCTTCTGCAGTCAATTCGTGATCATTGACGCCGAAGACGATGGTTTTGACGGCGCCATCGCCGCGGGCAGGGGCCGAGATCAGAACTTTCTTCGACCCGTTTTCGAAATGGCGAGATGCGGTTTCACGCGTTCGGAATACGCCGGTGCATTCCAGCACGACGTCGACATCGGCCCAGTCCAGCTTTTCGGGCTCCCGTTCGCTGGTGAGGCGGATAGGGCCAGCACCGACGTCAAGTCCCGCCTCTGTCAGCGTCACAGGTTTGCCGTAGCGCCCATGCACGCTGTCGAATTCAAACAGATGTGCATTCATTTCGGGTTTGGCGAGGTCGTTTATCGCGACAATTTCGACATCCGTGCGTCCGGTTTCCATAACCGCACGCAGAACCCCGCGTCCGATCCGACCAAATCCGTTAATTGCCAGCTTGAGTGTCATGTCCTGCTCCGTCCGAAATGCGACTGTACTAAGTTAGCGCTAACAAAGCCAGATGAACGGAAATGTCAAGCAAAACCTCTGTCACCGCCAGAAGGCGAGCCAGTCCAGAAAGGCGTAGAGTTTCTTGCCGAGGAACACGAAATGTTCAGTACCTACAAGAACATAGTCGACGATGATCAAGCCCAGGATCAGAAGGGCAAGCCAGATGGCGATTTGATTTGTCATGAAAGCCCCGGACGAAAACGCCCGCCCAGATAACCTGAGCGGGCGAAAAGGTTCAAGATTTCAAAAGCGTCTTAGTTAAGGCGGCCCATGGCAACCGCGACGTCAGCCATGCGAACCGAGAACGCCCACTCGTTGTCGTACCAAGCCAGCACACGGACCATGCGGTCGCCGACGACGCGGGTTTGATCCGGCGCAAAGATCGAGCTTTCCTCGGTGTGGTTGAAATCGGTCGAGACCAGCGGCGCAGGCTCATAGCCCAGAACGCGCTGCATCGAACCCTGTGATGCTTCGCGTACAATGGCGTTCACTTCTTCTGTGGTGACATCACGTGAGGCTCGGAAAGTAAGGTCCACGGCCGAAACGTTCGGGGTAGGCACGCGGATGGCCGAACCGTCCAGACGACCTTTCAGGTTGGGCAGAAC
Organism: Ruegeria sp. CE8; assembly: GCF_056537465.1. Taxonomy (NCBI): domain Bacteria; kingdom Pseudomonadati; phylum Pseudomonadota; class Alphaproteobacteria; order Rhodobacterales; family Roseobacteraceae; genus Ruegeria; species Ruegeria sp. CE8. Next base: position 345,556 of record NZ_JBQFRP010000003.1, read on the forward strand.
CTCACCCAGAGCTTTTGCTGCGCCGGTCGAGGTCGGGATCATCGACATGGCCGCCGCGCGAGCACGGTACAGGTCGCTGTGGCGGCGGTCCAGGGTCGGCTGATCACCCGTATAGGCGTGGATCGTGGTCATGATGCCGTGCTCGATGCCGATACCTTCGTCCAGAACCTTGGCAAGCGGAGCAAGGCAATTCGTGGTGCACGAGCCATTGGAGACCATTTTGTCATCGGCAACAAGGCTGTTGTGGTTCACGCCATAGACGATTGTTTTGTCGACGTTTTTACCTGGTGCCGAAAGCAGGACCTTTTGCGCGCCGCGCTCCAGATGCGTGCTGGCCTTCAGACCGTCATTGAACTTGCCGGTGCATTCCAGAACGACATCGCAGCCGTCCCAGTCCAGTTCGTTCATGTCGTAGGTCGAGAACATCTCCATCGGGCCGCGGCCCAGATCCATATTGTTGCCGTTGATGGCAACGTCGCGCGGAAAGCGACCGTGGACGCTGTCGTATTTCAGCAGATGCGCCGTGGTTTCCAACGGGCCGGTTGCGTTGACCTTGATCACTTCGATGTCGTTACGGGCGGATGCCGCGATATGCGACAACGTGCAGCGGCCAATGCGGCCAAAACCATTGATACCGACCTTGATGGTCATGTGCTGTCTCCAAATGCGCTTGCGTTGCAGGCCATATAGCCCCCAAAACGCTTTCTCAAAAGACCAAAAGTGACATATTTTTAACGTGTTAGCGCAAACCTGCGCCGGTTGCGCTAACGCTTGCGCTAGCCGTCTGATCAGGTAGGCTCTGGCTGCGGCAGGTGAGAGGAAGGAAGCACTATGAGCGGTCTGTTGGCCTTGTTGGATGACGTTGCGGGTATTGCAAAGGTTGCGGCGGCGTCCGTTGATGATGTGGTTGCGGCTGCAGGAAAGGCAGGCGCAAAAACTGCAGGGGTCATCATCGATGATGCGGCCGTAACGCCAAAATACGTTCAGGGATTCGCGCCTGCGCGGGAACTGCCGATCATCTGGCGCATCGCGCGCGGGTCTATTTTTAACAAGATTATCCTCTTGCTTCCGGTTGCCTTGCTGCTGGCGAACTTTGCGCCTTGGCTGATAACGCCACTATTGATGATCGGCGGATCATATCTGTGTTTCGAGGGCGCCGAAAAGATTTTTCACGTTCTGTTCCCTCATGGCAGTCACGTCATCGAAGAGGATATGGCCATTCGCGATCCCGGCCATCTCGAAGAGCAGAAGGTCAAAGGGGCGATCAAGACCGACTTTATCCTGTCCGCTGAAATCATGACAATAGCGCTGGCCGCAATCGAAGCGCCAAACCTGTGGATGCAGGCTGCGACGCTTGCAGTTGTCGGGATAGGGGTGACAGTCGCGGTTTACGGATCAGTGGCCCTGATCGTGAAAATGGACGATGTCGGGTTGTACCTGGCCCAGAACGCGCCAACGCCGATTGGCCGCGGATTGGGGCGCGGGTTGGTCAAGGCGATGCCTGGCGTGATGAAGACCCTGTCAATTGTTGGGACCGCTGCGATGTTGTGGGTCGGAGGATCGATCATCATCCACGGGATGGAGGTTCTGGGCTTTGGCTGGCTGGGACACCACATCCACGATTGGGCTTATGCGATTGGGCATTCAGTGTCAGAGCAATGGACTGGAGTCGTTGAATGGGTGTCCAAGGCTACCATGGACGGCGTGCTCGGATTGGCCTGGGGGATGGCGCTGATTCCGTTGGCGACAAAGGTGATCGGGCCGCTGTTTTCGAAGAGCTCCGACAAGAATGATGCGCATTGATTGAACGGAATAGGTGAGTTTATGGCCGAAAAAACCAAGCCAATCTTGCGCATCTTCTCTGGCCCAAGTCCGACGCAAAAAGGTGCGCGGAACGCGTCGAGTGATGGACTTGCGCCGATTGTCTCCGCAATGAGCGCTGCCGCCGATTTAATACCGTTTGATGCCAAAGAGCTTTTTGGAGTTTTGCATTTTCGCCTGCATACCGCGCTGGAGTCAAAAAAGCGCAGCGGGTGGTTCGGAGGGCGGATGTATAACCGTTTTTCAGGGCAATCGGGGGGCTACATTCCGCTGTCAGGAACGCACCTGATCCAGACGTTTTCGGCGGCAGGTATTGAGGCCCCGGACTTTGTTATCGCACGCGGACAGTATGAATTGAGGCTGGACTACGCTCAAAAAGCCTATGACGCTTTAAGAAAACAGATTGATGCTTAGGCTAACAAAAAGGGCGGCCAAAGCCGCCCTTTGCTTGGTTCTTTGTAATTGGCTTACAGGCCCAGCAGTTCCTTGACCTTGGCAACCGTTGCCTCGGCGGTGATGCCGAAATGCTTGTACAGTTCTCCTGCCGGAGCCGATGCACCAAAGCTGGACATCCCGATGAAGCCTGCTTTTGCCTCACGACCACGTTCGCCCAACAGCCAGCGGTCCCAGCCACCGGCGCGAACGGCGGCCTCGATGCCAACACGCACGGCGCCAGCGGGCAGAACACGCTTGCGATAGGCTTCGTCCTGCTCAGCGAACAGCTCCATACAGGGCATAGAGACGACACGGGTGCCGATGCCTTCGGCTTCGAGCATCGCCTTGGCTTCCATCGCCAGCGAAACCTCAGAGCCGGTAGCGATCAGGATGGCCTGACGTTTGCCTTCGGCTTCGGCCAGAACGTAGGCGCCCTGGGCCGTCAGGTTTTTGGTTTTGTGCTGAGTCCGAACAGTCGGAACACCCTGACGGGTCAGCGACAAAACCGAGGGACTGTCCTTGAAGGTCAACGCCAGTTCCCAGGCCTCGGCGGTTTCAACGGAATCTGCGGGGCGGAAGACATAGGTGTTCGGGGTCGCGCGCGAGATCGCCAGATGTTCGACCGGCTGGTGGGTCGGGCCGTCTTCGCCCAGACCGATGGAGTCGTGGGTCATTACGAACACGCTGGGTACCTTCATCAGCGCAGCTAGGCGCATGGATGGGCGGGCGTAGTCGGTAAAGGCCATGAACGTGCCGCCGTAGGGGCGGATTCCGCCGTGCAGCGCCATGCCGTTCATCGCTGCGGCCATACCATGTTCACGGATGCCGTAGTGGATGTAGCGGCCTTTGCGGTTTTCCGGCAGGAACACGCCCATATCGGCCGACTTGGTGTTGTTCGATCCGGTCAGGTCTGCCGAACCGCCCACGGTTTCCGTCATGATCGGGTTCACAACGTTCAGAACCTTCTCGGACGACGCCCGCGTAGCCAGCTTGGGCTGATCTTCCGAAATCTGCTTTTTGAACGCGCGGATCGCGCCGGCCAGCTTTTTCGGGGTCTCGAACGCGTAAGCGCGGTTGAACTCGGCCTGCTTGCGCTCGGACAGCTGTGCGAAGCGCTCATCCCACGCGGCGCGTTCAGCGGCACCACGGGCACCGATGGCTTCCCATGCCGATTTGATGTTTGCTGGGATTTCGAATGCGTCATGAGGCCAGCCATAGCCTTCTTTCGCGGCTTTCAGTTGATCCTGATCGGTCAACGCGCCGTGGCCTTTCGACGTTCCCTGTGCGGCGTGACCCAGAGCGATGTGGCTTTCGCAGGCGATCATGGTCGGTTTGGTCGACGCTTTTGCCTGAACGATCGCTGCGTCGATAGCCTTGGGGTCATGGCCGTCGATTTCGATAACATGCCAGCCCGAAGCCGCAAAACGGCGCACCTGATCGGTGCGGTCGGCCATATCAACAGTGCCATCGATGGTTATGTTGTTGTTGTCCCAGAATACGATCAGCTTGCTCAGCTCATGACGACCAGCCAGGGTGATCGCCTCTTGGCTGACACCTTCCATCAGGCAGCCGTCACCTGCAATCACATAGGTATAGTGATCGACGACCTTCTTGCCGTAATGAGCGCGCTGAATTTCCTCGGCCATTGCAAAGCCCACAGCGTTCGAGATGCCTTGACCCAGCGGACCGGTGGTGGTCTCGATCCCTTCGACCAGGAAGTTTTCGGGGTGACCAGCAGTCTTTGCGCCCAGCTGACGGAAGTTCTTGATCTCTTCCAGAGTCACATCCGCATGGCCCGTCAGGTACAACAGCGAATAAACAAGCATCGAGCCGTGGCCCGCAGACAGGATAAACCGGTCGCGGTCGGGCCAGTTCGGGGCCGAAGCATCGAATTTCAGGTGCTTTTCGAACAGCACGGTCGCAACGTCGGCCATGCCCATCGGCATACCGGAATGGCCGGAATTGGCGGCAGCGACGGCGTCAAGGGTTAGGGTGCGGATAGCCGCAGCCTTGTCCCAGTGTTCAGGATTGGCATTGCGCAGCGCAGTCAGGTCCACGGGCGTTGTTCCTTTGGATTACAGGCAGATGGGGCGCTCAATACCATTCACCCCTCAAAGTGCAAGTAGAACCGGGGGTTACATCGGCTTGGTGCTTCAAGAATGCTTTCCAAGTGATTGAAAGCAAACAGTGGGTATTTTCCGTTCCATTCGGTTAGACTAGGCCAAGACACGGGCTTTGTTGATTCGGACGGCCCGAGAAAAAGTGAACCTTGGTAAAGAGGTGGCAGGGGCATGAGCCAGATCGAAGAATTACAGCGCCGTATCGTTGCCGCGATGGAGAGGATCGGAACCGGAGTCGACGCTCTGCGGGACGCGGCGCCTGCTGGTGGTGGTGAAGACACCGCACTTCGCGTGGCTCTGGAAGATGAACGTGTTGCAAACGCCCAGCTTGAAGAACGATTGATATCTCTCAAGGAACGGCATGAGAAAGAGGTCGACGCGATGCGCGCCGACATGGAAAGCCTGAAAGCGGCTCCCATTGAAGACCCGGAAAACGGGGCGTTGCGCCAACAGTTGTCCGAGGCCACCACGAAGCTTGCGGCAGTCGAAGCAGCAAGATCAGAGTTGGCCGAGGCTAAGGCCGCGTTGGAAAGCCAGGGCGAACTCGCTGTTCTGAAAGCGGAAAACGAAGAACTTAAGACCGTCGCCAACAAGGCGCAGGCGCTTGAAGCCGAAAATACGCAACTGCGCTCGGAACTGGCCGATAGCGAACGCGTGGCCGAACTTAACGCCGAGCTTGAGATGCTGCGCGCCGAACGTGCCAGCCATGGAGCGGCGATGTCGCGTTTGGACGATGACCTGCAACGTATGCGCAAGGCAAACGAGCAATTGCGCAAATCTGTCGACGAACTGCGGGCCGCCAGCGAAAATGGCCTGCCGGATGCCGAACTGTTGAACCGTGCCACAGCGGCCGAGCTTGAGGCGACAAAGGCCGCGCAGGCCACGGACGCCGCCGAAGCTCAGGCCGTGCTGGCCCGGCTGGAGCCGTTGCTGTCGAAGGCAAAGCTGGCTGAGGGAGAGGTAGAGTGATGCCCGAATTGACCATTCATATCGGTGGGCGCGGCTTTGATGTCTCGTGCCAGGAAGGCGAAGAACAGTTCTTGACGACTGCGGCAAAAATGCTGGATGACGAGGCGCAGGTCTTGTCTGATCAGATCGGTCGGATGCCAGAAGCGCGAATGCTGCTGATGGCCGGGCTTATGCTGGCTGACAAAACCGCCGCAATGGACGACAAGCTCAAGGCAGCCGAAGCCAAGTTGTCAGATATCGAGGCAGAACTACAGACTCTGCGCAACAGGCCGGAACCAGAACCCGAGCGGATTGAAGTTGCCGTCGTTCCACCGTCCGTGACCGATACGCTGGCCGAACTGGCTGCGCGTGCCGAAGCGCTGGCGACGGTGATCGAGGAGAAATCTACAAAATGAACGTGTTGAAAACGGGCGCCGTGGCCGGGCTGATCAGTCTGCAGGGCAGTTTGGCATGGGCCGAAATGGACATCCTGCCGGTCACATTCACCTGCGAGAATGGCATTCCGTTGCAGGTTGCGTATTTCAATGCGCCTGACGGATCGGGTGCCGCTGCCATGATGGTGGACAACCAATTGGTTGCCCTCCAACAAGTGCCAAGCGGGTCTGGCATCCGTTATGAATCCCAAGGAACCGCCGGGTCTTACATCTTGCGTTCCAAAGGCTGGGACGCCACGGTCAGCTTTCTGGCGACCGGGGGGGCCACCAGTGAGCAGGTTGTTCTGGAAAACTGTACCAGTCGCTGATCAGGCGTTTGCTTCGCGGATCTTGTCGGCGGCTTCTTTGCTGTACTCAACGCCGTTCTCGTCAAACAACGTGTCCAACTCGCCCGACAAGGTCATCTCGGTGATGATGTCACAACCGCCGACGAACTCACCCTTAACGTAAAGCTGGGGCACTGTCGGCCAATCGGAGTAATCCTTGATACCCTGACGGACTTCTTCGTCGGCGAGAACATTCACGTCGGCATAGTTTACGCCCATATAGTTCAGAACACCGGCGACGCGGGACGAGAACCCACACTGCGGCATCTCTTTGGTGCCTTTCATATAAAGCACCACATCGTTGGCTTTGACGGTTTCGTCGATCTGAGTTTTAACGTCGGTCATCTTGCTTGTCCTTTTCACCCGCATCCGGGGCGGTCGTTTCGTTCTGTGACGGGGTAGAGGTCCATCCTTCTTCCTCCAGCCGCCTGTGTTCGGCTTGCGCCAGGGCCAGCGGATCCAGCCCGTATCGTTCGATACCACCAACCTTGCTGATTTTGTCCGGGTCTGGGCGCATATCGGCAAGGTTACGCTTTCTGTTGCGCTTCACATAGGCTTCGATCAGCGCGGCGGCAACTACCAATGCTGCGGGTACACCTATCCAGAACAGCCAGGCACTCATTTTAGGCACTCACCTTTTGCGTCGTTCGTACTCGCGCCGCCTCATATTCCTCGTGACGCGCCAATACCTGGGGCGGTATCTCAGTAGTTTCGACAGATCACAGAACAAGGTGGCTATGAAGTTTACAATATCAATGATCAGAAAGGTTAGTCGCAGCAGAACCCATCCGACCGGTTCATCCACTATTCAGGCGCTTTCGTCGTCAACGCCAGCGCGTGCAGCTCTCCATCCGGACCATCCATCTTGCCTTTCAGAGCCGCGTAGACGGCACGTTGCTGCTGGACCCGGTTTTTCCCGCGAAAGCTCTCGTCCACGACCATGGCGGACATATGTACACCGTCCTGCCCGCCGACCTGAATTTCCGCATCGGGAAAGGCTTCGCGCAGCAGGTGTTCGATTTCGTGGGCGCTCATCGGCATGTAGGTAACTCCTGAAGGTATTTATCAAGATGTAGAGCGCCCGGGCAGGGCGCGCAAGGGTGTGATAGGGGCCTTGAAACGACAAAACCTGCACCGGAACAGGCGCAGGTTTTGTGTTTGAATGCCTGCTCAATGCTTAGGCGACGGCCTCAGCAAAGCTGTTGCGGAATGTGGCTGCCATATCCACAAGCGAGGCTTCAGAGCTTCCGATGCGAACACTGTCGCCGGTGAAGCGGCCGACCGACACAAGGGGAACGCCAGCCTGACCGGCGGCGATCATCAGGGCCTCGGCCTGATCAAAGTTACAGGCGACCAGATAGCGAGCCTGATCTTCGCCAAACAGGAACTCGGTCGAGGCTTCATCGAGGTGAACACCGACGCCTGCGGACTCGGCCAGTTCAAACGCCGCCAGCGCAAGACCACCATCACCCAAATCGGTGCAGGCCTTGATCATCTCGCGATTGGCCCGGATGAAGTCGCCGTTACGCTTTTCGGCGTCCAGATCGACATGCGGGGCGTCGCCGTCCTCGCGGTTGAACACTTCGGCCAACAGGGCGGATTGACCCAGGTGACCATTAGTTTCGCCGATCACCAGAGCGACGTGGCCCTCGCGGACCTCATTGCCGATGATTTCGTCGGTGTGGTTCAGCAGACCTACAGCGCCGATGGTCGGCGTCGGCAGGATCGCCTGACCGTCGGTCTCATTATACAGCGATACGTTGCCCGACACGATTGGCATATCCAGTGCAGCAACGGCCTCACCAATACCCTGGATCGCGCCGACGAACTGACCCATTATCTCGGGCTTTTCGGGGTTGCCGAAGTTCAGGTTATCGGTGGTGGCCAGAGGTTTGGCCCCGACTGCGATCAGATTGCGGTATGCCTCGGCCACCGCCTGTTTGCCGCCCTCTACCGGGTTGGCGCGGACGTAGCGGGGCGTCACGTCGCTGGTGAAGGCCAAGGCTTTGTCGGTGCCGTGCACGCGAACCATGCCAGCGCCCAGGCCCGGCGTACGGGCGGTGTCTGCCATGACCATAGTGTCGTACTGCTCGTACACCCACTGCTTGCCCGCGTAGTTGGGCGAGGCGAGCAGGGCGCGCAGACCGTCAATCGGGTCGATCTGAGGGACCTCGGCCAATTCTTCTGCTTCGGGCGTGGGGACCCATGGGCGGTCGTATTCCGGCGCGGTCGAAGAAAGTTTGGACAGAACCAGATCGGCTTTGACTTCGCCATTGTGGACGATCAGGAAACGGTCTTCGGCAATAGTTTCGCCGACGATGGCGAAATCCAGGTCCCATTTCTCGAAAACGGCGCGGGCTTCGGCTTCAAGCTCGGGTTTGAGGACCATGAGCATGCGCTCCTGAGACTCGGACAGCATCATTTCATATGCAGTCATGTCCTCTTCGCGCTGGGGGACGTTTTCCAGATCCAGACGTACGCCCAGACCACCTTTGTCGCCCATTTCAACAGCCGAGCAGGTCAGGCCTGCCGCGCCCATATCCTGGATTGAGATCACGGCACCTGTCTGCATCAGCTCAAGCGTGGCTTCCATCAAGCGCTTTTCGGTGAAGGGGTCGCCAACCTGAACGGTGGGGCGCTTTTCTTCGATGGTGTCGTCGAACTCGGCCGAAGCCATGGTAGCACCGCCAACACCGTCGCGGCCTGTTTTTGCACCCAGATAAACAACGGGCATGCCGACGCCGGATGCCGCCGAGTAGAAAATCTTGTCGCTGTCGGCCAGACCCGCAGCGAATGCGTTTACAAGGCAGTTGCCGTTATATGCGGGATGGAAGCGAACCTCGCCGCCGACGCATGGTACGCCGAAACAGTTGCCGTAACCGCCGATGCCTTCGACCACACCGTTGACCAACTGACGGGTCTTGTGGTGGCTGGGTTCACCGAAGGACAGTGCGTTCATGGATGCGATGGGGCGCGCACCCATGGTGAAAACGTCTCGCAGGATGCCGCCAACACCGGTTGCCGCGCCCTGATAGGGTTCGATGTAGGACGGGTGGTTGTGGCTTTCCATCTTGAACACCACAGCCTGGCCGTCGCCGATATCAACTACACCAGCGTTCTCGCCCGGTCCGCAGATGACTTGAGGGCCAGAGGTTGGCAGGGTCCGCAGCCACTTTTTGGAAGACTTGTAGGAACAATGCTCGTTCCACATGGCCGAGAAGATGCCGAGTTCGGTAAATGTCGGCTCGCGCCCGATGATCTCGAGGATCATATCGTATTCGTCGGGCTTAAGCCCGTGTGCGGCAATCAGATCCGGGGTGATGGCGGGCTCTTGCATCGTCTGTCCTTGTCCAGGGTGGCCGAGATTGCGGGCCTTTTACGGCAAGGTCGCGCCGGTGGGAAGGGTCAAGAGGGCGCAGGCCGTTCAGAACCTCTGACCGACGTAAATATACACGTTGTTTTCCTGTTCATCGTTGCGGCTGACATCGACCGAGAAATCCAGCGGGAACTTCTTCGACACCCGATAGCGCGCTCCGAGGCCATAGGCGGAGTGAGCACCCCCGTCACCAAGATCGCTAAAGCTTGATCCGACCAGACCGGTGCCCGCAAAGGCTACCATGCCGATACGTTTGGTCAGACGCTGGCGGGCTTCAATCTGGAGCGACGTGGAATAGAAATCAAGAAATTGGGTCGCCGAGAATCCCCGGAATGCATCCACCGTGCCCAGACCGCACTGATCGAAGAACGGAGTTCCGGATGACGACCCGCAGACGGATAGCCGCGTCGCGACGACCGTTTGTTGTGTTGGGTTCAGATAGTGCGTGTAATTCGGGTAAACCTTTGAGTAATCGTCAAGCAATCCCTTCAGCGAATAGCCATTAAACGCTTCGACATGCAGGTTGAACCCTGTTTGCGCGTAGATCGTATCGTCGCGCGTGTCCCAATCGGCCACAAGGCCGACATTGCCGTATGTTGTTTCGAGAAACTGATCGAACGGCGGAGGAATGGGCGGAAGGCCCGGAAACTCTGGCGAGATCATCGTGTCGAGGTAACGAAGCGACAGGCCAAAGGACAGGTCAGGCGTTACGCCGTACGATACGCTTAGCCTTGCAAGGTCGCCGTCCTGTTGGATTGGAAGAACGCCGATGTCCGTAAACAGGTCGTAGCGGACGTCAGCCCGGGCGTACAAGCTTTTGATAATCCATTTGTCGCCACCGAAAGCGAGGTTGATAGACGCGCCGCCGGCGGTGCTTCCATTGTCGGATTTCAGCCCGGCAATCCCGATGACCGAAGGTTTTGACCCCGGATCAATCGTAAACAGATAACCAGCCCCCAGAATGAGACCGGATCCGATGGTGGGATTCGAAAAAGGAATTGGGGCCACAATAACCGAGCCGCTACGGAACCCGATATTGTTGTCGTCCGTCGTCCCACCTAGGCCACCTGTTTGCACATCGACGACACCGCTTGGCTCTTGTGCAGTTGTTTTGCTCGGGTAAAGGGCAGGTAAAGCCAAAAGGGCTGTCCGGATTGCGGCGCGAAGCATTTCGGCCTCTTCTATGGTCAGTCCAAAACCGAAGCGAGCGACCCGATTGGGGCCGCTCGTTTAGAGAAGTTACTTCTTCGCTTCTTGTTGTTGCTGCGCTTGTTGCGCTACGGCGTCACCTGCCGCTGCACCGATTGCAGCCTTCTGTTCTTCACTCACATGCTCTGCCTCATCCAACCCGGGGATGGCGACACGAACTTCGCGACGGGCAAAGTCGATGCCGTTTTCCTTAAAGGCCGCCTTGACCCGGTTGAAGATTTCCTTGCGCAGCGTGAACTGCTTGCCCGGCTTTGCCATGAACTTGCCGCGGATGATCATGCCGACATCATCGAAGTCGAACACGCCCTGAGATTTGAAGGGCTGCAGGAAGCCGTCCTTGTGGGTCTCGTCCTCCATCATCTCGGCGCCGATTTTCTTGAAGATCTTTTTGACCTTGTTCGGATCGGTGTCGAAAGGCACGGTGAACTTCAGCTTCATAATGACCCAGTCACGGCTGTAGTTGGTCAGCTTCTGAATTTCACCATAAGGAATGGTGTGCACAGGCCCGCGGTGGTGACGCAACTGCATCGAGCGGATCGAGATTTTCTCGACGGTGCCGGTGGTGCCGCCCACATCAACATATTCTCCAACGCGGAAGGCATCGTCGATCAGGAAGAAAATCCCGCCAACGATATCCGAGACCAGTTTCTGGGCACCGAAACCGATGGCCAGACCCAGGATACCGGCACCGGCCAACAGCGGTGTGATGTCCAGACCCAGCGCCCCGAGGGCGAGCAGGACAAAGATCACCGCGATGGCGACCTGAGCAGTCACACGCAACAGCGGCAGAACCGTGGCCAGACGCGAGCCGCCCGACCCGCCGCCTTCACCGGCTTCTTCATCTGGGCTTTGCTCGGCTGCGGTCTGTTCTTTCGCCAGACGGCGGTTGATCCAGAGCGATACGACCTCGTTCAGAATGTAGCCGATCGCGATGATGATGAAGAACTGGATCAGTTGACTACCGGAATCTTCCCGGCCGCCCGCAATCTCTCTGAGATCAAGGTCCCAGGCTCTGGCAATCATCAGAATGACCAGAATACCGGCCAACACCCTGCCGATGCGGATGTAGCTGCGTTTGGTCGACTTGTAGGCTTGCTCGGCCACAGGGCCTTCACCCATCATCGGCGGCTGCAAGTGGCGGACCAATCCGCGTATCAACGTGTCCAGCGCTGGCGCGATCAGCAGCCAGAACATGGTGGTGTAGTGAGCGCCCTGAACCAGCATATGCAGGTAAACCGGATTGCGCTGTGCGACCAGGAACTCGACAAGCAACCAGATCACCGCCGACACGCCGATGGCGAAATAGGGGTAATAATGAGCAACTTCCTCGTCGAACTTGGTGTGATCGGGGTCTGTGCCCAACATCATTTGCGAAAGCCCCTCGCGGGCTTTCCAGGCTATTACTCCAATATAGATGTGGGTCGCAGCGTTCAGCCAGAATCCGATACGTGTTTCACGGCCGGTAATGCCGTTCAGTTCGTTGAAATGAAGAATGAACAGCGTGAAACCGATCAGGAACAGAAGGCCAATCAGATTACGGTGCAGGTATTTCGCCCAATGATCATCAATATTTACCAGCCGATAGTGCGGTTTGTTCGGAGCCAGAATGAACCGGGAGGCGGCAGCTCCCAATCGGGGAATCCAGATCAGGTAGAAAACAAAGGGCGCGGCGTAGATGATTTGTTCGGGCGTCAGAAGGCCGCGTCCCAGCGCTCGGATAACGACGTAAAACACGACCAGTCCTGCGATTTCGCGGCAGAAACGGCGAAACAGGTATCTGACTGCCCCCCACAGGTCGTTTTCATCGGCCGCTTCGACCCCGCGAAGCCAATTGCGGGTAAGGAAGCCGAACAGCTTTTCCGCAACGAACCCGACGACCAGGACGCTTAAGATCAATCCCAAAAGAGATAGTGCGCCGGTGGTCCCAAAGGTGCCGACAAAGGTCTCGACCGCTTGAACCTGCGCTGTGAAGAGGTTCGGTATCGTGACCGCAACATGCGTCCACGATGCCACCATTTCGGCCCAAATCTCGTTGAGTTCCGTTATCGGGTCTTCACGATCAGCTGCCTCTGCGGCGTGTTTTTCCGCGACGGCATCCAAGCGCTCCAGCAGGATTGCGCGGACCTGGTCGTCGGACATGCGCGCGACCAGATCGTCCACCTGCTCAGGGGTCAGGTCCTCGGGAATGCTGATAGTGGCAGGCGCACTGCTGGTGCCGGTTGTCTGCGCGAGGACCGGCCCCGAAAGCAGAACAACGGAAATCAACGCCATTAAAAGGCGAATGGGGTGAAACATCGAATCTGTCCTCGACCTTAAGTCTTGATAGTTTTTTCGTGATCATAGGCTTAAGTGTCGGATTTTCCCAGATGTTTCGCCCGCTGGACCGATAAATGCACGCCGCAGGCAAAAAAAAGGCCGAGCACTAAGCTCGGCCGTAGTCCAACAGGGAGGTATGAAGATGATGAGCGTTTCAGCATCACCGCCTTCGACTGCCGATTTAGGTGGCGGTTTGTGAACTATCAAGAGTTTTAAGACTGATCGCAGGTCATTCCCGCTATGCTATTGGTGCATAGCTATAGTTTTCCCATCTGCTTCAATTGCTTGCGCTGAGCTATGATCTCGTCCTGAACAAAGTCTCTGAACGCCGCGACGCGTTTTGAGTGGCGTAATTCTTCGGGGTAGGCAAGGTAAACGGGGACATCCGCCGTTTCGATATCCGACAGGATCGGAACCAGATGCGGAAAGTCCTGTGTTACGTAATCCGGCAGCACACCGATGCCCAGGTTGTGCAACACACCCTGCAAAACGCCAAAGTAGTTGTTGACCGTCAACAAAGAGGTGGGATTGAAGGTCATAAGATGCCGGACCATCATCGCGCTGGCGCCCACTTGCGGAGCGGATGGGGTCTGACAAATCAACCTGTGTTTGGAAATTTCTTCGGGCGTTGCAGGCGTACCGTGTTCCTCGATGTATCCCTGTGTTGCGTATAGCTGCATCTGCACGGTCATTAGGCGCTTGCGCACAAGGTCGGCCTGGCTTGGCTCTTTCATGCGGATGGCGACATCAGCCTCACGCATGGGCAGGTCCAGAACACGTTCCTCCAGCATCAGGTCGATGTTGAGGTCGGGGTATTGCTCGTACAGTTTCGGTAAGCGCGGGGCGAGCCAAAGGGTGCCAAAGCCAAAGGTCGTTGTGACGCGCAGCACGCCGAAAACTTCTTCTTCACTGTCACGAATGCGGGCAGCGGCGGCGTCCAGTCGTTTGGACATGGCCGATGTCGCGTCGAACAGAAGTTCGCCTTGTTCAGTCAGAATCAGGCCACGTGCGTGGCGATGAAACAGGGTCGAATCGAGCGACTCTTCAAGTGCTCGTATCTGCCGGCTAACTGCGGATTGAGACAGGTTCAGTTTGTCTCCCGCGTGTGTGAGGCTGCCCGCGTCGGCAACCGCGTGAAATATCCTTAGCTTGTCCCAATCCATCGCCGCAACTTTCGTGATCCTTTCGAAGCCCTATATGAAATAGGTAACAAGTTCTACAATCAAACTGGTGAAACGTTACGATAACAGTGCGGTAAGCGCTATACAGGTCAGGTATTTTGACCTAAAATGTGAAGGAATGAAGCATACTGATCTGACGAGGGGAGGCGTCTGATGAGTCAGCCACAGATATCGCTAAACGACCGGTTTGATCTGGAGAAAAGCCCTGTTCTTCTAAACGGGACGCAGGCGCTGGTGCGTTTGATGCTGATGCAAAAGGCCCGCGACAGACAAGCGGGACTGAACACAGCGGGGCTGGTCACCGGTTACCGCGGCTCACCCCTTGGTGCTGTAGATCAGCAGATGACGCGCGCCCAGAAACAACTGGCCGAAAGCGATGTTACTTTTCAGTACGGCTTGAACGAGGACCTCGCCGCAACGGCGCTTTGGGGCAGCCAGCAGGCGGGACTGCGCGGCGATGGTAAGTTCGATGGCGTATTCGGTCTTTGGTACGGCAAAGGGCCGGGCGTAGACCGTTCCGGCGACGTGATGCGCCACGCGAACATGGCGGGTACGGCCAAGCATGGCGGCGTCTTGATGGCGATGGGTGACGATCATACGGGTGAAAGCTCGACCGTGTTGCATCAGTCCGAATGGTCCTTGGTCGATATGTATATGCCGGTAGTCAGTCCTGCGGGTGTTCAGGAGGTTTTGGACTACGGTATCTACGGTTTCGCACTCAGCCGGTTTGCCGGAGTTTGGGTCGGCTTGAAGACGATGAAGGACACGATTGAGGTCACATCAGTCGTGGATGGCAGCCCTGACCGAATGAAGCTGGTGACACCAGAATTCGATATGCCCGAAGGGGGGCTTAACATTCGGTTGGTCGACACGCCGCACCTGCAAGAGGCACGGGTGATCGATAACAAACGCTTCGCGGCCGAGGCATTTTCGCGCGCCAACAAGATGGACAAGCGCGTTTGGGGCAGGCCGGGTGCGAAGATCGGGTTTGTGGCAGCGGGCAAGAATTGGCTGGACCTGACCCACGCCATGTCGTTGTTGAACATCGATGAGGTCGAGGCCGAGCGCCTGGGGATTACCACCTACAAGATCGGACAGACCTTTCCACTGGACATGGTGGGGTTTCGGGACTGGGCCGAAGGGCTGGATCTGATTGTAATCATTGAGGAAAAGCGCAAGCTAATCGAGGTTCAGGTCAAGGAGACCATCTTTGATGACCGCCGCGGTCGCCGTGTTTATGGATGGTACAAAGGCGGTGCAGGGACCTTGCACCGCGAAGAATTATTCCCGACGCGGGGCGCGCTGGATCCGATCATGATCGCCGAAAAGTTGGGGGACATTCTGATCGAAGAAGGCCGGGACACCGATGGTGTTCGCGCCGGGATGACCAAACTGTCCGAAGCCCGTCGGGCTGACAATGCCGAGGAAATCGCAACCCGGTTGCCCTACTTCTGCTCGGGGTGTCCCCATAACAGTTCGACCAAACTACCGGAAGGTAGCCGTGCCTATGCAGGGATCGGCTGTCACTACATGGTGCAGTGGATGGACCGGGAAACGACCGGTTTCACGCAGATGGGCGGTGAGGGCGCGAATTGGATCGGCGAAGCACCGTTTTCAACGACCAATCACGTATTCCAGAACATTGGCGACGGCACATACAACCATTCGGGCGTTCAGGCGATCCGGGCGGCTTTGTCGGCGGGGACCAATATCACTTTCAAGATACTGTTTAACGACGCCGTGGCCATGACCGGCGGGCAGGGTAACGATGGCGACCTGACTGCAGAGCGGATCGTAGCCGAGGTCAAGGCCATGGGCGTTCAGGACGTGGCTTTAGTCTATGACGAAAAAGAAGACGTGAACCTCAAGGCCTTGCCTTCGGGCGTGGAGACTTTTGAACGCGCCGAGCTTATGAACGTGCAGAAGAAGTTCCGCGATATCGAGGGCGTATCCGTCATCGTTTACGTTCAGACCTGCGCGGCGGAAAAACGTCGGCGTCGCAAGCGCGGCGCGTTTCCGGATCCGGACAAACGGGTGTTTATCAACTCGGACATCTGCGAAGGCTGCGGCGATTGCGGTGTTCAGTCGAACTGTGTCTCGATCATTCCGAAAGAGACGGAATTGGGCCGGAAGCGTGCCATCGATCAATCCAGCTGCAACAAGGATTTCTCATGCCTGAACGGGTTTTGCCCGTCGTTCGTAACCTTGGAGGGTGCCAAAATCCGTAAGGAGGCAACCACCGAGATTGATCTGCCCGACCTGCCGATGCCCACACTTCCGGTGATCGAAGGCACCCACAACGTGGTGATCACCGGCATAGGCGGAACCGGAGTTGTGACTTTGGGGGCTGTCTTGGCGCAGGCAGCCCAGATCGACGGCAAAGGTGCCGGGATGATGGAGATGGCAGGACTGGCCCAAAAGGGCGGCGCGGTGCACATCCATTGTCGTCTGGCGAACAAACCCGAAGACATCAGCGCCATTCGGGTGGCGACCGGAGAAGCACATGCGCTGATCGGTGGTGACCTTGTCGTATCTGCCGGCGCGAAGACCCTTGGGCTGACTCGGACAGGGCAGACTGGTGCGGTCGTCAACAGCCATGAAACGGTGACCGGTGACTTCACGCGGGACACGAATTTCCAGATCCCTGGCGATCGTTTGGAACTGGCACTGCAAGCACGGCTGAAAGAGGATATTTCTCTGTTCGATGCCACAGAGCTCGCGCGTGCCGTGATGGGCGACTCGATTTACTCCAACATGATGGTCTTTGGCGCGGCGTGGCAACGCGGCCTGCTGCCGATCAGCCATGAGGCCGTAATCAAGGCGATTGAGCTGAACGGAACCGCTGTTGAGCGCAACAAACGCGCGTTTGACATCGGTCGCTGGGCGGTTCTGCATCCCGGTGAGGTCAGCGAAATCTTGACGCCGAAATTGGCCGAACTGCCTAAGACGCTGGATCAGTTGATCGAGTTCCGGGCGCGGCATCTGACGGATTATCAAAGTGCTCGTTTGGCAAAACGGTACCGCAGACTTGTTGATAGCTTCGAAGATGCTTCTATCCGTGAAGCCGTTGCCAAGGGGTATCACAAATTGCTGTCTTACAAGGACGAGTACGAAGTTGCGCGTCTGCTTCTGAGCAGCCGAGAGCAGGCCGAGGCTGAGTTTGACGGAGATTTCAAGATGACCTTCCACCTCGCGCCGCCGATTTTGGGTGGCAAAGCCTCCGATGGTCGTCCGCGTAAACGAACATTCGGCGAATGGATGTTGGGCCCGCTGAAGCTTCTGTCCAGGCTAAAAGGTCTGCGCGGATCACCTCTGGACATCTTTGGTTACAGCGCAGAACGGCGGATGGAACGGGCTTTAATCCGGCAATATGAACGCGATCTGGAAGAGATAACACCTTTGATCACACCTGAATCTCGCGATGCGGTTGTTGCATTGGCCAGTTTGCCGTTGGAAATCAGGGGGTTTGGGCCTGTTTTACGCGAAAACGAAGCTAAAGCTGCAAAAAGACGAGAGGAATTGCTGTCAGCCGTCCGTAAAGGCGGACCGGAAATGCGGACTGCGGCGGAATAATTCGTCACAACGCTGTCACGATAACTAGGCAAAATTGTTACTTACACTTATCTAGCAGTAGCCAATAGCCGGAGACTTCAATGCCCTCGCGCCGCCACGTCGCTCGTGACATCTCTTATGCTCATTCCGCCGAAACCAAAGGCGGACGCATGGTCATCAAGCTGATGGAGAACACAACGGGTCGGCTGCGCCTGATTAAACGCGCGGACGGGTACGAGAAAGAAGTCGCCAACGGTCGTGATTTCTGGTCGGTCATGGTGGATCGCTATGGTTTGTCACTGGATGTCGTTGGCGGGTCGCTGTCGAATATCCCGCGATCCGGCCCTCTGATCCTGATTGCGAACCATCCGTATGGAATTCTGGACGGGTTGATGATGGGTCATATGCTGTCGGAAACCCGCGGGGATTTCCGCATTCTGGCGCATCGCGTGTTCCGAAAGGCGGAAGATATCAACCGCATTATTCTGCCGATCTCGTTTGACGAGACGAAGGAGGCGATGAAGCTGAACCTAGAGACGCGCAAGACAGCGTTAAATTACCTGGGCGATGGCGGTGCCATCGGGATTTTCCCGGGTGGCACGGTCAGCACCGGGTTGAAGCCGTTTTCGCATCCAATGGACCCGGGTTGGCGCGGTTTCACAGCGCGAATGGTGGCGAAATCGAATGCCACGGTCGTGCCGGTTTTCTTTGACGGCCACACTTCGCGCCTGTTCCAGATCGCCAGCCATATGCACAACACTCTGCGCATGGGACTGCTGATCAAAGAATTCAAAAAGCGTGTCGATACGCCGGTGAAAGTCGTGATTGGGGAACCGATCGGTCGCGACGTTTTGGACCCGTTGGGCAAGGATACGCGCAAGATGATGGATTTCCTGCGCAAAGCCACGTATGAGCTGTCCCCAAAGCCGTTAAAGTCCTATGACTACGGCTATGAATTTGAGGAACGGCATCGCGCCTGAAGGGGCAAATGGCAGTAGGCATCTTTGATTCTGGATTGGGCGGTCTGACCGTCCTGAACGCCGCACAGAAACGTCTGCCTGACGTGGATTTTCTGTATTTTGCGGACAGCGCGCACGCGCCATACGGGGTGCGGGACGCCGAAAATATTTATGACCTGACGCGCAAAGCCGTAAACGAGCTTTGGAACCGCGGCTGTGATCTGGTGATTCTGGCCTGCAATACCGCCAGCGCGGCGGCTCTGCGGCGTATGCAGGAAGAAGGTGTGCCCGAGGGCAAGCGTGTTCTTGGTGTATTCGTGCCTTTGATCGAGGCGCTGACCGAACGGCAATGGGGCGACAACAGCCCGCCGCGCGAGGTCGCGATCAAACACGTGGCCCTTTTCGCAACGCCGGCGACGGTTTCCAGCAGGGCTTTCCAGCGCGAGCTGGCTTTTCGCGCCATTGGCGTGGACGTTGAGGCGCAGGCCTGCGGTGGTGTGGTTGATGCCATCGAAGATGGTGACATGATCCTGGCCGAGGCGTTGGTGCGGTCCCATGTGGATGCGCTGAAACGCAAGATGCCGGAACCGCAAGCGGCCATTCTCGGCTGCACGCATTATCCGTTGATGGCTGAAACCTTCCAGCAGGCTCTTGGTCCGGATGTTCAGGTGTTCAGCCAAGGCGATCTGGTGGCTGAAAGTCTTGCCGATTACCTGCAAAGGCACCCGAATATGCAGGGCAACGGGCAAGGCGGTTTTCTGACAACTGGAAAGCCGGATTTCGTCAGCGACCGGGCGACCCAGTTTCTCCGACGACAAATCTCGTTCGAGGCAGCCTGACTTAGGTCAAGGACTGAGCCTGTCTGATTCCGTAAATCAACGACCGTCACATCGGCGGTCGAACTCTGTGACACACCCAAGCAAGAGGTCTGACATGACGCACAAAATCGCAATTCTGGGCGCATCTGGTTACACGGGCGCCGAATTGGTGCGGCTGATCGCCGAGCACCCGAATATGGACATTGTCGCGCTGTCCGCCGAGCGTAAGGCAGGCCAGTCCATGGCTCAGGTTTTTCCGCATTTGCGCCATATGAACCTGCCTGACCTCTGCAAAATCTCCGAGATCGATTTCTCGCAGATCGATCTGTGTTTTTGCGCCCTGCCGCACAAGACCAGTCAAGAGGTCATTCGGGACCTGCCCAAGACGCTGAAGATCATTGACCTGTCTGCTGACTTCCGTCTGCGCGACCCGGAAGAGTACGAAAAATGGTACGGAAACCCGCATGCCGCACTGGAGCAGCAGGAAGAAGCCGTCTATGGCCTGACCGAGTTCTACCGGAACGAAATCCGGACTGCCCGGCTTGTCGCTGGCACCGGTTGCAACGCGGCCACAGGGCAGTACGTGCTGCGCCCATTGATCTCTGCCGGTGTCATTGATTTTGACGACATCGTTTTGGACCTGAAATGCGCGGTATCCGGGGCAGGGCGGTCACTAAAGGAAAACCTGCTGCACGCGGAACTCAGCGAGGGCTATAATGCCTATGCGATCGGCGGAACCCATAGGCATCTGGGCGAATTCGATCAGGAATTCTCGGCACTGGCCGGTCGGCCTGTGCATGTGCAGTTCACGCCACATCTGATCCCGGCCAACCGGGGCATTCTGGCGACAACCTACGTCAAAGGCGATGCTGTAAGCGTGTATGAGACGCTGGCCAAAGCCTATGAAAACGAACCTTTTATCCAGATGCTACCGTTTGGCGAAGCACCCTCGACCCATCATGTGCGGGGATCGAACTTCTGCCATATCGGCGTGGTTGGCGATCGGATCGAACGTCGCGCCATCGTAATCGGTGCGCTGGATAACCTGACAAAAGGTAGCAGTGGGCAAGCCTTGCAGAACGCCAACCTGATGTTAGGTGAAGATGAAACTCAGGGGCTGATGATGGCCCCTCTATTCCCGTGAGGACGGTATGAAAACGCTCAAGAAACGTCGTCGAATTCAGGTCATTGTGCTGGCAGCGGTTGCTTTGGCATTGTCCACGGCGTTGATTGGGTACGCGATGCGGGATGGCATCAACTTTTTTCGCTCGCCCAGTCAGGTGATCGCTGAGCCGCCCAAACCGACCGAGGTGTTCCGGATAGGCGGGCTTGTCGAAGAAGGCTCGATCATTCGCGGTCAGGGGGAAACGGTGCATTTCGTCGTGACCGACGGCGGTGAAAGCGTGCCTGTCGCATTTACCGGTGTTTTGCCGGACCTGTTCTCAGAAAACCAGGGCATGGTTGGCACTGGTTCATACGTGAACGGTGTCTTTGAAGCCACTGAAATCCTGGCAAAACACGATGAAACCTACATGCCGAAAGAGGTGGTGGACGCCCTGAAAGAGCAAGGCGTTTACCAAGAGGCCGACGAAGGCTGAGCTAGGAATAGTTCCAACATCTAAACAGGGCGTTGCGTGCAAAAGGCATGCAGCGCCCTTTTCGATTCCTCGAAGTTAGGATTTTTGTCTGAGCCTTCGCCCAACCACATGCGGAGGGTACGATGCAGACGGTTCGGCAAATTGCGACTGAAATCGTGGGGCGCGAAGGCGGGTTCGTTGATGACCCGGACGATCCGGGCGGCGCGACCAAGTATGGCGTGACCGTTCACACGATGCGGCGACTGGGTCTGGACCTGACAGGGGACGGCACAATTGATAAATCGGACGTGCGACGTCTAAGTCAGCCTCAGGCAGTCGATATCTTTGTCCGGCACTACTTTGAGCTTCCGCGCTTGGGATTACTGCCCTCCGCGATCCAGCCATCGGTTTTCGACATGTATGTCAATTCCGGCTCTCAGGCCGTTCGTATTCTTCAGCGACTGCTACAACAAATGAACTACGAAGTCGCCGTTGACGGAGTTGTCGGCCCTCACACCGCCCAAGCGTGCCAAAACGCTACGCGGCCGGACCCGGTAACGTTTCGAGACGCTTATGGAATCGCGCGGCGCAATTACTACTTTCGCCTTGCGGATCGCAGGCCGTCTTCCCGGAAATATGCGCGAACAAGGGCAGGCGGAAAAGGTGGCTGGATACGACGCGCCGAAGAGTTCGTGTCGCCGTCCTATCATCTGAGTGATGAAGAGTTCAAAAGGAGGATTTCGGGGTGGGATTGATCTCGGGTGTGCTGGCGTTTTTATTTGGTAGTAACCGTAATGTCATCCGTGAAACCGTTGAAGTATTTCGGGAAAACTCGGAAAATGGGGCCGAGCGAAATCTGGTGGTGCGACAGCAGGCGGTTAGCCAGTTCGGGGCCGAATTCCAGGGAGCGACGAAAAGCGCGTTCGACCGGTTTGTCGACGGTCTCAATCGTCTGCCGCGGCCTGCAATGGCGCTTGGAACGCTTGGGCTCTTCGTTGCGGCGATGGTCGACCCGATCTGGTTTTCTGCGCGGATGCAGGGAATCGCCTTGGTGCCAGAGCCATTGTGGTGGCTTCTTGGGGTGATCGTGTCCTTCTATTTCGGTGCCCGGCATCAGGCCAAAGTACAGGAGTTGCAGAGGGAAATTTCGGCTACGATGGCCCGTACACCGAAGGTTCTCAGGAATCTGCAGGCATTGGAGGATATGCGGGTTGAACCCGTCGGCTTGGCCAGCCCAGGTTCGGACGTGAGTTTGGCCGAAGACGCCACGCAGCCTGACGCGAATCCGGCGCTGGAGGACTGGCGACGCATTAGATCAGGCTGACCCGCGACACTATGTTCGCCGAATAAGGGCGAAAGTGATTGGTGCTTGCCTGGCAACGGGATTATATCCGGAGCCATGATTACAGAACTTGGCCACTTTGCCCTGATCCTCGCTTTTCTCGTCGCCATTGTGCAGGCGGTCGTGCCTTTGATCGGCGCAGCCAAACGGTGGACCGGGTGGATGACGTTTGCGGAACCTGCCGCAATTGTTCAGTTCCTTTTGGTTTCGTTCTCGTTTGGCGCGTTGGTCTGGGCTTTCATTACGTCAGACTTTTCGCTGAGAGTGGTTGTCGAGAACAGCCATTCCGCCAAACCAATGCTCTACAAGATCAGCGGCACATGGGGGAATCACGAAGGCTCGATGCTGTTGTGGGTCCTGATCGTGTCGTTGTTCGGCGCGATGGCCGCGTTCTTCGGCGGGGGCTTGCCGCCGACCTTAAAAGCCCGCGTGCTGGCCGTTCAGTCGGCTATTGCGGTGGCCTTTTTTGCGTTCATCCTGTTCACGTCGAACCCGTTTGATCGATTGATCGTAGCGCCGTTTGATGGGCGCGACCTCAACCCGTTGTTGCAAGACCCGGGTTTGGCGTTCCATCCACCGTTCCTGTATCTGGGTTATGTCGGCCTGAGCATGGCCTTCAGCTTCGCCGTGGCGGCCCTGATCGAAGGACGCGTGGATGCGGCTTGGGGCCGTTGGGTGCGTCCTTGGACATTGGCGGCGTGGGTCTTTTTGACCATTGGTATCGCCTTGGGGTCGTGGTGGGCTTACTACGAGCTTGGTTGGGGTGGCTTTTGGTTCTGGGACCCGGTCGAGAACGCCTCGTTCATGCCATGGCTTCTGGCCGCTGCTCTGTTGCACTCCGCTATCGTGGTCGAAAAACGCGAAGCTTTAAAAAGCTGGACCATCCTTTTGGCGATCATTGCATTTGGGTTCTCGCTTATCGGAACTTTCATCGTTCGTTCGGGACTGCTGACTTCGGTTCACGCCTTTGCCAATGACCCAGAGCGCGGCGTTTTCATCCTGTTCATTCTGGTGATCTTCATCGGCGGCGCGCTCACGCTTTTTGCGGCTCGCGCGCAAGCGATGGAGGCCAAGGGCGTATTCAGCATGGTCAGCCGGGAAAGCGCGCTTGTTCTGAACAACATCCTGCTGGCCGTCAGTTGCTTTGTCGTGTTCTTCGGCACGCTGTGGCCGATGGTGGCCGAGATGGCTTTTGACCGTAAACTCTCGGTCGGTGCGCCGTTTTTCAACGCAGCCTTCACGCCCTTCATGGTCGCATTGGGGATCGCCTTGCCAATCGGGGCCATGCTGCCCTGGAAACGTGGTAAACTGGGTAAGACAGCGTATTCACTGCGCTATGTGTTCGCGTTGGCTGTTGCGCTGGCCCTGTTGGTTTGGGCTATGCAGACCGGCCGCAGCGCCCTTGGTCCTGTTGGCCTGTTCCTTGGCGCTTGGATCACTTTCGGTGCCGCGGTGGATTTGTGGAGCCGGACGGGTCGCAAGGGCAACTTGAAGCGCTTGTTCCGCCTGCCCGGAGCTGATTGGGGCAAAGCCGTCGCTCATACCGGCTTAGGCGTTACCATCTTTGCGATCGCCGGTTTGACCGCGTGGGAAGTCGAAGACATCCGGGTAGCGCAAAAAGGGCAGTCATTCGAAGTGGGAGAGTTCACTCTGACTCTAGAAGGCGTCCGCGAGGTCGAAGGTCCGAACTATTTCTCGACGATGGCCGATGTGCGGGTCGAAAAGAACGGCCGCCCGATGAAAACGCTGCATCCTGAGAAACGCAACTACCCGGTTGCCCGGATGCCCACGACGGAGGCCGCGATCGACTATCGCTTTTTCGGTGACCTCTACGTCGTGATTGGTGACCAGCAGGCTGACGGTGGTTGGGTCATGCGGACCTACATCAAACCACTTGCAAACTGGATCTGGGGCGGGTGTATCCTGATGGCTCTGGGAGGGTTCCTGAGCTTGTCGGACCGCAGGTTCCGGGTCGCGGCAGGCGCGCGCAAAGCGCCGACTGGTGGAGTACCGGCTGAATGAAGCGTCTGATCCTGATATTCGCTTTGATCGCTTCGCCTCTGTTTGCGGTGCAACCGGATGAAGTTCTGGATGACCCGGTTCTGGAGCAGCGCGCACGCGATCTGAGTACGGGTCTGCGATGTCTCGTCTGCCGGAACGAGAGCATCGATGAAAGCAACGCCGAACTTGCCCGCGACCTGCGCCTGCTGCTGCGCGAGCGTTTGGTCGCCGGTGACACGGATCAAGAGGCCATTGCATATATCGTGGACCGTTATGGCGAGTACGTGCTTCTGAAACCGACCACTACAGGTTCAAATCTGATGCTATGGCTGGCTGGTCCGATCATGCTGCTGATCGCCGCTGCAATGGGCTGGAACTTCTTGCGCAAACGGTCTCAGGCCGTTGGAAAAGAAACCAAAGACAGCCTGAGCGAGGACGAAAAAGAACGTCTGCGCCAGATTCTTGACGACTGACCTACCGTCCGTCTTTCCCTTCGTCACTAATTGAGTCAGGGTTCCCCCATGTCGTGAGCATGGGGAGAGGACTGCATGGACTATGAGGCTATACTGCTGGATATCACTGACAATTTGGCAGTGGTCACTCTGAACCGGCCCGACAAGATGAATGCGTTGACAGCGCAGATGCGCGCGGAGGTCACTCATGCGATGACACATGCGGCCCGCCATGTCCGTGCAATCGTGTTAACCGGGGCAGGCAATGCGTTTTGCTCTGGCCAGGATCTGGGGGATTCCTCCAGCACCGGCAAGATCGATCTGGAACGGACCCTGCGCGACGAATACGATCCGATGCTTGAATCGATCTATAGTTGCCCGGTCCCAACCATTGCTGCCGTAAACGGACCAGCTGCCGGGGCAGGGGCCAACATCGCGCTTAGCGCAGATGTGGTGATTGCCACAGAAAGCGCTTACTTTCTTCAGGCCTTCTCGCGCATTGGCCTGCTGCCCGACGCTGGCGGCACCTGGTTTCTGCCGCGCCAGATGGGCTTTGCCAAAGCAATGGGTGCTGCTTTGTTCGCCGAAAAAATCAGCGCGCGGCAGGCTGATGAATGGGGCATGATCTGGGAAGCCGTAGCGGACGATGAATTCGACGCACAATGGCGCAAGAGGGCTGCGTATTTGGCCAATGGGCCGACAACCGCATTCGGCGCGATTAAGCAAGCGATCCGTGGGACCTACGACAATACGCTACCGCAACAACTGGCGATTGAGGCGCATCTGCAGGGCGATTGTGGCCGGTCACGTGACTTTGCCGAAGGCGTGGTGGCCTTTATGGAAAAACGCCCCCCGAAATTCGAGGGGCGCTGAGCGACTTAAGCGCGGCGGCGGCGGCGGGAGCGCCGCTCGGGCACTGCCGCGTCATCTTCTGTTCCGTCTGACGCCGAGGAGAATGGGCCCAGAGCGTCTGTAATCTGATCCAGGGTCGGCCGTGTTCCGCGGCTGGTCGTGTCCAGAGCCTCACGCATTTTGCGCAGGTGGTCCGGCATGGTGCCGCAGCAACCGCCGATGATTTTGGCGCCGGCATCTCGCGCCATGGCTGCATACTGTCCCATCAACTCGGGCGTACCATCATAGTGGATGTGGCCATCCACGTATTTCGGAATTCCGGCATTACCCTTTGAAATCACCGGGCGTTCCGTGCCCTGCGCCGCAAAACCGAGCACAGTGCGCAGGATGTCCGATGCGCCGGTTCCGCAGTTCGCACCAAAGGCGATGGGCGGGTTGGGCAAGGTTTCAACCAGTTGCGCCAAGTCCGCCGAGGTGACACCCATCATGGTGCGTCCGGCGGTGTCAAAGCTCATGGTGCCGCACCAGGGCATGTCGGCCAGTGCAAAGGCTTCGGCCGCAGCCTTGAATTCCTCGGGCGCGCTGATCGTTTCCACCCACAGAACGTCCACGCCACCTTCTTTGAGCGCTTCGGCTTGCTCATGAAACATCTCGACGGCACCGGCATGTGACAGGCTGCCAACCGGCTCCATGATTTCCCCGGTCGGGCCAACGGAACCTGCAACAACCACGGTGTGTCCGGCCCTGTCGGCCACTTCGCGACCCAGTTCGGCCCCGATCCGGTTCAGCTCTCCGACACGGTTCTGAGCGTCATGCAATTTCAAGCGCGCCGATGTACCGCCAAAGGTGTTTGTCAGAAACAGGTCGCTGCCCGCGTCAACTGATCCTTGGTATAGCGCGCGGATCTTGTCCGGGGCATCGACGTTCCAAAGTTCAGGAGCGTCACCCGATTGCAAACCCATGTTGAACAGATTCGTGCCCGTGGCGCCATCGGCCAGCAAAGCGTCTTTTGATTCCAGAAGTTTATTGAGCGCGTTTGTCATGGGGTATTCCCAAAAAGCCAATTTTGGCCGTTAAAAATATAGACGCCCCGTGTCTCATGACCGGGGCATCAAATCAAATTCATAAAACTCATGAAGATCATGAGTTGAGTAATTTACGTTACTCGGTCTCGGTCATAACCTGTGTTTTGGCTTCGGGCAGCAGTTCGGCCAGTTTGGCGCGGACTTCGTCGTCGGAAGACAGTGAACCCAGATCGCCCGAGACTTTGCGCACGACGTCCTCGTGACCGGCTTCTTCAAAGTCGGCGATTACCACGGTTTTGGCGTATGCTTCTGCTTCTTCGCCGGACTTTCCCAGCTTTTCCGCGGCCCAAAGGCCCAGCAATTTGTTGCAGCGCGCTTCGACTCTGAACCGCATTTCTTCATCATGGGCGAATTTGGCTTCAAAAGCTTGTTCACGTTCGTCAAAAGTGGTCATTGGTTGGGGACCTCATGGATTACATCTTCTTTACTGATGATATGACTATAGGTGCGCCCCGGTGCAAGGGATTTGCGCTGCGTCAAAGCCTCTCGGCCTACTGAACTTGCGGGAAAGGGGGGCTTAGACTATGAGGGCGCCAACGCGAAGGGACTCATTCCCTCGCCCCGGACTGGAAAGGTCGCTCATGGCGCGTCGCAAGAAAATCTACGAAGGTAAGGCCAAGATTCTGTATGAAGGCCCTGAACCGGGAACCATCGTGCAGTATTTCAAGGATGATGCCACCGCGTTCAATGCGGAGAAAAAGGACGTCATTGACGGCAAAGGGGTTCTGAACAACCGCCTGAGCGAGTTCTTCATGACAGGCCTGAACCAGATTGGAGTGCCCACGCACTTTATCCGCCGCCTGAACATGCGTGAGCAGCTGGTGCGCAACTGCGAGATCATTCCGCTTGAGGTGATCGTGCGCAACTACGCCGCCGGCTCGATCTCGAAACGTCTGGGCATCGCGGAAGGCACGCAGCTGCCGCGTCCTATTGTCGAGTATTGCTACAAAGACGATGCGTTGGGTGATCCGCTGGTGACCGAGGAACACATCGCCGCCTTTGGTTGGGCCAGCCAGCAGGACATGGACGATATCCTCAGCCTCGCTCTGCGTGTGAACGACTTTATGAGCGGTGTGATGTTGGCCGTCGGTATTCGGCTTGTAGATTTCAAGATCGAGATCGGCCGCGTGTTCGACGGAGACTTCCAGCGCTTGATCGTGGCAGATGAGATCAGCCCTGATAGCTGCCGTCTGTGGGATATCGAAACCGGCCGAAAGCTGGACAAGGACGTATTCCGCCGGGATCTGGGCAACCTGACCGACGCATATTCCGAGGTCGCGCGCCGTCTGGGCGTTTTGCCCAAAAGCAACGTGAACAAACCCACGCTGATCAACTGATCATTCGCAGGGCTAACAATTTTACGAAAGCGCCGCCGGGAAACCAGCGGCGCTTTTTCTTCACGCAGTGAAATTGACAGCTTGATCAATTGTCTCACATTGTCGGGTTAGATTATCGGATGGTGACCTAGGCAATGGCTGAATTATTCGACCAGGCGGTTTTTCTTAAATTTCTCGCGGCCCTGTTGGCTATTTTTAATCCGCTGTACGGGATTCCCATCTTTCTGAGCATGACCGAAGGGTACACACCGGCCGAACGTAAACGTGTGGCGCTGGTCGTGACAGGTACCGTTGTGACGGTCGCTTTGATCGCTGTACTGATCGGCGAAGAAATCCTTGCCGTTTTTGGCATCGATATTCCGTCGTTTCGCATCGCGGGCGGCCTGATCATTCTGGGCGTTGGCATGTCGATGCTGAATGCGTCCGACCGGCCGCAGGGCGATAAGAATGCGGTCGAAGAGGGCACAAGGAAGAAAAGCAATATCGCCGTGGTGCCCTTGGCCATTCCGCTGACAATCGGTCCGGGCACGATTGCGACCACCATTGTATTTGCTCATACGTTGTCCGATGGGGCCGAGATCGTGACTTTGGGTTCGGCGGTTCTGATCGCCTGCGCCATCGTTGGGCTGGGGCTTTTGTTTGCCGACCCGATTTCGCGGTTCTTTGGTCCGACTATGATCAACGTGATCACGCGGGTGATGGCGATCATTCTGGTGGCTGTGGCCGTCGAAATGGTCCTGACCGGCACCTTCAATGCAATCGACAAACATTACCCGGGACTTTCAGGCGGCAACTGAGCAAATACCAACTGCGTCAAACTGCGTGCTGACAAGGGTTGTCGAACGCCCTTTGGCACGTTATCCCCCGCGCAACGGAACGGGCCGGAAACATCGGTCCTCAGCTGGAGTTGCGAGAATGAAAGCACGTGTGCATGTGATGCTCAAGAACGGGGTTCTGGACCCGCAGGGTGAGGCAGTGCGTCACGCATTGGGTGCCATGGGCTTTGATCAGGTCGAAGGTGTGCGTCAGGGCAAGGTGATTGATCTAGAACTGGCCGACGGCGCGACCGAGGCGGACATCACCGAGATGTGCGAAAAGCTGCTGGCCAACACGGTCATCGAACGCTACGAAATCGAACTGGTCTGAACCCAACACCGGAGGGCCCGCCATGCGCGCAGCTGTCATCGTATTCCCCGGGTCCAACTGTGACCGGGATCTTGCCGTCGCTTTTGAACAGGCGGGTTTTCAGGTCGAAATGGTCTGGCACAAGGATGCCGCGCTGCCTGAAGGCGTGGACATCGTAGGTGTGCCGGGTGGCTTTTCCTACGGGGACTACTTACGTTGCGGCGCGATCGCCGCGCAGTCGCCGATCTGTAAAGCCGTCGTCGATCATACCGAGCGCGGTGGTTATGCTGTCGGGATCTGCAACGGATTTCAGATTCTGACCGAAACCGGAATCCTTCCGGGTGCACTGCTGCGAAACGCGGGTCTGAAATACATCTGCCGAACTGTCGGCCTTAAAGTGGAAACCAGCGATAGCGCGTTTACCGAAGGCTATAATGCAGGCGATGTCATCGGTATCCCGATCGCGCACCACGACGGCAACTATTTTGCGGATGATGCCACGCTATCCAAACTGCAGGATCAGGACCGGATCGCATTCACCTATACCGAGAATCCGAATGGCTCGGTCGGCGATATCGCCGGTATCCTGTCCGAAAACCGTCGGGTGCTGGGAATGATGCCGCACCCCGAACGTGCGGCGGATGAAGGCCACGGCGGAACCGACGGGACGGCATTGTTCCGCGCATTGTCGGGTGTTCTCGCACCAGCGTGACTTGAGCTTGCGAACCAGCCCGCGTAACTTCCCTGGATGAGTTCCGAAGATCGCTCAGTCTGGTCCTTTCTGACAAAACCATTTCGCGGCGCGCCATTGGGTTGGCGGCTGCGTGTGGCGGTTTTGTTGCTGTTGATTGCCACGGTCACGACGGTTTACGTCACTAACCGGCTGTTAACAGACCGTTTTACCGAATCCACCCGTAACCGGGCCGAACTGCGCCTGGCGTTGTATTCCGGAAACCTGCTGAGCGAATTGCGCAGAAATGCCATTGTTCCGCAGCTTTTGGCGCGCGATCCCATATTGATTTCCGCGCTGCAATCCAGCGACTATTCGCTGTCCAGTCAAAGGCTGATTTCTTTTGTCGAAGAAATTGGCGCGGCGTCTCTAATGCTGTTGGACAGCGATGGTCTTACCAGGGCGGCTACGGACAGAAACCGATTGGGCGAAGGACACCGCAGTTCCCCGTATTTTATTGATGCCGTCCGATCGAACTCAACGATCTTTACGGTCATCGAAAACAAGTCCGGCGGCTACAGTTTCGTCTATTCGCGACGCATAGACGCCAATGCCGAAATTCTTGGCGTCATTGTTGTTGAGGTTGACCTTCACAAGTTCGAACGAGCCTGGGCTGGGATTTCCGATGCGGTGATGGTTACGGATAGTACGGGCAACATCATCCTATCGACCGAACCTCAGTGGCGCGGCCTCGAGGAAAACGCTGCGATGCGTCGCCAGCCGCCACAAGGGGCCATTCAGCGGGCCATTCGCGCCACGACCGACTGGACCGCGCTGCCGCCAGACGCCTATTTGCAAGGCGAGGCGGTCATGCGTATGGAAACGCGCATCCCATTTCGGGGCTGGAAAATGACCTCGTTCACCACCTACGCGTCGATTCGTGAAAAGGTGAACAGCGTCCTCGCGCTCGAGATCATGGGCTTTGCGATTCTTCTGGCGCTGGCGTTCTACGCGCTGAGTCGCCGGGCCACGTTCCGTATGGCCCTGTTTCAGCGCGAGTCGGCAGAGCTTCGCGCATTGAATACTAGGCTAAAGCGGGAAATTGCTGAGCGTGAACGGGTTGAAAAAACGCTGGAAGTTGCCGAGCAGACGCTTGCGCAAAGCTCGAAACTGGCAGCGTTGGGTGAGATGTCGGCGGCGGTCAGTCACGAGCTCAATCAACCTCTGGCTGCAATGAAAACCTATCTGGCCGGGGCGCGTCTTTTGTTGCGCCGAAACCGGGCGGAAGAGGCGCTGGCCAGCTTTGGTCGGATCGACGGCCTGATTGAGCGGATGGGGGCGATTACTCGCCAGCTCAAATCTTATGCACGGAAGGGCGCGGATACGTTTTCCCCTGTAAACCTTGGCGAAGCGCTGGCCTCATCCCTGTCTATGATGGAGCCGCAACTGCGTCAGCGCCACGTCAAGATCACTCAGATCCTGCCGGATGAACCGGTCTTGGTCATGGGCGACCGGATGCGGATCGAACAGGTTATGGTCAACCTCTTGCGTAATGCGCTGGACGCCACCAAATCTGTATCAGAGCCGGATGTGGAAATTATCCTGGCCGCAGGTGATATGGCGGTTCTGACTGTGCGCGATAACGGGTACGGAATAGAAGACATCGAAAACCTGTTCGAACCGTTCTATACTACCAAACAGCCCGGTGACGGCGTTGGTCTGGGGCTTGCCATCTCATCCGGGATCGTGAACGACCATGGCGGACGGCTGACAGCACGCAACAGCCCGCAAGGCGGGGCGGTGTTTGAAATGCAGTTGCCGAGACTTGGAAGCGACGGCCTTGAGGCCGCGGAATAACGAGGAATGATTATGGCACAGGCCATGAAGATAGCCATTGTGGATGACGAACAGGACATGCGCCAGTCGATCAGCCAATGGCTGGCGTTGTCAGGTTATGACACCGAAACCTTTGCCAGCGCAGAGGACGCCCTGAAAGTACTGGGGCCGGATTATCCGGGCATCGTGATTTCGGATATCAAAATGCCCGGCATGGATGGCATTCAATTGCTGAAAAAGCTGATGGGTGCCGACAGCACGCTGCCCGTCATTATGATTACGGGCCACGGGGACGTTCCCATGGCGGTCGAGGCGATGCGTGTAGGCGCGTTCGATTTCCTCGAAAAACCGTTCAATCCTGACCGAATGTCCGAGTTGGCGAAGCGCGCCAGCAATGCGCGCCGGCTTACCCTGGACAACCGCGCTTTGCGGCGCGAACTGTCCGGCGGCACGCAAATCATGAACAAACTGATCGGCGCCAGCCCGGTGATGGAGCGCCTGCGTGAGGACATTCTGGATCTGGGGCAGGCGGACGGTCATGTTCTGATTGATGGCGAAACCGGTACTGGTAAGACGCTTGTTGCGCATGCCCTGCACGCAGTCGGCAGCCGTGCGGGCAAGAAATTCGTTCTGGTGTCCTGTGCGGCGCTGGAAGAAGAGGCGCTTTCGAAACGCCTGTTTGGCCCGATGATGCCGGAAGACGCACAACTGCCCGCGATCGAAGAGGCGCGGGGCGGCACCCTGGTGCTTGAGGACGTCGAGGCGCTGAGCGACACGCTGCAGGCCCGGTTGCTGAGCGTGATGAATGATCAGGGGACTCCGGCCGAAACACGGATCATCGCGATTTCCAATCTTCAGGAAGCTGGCAAGACCAGCGAAGATGTTCTGCGCCCCGACCTGTTCTACCGTCTGGCCGCGCTGCGGATCACGATGCCGCCGCTGCGCCAGCGCGGAGAGGACATTCTGACTCTGTTCACCCGTCTGAGCGAGCAATTCTCCGAGGAATACGGCTGCGATGCCCCTCAGGTGAGTGCGCAGGAAGCGGCGCAGCTGCTGCAGGCGCCCTGGCCGGGCAACGTGCGTCAGCTGATCAATATCGCCGAACGCGCGGTCCTGCAGTCCAGACGCGGATCAGGGACCATTGCGTCGCTGCTGATGTCCGATCACGAGGAAATGCAGCCTGTCATGACGACCGAGGGCAAACCGCTCAAAGAATATGTCGAAGCGTTCGAACGGATGCTGATCGACAATACAATGCGGCGCCACAAGGGCTCGATCGCGTCCGTGATGGATGAATTGTGCCTGCCGCGCCGGACATTGAACGAGAAGATGGCGAAATACGGGCTTCAGCGCTCGGATTATCTGTAACAATAGAGAGGGGGCCAGCCCCCTCTTGAGCCTGCGGCTCAATTCACCCCCGGGATATTTTGGGCCAGATGAAGCGATCCCCGGGGCCTTGTGTTGATCTTCTCGCAGTTTGCCCATTGTGTTTTCCACAGGACTGCTTTTATTGTGTCCGAACGGGCAGGGCTAATTCGCGCCCAAAAGTCCCGAATCTTTGAGTTTCGCTGTTCTGCCGCTGATGGTGATCAATCCCGCATGGCAAAGCAGACCGATTGTGCCCCGAACGGGGCAGTTGAACGCCTGAGCCCGCAAGAGCGGGCGAAAGGAATAAATGGGCAGGCGGAGGTATTGACCGCGCCTGTCGGAGAAGAACCGCGATGACGCGCGCGCAACGACTGAGTATACGGGCAGGGGGCCACAGCGCCAGACCCTGCCGCGCGCCGTCCGATATCGCCCTGACAAGACACCACCCCAAAAGCGCCTGTCCTCCCGGACGGGTAAGGACAACGCATTTGGCGCGGTGCACCAAGGACACATGGCTAAGAAAATGCTTATCGATGCCACCCACGCGGAGGAAACCCGCGTCGTGGTGGTTGACGGAAACAAGGTCGAGGAGTTCGATTTTGAATCCGAAAACAAACGTCAGCTTGCTGGCAACATCTATCTAGCAAAGGTAACGCGGGTCGAACCGTCCCTGCAGGCGGCCTTTGTGGATTATGGCGGGAACCGCCACGGGTTCCTGGCGTTCTCAGAAATTCATCCGGATTACTATCAGATCCCGGTCGCCGACCGCGAAGCGCTGATGGAAGAAGAGCGCGCTTATGCCGAGGCGATGAAGGCGCGCGATGAGGCCGATGAGGCGAAGCCGAAAAAACGTCGGTCTCGTTCGCGGACCAAGGCCGCAGATGTGAAATCTGATGATGCCGTGGAATCGATCGAGGTTTCCTCGGAACCCACCGGCATGGAAACCATAGATCTGGATGAAGGCGAAGAAGGTGCTGACGTTGCAGTGCCTGAAGGAACGTCTCCTGCGGATCACGTTGCTGAAACGCCGGTTGAAGAGCCTGTCGACGAAGAGGAGACCTCGGACGCGCAGATTGAGGCAGAAGCGGTCGTAGACGCCGAAACTGAGGTCAGCCCTGAGGATGAAGGCGCTGCGGCTGAGGTTGAAGTAGGAGCTTCGGAACAGGCTGATGAAAGCCCGGCGGAAGCTGCTGAGGAAAAGCAGGCCGACGTAGAAGAGGCGTTGGCTGAAGCAACTGACGAATCCGAAGATACGTCTAGCGAAGCTGAGGCTCCGTCGGAAGAAGATGAAGCCTCTGAAGACGTGTCGTCTGAGGATGACGAAAAGTCTGAGGACGAGGCCCGGGCTGACGCAACTTCTAAGGATGACACGATCGAGTCTGTTGCGGACGAAGATGACAGCGAAGACATTCGCCCGATGCGCAAGCCGCGTCCACGCCGGTACAAGATCCAGGAAGTCATCAAGGTCCGTCAGGTCTTGCTGGTCCAGGTTGTCAAGGAAGAGCGTGGTAACAAGGGTGCAGCCCTGACCACCTACTTGTCGCTGGCGGGTCGGTACTGCGTTCTGATGCCGAATACCGCGCGTGGTGGAGGGATCAGCCGCAAGATCACCAACGCGCCTGACCGTAAAAAACTCAAGGAAATAGCGGCGGATATCGATGTACCGACAGGTGCCGGTCTGATTATCCGGACCGCCGGCGCCAAGCGTACTAAATCCGAGATCAAGCGCGATTATGAGTACCTGCAACGCATGTGGGAGCAGATCCGCGAACTGACGCTGAAATCGATTGCGCCAGCGAAGATTTATGAAGAAGGCGATCTGATCAAGCGTTCGATCCGCGATTTGTACAACCGCGAGATTGATGAGGTTCTGGTCGAAGGTGAAGGTGGTTACCGCATCGCCAAAGACTTCATGAAAATGATCATGCCTTCGCATGCCAAGAACGTAAAACGGTATGAGGACGCGCTGCCGCTGTTCGCACGCTATCAGGTGGAAAGCTATCTGGCTGGGATGTTCAATCCGACCGTTCAGCTGAAATCCGGTGGCTATATCGTGATTGGGGTGACCGAAGCGCTGGTTGCAATCGACGTGAACTCTGGTCGGGCGACCAAAGAGGGTTCGATTGAGGAAACTGCGCTCAAGACGAACCTTGAGGCCGCCGAAGAGGTGGCCCGTCAGCTGCGGTTGCGCGATCTGGCGGGGCTGATCGTTATCGACTTTATCGATATGGACGAGCGCAAGAACAACGCGGCCGTCGAAAAGCGTCTGAAGGAAAAGTTGAAAACCGACCGGGCGCGCATTCAAGTTGGTCGCATCTCGGGCTTTGGCCTGCTGGAAATGAGCCGTCAGCGTCTGCGCCCTGGTATGTTGGAGGCGACCACACAACCTTGCCCGGCGTGCCACGGCACCGGCCTGATCCGTTCGGATGACAACATGGCGCTGACCATCCTTCGCCAGATTGAGGAAGAAGGAACGCGTCGCCGTTCGCGCGAGGTTCTGGTGCGCTGCCCGGTCAGCATTGCCAACTTCCTGATGAACCAGAAACGCGAACATATCGCTCAGATCGAAGCGCGTTACGGTCTGTCCGTGCGTGTCGAAGGCGACGTGCACCTGGTCAGCCCTGATTTCTCGATGGAGAAGTTCAAGACCGCCAGCCGGATCGTACCCGAGGCCACCGCGCCGGTGGTCTCGGTCGATGCGTCTTTGATGGATCTTGTCGACGCCAGCGAAGAAGAGCAGGCCGAAGAAGACTCCGTTCAGGCCGAAGAAGAAACCAAGCCCAAGCGTAAGCGCCGTCGCCGTCGTCGGAAAAAGAGCAATGGCTCCGGCGATACTCCTGAGGTAAGCGCCGAAGAGGGTGAAGCTGTTGCAGCTGAGGCTTCGGAAGAGGCTAAGGACGAATCGACGGAAGAAGCTGAGCCTGAGGGTGACGCCGCCGAAACTGCAGAAGAGGAAAAAGCTGCTAAGCCCAAACGCCGCCGTGCGCCGCGTCGCAAGAAGAAAGACGCGGAACCGGTTGAATCCGAGGCGGAAACCGCCGCTGAGGACGCTCCGGAAGAAGTTGCGACCGGTGAGGAGACCGTAGCGGTCGAGGAAACCGTAGTTGTGGAAGTGACGGCTGAGGCGGTTGACGTTGCTCCGGCCGAAGAAGCTTCGCTGGAAGTAGTTGAAGAAACTGCCGCAGAGGTGGAACAGGTTGAACTAGAGGTCGAGCTGCCTGAACCTGAAGCACATGTTTCAGCCGAGTCTGAGGCTGAGGTCGAGCAAGCAGCGGACGAACAGCCCGAACCCGTGGCTGCAGCTGTCGCTGATGAATCGCAAGAACCCGCAGAAATCGCTGCTGAGGAAACTGCTGAGCCTGTTCTAGAGGTTGTCGCCGAAGAACCTGAGCAGCCTGCTAAGCCTAAACGGCGCGGCTGGTGGTCGTTGGGTCAGTAACAAGAAAAGGCGGGCCAAGTGCCCGCCTTTTTCTTTTGGAAATGTATCAGTCGGATTTTTGGATCAGATAGACTTGATGTCCGTCTGCGTCTTCCTGAGACAACAGTCGATGACCGCTTTCAGAACAGAAATGTGGAACATCAATGATGGCGGCCGGGTCATCTGCCAGCACGCGCAGAACGGCTCCGGCTGGCATGGATTTCAGACGTTTGCGCGCTTTGAGAACGGGCAAGGGGCACAGCAGACCCAACGCATCGAGAGTTTCTGGCGGATTTGACATATGGGTCAGATATTTCGACTTTGTCGCAGTGTCCAGCACGCAACCACGAGGATGTGACTGAATGGCCCCGTGACGTCGCCGGTTACATGACATATGTGCTGAGGCATGTTCGGAATTGAAATCATAGACGCGGGCCTGCTGCCTGCCATGTTCGTCGCCATGTTAGGCGGGCTCATCAGCTTTTTGTCGCCCTGTGTTCTGCCCATCGTTCCTCCGTATCTGGCATATATGAGCGGTGTGACGATCAATGAGATGCAGGATCAGGCCCAAGCGCGGCGCAAGGCAACGCTGGCTGCGCTGTTCTTTGTTCTGGGCCTTTCTACTGTGTTTTTGCTTCTGGGGTTCACGGCCTCGGCCTTCGGGGCCTTCGTTCTGCAGAATCAGGTTCTGTTTGCGAAGGTGTCCGGCGCAGTGGTGATCGTCTTTGGTCTGCACTTTCTGAACGTCATCCGCATTCCCTTTCTTGATCGCGAAGCGCGGATCGAAACCGGCGACTCAGGGGGATCGGTGTTTGGCGCCTATATTCTGGGTCTTGCTTTTGCGTTTGGCTGGACACCGTGCATTGGTCCTCAGTTGGGCGCGATCCTGTCTTTGGCTGCGTCCGAGGCATCGGTGGCGCGGGGAACGCTGCTGCTGGGTGTTTACGCGGCGGGCTTGGGCATACCGTTCCTTCTGGCAGCGATGTTCCTGAACCGGTCGATGACCGTGATGAACCGGATCAAGCCTTACATGGGCACGATCGAAAAGGTGATGGGCGGCTTGCTTTTGTTCGTCGGCATCATGTTGATCACCGGCCTGTTCACTGAGTTCAGCTGGTGGCTGTTGGAAACCTTCCCGGCGCTTGCGAATTTCGGATGATCTGCTGATCTGACTTACCTTGACGCTCAGGCTGCGTTAACCTGCGCCGCAGAAGGTAAGGCTATGAGCAGTCAGAATAATCAACCACGGGTGCGGAAACGCCGGGTGTTCTATATTCCCGGCTACGACCCGATTCATCCACGGCGCTACCGCGAGCTCTATAGAACCGAAGGCGGTGTTCAGGCCGATGTTTCTGGTTATCAAATAGCAGTTTCGGCAAAGTCCGGCGACGGCCCTTATGGCTGGCACGTCCAATCGCATCAGGATGGTTTGGACGTTGTGGCCGATGTTGAGGTCCTCGTCTGGTCCGATATCGTCCGCGAGAGCATGTCGAACTCGATACCCGCTACCTATCTGCAATTGATTCGAACCGCGTGGATTTACATCTCCACTGGAACTTTGTGGCGGCTGATGCGGTTGCGAAAAGGGCCAGTAATCGCAGCGCTGTACCCGGTTTGCATGTTATTGGCGCAGCTTATGCTGGCGATAGGGTTGGCATGGGTTGTGTGTTTGCTTTTGTTTCCGGTTCTCGGTTGGCTCGGTGTGGTCCCAGCCGTTGCTATGGCTTTTGGGCTGACGCGTTGGTTTCGGAAAATCGATAACCGGTTGTTCGCCTATTACCTGATGCACGACTATGCTTATTCCGCTGAACTGCGTGGGGCGATGTCACGAGAGCTGCGCCAGCGCCTGAAAACGTTCAGCGCCCTGATCCGAGACGCGCTGCATTCCGATGTCGACGAGGTTTTGGTCGTTGGGCACAGTTCAGGTGCCCACCTGGGCGTCACCGTACTGGCCGACGTAATCCGAGAGGATGGCCCTTATGCAAATGGCCCGCAATTCTCGTTTCTCACGTTGGGGCAGGTCGTGCCCATGGTTTCCTTTCTACCAGATGCGCAGGATTTGCGCGCGGATTTGCAATTCCTGTCCACGCAGGATTGTCTGGCTTGGGTGGACGTCTCGGCCCCCGGTGACGGCTGTGCCTTTGCCCTGTGTGATCCGGTCTCAGTCAGCGGTGTTGCGACCGATGAAAAAAAGTGGCCCCTGGTTCTTTCAGCAGCCTTTACTCAGACCCTGTCTCCAGAGCGTTGGCGGAGCTTGCGCTGGCGTTTTTTTCGGCTGCATTTCCAGTACCTTTGTGCGTTTGATAACCCCGGTGGTTACGA
This sequence comes from Ruegeria sp. CE8, assembly GCF_056537465.1. Lineage (NCBI taxonomy): Bacteria > Pseudomonadati > Pseudomonadota > Alphaproteobacteria > Rhodobacterales > Roseobacteraceae > Ruegeria > Ruegeria sp. CE8. Next base: position 384,457 of record NZ_JBQFRP010000003.1, read on the forward strand.
CTATTTCCGCATTACGGCGGGAAGCCAGACACTAGGGCAACGGTTTCAGGATAGGACGCCGTCGAAATCCCGGGTGGAAAAGCCGGTGTCCAAGTATCAATCGGTGAAAGCATGATCCCACCCAAGCCCAAGCCGCGCCCGGATAAAGTGTCGCTTTGGCGATATATAAAGCTGTTTCGCAAAGACATCCTGTCCGCCCAACCGCAAAGACTGTACCGCGCGTGGATGGCCGAATTCCGCACTCCGTTCTTTCGATCGTATCTGATAAACCAGCCAGAACTCGTTGAAACAGTTCTAAAAAAACGCTCCGTTGACTTTCCGAAGTCCAATCGTATCAGTGAGGGGTTGCGCCCATTGCTGGGAAACTCGGTATTCCTGACGAACGGAGAGACCTGGAAACGGCAGCGCAGGATCATTGACCCGGCTTTTGAAGGTGGTCGGCTGAAGGATACGTTCTCGGCCATGCATGCGGCCGGTCAGGCCGCAGTGGAGCGTTTACGTCCGCAGGCCGGCGAGGTTCTGGAGTTCGAAGAGGTCACCAGTCATATCGCGGCTGATGTCATCTTCCGAACCCTGTTTTCTGTTCCTATCGACAATGAGATTGCCGCGAAGGTGTTTGACAAGTTTCGCAGTTATCAGCGTGCACAGCCAATACTGAACGTGGCGGCGTTTGTCCCGTTGCCCAAGTGGCTGCCACGGCTTCATTCTCGGAACACGAGGAAGAATGCAAAAGATATCAAAAGGTTGATTGCGCAGCTTACAGCCGAACGCTCGGACCTGATTGCCAGGGGTCAGGCGCCCGATGATCTTGCGACCAAGATAATGACGACGCACGACCCCGAAACCGGACGCGCGTTTGATACCCGGGAAATGGTTGATCAGGTCGCGATCTTCTTCCTCGCCGGGCATGAAACCAGCGCATCCGCTTTGGCCTGGACGCTCTATCTGATGGCTTTGTACCCAGAGTGGCAGGAAAGGTTGGCGGACGAGGCATCTGCGCTGGACGCTGCAAGTTTTGCCGCGATGTCGCGCCTCAAGCTCAGCAGGGATGTGTTTCGCGAAGCACTGCGCCTTTACCCGCCTGTCCCGATGATGGTGCGCGAGGCCACGTGCCCTGAGCGTTTTCGCGACAGAGATATCGCAGAAGGTTCGCAAGTGGTAATCAGCCCCTGGCATTTGCACCGACAAGAACGGATTTGGGACAGGCCGGACGAGTTTGACCCAACGCGTTGGAACACCGAGAATGGCAAGTCCTGTCAGCGCATTGCCTATATCCCTTTTTCGGCTGGGCCGCGCGTGTGCACAGGCGCTGGTTTTGCGATGATCGAAGGGCCACTGCTTTTATCGATGCTGCTGCGAAACTTCCGGTTTGAGCTTGTTAAGGGCCGAACGCCAGTTCCGGTCGCCCATCTCACGGTTCGATCCCAAGACGGAATTTGGTTGCGCTTGGTTGAGCGCTAACAAACTACCATCGCCCTACGCCTTGCTGTATGCGATTGGAAAATGCGGAATCATATTAACGGGAAAGTCTTATGTCCTTAGCAGAACAGCGCGCGCAAATGTCCAACGGTGCAGGCTTCATCGCAGCACTGGATCAAAGTGGTGGCTCGACGCCCAAAGCGCTGGCGCTTTATGGGGTGGACGCATCGGAATACAACTCGGACGAAGAAATGTTCGGTGAAATCCAGAAGATGCGCGCGCGGATCATTCTGGCGGATGACTTCACTAAGGACAAAGTAATCGGAGCGATCCTGTTTGAACGCACGCTGGGCGAGCAAATTGACGGCCGCAAGGTCGCGGATTACCTGTGGTCCGTCAAAGGTATCGTACCTTTCCTCAAGATCGACAAAGGTTTGGAAGACGAAGCGAATGGCGTTCAGATGATGAAGCCGATCCCAGGTCTGGCCGAAACACTGGCCAAGGCCGAAGGCGTTTTCGGCACTAAGGAGCGTTCGGTTATTCATGATGCAAACGCCGAAGGCATCGCGGCCGTTGTCGCGCAGCAGTTCGATGTCGCGCTTGAGGTTGTTGCCGCCGGCATGGTTCCGATTGTTGAACCCGAAGTGAACATCAACTCGGCGACCAAAGCCGAAGCCGAAGACATCCTGAAGGCCGAAATCCTGAAAAACCTCGACCAGTTGGACGAGGGGCAGGACATCATGCTCAAGCTGACCATCCCCAGCCAGGCCAACCTGTATGATGAAGTGGCTGATCACCCGCGTGTCCTGCGCGTTGTCGCGCTGTCCGGCGGTTATTCGACCGAACAGGCGTGCGATTTGCTGGGTCAGAATGGCAAGATGATCGCGTCCTTCTCGCGTGCATTGACCGAAGGTCTGTCAAAGCAGCAGTCGGATACAGAGTTCAATGCGGCTCTGGGCGGCAATATCGACAAGATTTTCCGCGCGTCTGTCTAAGCGCTATACGGGTTTGGTGAAATCGCGGCGCATCAGCGCCGCTTTTTTCCGCATCACACAGTCCTCAGCGTGATCGTTCACCAGACCCATTGCCTGCATGAAGGCAAAGACGGTCGTAGGACCGACAAATTTCCAACCCCGCTTTTTTAGATCCTTCGACATGGCCACAGACTCAGCCGATGTTGAGGTTGACTGCGGGTCCAATGGGGCATCGGCCTCAAATCTCCAAACATAGGCGGCCAAAGACCCTTCGGCCTCGATCAGTTCCTGAGCGCGGCGCGCGTTGTTGATCACAGCCTCGATCTTGCCACGGTGCCGAACGATGCCTTGATCCTGAATCAAGCGACCAACATCTGCATCATCAAAAGCGGCTACGGAATTAATTTCAAAGCCATTAAATGCTTTTCGAAAGTTCTCTCGTTTGGACAGGATAGTGCGCCAACTGAGGCCAGACTGAAAGCTTTCGAGGCACAGTTTCTCGAATAAGCGCTGATCATCTGCGACCGGGTAGCCCCATTCGTGATCATGGTAATCAAAGAACTCCGGTGCGGCCTGACACCATGCACACCGTGGTTTACCATCCGGGCCTTCAATCGTTTTCGCCACTGAATTGTACCCCTTTTGTTCCCCTTCACTTTAGGCGGTTTCGAAGTCAAAGGGCAAGCCTGATTTCTCAGGCCCGATACCAATTCAGAATGAAAACCCGTATGGCGGATGCCAACCCGACCTCAGGATCTCGGTTAACATCAATTTCGGCCGCCAGTGCGTTGATTGGTTGATTTTTTTCTTTGGCAATCGAACGAAACGCCTGCCAGAATTCATCCTCAAGCGATACGGATGTTCGATGGCCTTTAAGCGTCAGGGAACGTTTGACCGGGCGACCACTCATGTGTCCAACTTACGGCCATCCAGGTCTCGATTCAGCTTGCGCCGCTGCTTTTTCGCCAGATCTTTTTCGGCCTTGGTTCTCCCAAAAGCGACGGCGTTCTGCTCCGCGCGGGCCTTGTTTTCAGCCCGGGCTTTTTCTTTTCGGTATTTGTTCAGATTGACCGGAGTTGTCATTGCTCGTGCCTCACCTTTGTCAGACTATCGAACAATTCCGCGCGGCTGTCATCTGAAAGGCAGTCAACGCGCACGGCCTCAGAAAACTCGGCTTGTGATGATGGCGAAACGGGCAGCTGGGCGGATAGCGCCTCTAGGATTTGCCCGCCAAGTTCCAAAAGGGCAGGCCGGATTTCCGTTGTCAGGTCGGCGTAGTTTTCTGGAACGGAGGTTTTCTCCTCGGTCCACCGCGCGATCCAACAGGACTGAATGTCTTTCGCCGCTTCGATTTGTGCCTCAAAGAAGAGTTGTGCCGTGTCTGGGTCAACGCCAACCAGGGCAGCCTGTTCCAGCGTTTTGGTAATCACAACTCGCTCGCGCTCGAGGTCTTCGACCCGGCGGTCGTTGGCGTGCTTGAACGCGGCAACGTCTTGCATCAACTCCAGCCGAGTGTCGATCAGATCGAACAATTCCGCTTGCGCGGAGGTTGCTGTGCCCGCGATGAGCAGGCACAGACAGACAGGCTTCCCCCAAGCGGTCATTTGGGCCCGATCATGTGTTCGGGCCGGACAACCGCGTCAAAGGTCTCTTCATCGACAAAGCCCAGCGCGATCGCTTCTTCCTTGAGGGTCGTGCCGTTCTTGTGCGCCGTTTTAGCGACTGTGGTGGCGTTGTCATAACCGATGGTCGGGGCCAACGCCGTGACCAGCATCAGCGATTCCTTCATCAGCTTGTCGATGCGCGGCTCATTCGCCTTGATGCCAAGCAGCATACGCTCAGTAAAGCTGTCGGTGGCATCGCCCAGCAGCTGAATGGATTGCAGCAGGTTATACGACATCATCGGGTTGTAGACGTTCAGCTGGAAATGGCCCTGCGAACCCGCGAACTTGATCGCGGCATCGTTGCCCATCACATGCGCGGCCACCTGAGTCAGAGCCTCGGCCTGTGTCGGGTTCACTTTGCCCGGCATGATTGACGAACCAGGCTCATTTTCCGGCAGGATCAGCTCACCCAGACCCGAACGCGGGCCTGAGCCAAGGAACCGGATGTCGTTCGCGATCTTGTAGCAAGAACCAGCAACGGTCGCCAGCGCGCCCGACAGGAACACCATGGCATCGTGGGCGGCCAGAGCTTCGAACTTGTTGGGCGCGGTGACGAAGGGCAGGGCAGTGATGTCGGCCATGTTCTTGGCAACGGCCTCGTCCCAGCCGTCATGCGTGTTCAGGCCGGTGCCAACAGCGGTTCCGCCTTGCGCCAGTTCATAGATCCCGGGCATTGCGGCCTCGACCCGAGTGATGCCCTGACGGATCTGGTGCGCGTAGCCACCGAATTCCTGTTCCAGCGTCAACGGGGTCGCATCCTGTGTGTGCGTACGGCCGATCTTGATGATCCCTGCAAACTCCTTTGCTTTCGCCTCCAAAGCCGAGGCGAATTTCTCGAGGCCCGGTAGCAGAACATCACGAACGCTCATCGCGGTCGCGATATGCATTGCAGTGGGGAACGTGTCGTTCGACGACTGGCCCATGTTGCAGTGATCGTTCGGATGCACTGGGTCTTTCGAGCCGATCACGCCGCCCAGAATTTCGATAGCGCGGTTTGCGATAACCTCGTTCGAGTTCATGTTCGATTGTGTGCCCGAACCGGTTTGCCACACGACCAGAGGGAAGTTGTCATCGAACTTACCCTCGATCACTTCACCCGCAGCCTGAATGATCGCATCAGCGATTTTTCCGTCCAGTTTTCCGATAGCCTTGTTCTCGATCGCGCAGGCCTTTTTGATCACGCCCAGCGCGCGCACGATGGCAATGGGTTGCTTTTCCCAGCCGATCGGAAAATTCATGATCGAACGTTGGGTCTGAGCCCCCCAATACTTGTCGGCTGGAACTTCCAACGGGCCAAAGCTGTCGGATTCGGTGCGGGTCTGAGACATCGGTCACTCCGTCTGGTATGCAGTCGTATGCCGTTTACCCGTGACGACGTCATCGCGCAATCGGCCAGTTGCGCGCACCATAAACTTAAGGCTGCCAAAGGTATAGGCGCGGGGGTGCGTCATTTTTCTTGGTTGCGCTGCAATTACGGCCATTGTGCGCGCTCACGTCTCAGCTAGAATGCCTAAACCACAGTGATGGAGGTCAAAGTGCTCCTATTTCCCCGGTTTCACCCGCTGAAACTACTCGCGTTTTCCTTGGGTGCGTTGTTTTGGATCGCTTTTGCCAACCTTCAGGCCCATGCAGGGGATATCAAACCCTTTGTCGGCGATTATGTCGGGTCTGCAAATGTCGTTGACGATGACGGCAGCGAGACCCCTCGCGACATGAGCGTTTCAATCCACGAAATATCGGACGGTTTCAACGTCAGTTGGAAGACAACAACTTATAAGCAGGACGGCCGCGTCAAAGAGCAATCCTTTTCCATCGACTTCAAGCAGTCGGATCGCTCCGACGTCTATTCCGCTGCCATGAAACGAAATGTTTTCGGGCATGAGGTTCCGCTGGACCCGATGCAGGGGGAACCATTCGTTTGGGGCCGGATCGAAGGTAAGACGTTGACGGTCTTTTCCTTATTTATCGATGAAAGCGGTGGTTACGAGCTGCAGCAGTTTGATCGCACGCTGGCGGATGGCGGGCTGAACCTGTCATTTTCCAGGTTCCGCAACGGTATAAAATCCCGATCCGTGGAAACGTTCCTCGAAAAACAATAAACCCCACGCGAGGCGGGGTCTGTGTGACAGGCGCTATTTTCTGAAACTGTCCAGAGAGACGACATCCGCATCCTGCTGGACCGGCGATTCCTCAACTTCGAACCCATCTTCGACGATGTGCGTTTCGACCTCTTCTTCGTCATCGGGGCTTTCGAAGCGCAGCCCGAATTCAACGGAAGGGTCGACGAAGGTTTTTATCGAGGAATAGGGGATATACAGCGGTTCGGGTGCGTCACCGAAATTCAGCGTGATCGCAAAGCCGTCGTCGCCAACCTCAAGGTTTTCGAACCAGTGCTGCATGACAATCGTCATTTCTTCGGGGTAACGATCGCGCAGCCAATCGGCCAGTTCGACACCGTCTTGCCGGGTGTCGAAGGTGATGAAGAAATGATGCGCTCCAGGCAGGCCGTTTTCGGATACGCTGGTGAGAACCTTTTGGATGAGACCGCGCATCGCGGTGTGCATCAGGGTTCCATAGTCGATGTCCTGCGACATGTGTCATCCTCAAAAGTGATTACCCCAAGCATAGGGGATTCCTTAGGAAACGAAAGACCGGGAGTGGGTGGATTGTTCAAAGAAAATGAATGCCGACTCCGGCGGCGGCCATCACAGCCAAGGTCACTCCCATGCCGAATTTTAGCTTAAATATCAACACCCCTGCGATCAGAGTTAAAAGCAATGCGGGCAGGTTTAACGAAATCAGATCGGGCCAGGGCAGCGTGATCGCGCCCCATGTTTTTTCGGGAATGTCCGCAAAAAGAACGTTCAAAGCGAACCACACGGAAAGGTTGAGAATCACGCCAACCACCGCTGCGGTGATTCCATGCAAAGCTGCGGACAGCCTGGGGCGGGTCGCCAGTTGATCCAGATAGGGGGCGGCGAGAAAGATCCAAAGGAAGCACGGTACAAAAGTCGCCCACAGTGCAACGGCTCCTGCGGCAAGGGCAAGGGAAAACCCACCCGAGATCTGGCCCGTCAGCATGGCCACGAATTGAGTCACTAAGATTAACGGCCCCGGCGTGGTTTCAGCCAGTCCCAAGGCGTCAATCATCTGATCCGTTGTTACCCAATGGTATTTGTCCACGACGGTCTGGGTCATATAAGCCAGAACGGCATAAGCCCCTCCGAACGTGACAACGGCAAGACGGGCGAAGAACCATCCGAGGTCGCTGAGCAGTTTTTGGCCCGTTACGCTCAGCAAGACCAGCGGACCCAGCCACAGCGTTAGCCAAATGGCACAGGTTCGAAATGGTCGCACAGCGCTAGGGGCAGGGGGCGCTTCTGCAGACCGCGTTTCGCCCTTGAAGCTGACGTAACCCCAAATGGCGGCAGCGAGAATGATTAATGGGAAAGGCAGGTTGAACGCAAAGATCGCGACAAAGCCAAGCCCGGCGATGGCGCGATGCTCGATATCCGTCAAGGCTTTGCAGTACAGGTTTTTTAGTGCCTGAAGCACAATGATGATAACGGTAGCTTTGACCCCAAGAAAACCGGCCTGTACCAGTGGTAAGTCACCAAAAGCCGCGTACAACCGGACCAGCAGAGCAATGATCAGCGCGCCGGGCAGAACAAAGAGACCGCCGGCGATTAGCCCTCCGATCACGCCGCGCAAACGCCAACCAGCATAGGTGGCCAGTTGCATCGCCTCGGGGCCGGGCAACAACATGCAAAGTGAAAGCGCTCGCAGATAGCTCTGTTCGTCCAGCCACGGCCGCTTTTCCACCAGTTCTTGATGCATCAGGGAGATCTGCGCCGCGGGTCCCCCAAAGGACAAAAGGCCGATGTGCCCAAAGACCCTGACCAGATCCGAAATCGTTGGTGTCATGATTTGCGATCCGCCGGCCAGTCGTGGCGTTCCTCGAACCCGTCGCGCGCCCAGCGATACAGTGCGTCATACAGGTGCATTCCTGCCTCAAGGTTTTCGTGATCGTCCCGGTATTGGCGCGAAAGCCCGACGGACACTGCAAGCAACCCTGCGGCCTCTGGGGCTAGGTCGTGACGGTCGGTATCCGCGGCCCGAATGACCGTCGCGAGCCGATCCAGCGCTGGCGTGTGCAGAGCGAACTCATCCAGCATCGTATCAAAGGTGCACCGGTCCTGCCTGTGGCTCCAATGGGTGTTTTCTATGTCGAACGGAGTCGCGCCAAAAATCTCGGCCGTGGCTTCAACTTCCGCGGGCGCAACAAACAAAAACCGGGCCTTCGGGTCCGCGAACCTACGGATCAGCCACGGGCAGGCAATGCGGTCGATCTTTGGACGGTGACGCGTGACCCAAACCGACCCCTCAGGTCTGAGAACCGGCAAAGCGGCGGCGGGCACACGCGGCGCATCCGGCGTGTCACGCCAGGCATACATGCCGCCTTCCAGATACTCGGCCTGGACATCTTCGCCGCGCAGCCACGAGACGACGGCCTGACTGAGTTTCTTGCCCTTCTGGCAAATCACAACCGCAGGGCGGCTACCGATCAAATTCACAAGGCCTTCAATGTCTTTCGCAGGATGGCGGATAGAACCGGGGATGAGATAGGGATCGGCTTCAAAGTCGGCGTCCATGCAAATGTCGATCAGCATGGGGGCCTGAGGCGTTCCTATCAGTCTTAACAATTGCTTGGCGGTGATAGAGTTCGGCGCGGGCACAGCATGTCTCCTGGTTTTGTCGGATACATGCGAAACTTGGGCTGACGCCTCACGGGGTGTTCGCAATCTTACCCCATGGCCCTAGCTACCGCGTAAGCGCCAAAGGGGTCAAGATTGCTCCGGTCTGGTTCAGGCCCAATCCAGCCTTTGTCCGGTCATGCAAACCGGAAGGGTGTCTTCCGGAAATTGGCCGAGTTGTTCGAACAATGAGATGAAATCGAACTGGTTATACGCTTCGACCATGCGCCCGTCTTTGATCCGTCCGATGACGCTGCCTGTCGCCTGAAGGGGCGCGCCGTTATCCGCCCGCGTTGTGCGCAGGTGAATGATGGCGGACACCCAGTCACCGTTTTCGATGATTTTGGGCATATCGACCTGAATGTCCCCAAGAATGTGCCGAAACGCCATGACCAGATCGCGGAAGTCATCCGCGCCGACCTGCATCTCTGGGATTAACCCTTCGGCAGTGGTTTCAGGAGCAAAATACCGATCAATCGCGTCAGTATTCCCGTTTTCCCAAACCTCGGAATACCATTCTCTGAGTAGATCAGCGTGAGACATCCCAGCTCTCCTTTTTCTGTCGGGATCAGCATGAGATGAAAGAGTGAAAAAAATCTGAACATGTACATGCTCGGCGGAATAACACAGACATTTGGCGGGAAATGCAGGTTTCTGTTGCCAGGTACCTGCGAACCCCGCCTTACGCGGCTAGGCGCAAGGGCTTAAGTTTCGGTCTTGTTACTGCTTACGCAGCAACTGCAACCGGAGCACGATTGTCGTTTGCAATTGTACTATTTTCGCCGGTAACGGTGGCAGACAGCCGAGACAAAGCTAACCCCTTTAGACGTTCGTCGATCCTATTTCGGCCCCATGATCTTCAAACGAAAGATGTATGGTGGAGCCGCCGGGTACCGCCCCCGGGTCCGATCCGCTTATTACGAGCGCGTTTATGTCCATAGTCCCGAAGGACATTACCTATATAGGTGACCGAGCGGCCGGATGCAAACCGGGAATTTAGTCGGGCGTACGAAATAAAAACAGTGGGTTAAGCGGTTCTATTGATGTTGGCCAGTATCAGCCAAAGCGCCAGGGCCAACTCGATTCCTCCAAAAGTCACAGCTTTGACCACAGGCGGGTTGTCCAGAACAACGGATACAAATCGGCCCAACGCCGCGCCTGCGTAGACGACACCCAGCATGGCATAGGCCATTGGGTTGTTCAGCCACAGAACGGCGAGACCCGTGACAACGAACAGCCCGCCGACTGAGGCCCGCATCTCGCTCAAGCCCATATTGCTTTCGGTTGGGGTCAGATCCAGCGCACCCAAAGTAAAGCTGGGGGCCAGAAAACCGAACAAGCCAAATCCAACGGTCAGGAGTGCGGCAATCACGTTCAAGACAGTCGTCATCCGGTTCTCCTTATGCGGGCTTGCGTCGCTGCTGCGCGACGTCCTGCGCCAGCTGTCGTGTGTAGTTCTCAAGTTCAACTAGTGTCGCGTCCACTTTGGTCGAGTCGCGGTCTTCCAGCGCATCAGCGATCTGGTTGTGCAGTGCAATGATTGCCTCGCGGGATCGAGCCGTGAAGGTAATCATGTTCATCAAGGGCTGCATGGCCTCGACCGCTCCGGCCAATTGATAGGACAACACGGGGTTGCCGGCGCCATCGACAAGGGCGCGGTGAAACGCAACGTCTGAGGCACAGAAGGCCTCATCTGTCAGACCCGGTTGTGACTGCCGGTGGATTTCGGCCCGCATTGTGGCCAGTTGATCTGCCGTTCGGCGCTGCGCCGACAAGGGAGCACAGGCGCGCTCCAATGCAAATCGCGCTTCGCAGGCGGTATCAAAACTGACGGCATTCATCGACAACAACAAGGTCGAGGTGGTGATCTGCTGTGAATACGCGTTTTCAAAGCTCAACCGGTTTACAAATGCGCCACCGCTTGCACCGCGTTGCGTTCGGATCAGGGACTGCGCAGCCAGACGTTTCAATGCTTCGCGTACTGTTGGGCGTGAAACCTGAAACTGATCGGACAGTTCGGCCTCGGACGGTAAGCGCTCGTCTACGATCAACTCGCCCGAGATGATTGCATCGCGAATAGCCTGAGCGATCTGTGCCGACAGATCAGCAGGCTTCTTTGGGTCAATTTTCATATTCCGGGGACCATTGGTGAATTTTTATTTGTCTGACATTTAAAAGTCTGACATTTGAAAAGCAAGGACTGAGTCGGGAGGAAGGCGTGAGTCGCACAGTTCTACGCAATGCATTTTGGCTGGGGTTTTACGTTCTGATCCTGTGGGCGTGGTGGATGATGTTCACCATGAGCCGCAACATGGATCTGGATTGGATCGGCCGGCCCGGCCCGGTGGGGCAGGCAATGGCGGCGATGGACCCGCGCATGGACATGTATATGCCTATGGCCGAGTTTGGCCCCTTGTTCTCGATGTGGGCCATCATGATGGCGGCCATGATGTTGCCAACGCTGGTTCCAACCCTGCGCAGCTATGACGACCTGATCCGCAGCGCCAATGGCTCGCGCGCAGGTTGGTTGGGGGTCCTGGCGGGATATCTTGCCGTCTGGGTCGGGTTCGCAGCTTTGATTACTGGAGTTCAATTGGCTCTGCTGTTCGGCGGTGTCATCGACATGTTGGGTATCGGGAAATCCGGGTATTTTGCCGGGGTCCTCATGATCGTAGTCGGCGCATTTCAATTCACCCGTGCGAAAGAAGTGTGTCACGGCGTTTGTCACGCCCCCATGACCTATTTCCTGGGGAACTGGAAAATCGGGTTCACTGGCGGTTTGCGCATGGGGCTGGGCTTGGGCGCATTTTGTGTGGGCTGCTGTTGGGGCTTCATGGCGCTTGGTTTTGTCGGAGGTGTCATGAGCCTATTGTGGATGGGCCTCGCGACCTTGTTCATGGTTTTGGAGAAACTTCCCCAGATCGGGCACGCAGTGACCCGACCGATGGGATTTGCATTGATTGCGGGTGGTCTTATTCTGCTCGTATATCCAATTAGCTACGGAGGATAAGCCTATGGCTAAGAACAGAAAACCCGAGGCTGACAAGCTGCCGATCAGCCAGCGTATCGACAGCCGTATGCCAAATCCCAAACGGCGCGAGATGAGCCCGACGGATTGGGCAATCAAAGGCGAATTGATCCTTAACTGCTCGTGCGATGTGTTCTGCCCCTGTGTGGTCTCACTGGGCGCGCATCCTCCGACTGAAGGGCATTGTCACGCATGGATGGGCGTCATCATTGATGAGGGTCATTACGAGGGCGAAGATCTGTCCGGTCTGAATGTCGGACTGCTGGTCGATATCCCTGGCCGTATGGGTGAAGGCCAGTGGAAAGTGGCCGCCTATGTCGATGAGCGCGCCAGCGGCAAGGCCTATAACGGACTGCTGCAAATCTTCAGCGGTCAGGCGGGCGGGACCACGGGGCTTTTCACCATGCTGGTCAGTGAGATTATCGGGGCCGAGCGCGCTCCGGTACAGATTGAGCAAGACGGCAACAAGCGCCGCATCGCCATTGGCCGGAAGATTCAGGGTGAGATTGAGATGTTGGGCGGAAAAGACCCGGAACACCCGGTCATGGTGTCCAACTCGAAATATTGGATGGGGCCAGATATCATTGTGGCCCGAGGTACCAAGTCCAAGGTGCGCGATTACGGGCGCGTTTGGGATTTTGGTGGGAAATCTGCTGAAATCTGCCCAATCGACTGGCACGGACCCAAGTGATGGTCACCGCCGCCTACGCTCAGGAGATGGCCCGGTATAATCACTGGCAGAACAGTCAGTTGAAGGGATTTTTTTCAGCTATGCCTAGTGAGGAACTGACCCGTGAGCGCGGGGCGTTTTTTGGATCTATCCTAGGCACAGCAAATCATCTGCTTTGGGGGGACTGGATATGGATGTCGCGGTTTGACAAGGGCGAAAGTCCGGGCGGCGGTATTCCGGAAAGCCCGTCCTTATGCGCCAATCTGGCTGCATGGTTGCCTCTGCGGGATGAGATTGACGAACGGATCACCAAATGGGTTGCGACACTAAATGATGAAGACCTGAATGGTCCATTCACATGGTTCTCAGCCGCCAAGGAAGCCGATGTCACGAAACCCTACGCGCAATGCGTCATCCATTTCTTCAACCACCAAACACATCACCGGGGTCAGTTGCATCAGATGCTGACCGAAACAGGCTCGGCCGCTCCGTTGAGCGATCTGGTTTTTCTGCCTGAGGAGGCCTAAGTGGCTCAGATATCACTCTCTCGTCGCTTGCGTCGCACGCCATTTTCCGAGGGTGTCGAAGCGGCTGGTGTCAAGGGATATACGGTTTACAACCGTATGTTATTGCCCACTGTTTTCAAATCCGTCGAAGCGGATTACCGGCATTTGAAAAGCCATGTACAGGTGTGGGATGTATCCTGCGAACGGCAGGTGGAACTAAGAGGGCCGGACGCCGCGCGGCTGATGCAAATGCTGACGCCGAGGGATTTGCGGGGCATGCTTCCCGGTCAGTGTTTTTACGTGCCCATCGTCGACGAAACGGGTGGCATGCTGAACGATCCAGTCGCCGTAAAACTGTCGGAAGACCGGTGGTGGATTTCGATCGCCGACAGCGATCTTCTGCTTTGGGTCAAAGGGATTGCCAACGGTTATCGCCTGGATGTGCTTGTGGATGAACCTGATGTGTCACCACTGGCGGTTCAGGGACCAAAAGCGGACGAGTTGATGGCGCGTGTTTTTGGCGACCGCGTGCGCGACATCCGGTTTTTCAGGTTCGACAAGTTCGCCTTCGAAGGGCGTGAACTGGCGATTGCTAGGTCAGGCTATTCCAAACAGGGCGGGTTCGAAATCTACGTTGAGGGGTCGGACATTGGCATGGCTTTGTGGAACGCCTTGTTTGCAGCGGGAGAAGACCTGCAGGTTCGCGCCGGATGCCCGAACCTGATCGAGCGGATCGAGGGCGGGTTGCTGTCCTACGGCAACGACATGACCGACGATAACACCCCGCATGAATGCGGTTTGGGCAAGTTCTGCAATACGCATACTGCAATCGGCTGTATTGGACGGGATGCACTTTTGCGGGTGGCCAAGGAGGGGCCGGTGCAGCAAATCCGCCCAATAGCAATTGATGGAGACCCTGTACCGCCGTGCGATCGCCCCTGGCCGGTTGTGGCCGGAGGCAAACAGGTCGGGCAGGTGACTTCGGCCGCTTGGTCTCCTGATTTCTCCACGAATGTCTCCATAGGGATGGTCAAACTGAGCCATTGGGACCCGGGAACGAAAACCGAAGTTGCAACACCAGACGGAATGCGCAGCGCAACCGTTCAGGAAAAATTCTGGATCTAAACGGGCGCTATTCACTTCAGTAGCACCTGGTGAGAGATTGAAAATGAAAGGAAAGTTGGAATGTTCAGTGCATTGGTAATGGATAAGGACGAAGAAAGCGGTCTGGCAAGCGCTTCGATCAAACAGCTTTCCGAAGGGGACTTGCCCAATGGCGAGGTGACGATTGCCGTTGAGTACTCGACCGTGAATTACAAAGACGGGCTTTGCATGTCGCCAAAGGGCGGCGGTCTGGTCCGGAATTACCCTCATGTTCCCGGTGTTGATTACAGTGGCACTGTCGAAACGTCCTCGGACGAGCGCTACAAGCCCGGCGACAAGGTGGTTCTGACCGGTTGGCGTGTCGGCGAGGCACATTGGGGCGGTTATTCGCAAAAGGCCAGCGCATTGGCCGATTGGCTTGTTCCTTTGCCCAATGGTCTGGACACACGGCAGGCCATGGCGGTGGGCACCGCCGGCTTCACCGCAATGCTGGCAGTCATGGCGCTTGAGGATCAGGGCATGAAGCAGGGACATGGGCCAGTTCTTGTGACCGGGGCTGCCGGGGGCGTCGGCTCGGTCGCGACGGCCATCCTGGCCAACCTGGGTTACGAAGTGGCCGCGGTCACAGGTCGTCCAGAGGCGGGCGAGTATCTGAAGTCATTGGGCGCCACGACCATTGTTCCGCGCGAAGACCTCAATGAAACCGTGAAACGTCCGCTGGAAAGTGAAACCTGGGCAGGCTGTGTTGACGCTGTTGGCGGCGAGATGCTGGCGCGCGTGCTGGGGCAGATGAAATACGGTGCTTCGGTTGCAGCTGTTGGTCTGGCTGGTGGGGCAGGGTTGCCTGCAAGCGTTATCCCATTCCTGCTTCGCGGCGTGAACTTGCTGGGCATCGACAGCGTGATGCAGCCATATGACAACCGTGTCCGCGCGTGGCAGCGCGTGGCAACCGACCTGCCGATGGATAAGCTTGAGGCGATGGTCCATCCCGCGACTCTGGGTGATCTGCCACAATTGGGCGCGGATATTCTCAATGGACAGGTGAAAGGTCGCGTGGTCGTCGACGTAAACGCCTGATTCCCGTGTAAATGAGATGAACCGGGCGATCTTTGCATCGGTCGGTTCAATTGCCCCTGAAAGAACCCGAAATTGCCAGAAACAACTCTGGCCATTGGCGCAATTCCACATCATCATTGCTATACATCCCAATTGCGATGGACTATGAGCCAAGCAAACAGCACCTGAAGACGGGGAGTGAGCAGCATGTCTGACGATTTTGAACTGGACACCGACGATCTGAAGCGCCGTATGGAAGGCGCGATGGGCAACCTTAGAACCGAGTTTGCGTCCTTGAGGACGGGCCGTGCATCCGCATCGATGCTGGAGCCGATCATGGTTGATGCCTATGGATCGATGACCCCAATCAATCAGGTCGGAACCGTCAATGTTCCGGAGCCCCGCATGGTTACCGTGAATGTTTGGGACAAAGGGTTGGTCGGCAAGGTCGAAAAAGCGATCCGCGAAAGCGGTCTGGGTATCAACCCGCAGCTGAACGGCACCATCATCATGCTGCCGATTCCCGAACTGAACGAGGAACGTCGTCGCGAACTGGGCAAAGTTGCTGGCCAATATGCTGAACACGCTCGCGTTTCGATCCGCAACGTGCGCCGCGATGGCATGGACCAAATCAAGAAAGCCAAAGCCGACGGTATGTCCGAGGACGATCAGAAGTTCTGGGAAACCGAAGTTCAGGACCTGACCGACGAGATGATCAAAAACGTGGACGCCGCGCTTGAGACCAAGCAGGCAGAGATCATGCAGGTCTGAGCCCGGAATATGCCCGATACTGCTCACACTTCGACCGTTTCCGGACCTCGCCATGTTGCCATCATCATGGATGGCAATGGCCGGTGGGCGCAGGCGCGCAACCGGCCTAGGTTGTTTGGGCACCAGGCAGGCGCGCGACGCGTCAGGGAAGTGGTCGAAGCCTGTCCGGACTTGGGCATCAAATATCTGACGGTATTCGCCTTCTCCACCGAGAACTGGAAGCGTACCCAGGTCGAGGTGGCGGGGCTGATGAGTCTGTTTCGGCGGTATATCATCAAAGAGGCGCGCAACCTGACCAAGGCAGGGGTGCGCGTACGATTTATCGGTGACAGAGTCCGGCTGGATTCGAAACTGACCGATCTGATGGACACGCTGGAAGACGCCACCAAACATAATGACCTTGTTCATCTGACCATTGCGCTTAATTACGGTGGGCGGGACGAGGTTGCGCGGGCGACCAAACGTCTGGCGCGCGACGTGTCCGAGGGCCGTTTGCGCCCCGAGGATGTAGATGAGGAAACACTTCCCAAGTATCTGGATACGCATGTTCTTCCCGACCCGGACCTTGTAATCCGGACAAGTGGCGAGGCGCGTATTTCCAACTTCCTTTTGTGGCAATCGGCTTATTCCGAATATGAGTTCATCGATACGCTCTGGCCCGACTTTACTGCTGCCGAGCTTGAAAGGTTGTGTCAAAACTTTGGAACCCGCGACAGACGATTTGGAGCGGTCCCGGCATGAGCGAAGGCCGATGGTCTGACTTAACCGCCCGAGTACTATCTGCCGCGGTTCTGGTTTGTATAGGTTCGGTCGAAGTGTGGCTGGGTGGCCTGTGGTTCGAATCCTTTATTGCAATCGCCTGCGGTTTGATGACCTGGGAACTGGTTCGGATGATCGATCCCGAACGGAACGGCGTTGCAATCCAATTGGGGATATTGACTGGCGTCGCAGTTATTCTGAGCTATCACCTGCCACCGTTATACAAGCTTCCGTTCCTGCTGGCGCCGGCGTTGGTTGGGGCAGGGCAGATCAGCAAGTCTAAGGGAACGTACGCCCTGTTTGCGGTCTGGATCGCGGCCGCAGGTCTGGGTTTTATTTCGATCCGGGAAAATATGGGGTTTGGCTGGATGGTCTGGTTGATTTCGGTGGTCGTGGCCACTGATGTCGCCGGTTACTTTGTTGGCAAAACCTTTGGTGGCCCTAAGTTCTGGCCAAAGGTAAGCCCAAAGAAAACGTGGTCCGGCACCGCTGGAGGATGGCTCGCAGCAGCTGTTGTTGGTGCCATTTTTGCCGTCCATGCCGGATTTGGTTTTATGTTTGTCGTCGTCTCAGTGCTTGCGTCCATGGCCAGCCAGCTTGGTGACATTGTCGAAAGCGCCACCAAACGAAAGTTCGGGGTCAAGGACAGCTCGAACCTGATACCGGGCCACGGCGGTTTTCTGGATCGCTTTGACGGCATGATGGGTGCGGCCTTGTTCGTATTGATAGCCGGGATACTCTATTCCCCCGGAGCCATGTGATGCGCAAAATCTCAATTTTCGGTGCGACCGGATCAATCGGGCAGAACACCATTGATCTGATCGACCGCAACCCGGCGGCTTATGATGTTGTTGCGCTGACGGGCGGGGCTAATATCGAAAAACTGGCCCATGATGCCGTGCGTCTAAACGCAACAGTTGCCGTGACGGCCTATGAGAATAGGCTGCATGATCTGCGCGCAGCACTGGCGGGCTCCGGAGTCGAAGCCGCAGCCGGTCAAAACGCCCTGACGGAAGCTGCGGCGCGGCCGACTGATTGGGTCATGTCCGCCATCGTTGGTGCAGCCGGCCTTGAGCCGGGCCTGGAGGCGCTGAAACAGGGCGCTACGCTGGCGTTGGCCAATAAGGAAACTCTGGTTTGCGCGGGCGCACTGGTTTTGGAAACGGCCAAAGCCAATGAAGCGCGGCTGCTGCCTGTCGACAGTGAGCATTCGGCTGTGTTTCAGGCGCTTGTCGGCGAAGATATGGACGCGGTTGAGCGTATCATCATCACCGCAAGCGGTGGCGCGTTCCGGGACTGGCCGCTTAGCGATCTGGCGCGGGCGACAGTAGAGCAAGCCTCAAGCCATCCGAACTGGAACATGGGGCAGCGGATAACCATCGACAGCGCGTCGATGTTCAACAAGGCGCTGGAGCTGATTGAAACCAAAGAATTCTTTGGTGTTGCGCCGGATCAGATCGAGGTTCTGGTGCATCCGGAATCCATCGTGCATGCTCTGGTCGGCTTCGCGGATGGCGGGGTCATGGCGCATTTGGGTGCTCCGGATATGCGGCACGCAATCGGCTATGCGCTTCATTGGCCGGACCGTCGCGACCTGCCGGTCGAGCGTTTGAACTTGGCAAAACTGGGCCAGTTGAGGTTCCACGAACCGGACGAGGCCCGTTATCCGGCCCTGCGCCTTGCCAGAAACGTGATGAATCGGGGCGGTCTGTCCGGCGCGGTTTTCAACGCCGCAAAGGAACGGGCGCTGGATCGGTTCATCGCCCGCGAGATCGGATTTCTTCAGATGGCCGACATTGTCGAGGCCGTTCTGGACAGGTTTGAGGCCGCAGATGGCCTTATTGATGCCCCTTTAACCCTTGATAACGTGCTGCAAACGGACCATCTGGCACGTACGTGGGTTGATGATGCTGTCATCCAACGAGCAGGATAGAATTTTGGACGTACTCTCTCTGATCCCTCAGTTTGGCAATTTGCTATACACGATCATTGCCTTTGTCATCGCGCTTTCCGTGATCGTTGCGGTGCATGAATACGGCCATTACATCGTTGGGCGCTGGTCGGGTATCCATGCCGAGGTCTTCTCGATAGGATTTGGTCCTGTACTCTGGAGCCGGGTCGACAAGCGCGGCACACGCTGGCAGATCGCGGCGTTACCCTTTGGTGGATATGTGAAATTCCTGGGTGACGCGAACGCGGCATCGGGCAAAGACGAAACCGCCATGAGCGAGATTTCGGAACAGAACCCCGAAGAGTTGCGCCGCACCATGCACGGGGCGCCATTGTGGGCGCGCGCAGCTACAGTTGCTGCGGGGCCGGTGTTCAACTTCGCAATGTCCATATTGGTTTTCGGTCTGATCTTCCTGACCCAAGGCGTCACCAAAGAACCTCTAACGGTCGGCACATTGCATCCTTTGCCGGGCACCATTCAGGAGCTGCGGGACGGGGACGAGATCGTCGCGATCGCAGATATCCCGGTTCCGGATTTCGATAAGGACGGTGCCTGGACCGACTTCACCGACGCTTTGCCGGTTGAGCCGGTTCTGGATTACACGGTCCTTCGGGACGATCAGACTTTGAATGTGTCGGCGCCATGGTTGTTTCCGCCGCTGATTCAGCAGGTTGCTCCGCGAAGCGCTGCAATGGATATCGATCTCAAACAGGGTGACGTCATCACGGCCGTGAACGGTGATCCCATCTTTGCCTTTGATCAGTTGAAAGATCACGTTGAAGGATCAGACGGGAAGGTCCTGCTGTTGGATGTGTGGCGCGATGGTGCCGAACTGGAATTTGCGCTGGCGCCGCGTCGCACGGACGAACCGCAACCGGATGGCGGTTTTGTTACCCATTGGCGTATTGGGATCGTTGGCGGCATGATGCTGGAACCCGCGACCGAACCGGCCGGCATTCTGGAGTCGTTGTCCGGCGGAGCGCAGCAAACCTTGCGTATCATCGAAGGGTCTCTGTCCGGGATCTGGCACATGGTTACGGGCGCAATCAGCACGTGCAACATGTCCGGACCGATTGGTATCGCCGAAACCTCAGGTGCAATGGCCAGCCAGGGCGCGCAAAACTTCATCTTCTTCATCGCTGTATTGTCTACGGCCGTAGGTCTGTTGAACCTCTTTCCGATACCGGCATTGGACGGTGGACATCTGGTTTTTTACGCTTACGAAGCTGTCGCGGGCAAACCGCCCAGCGATGGCGTGCTCAAGGTGCTGATGGGGGTAGGGGTGTCGTTGATCCTTGGCCTGATGATCTTTTCGGTCTCAAACGATCTGTTCTGCTGATTGTGGCTGAGTGAGCGCACAAAAGCCGCAATTTCGCCCCAATCCTTGGGTAGGTTTTCGCACGGCTAATTCTTGTGTCAGAGGACCAAATGACTAAGGCGCTGCGGAAATCATATCAAAGCTTCAGCTTTCTTTTCATGCTGAACTGGGACACACTTCTGTTTTTCGGTGCCACCGCTCTGGCGATGGGCGGTTGGGCCTACGTGATCAGCATGTGATTCTTGCTCCTTTTTGAAAAGGACATGCAGCGGCCCACCGGGCCGCTTTGTTTTTTGGTCTTTTGACAAGGGTAATTAATCTCGCTACTCAACAATAAAGTCCTGAAATTCTGGGTAGAGAAAAAAATGACAGATAGGCGAGGCGCAGGCACATCCTGCGGGGGGCAGATGCCAACAAACAAGATTTTGTGGCGAACGCTACGTATTTTTTCCTTTGTTTTTATAGCTGGATTTGCGTCTCTGCCGGGGGTCGCACACGCACAGAGTTACACCATCAATTCGTTCGATGTTGAGGGCAACAGGCGGATTGAAAGCTCGACAGTCATAGCCCGGACAGGGATCCAACCGGGGCAGACAGTGACTGCCGGGGAATTGAATGATGCCTATCAGCGTTTGCTTGACAGTGGTGTTTTTGAAACAGTCGAATTGACCCCGCGCGGCAATACTCTGGTGATCGAAGTCGCGGAGTATCCGACGATCAACCAGATCAGCATCGAAGGCAATCGCCGGGTGAAGGACGACGTCCTGTTAGAGGCCATCAACTCTCAGCCTCGCCGGGTTTTCACACCCCAGGTCGCAGAAGCGGATGCAGACCAGATCGCAGCGATCTATTCGGCGCAAGGTCGTGTGTCTGCGACGGTCATTCCCCGCATTATTCGCCGCAGCGACAACCGTGTCGATCTTGTGTTTGAAATTGCCGAAGGAACCACAATTGAGGTCGAGCGCGTTAGCTTTGTAGGGAACCGGGCGTTCTCGGATCGCCGCCTGCGCCGCGTTTTGGAAACCAAGCAAGCGAACGTCCTACGTACTTTCCTGCGCGGTGATACGTTTATCGCGGATCGGATCGAGTTCGACAAACAGGTCATTCGTGACTTTTACCTTTCCCGTGGCTACGTGGATTTCCGCGTCAACAGCGCAAACGTGGAATTCACGCGTGAGCGCGACGCGTTCTTCCTTGTGATGAACATCACCGAGGGACAAAAGTTCTCGTTCGGCAAAATCTCGACCGTCAGCGAAATTCCGGGTGTCGATCCGGCCGCCTATCAGGCAGCGCTGAAGATCAAACCAGGTGTCACCTATTCTCCGTCGCTTGTTGAAAACTCGATTGCACGTCAGGAACGTCTGGGTCTGAAACAGGGCGTGGATTTCCTGCGGGTTGAACCTCGGGTCACTCGCAACCCGCGCGACCTGACGCTGGATGTTCAATTCGTACTGACGCGTGGCCCCCGGATCTTTGTTGAACGCATCGACATCGAGGGCAACACGACAACTCTGGACCGCGTGATCCGGCGCCAGTTCGACACGGTCGAAGGCGACCCGTTCAACCCACGTGAAATCCGCCAGAGCGCCGAACGCATCCGCGCACTTGGGTTCTTTGCCGTAGCTGATGTCGAGCCGCGCGAAGGTTCGACTCCAAGCCAGGTGATCGTTGATGTGGACGTCGAAGAACAGCCCACCGGGTCGTTGAGCCTGGGTGGTAGCTACTCGGTTTCCGACGGTTTCGGGATTGCGATTGGTCTGAACGAGTCGAACTTCCTGGGCCGTGGTCAGAACCTCGGCGTGACGCTGTCGACCGCACAGGACTCGGAGCAATACACTCTGAACTTCACCGAGCCGTATCTGCTGGGCCGCCGGTTGCAATTCGACCTGGGTCTGGGACTGGCTTCGACCAACTCGAGCTTTGCGAGCTACGATACCAAGCGGGTCTTCTTCAATCCTCAGCTAAGCTATGCAATTGGCGAGCTGTCGTCTCTGCGGTTGCGGTACGGCTGGGACCGGAGCGAGATGACGCAGCAGGACAATGAAACCAATGGTGCGGTCATTGCGTCCGAGATCGCGCAAGGCAAACGGACGACCAGCTCGCTGGGCGTGTCCTACGTCTATGACAGCCGTCGTGGTGGTCTGAACCCGAATGCAGGTGTTTTGTTTGAAGTTGGTGTTGATGCAGCCGGGCTTGGCGGCGACAACGAATACTACAAAACCACCGCCCGTGGTATCGCGCAGACCCGCGTTCTGAGCGAAGAAGTGGTGCTGCGAGCGACATTGGAACTGGGCGCGCTGCATTGGAGAGGCGACGACTTCAGCCGGACCATCGACCGCTTTGTTCTTGGACCGAACACGTTCCGGGGCTTCGAGCCCGCGGGTCTGGGTCCGCGCGACCTGTCCAACGGTCAGGACGATGCGATCGGCGGTAACTACTACTGGGTTGCACGTCTTGAATCAGACTTCCCTCTGGGTTTGCCAGAAGAGCTGGGTCTGCGCGGTGGCGTGTTCTATGACTTCGGTAACCTGTACAACATCAACAACGTGAACACTGCTGGAGCTGATATCGTCGGTGCCGACGGCTCCATCCGTCACGTCATCGGTCTTTCGGTTCTGTGGACCACACCTTTTGGTCCGCTGCGCTTCAACTTCTCGCAAGCCATTAAGAAAGAGGACTTCGACAAGGAACAGAATTTTGACCTGACCATTCAGGCACGGTTCTGATCCCAGGATGTTGAACGTAATAATCTCAAGAGTGCAGGGCCCGTTTCGGGCCCTGTGCGTTTTTTTGACGGTGGTCTGCACAGGGCCAATACAAGCCCAACAGTTGGGTGTGCCGCAATCCAGTGTCCTGACATTGTCAAGCGAACGCCTGTTCGCCGAGTCGGAATTCGGTCAACGCGTTATGCGAGAGATCGAGGCCGAAGGCGTTCTGTTGGCCGAGGAAAACGAACGGATCGTTGCCGAGCTGAGCCGGGAAGAAAAAGATCTGACAGAAAAGCGCACCGAGATGCAGCCGGATGAATTTCGGCCACTTGCCGAAGCGTTTGACAGAAAGGTTCAGTCTCATCGAGATGGCCAGCGGGCAAAGCTGGACGCGCTGTCCCGCCAGAGCGAGGAAGCCCGGCAAGCCTTTTATGAACTGGTTCAGCCGGTTCTGATCGATCTGTTGCGCGAATCCGGGGCCTCGGTCGTCATTGAACGCTCCAACGTGTTTCTCAGCTCGGACAGGACCGACGTCACGGATGCTGCAATCGCACGGATCAATGAATTGATTGGCGACGGAAGCCAGCTTGAAACCAAAGGCGACGAATAGGGTCGCTTGCCCTTGGGGCGCGGTGTTGCTAACCACGCGTCAAAGAGAACTCCATAACGGGACGACTGCAAGATGAGCACGGAAACCAAAAGCGCCGACATTCAGCTGATCCAGCGGATATTGCCACACCGCTATCCGTTTCTGCTGGTTGACAAGGTGGTGGACATCTCGGGCTATCAGTCGGCTGTTGGCATCAAGAACGTCACCATGAACGAGCCGCATTTCCAGGGGCATTTCCCGGGCACTCCGATCATGCCGGGTGTGACCATCGTCGAAGCTATGGCCCAGACCGCAGGTGTGATGCTTGGCGTTGGCATGGATGTGATCGACAGCGAGCTGTTGATTTACTTCATGAACATCGACAAATGTAAGTTCCGCCGCAAGGTAATCCCGGGCGACGTGCTTGAGATGCATGTCGAAACCGTTCGGGGCAAAAAAGGCGGAAAGATCTTCAAATTCGCCGGTCGTGCCACGGTTGACGGCGAAGTCGCGGCCGAGGCCGAATTCTCGGCCTATGTCGATTGGGACATGGAAAAAACGACATGAGCGGCATCCATCCAAGCGCGATTATCGAAGACGGTGCGCAAATTGGTGAGGGCTGCGTCATCGGCCCGTTCTGCTATGTGGGCAGTCAGGTAACGCTGGATGACCGGGTCGTGTTGAAATCCCATGTCGTGGTCACGGGGGAAACCTCTGTTGGTGAAGACACCGTAATTTTCAACTTTTCCGTCATCGGGGAAATCCCGCAGGATCTGAAATTCGGCGGTGAGAACACGCGGCTGGAAATCGGTAAGCGCAACCGGATTCGCGAACATGTCACGGTGAACACCGGAACCGACGGAGGCGGCGGTGTTACCCGGATCGGCGATGACTGCCTGCTGATGGCCGGCGTACACGTCGCGCATGACGTCCAGATCGGCAATCGGGTGATCATGGTGAACCATGCAGGCGCCGCCGGTCATTGCATCATTGAGGACGACGTGATTGTCGGCGGCATTTCCGGGCTGCACCAGTTTGTCCGCGTGGGCCGCGGCGCGATCATTGGCGCTCTGACGATGGTTCCGAACGACGTGATCCCCTATGGTCTGGTGCAGGCCCCGCGGGGGGAGCTTGATGGCCTGAACCTTGTTGGGCTCAAGCGGCGCGGTGTATCTCGTGAGGATATCGCAGCCTTGCGCGCCGCCTTCCGTGAACTTTCGACCGGCGACGGTACTTTCATGGAGCGGGCGCATCGGGTCGGGGCAGACAACGAAAGCGAATACGTTCAGCGGATCGTCGATTTCGTGACCGGGCATTCGGACCGATCCTTCCTGACACCGGGGAAATAGACCCATGCTGGCGCTGATTGCCGGAACGGGCATATTGCCGGGCGAAGTCGTAGAGCAACTGGCCGAGCGCCCGGTGATATGCGCCATGGAGGGGTTTCGCCCGGACACCCTGACCCCGGATGTCGAATTTCCGCTGGAACAGCTTGGCAGCTTCATCGCTGACATCAAAGCGCGCGGCGTGACCGAGATTTGCATGGCAGGGGCCGTTGGGCGTCCGCCTATTGATCCCGGGCGGATCGACGCAGCAACCATACCGTTGGTCCCGATCTTGCAACAAGCGATCCTCTCCGGGGACGATGCCGCGCTGCGGGCCGTGATTGGAATATTTGAAGAGGCCGGATTCAAAGTGCGGGCGGCACACGAAATCGCACCGAACCTACTGCCGCAACTCGGCTGCCTGACGCAGTCGCAACCGTCCGAGGCTGATCTGGCCGATTCAGACCGCGCGTCAGCAATCGTGCGTGCATTGGGGGCTGCAGATGTTGGGCAGGCTTGCGTTGTGTCCAAACGGCAGGCTCTCGCCATCGAAGGGATATTCGGTACCGCGTGGATGTTGCAGTCCCTGACGCAAAGACCGGATGCCGGCGGCGGCGTACTGTTCAAGGCGCCTAAGCCAGATCAGGATCGCCGTGCTGATCTGCCTGCCATCGGGCCGGATACTGTGTCTGGTGCCGTTGCGGCTGGGCTGTCCGGGATTGTGATCGAAAAGGGCGGCGTTCTTGTTTTGGAGAAGGACCGCGTCATCGCCGAATGCGATCGGCTCGGGTTGTTCCTGTACGTCCGCGAGCGGACGAACTGATGCGCGTTTTCGTTGTGGCCGGGGAGCCTTCGGGGGATCGGCTTGGCGGCGCATTGATGGAAGGGCTGCGAACCCTTGTGCCGGATGTCGAATTCGACGGTGTCGGCGGCCCGTTAATGCAAGCGCAGGGCTTGGAAAGTCGTTTCCCGATGTCTGAACTTTCGATCATGGGGCTGGTCGAGGTCCTGCCCAAGTTCTTTCATCTCAAACGTCGGATTTCCGAGACGGCACAGGCTGTTCTGGATACCCAGCCTGATGTTCTGATCACCATCGACAGCCCCGATTTCTCGCTGCGCGTCGCCAAACTGGTGAAGGCGCAAAGCAAGATTCGTACCGTCCACTATGTTGCCCCCAGTGTCTGGGCCTGGCGTCCGGGTCGTGCGGACAAAATGGCAAAGGTCATCGACCACGTGTTGGCCCTGCTGCCATTTGAGCCGCCCTACATGGAGCGTGCGGGCATGGAATGCGACTTTGTCGGCCATCCGGTCGTCAGCGAACCAGTGGCATCAGATGAGGACATTCAGAAGTTTCGGGACGCCCACGATCTTGGGCAAACCCCAATTCTGCTGGCCTTGCCAGGATCGCGCCGCGGCGAAGTGGATCGTCTAGCCCCCGTATTTGGTGAAGCGTTAAACCTGTATCTGAAAGAGCACCCCGAAACCCGCGTTGTCGTCCCGGCTGTTGCCCATATTGTCGAAACGGTGACGGAGCATGTCCAAAACTGGCCGGGTTCGCCGGTCGTGGTGGACCCGCGCCAATTGCCCCCTGACGAGGCTCAGGCACAGAAAAGGGCAGCGTTTGCAGCAGCCGATCTGGCCCTGGCGGCGTCCGGAACAGTTTCTTTGGAACTGGCCGCGCAAGCGACGCCTATGGTGATTGCCTATAATCTGAACTGGCTGACAACCGTGATCGCTAAGCGAATGGTGGACCTGGACACGGTGACCCTTGTCAACTTGGTGGCGGAGACCCGTGCAGTTCCCGAATGCCTGCTGGACGATTGCGAGCTGGGAAAGATTGCTGCAGCTTTGGCGGCTGTGTCCGCCGATCCTGAGGCGCAGCAGAGGGCCATGGACCTGACAATGGACCGGTTGGGACGGGGTGGAGAAGCGCCGGGCCTGCGCGCAGCCCGTGCCATTCTGAACAGACTGCCCGAAAGCCATGATTGAACACATCCTGTTCGGTATTTCGGCGGGGGTCGTAACCGTCTCAACCAATCTCGACAATCTTGTCGTTATGTTCGGACTGATCATGGTGATGGACACACGTCGCGTGGTGATTGGGTTTGCGGTTGCTCAGACTATTGTCATTTCGCTGGCACTGGTGATTGCGAGCGGCTTGGACCAAAGCGGATTTCTAAACTGGGTTGGCTACCTCGGGATTATTCCCTTGTGTCTGGGGCTTTATGGAATCTGGCAACAAATCAGGGGCGCTGACAGCCGCAAGATGCCCGATACGGGGGCCATCACTTCGGTCGTTGCTCTGTTTCTGAGTCTTTCGATTGATACGCTGGTCGCAATGACACCATTGTTTGCGGATTCCACCCCGGCGTTCCGGATGACGGCGTTGATCGGGGCGGCCTGCGCGCTTGCCGGGTTGATCGGTGTTGCAAGCTGGGGTGCGCCACGAGCGCAGGTGCTGGGACCACGTTTCGCAAGACTCGACAGAATTGCACCTTACATCATGGTCTCCGTCGGACTGTATATTCTAGTCAACAGCCCGACAGACGTTTTGTGACCTGAAGGCTAGGGCCTCAGTAGCCGCGCCATATCCAGCCGCCACCAAAGATGCGAGAGCCTTCGTTGGCATAGAAAACGCAGGCCTGACCGGGCGAGATGCCTTCCTCGGGTGTCAGCAGTTCAACCTCGGCTGTCGTTTCCGACAGTGGCCGGACAATCGCCTCGCGCGGAGGGCGGGTCGAGCGGACTTTGACCGACAAATGCCATTCTTTCTGTGAGGCGAATGGCTCATCACCCAGCCAGTTGATTTCGCGCACCGGTACGGTGCGGGTGGCCAGCAACTCCTTGGGGCCGACCACGACCTGCTTTTTGTCCACGTCGAGCTTCACGACATACAGGGGCTCGCTCAGCCCACCAATACCCAGACCGCGGCGCTGACCAATTGTGTAGTGGATGACGCCATTGTGCTGTGCCAGGACACGACCGTCGGCATGAACGATTTCACCCGGCTCGGCGGCGCCGGGGCGGAGTTTTTCGATCACGCTGGCGTAGTTGCCATTCGGGACGAAACAGATGTCCTGACTGTCAGGCTTGTCCGCAACCGACAGACCGTACTGCGCGGCCATCTCACGCGTCGCGTCCTTGGAGGGCAAGTGTCCCAGAGGGAAGCGCAGGAAGTCCAGCTGCTCGGGCGTGGTCGAGAATAGGAAATATGATTGATCCCGGTTCGCGTCTTCGGCGCTGTGTAGCTCAGGTCCGTTCGCGCCCATCTTGCGCTGGATGTAGTGACCGGTGGCCATACAATCAGCCTCAAGGTCCTTGGCGGTTTCCAACAAGTCCTTGAACTTCACGCGTTCGTTGCAGCGAATGCAGGGCACCGGAGTTGCACCGGCCAAGTAACTGTCGGCGAACTCGTCAATCACGGCGTCCTTGAAGATGTTCTCGTAGTCCAGAACGTAGTGTGGAAAACCGCGTTCCTCGGCCACACGGCGCGCGTCATGGATATCAATCCCTGCGCAACAGGCACCTTTTTTGGCCAGGGCCGCGCCATGGTCATATAGCTGCAACGTCACACCAACCACGTCATAGCCCTGATCGGCCAGATAAGCGGCGACAACAGAACTGTCCACGCCACCGGACATGGCAACAACCACCCGCGTTTCCGACGGGGGTTTGGCGAAGCCAAGCGAGTTCAGCGGTGTCTCGGTATCGAGGGCCATGACGATTCCAGTGCGGGTTAAGAAAGACCGGCAGAATATAGGAAAATTCTACACACTCTCAAGGGGCGGTTTCACCCGGCATTAAGTAGGCTGTTGGCAGCTTTGTCGCAGTTGGAAAAGGGTCGAGAGATGTATTTGCACAAAGTCGAAGGGCCAAGGTCTGTAACCCTGCCGGATGGAACACTTTTATCGCGCGCGGACCTTCCGCCGGAAGACACGACCAGATGGGTCGCCTCGCGCAAAGTGATCGTCGTGCGCGGCGTTCTTTATGGGCTAATTTCGCTATCCGACGCCAAAAAACGTTATGGCCTCAGCGATGAAGAGTTCAATTCATGGGTTTCAGCGGTTGCGGAACACGGATTGGACGCGCTGAAAGCCACCGCTCTAAAAAAATATCGACAACCTAAAGGCGAATGTGAATAAATGATTCAACGGTAACGTCAGATTAACCATTTTTGATCAGGTTCAATTTTAATTGGTAATTGACCCGAATTGGAGCAGTAAATGCGTATACTTCTTGTCGAGGATGATCCCACTACGTCCAAAAGCATCGAATTGATGCTGACGCACGCAAACCTCAACGTCTATGCGACGGATCTGGGCGAGGAAGGCATCGATCTTGCAAAATTGTACGACTATGACCTGATCCTTTTGGACCTGAACCTGCCGGATATGAACGGTCACGAAGTGCTGCGGCAGCTTCGCATTGCACGGGTTGAAACACCTATTCTGATCCTGTCGGGTGCTGACGACACCGAAAGCAAAATCAAGGGCTTTGGTTTCGGCGCTGACGATTACATGACCAAACCCTTCCACCGAGAGGAGCTGGTAGCCCGCATCCACGCAATCATTCGTCGGTCCAAGGGCCATTCCCAATCCATCATACATACGGGCCGGGTCGCAGTGAATCTGGATGCCAAAACGGTTGAGGTTGAAGGCAAGGCCGTCCATCTGACCGGCAAGGAATACCAGATGCTTGAACTGCTAAGTCTGCGAAAAGGCACCACGCTGACCAAAGAGATGTTCCTGAACCATCTCTATGGCGGCATGGACGAGCCCGAGTTGAAAATTATCGACGTTTTCATCTGCAAACTGCGCAAGAAGCTCAGCAATGCGACGGGCGGCGAAAACTATATCGAAACTGTCTGGGGCAGGGGATACGTGCTGCGCGACCCTCAGGCCAACGGTATGGGCGAGCATCGGATTGCTGTTGGAGC
This sequence comes from Ruegeria sp. CE8, assembly GCF_056537465.1. Classification (NCBI taxonomy): domain Bacteria; kingdom Pseudomonadati; phylum Pseudomonadota; class Alphaproteobacteria; order Rhodobacterales; family Roseobacteraceae; genus Ruegeria; species Ruegeria sp. CE8. The sequence continues at coordinate 413,989 of NZ_JBQFRP010000003.1, forward strand.
CTGACCTAAAATGAAATCTGGTCGTCGTTGGTCCAAGGCGGCCACCTCACTCATGGAACAGCACATCTGGACCTAGCCATGGCCTCGCCCTATCACTGGGTTCAAAGACTATGTGACAGGGCAAGGCCATGAGCGATTCAATTGCGGTATCAGAGCTGACGGAAGATCAGGCACGTGCTGAGCTGGCGCGGTTGGCAGAATTGATTGCGCGAGCCAACACGCGGTATCATGCAGAGGACGCACCTGAGATATCTGACGCGGACTACGATGCATTAAAGCGGCGAAATACCGACATTGAGGCGCGTTTTCCGCAGTTGAAGCTACCCGATAGCCCCTCTGACCAGGTCGGCGCAAGACCGGCGGAAGGGTTTTCAAAACTCGTCCACGCCGTCAGAATGATGTCCCTTGGCAATGCGTTCAACGACGAAGATGTCGCAGATTTTGATCGGTCTATCCGCAAATATCTGGGATTGGGCGACTCAGCCGGGCTTACATTTACCGCCGAACCCAAGATTGACGGTCTGTCCTTGTCGTTAAGGTATGAACAGGGAAAGCTCGTACAGGCGGCGACCCGCGGCGACGGAGAAGTTGGCGAAAACGTAACTGCGAACGCCTTGACGATTTCTGACATTCCACACAGCGTTGAAAATGCACCTGATGTTCTAGAGGTTCGCGGCGAAGTTTATATGTCGCATGAAGACTTCGAAAAGCTGAACGCGCGACAGGCAGAGCTGGGCGAAAAGACCTTTGCAAACCCGAGGAACGCGGCGGCGGGGTCGCTTCGGCAACTGGATCCCAAAATCACTCGATCCCGTCCTCTCAGGTTCTTTGCCTATGCGTGGGGCGAACTGTCTGAACCTCTGGCGGAAACGCAATCAGGCGCAATAGAACGATTGGCCAGTTTCGGTTTTTCGACCAACCCACTGACGGCATTGTGTGAAACGACCGGTCAGATGCTGGATCACTATCGCAGCATAGAAGAGCAGCGGGCCACGCTTGGGTATGACATCGACGGTGTCGTCTACAAGGTGAACAATCTGGCGCTCCAGGCCCGACTGGGGTTCAGGTCCACGACCCCCAGATGGGCCATTGCTCACAAGTTTCCGGCCGAGCTGGCGTGGACACGGCTGGAAGCGATCGACATTCAGGTTGGACGAACAGGCGCGCTTAGCCCCGTCGCCCGATTGCACCCCGTAACTGTCGGGGGGGTCGTTGTGTCAAATGCCACCTTGCACAACGAAGACTATATCGCCGGTCGGGATGCCAAGGGCGGTACGATCCGGGATGGCAAGGACATTCGGGTTGGAGACTGGGTACAGGTTTATCGCGCGGGCGATGTGATCCCGAAAGTGGCGGATGTAGACATTTCGAAACGCCCTGAAGGTGCGGAACCTTATGTCTTTCCCACGTCCTGCCCGGAATGCCACAGCGATGCAGTTCGCGAAGAAGGCGACGCTGTTCGGCGCTGCACGGGTGGGATTATATGCCCCGCACAGGCCGTTGAAAAATTGAAACATTTTGTGTCTCGTAAGGCGTTCGACATTGAAGGTCTGGGCGCAAAGCAGATCGAAATGTTCTACGACGACCCCGATCTGCCGGTCAGAACGCCCGTTGATATTTTCACGCTGCAGAACCGGGACGCGGCCAACTTGAACAAGCTGGCCAACCGCAAGGGCTGGGGCGCACAAAGTGCTGGCAATCTGTGGGAAGCAATCGACGAGAAACGCAAGATTCCGTTCGGACGCCTTCTGTTCGCATTAGGCATTCGTCACGTGGGTGAAGCGGCTTCAAACCTGATCGCCAACCATTATGGTGCTTGGTCTGACTTTGAACGGGCTATCACCGCAGCTGCGAGTTTCGAAGGCCCTGAATGGGACGAGTTGCTGGGCATCGATGGCGTAGGAGAGGTTATGGCCCGCGCACTGGTGTCCGCATTCGCTCAGGAGGCCGAGCGTTCGAGTATTAACGCTCTTGTCGATCAGTTGGATGTGCAGGACGCCAAACGCCCGGACACTTCGGGCAGCCCGGTGGCAGGAAAAACGGTCGTTTTCACCGGTACGCTGGAAAAGATGACCCGCGCCGAAGCCAAGGCACGGGCCGAGGCTCTTGGCGCCAAGGTTTCGGGTTCGGTCAGCAAGAAAACCGACATTCTGGTTGCAGGACCGGGGGCCGGGTCCAAAGCCAAGAAAGCGGCAGAGCTGGGCATCAGGACCTTGGATGAGGACGAATGGCTGCAACTGATCGGCACCGCATGAGTGGTCGTCCCGAAGTTTTGTTTCCGCTGTTCGCGGGGCTAGAGACGCTTGAGGGGGTTGGTCCCAAGACCGCTCAGGTCATGGCGCAGACTGGCATCGAGTCTCCACGTGATGTGTTGTTCGGATTGCCATATGCGGTCGTGGACCGGCGTCGGCGAGACACAATCAAAGGGGCCGACCTGCCGACGACGCTAACAGTTGAGGTTACGGTCGGAACTCACAGGCCGCCGCGCAACAAGGGCGGGGCCTATCGGGTTCATGTCGAGGACTCGCAAACTGACTTCCAATTGGTGTTTTTTCATGCGCGCGGTGACTATCTGAAAAAGGTTCTGCCGGAGGGAAGTCGCCGGGTGATTTCTGGCAAGCTCGAACTGTTCGATGGCATGGCACAGATGGTCCACCCAGATCATATGCTGCCGTTGGAAAACGCAGGTGACATCCCCGAGTTTGAGCCCGTCTATCATCTGACCCAGGGCATCACTCAAAAGACAGCCTACAAGGCGGCCCGCAGCGCGTTGGCGCGTGCACCACAACTGGCCGAGTGGATTGATCCGGCTCAGGTTGTCCAACAAGACTGGACGGACTGGGCGGCGGCTATTTCAGCGGCGCACAACCCTCAGGGGGCGGATGATGTTGCCGCACACGCTCCGCCCCGGGAGCGATTGGCTTATGATGAGTTGTTTGCGCACCAAGTGACTCTGGCATTGGCCCGGCAGCGCGAGCGCAAGGCGCGGGGTATCGTCAGTGTTGGCACCGGTGTCCTGCAGGCCAAAGTTTTGCGCAGTCTTCCGTACAAACCCACCGGAGCCCAGATGCGGGCGATCGAAGAAATCACTGCCGATATGGCCTCGGACGCGCGCATGAACCGGTTGCTGCAAGGCGATGTCGGCGCGGGAAAAACTCTGGTTGCTTTCATGGCTCTGCTAGCCGCTGTCGAGGCGGGCGGTCAGGGTGTGATGATGGCACCAACCGAGATCCTGGCTCGGCAGCATCTTGAAGGTTTGCGCCCACTTGCCGAAGAAGCGGGTGTCGTTCTGGAAATCCTCACGGGTCGGGATAAAGGGGCCGAGCGGCGCGCCAAATTGGCAGCATTGAAACAGGGCGACATTCACATCCTTGTCGGCACGCACGCGGTTTTTCAAAGCGATGTTGAGTTCCGCGCGTTGCGTTTGGCAATTGTCGATGAGCAGCACCGGTTTGGGGTCCGCCAGCGGATGGAGCTCTCCGAAAAAGGGCAGGGCGCGGATGTTCTGGTCATGACCGCCACGCCAATTCCGCGCAGCCTCGCTTTGGCGCAATACGGAGACATGGACGTTTCCGTTCTGGACGAAAAACCACCGGGACGGAAGCCGATCAAAACCGCCATCGTCAGTACTGAACGCATGGATGAGGTCGTCGCGCATTTACGGCGGGCGATCGACGAAGGCCGCCAGTGTTACTGGGTTTGCCCGCTGGTCGATGAATCCGAAGTGTCGGACCTGACAGCTGCAGAGGAACGGTTCAAGCGGCTGCGTGCTGTGTTGGGCGAAGGCATGGTTGGCTTGGTCCATGGCCAGATGCCAGCAACGGATAAAGATGCCGCTATGGCTGCCTTTCAGAAAGGTGAGACAAAGGTATTGGTTGCCACAACCGTCATCGAAGTTGGCGTAAACGTTCCCAATGCCTCGATCATGGTGATCGAACGTGCCGAGATTTTCGGGTTGGCCCAGTTGCACCAGTTGCGCGGGCGGGTCGGACGGGGTGAAGCGGACTCGACCTGTTTGCTTATGTATCAACCCCCTCTGAGCGAAGGGGGACGCAAACGACTGGAAGTCCTGCGTGAAACTGAAGACGGGTTTCGGATTTCCGAGACTGACTTGCAGATGCGCGGCGCAGGTGACCTGATCGGTACAGCGCAATCAGGGTTGCCAAAGTTCCGGATTGCGGATCTGGAACGTCAGGCCGGATTGATGGCTGTCGCTCAGACGGATGCACGCAACCTGCTGAGTAAAGACCCGAAACTTGAAAGTGAACGGGGGCAGTCGGTCCGCGTCCTTTTGTGGCTCATGAAGCAGGATCAGGCAATCCGTTTGATTTCAGTGGGTTAGCAAAATCGTTCCCATAAGTTCACAAATGTTCTCAAAAAGTTCTTTACCGACTCGGTGAAATATGAGAACAAAAGGTCAACAAAGGATTAAATCCCGACCGGAGGTGAGACCATGCTGACCCAGATCAAGACCGCCATTAGCCGCTCGCACGCAACGCTGTTGCAAGACGCTGCCGGTGCTGTGTCTTTGGTGGTGATGCTGGTGGTTGCCCTTCACCTTCCCGGAGCGTTCTGACCCTTTCTGCCTGCGATCTCGTGCCGTTCAAACCGTGCGCTGTCATCCCCATATCAGTCAAGGGTGACCTGCCTGTCCCAATTCCCTTGAAAGGGCCATGCCTCGGCCCTGCGCGGATATCCGGGTCCCACACGAGAAACGCAATGCCTGCCGCCGCCCTTTCCGCCCGGAAGGTGCGGCGGTTTTTTTACAACTGACCGGTTTTGAAGATTTCCAGCATCGCTGACAGCACGGAATTCACCGCAACTGACGCCAGGATCATGCCCATGATCCGGCTGATGATCGCCGCACCGGAATGTCCAATCAGACGAATGATTGGTTCGGCCAGCAGCATCAAAATAAAGGCAATTGCGATCACCGACAGCATGACTAGGGCGGTGATGCCCTGATCGGTTGCGCTGTAGCGGCTGTTATCCGTCAGAATAACCACCGCCAGCATCGCGCCCGGAGAGGCAAGCGACGGCACGGCCAACGGGAAAATCGCCGGGTTATGCTGGTGGAACTTGTCCTCCTGATCATCTTCGGCTTCACGTTGCTCGATGTCTTGTTTGCTTTCACCGAAGATCATCGTCAGGGCGAACAGGAACAGAATGATCCCACCGGCCACCTGAAACGAGTTGAGCCCGATATCCAGCGCCTCGATCAGCCACTGTCCGCAAACCAGGAAAAACAGAAGAACGCCGGCGCTGATAGCCGCAGCCAGCAATGCCGTTTTCCGACGCGCCGCGGCTTCAAGCCCGGCCGTCACCGCGATAAACACAGGGATAGTGCCAATCGGATCAATGACCACCCAAAGGGTGACGAAGTGCTCCAATAAATTATTCAAACCAATTTCTCCCCCTGATTGGGCGAGAGGTTAGATGGGTTTGAACCGAAATACCATAATCAGGCGCAATTGGCTTGTTCGGCCTGCTCCATCGCCTCGGCAGTCGCATCAAGCGCCAGCAGAATCGAGGCGTGACGGTTTTTGTAGTCGCGTGCGGGCATAAGGACCTCCAGGCCGTCGAACGGAGCATCCGGGGCAGGGCCATCTTTCTTCAACATGGCGGCCAACTGATCCCGTGCCGTTTCGATTTGCGCGCGCGTGGTCCCAATCACGGTAGAACCAACAACCGAAGCCGAGGCCTGACCTAGCGCGCAGGCCTTCACATCCTGTCCGAACTCGGCAACCCGACCGTCCAGAACCTTGACGTCCACGGTCACGGTCGATCCACACAAGGGCGACCGCTTTTTCACGGTCGCGTCAGGGTTTTCCAGCCGTTCCAGATGCGGAATATCAGCGGCAAGCGCTAGTATGCGGCCGGAATATAGCTTTATCAGGTCGTTCTCGCCGGACATGGCTTCCCCTCGTTGCGTGTTCCCCATACATAGTGAGCATCCACCGGGATGCAAAAGGTTTTTATGATGTCCGAGATCATCACATTCGATCCGTCGAGCTTGAAGTATAACGAGGCTGGTCTGATCCCTGCCATCGCACAGGATGAGGCCTCTGGCGAAGTTCTGATGATGGCTTGGATGAATGCCGAAGCAGTTGAAAAGACGCTGGAAACGCGCCGGGTGACCTATTGGTCGCGCTCGCGGCAGTCGTTTTGGATCAAGGGCGAAACATCAGGCCACGTTCAGGATTTGGTGGATTTTCGTGTGGACTGCGACCGGGACTGTCTGTTGGTCCTGGTGCGGCAGACAGGCGCAGCATGCCACACAAACCGCCGCACCTGTTTCTACACTGCTGTTCGCGATGGCGACGAAGTCGAACTGATGTCTCCGGTGGAGTAGGGCTCAAAGTCCAACCATGGCTCGAATTTGACCTGCGGACACACCCTCGGCGCGGTATTTGGAAATCGCCCGCGCGTCGTCGCGCTTGGCCAGCCTTTTGCCAGTGTCGTCGCGGATTAGGCGGTGATGGTGATACACTGGAGTTGGCAGCCCGAGAAGCGCCTGAAGCAGCACATGAATACGGGTCGCCTCGAACAAGTCCTGACCACGCACGACATGGGTCACGCCCTGAGCCGCATCATCCAGAACGACGGATAGATGGTAGGACGTCCCCATATCGCGCCGTGCCAGTACAACGTCGCCGATGGTTTCCCTAAGCTCTTTAGCTGTGAAGGCGATATGTCCGCTTTCGCCATCTGGACCGATGCCGGTTTCCTCAAAAAAGGCTGCGTTTGCAGGTTGTTGAGAGGCAGTATTGAACAACTCGGGAACTATGCTTGCGACCATGGCGATGTCCAATCGCAGGGGCGTGTCGGTTGGCATGGGTCCAGTTCTGTCTGACACCTCCCGGCACGTGCCCGGATAGATAATCCCGTCCGGCCCATGCAAGGGCAGCCCTTCTTGCGGTGCACTGGCTGCGGCGGCGATATCCCTGCGATTGCACGTGCAGGGATACAGCAGTCCATGCGACCACAGGTCTCGCAATGCCTCTTCGTACGTGGAAAGGCGAGATGACTGGCGCATCACCGGTTCCGGCCATACCAGCCCCAACCAACTCAGGTCATCGTAAATCTGATCTTCCCAGTGCTGTCGGCATCTGGAGCGGTCTATATCCTCAATGCGCAACAGGAATTGGCCACCTTCTTTAGCAGCCATATCACTGGCTAGAAGTGCGGAATAAGCATGGCCAAGATGAAGCGGGCCCGTTGGAGAAGGGGCGAACCTGGTGATAAATGTCACGTTTTCTCAACAACATATACGTCTGATTTAAGGTCCATCCCCGGAAGATGAGGCCCATACTCCTTAAACAACAGCCTTGCCGCCCCCATGTCCAGCCAATCGTTCAGGCGGCCGGTATAGGACCGGTCGTTGAGCGTATGATCATTGAACGAAAACGCCAGAAAACCACCCTTGGGCAGCGCATTCATCAACAGGTCGAAGGTCTTTGGCGGGGCTGCTCCGGTTCCGATCACGCCTATCGCGGTGATCGCCTTGTATGCGCCTCGCTCCAATGGATCCGGGTCGTTGATCTCAAACGACGTCAGATTCCTGTAAATGCCTTTGGCTTTGGCCTCCTCAAGCATCTTCGGTGTAGGATCAATCCCGTCGATCACCTGAAATCCCGCCGCGTGCAGTGCCTTTCCCGACAGCCCAGTTCCACAGCCGTAGTCCAGAACAGGGGTCCGAGGTTCGGGCATCTTTGACCATAGTGCTTCGGCGACGCGACCAGGCGTAGCATAGCCATGCGACCCGACTTCTGCGTCATAAGATGATGCCCATTTCTGATAGTGCGCGCGGGTGGCCTCGGGCGTTTCCAACCCATAGACATCCTTAAGGTATTTGTCGCTCATATACGCATGTTAGGCTGGTTGGACGCGGTGCGTCCAGTCAGCAATGCGCCAGCCAGTCAAACCATTCCGCCTTGGCGCGGTCAGTATAGGCTTTGTAGCGGTCTTTCCGTCCACGCCGACCGCCCTTTAGCCCTTCGACAGGGCGGAACAGGCCAAAGTTCACATTCATCGGTTGAAACGTCTTGGCCTCGGCCCCGCCTGTGATGTGGTGGATCAATGCGCCCATGGCGCTATCCTGCGGCACTTCAGGAAGCGTCCGACCGAGAATCTCGGCAGCGGCCAGCCGTCCGGCCAGCAGTCCCATGGCAGCACTTTCGACATAGCCCTCAACACCGGTGATCTGACCGGCGAACCGGATATTCGGTTTTGTTTTCAGACGCATCTGCGCGTCAAGCAATGTCGGAGAGTTGATAAACGTGTTACGATGAATGCCGCCCAGACGCGCAAAACTCGCGTTTTCGAGGCCGGGGATCATCCGGAATACTTCGGTTTGCGCACCGTACTTCATCTTGGTCTGGAAACCCACGATGTTGAACAGCGTTCCAAGCGCGTTGTCGCGGCGCAGCTGCACAACCGCATGAGGTTTCACGTCTGGCTCATGCGGATTGGTCAGGCCAACCGGCTTCATCGGGCCGTGGCGCAGCGTCTCGCGGCCGCGTTCGGACATCACCTCGATGGGCAGGCATCCGTCAAAGTATCCCGCGGTTTCGCCTTCGTGAAACTCGGTCTTGTCAGCGGCCAGAAGGGCATCAACGAACGCCTCATACTGATCACGGTCCATGGGGCAGTTCAGGTAGGCCGTGCGCTCTTCCTCAGTCTCACCTTTGTCGTAACGTGATTGCATCCAGGCTTTGCTCATGTCGATGCTATCGGCATAGACGATGGGGGCAATCGCATCAAAAAAGGCCAGCGACTCTGCACCGGTTTCGGCCCGGATCGACTCTCCCAGCGACGCTGAGGTCAGTGGACCGGTCGCGATGATCCAATGACCGCCATCGGGCAGGGCGGTGACTTCCTCTCCGGTCACCTCGACCCGTGGATGGGCGTGCAGTTTTGCGGTGACCGCTTCGGCAAAGGGATCACGATCCACGGCCAGCGCGCCCCCGGCGGGCAGACGATGCGCATCGGCCGTGGTCATAATCAACCCGTTGGCTTCGCGCATTTCCCAATGCAGCAGCCCAACCGCGTTTTGTTCGTCATCATCCGAGCGGAATGAGTTCGAGCACACCATTTCGGCCAAGTTGCCGGTCTGGTGCGCAAAGGTGCCAACTTTGGGCCGCATTTCGTGGATCACTACATCCACGCCCATTTCAGCCGCCTGCCAGGCCGCCTCGGACCCTGCCATGCCGCCGCCCACGATATGCAATTTCTGTGTCATGAGGTGCCACATAGGGCAGAGCAAGGCGCAACGCAACACAAGCTGCGCACCGTATCAGATCGTCAACAATTTAAGGGGAACTTGGGGTCGCCGCAGCGGGAATGTCAACGCCGGTGAGAGAAACCAGCTTGGAGGGACCTTCCGCTTACAGCGACCCAAAAGCTATCTGGGGCCTAAGCCTTGTCTCAGCTTTGCCACAGTGTCGCCCTTTTGAAAAGTCCAAAAATGCGAACAGTCGTTAAAATTTACCATGACAATCGCGTTATTGATCCCAATTCGGAGGTCTTTTTTCGATAAATGCGGAAATCCCTTCCTCGGTATCCCGATGCATCATATTCTGCGCCATTACCTCTCCGGTATAGGCGTAAGCCTGTTCGATTGGCATATCGAGCTGTTGGTAAAAAGCTTGTTTGCCGATTTTGACCGCTGATCCAAGCTTATCCGCCAATTGTTCCGCAAGCGACGTCGCTTCCTGCTCCAACAGCGTTTCGGGCACGGCGCGGTTGATCAACCCTAGTTCGGCTGCACGGTCCGCAGAAATGAATTCACCGGTGGTCAACATCTCGAAAGCCTGCTTCCGCGGGATATTCCGGCTGAGCGCGACCATCGGTGTCGAACAGAACAATCCGATATTGACCCCGTTCACCCCAAACCGCGTGCCCTCAGCGGCAACGGCAAGGTCGCACGTCGCAACCAGTTGACACCCCGCGGCCGTAGCGATCCCGTGGACCTGAGCGATAACCGGTTGGGGCAGGGACTGGATCGACAGCATCATCTTGGCGCAACGCGCAAACAGATCCTGAAAATAGGCTTTTCCGCCATCCTCGCTTTGGCGCCCTGCAGTCATCTGCTTGAGATCGTGTCCCGCGCAGAACGCCTTGCCTTCACCAGACAAGATCACGGCACGGATACTTGGGTCACCACCAAGAGCGTCGAATTCGGATTGTAGCGCCGCCAGCATCTCGTCGCTCAGAGCGTTAAGACGGTCCGGCGCGTTCATTTTCAGCCGCGCGACACCCCCTGTGTCGTTACGTTCCAGAATTCCCATCTTGCCCTCCGATCTGATGTCGGGCCAACTCTAGGGCGGCAAATCGAGGAGGGGAAGTATGTCGTTGGTTTTGAACCGCGAACAGCTGTCGGAGTATCTGCATCAGGTGTTTCCACAGGTCCAGCGGGACTTTGCGGTGGACAGTTTGGACGAAAATTCGATCGTAATGCGATTGCTGGTCGAGGACAGGCACTTGCGACCGGGGGGAACGGTGTCGGGCCCGTCAATGTTCGGCCTGGCAGATGTCAGTGTTTACGCAATGATCCTGGCCCGCAAAGGACGCCAGTCATTGGCCGTGACAACAGGCTGCTCAATGGACTTTATGCGCAAACCGGACGGCAGTGCGGATATGATCGGCCGATGCACGTTGCTGAAACTTGGCAAAACGCTTGCCGTTGGCGATGTCCTGATGTTCTCGGCCGGTTCAGACAAGCCCGTTGCCCGAGCCACGATGACTTATTCTCTACCGCCCGAAGGGTCCGCTGCGGCGGCGTTCGGATAAAAAATGGCCGGGTAAGACCCGGCCAAGGAAGAGGTCCCGATAGGGACTGGGGATTGGTTAATACTGCCAGAAATAGCGTTTGATCTCTCGGTCGGCCTGATCGCGGGTCAGCCCGACGTCTTTCAACATGCGATCATCCAACTGCGACAGGTTAACCCTGCTGCGGCGCTGTCGTTCCCACTTTGTGACAGTCGCCGCAAACCGCACGGCCAGCGCGGCAATCATCGGCAGCCGGGGGCTATCGTTCAGCAGCATGAGGGCGGGGGTGTGCATGTGGCGTGTCATCTTGGGTATCCTTTCAAATTGTATTGACACAAAGCTAATATGTTCGGTACATATGCTTGATACATTCAGCATTGTGTCAAAAGCAAAGGAAGAATTGTAATGGATACAATTTGGCCAGAGGCGCTGCCAAAATCCAAAGGTCCAAAGTACACCCTGGTGGCCGACACAATACGAAAAGCTATTAAGAACAAAGCACTGGAAGTCGGAACGAAACTGCCTCCGGTGCGTGAGCTTGCGTATCGGTTACAAATCACACCTGGTACAGTTGCCAGGGCGTATACGATTCTGACGGAAGAAGGCTTGTTACAAGCCGAGGTCGGACGTGGTACATTTGTAGCGCCGCCAAAATCACCCCTGCTGGACGATGTATGGGCAAGGCAGCTTTATCTGCGCGAAGACAAATACAGCGCCAATGTCAGCCTGTTTAGCCCGCGACTGGCCGATGTCGGACAGGTTGCATTGATCCGTGAATGCCTGAATAAGGTGGCGCAGGCAGATCCGCAGTTGCTGATGAACTATCCCACCCGCGATGCCTACAAGCCCATGAGGCAGGCGGTGGTCGAGTGGCTCTCGGATCTCCCGCTGGGCGCCCTGACCCATGATGACGTGGTTCTGACCCACGGTGGGCAGAACGGTCTGTGCCTTGTTTTCCAAACAATATTGCGTGGTCCCAAGCCGGTCGTTCTGGTCGAGGACTTGTCTTACGCAGGGTTCCGTCGGGCAGGGGAGTTAATGCGGGCCGAGGTAGTTGGCGTCAAAATGGACAAATGGGGCGTTGATCCCGATGCAATGGATCACGTCCTGCGCCAAACACCGGCGCAGGCAGTTTGTGTCTCGCCCGAAGTGCAGAACCCCACCGGCTCTCACACGCCGTTGGAACGTCGAAAGGAGATCGTCGAGGTCGCGCGCCGCCACGATCTGCAGATTATCGAAGACGATTGTTATCGCATGGGGGACGCCCACGCACCCAGCTTTCGCGCCTTGGCACCAGAACGGGGGTGGCATGTATCTTCGATCTCAAAAATCCTGACCCCGGCGTTGCGTGTTGGGTTCGCGATAGCTCCACGGGAACGCAGCGTGGACCTGCGGCGGTCGGCTGAATACGGTTATTTCGGGCTGGCGCAGCCTTTGGCGGAACTAACCCGGTTGCTGCTGTCCGACCCCCGGACGCGCCAAATCGCTAAGGATGTCCGAGTTCGGATGGGCGAGTATGTTCGCGTGGCCGTTAACGCTCTGGGCGGGTTTGATCTGAACTGGGCACCCGACGTTCCGTTCGTCTGGCTGAACCTGCCCTCGGGCTGGCGCGCTGCTGCATTCAGTCGTGCGGCCGAGCGAGACGGCATACAGTTGCGGTCCGCTGACGAATTCGCGCTGCGTGACGGGCGCGCACCGAACGCCGTACGCATTGCAATGAACGGCCACGTGTCGTTGGAGCGGTTCGAGGCCGCGATGCAGCGCCTGAGGGCGCTTCTGGATAATCCCCCCGAGCAGATCAGCGTCTGAAGGTTCAGCCCAAAGGTTCAGGATCGCCAAAGAACCCGGCCAAATGTGCGAACCTTCCCTCGGCATCCAGATGCGCAAAATCGTGGCCGGCAACGACGATGCCGCCATCCGGACCAACCAAACGCCAGGTGAAGTGGATGACATCGTTATGACCACTGGCCTTGCTGGTCAGCTCTAGCTTGCCGCCCGTGCTTTGCGACACTTCTCCGATATGATCGCACAGGTTTGACCGGCCCTTCACCTCGGCCATGGGGTCGACATATATTCCGTTCTCTGCAAAGCACGCAGTCAGAATTTCAAGCCGTTTGCTCCGGTCTGCTTCCTGCCATGCCGCCCCATAGTCGGACACAGTTTGTTGCCAGTTCATTATGTGATTTCTCCCATATCGGATATCGGATTGTAAATTAACGTTCACTCTGTATGTCGATTTACCCAACGAAGTATGGGGTAAAATAATACCTATTTTTTAATTCATTGATTTTGCAGAATTTAAATAGGATTGGCGTGGTTGACCTGCGCGACGCAGCCCTCTAAATACGCTCCATCGAATTCGGGCCGCTCCGCCTTGGGGCGGTCTTTCACATCAAACAGGACTATCCTGCCATGAAAACCTTTTCTGCAACACCTGCAGACATCGACAAGAAATGGATCCTGATCGACGCCGAGGGCGTGGTTCTGGGCCGTCTTGCCTCGATCGTCGCCATGCGTCTGCGTGGCAAGCACAAAGCGTCGTTCACCCCGAACATGGACATGGGCGACAACGTCATCGTGATCAACGCTGACAAAATCCAGATGACCGGCAAGAAGCGCGAAGAGAACTTCTACTGGCACACTGGCCACCCGGGCGGCATCAAGTCGCGCACCAAACAGCAGATCCTGGAAGGTGCACACCCCGAGCGCGTGGTCGTTCAGGCCGTCAAACGCATGTTGCCGGGCAACCGTCTGGCGCGTCAGCAGATGACCAACCTGCGCGTTTACGCCGGTGCCGAGCATCCCCATGAGGCGCAAGCGCCCGAAGTTCTGGACGTTAAGTCCATGAACAAGAAAAACACCCGGAGCTAATGACCGATGGCTGATCAGATCAATACTCTCGAAGAGCTGAGCGCCGTCGCAGGCGTTGAAACCGTGGCCGAAGAAGTCATCGTGCGTGAACCCGTACGTGATGAACTGGGTCGCTCGTATGCCACCGGCAAACGTAAAGACGCTGTTGCCCGCGTTTGGATCAAGCCGGGTTCCGGCAAGGTCACCGTGAACGGCAAAGACCAGGACAAGTACTTTGCTCGTCCCGTTCTGCAACTGATCCTGCGCCAGCCGTTTCAGGTTGCCGGCGTAGAAGGTGAGTTCGACGTTGTTGCAACCGTCAAAGGCGGTGGCCTGACCGGTCAGGCCGGTGCGGTCAAGCACGGCATCTCGAAAGCCCTGCAACTGTACGATCCCAGCTTGCGTGGCGCGCTGAAAGCCGCTGGCTTCCTGACCCGCGACAGCCGTGTTGTGGAACGTAAGAAATACGGTAAGCGCAAAGCGCGTCGTTCGTTCCAGTTCTCGAAGCGTTAATTCGCTGCCGAGTGCACAAAATCAAAGGGCTCGCATTTGCGAGCCCTTTTTCGTTTTGGAGATGTGTGGAACTTACTCCTCGTACACCATCTTCCACGCCCCGTTTTCCACGACATTCACATAGACTGAATCGGCGCCTTGGTGATCATCCGGCCCAAAGGTCATATGGTTGCCGACCAGTTCATCCTGATAATCCAGCGTTTCCATTGCAGCGATGAAACTTTCATGTGTCAGGTCGGGACCCGCGGCCTCAAGTGCTTTGACCATCATTTCAGCGGCTGCGTAACCGAGCATGGCAAAACCAACCGGATCTTCGCCTGTGGCCGCCTTATACTCTTCGATGAAAGCCGCAGGGGCAGGGTCGTCCGCACGGGCCCACAGATCTTGCCATGAGGCCGCGGCATAGAACCCGTCCGTCACGCCACCGGGCACTTGGGCAACAACGGTCAGGAAACTGGCCGAGGTACCCATGAACTTCATGTCGTTCAGGCCCATCTTTTTGGCAGTTCCGACCACCGTAATCGCCTGACGCACACCCAGAGCAATCGTGACGATATCGCAGCCTTCTTCCTTGAGCTTGCTGAGCGAACCCACAAAGTCCGTTTCATCCGGTTTATGTGTCGTCTCGGCGGCAAAGTTGATGCCCGCTTCTTCGGCACCGGCTTTGCTGCCTTCCAGAATCTCTTCCCCAAAGTCGGTAGGCAGGTACATGGTGCAGACGTTTTGCGACCCGAACTGCTCGGCCAGATATTTCACACCGACGCGGCTTTGATCGAAATAGGTCGAGAAAGACGTGAACTTATTGTCCATCGGATCCTGCAGCATCTGCCGGGCGGCGGTCAGAGGCGCGACATTTGGAATACCTTTAGGATCCAACAACTTGAACCCGGCAAGGTTCATTGGTGTTCCAAGTGATTGCAGCATGGCAAAGACTTTGTCGCGGTTCAGCAGCTTGTTGTAGCCCTGCATCGCGCGCGGCATCTGATATCCGTTGTCTTCGACCACATAACGGATCGTGCGACCGTGGACGCCACCGTCGGCGTTCACGCGGTCGAACACGACATTGGCACCCTTAATCGCCGGAACACCAACGGCCGCGAAAATACCGCTCAGATCATTGACCGAACCAATGATGATCTCGTCATCGGTAACGCCTTGGGTCTGCGCGTTTGCAAGGGTCGCCGAAGCCGTCAAAGCGGTGGCCGTCGCCAACCGCATGATCATTTTCTTCATCTTTCTCCTCCCTTTGGGTTTTCCCTTATTCTATTTGTACATGTCCTCAATGAGATGGCTGTGTTTCTTTTCAACAAAACTGCGCTTCAGCTTCATGGTCGCGGTCAGTTCGTCGTCATCGGCGGTCAGCAAAACGTCGATCAGCCGAAAGTCCTTGATCTGTTCAACCCGGGCAAAGTCCTTGTTGACTGCATTGATCTCGGCCTGGATCCGCTCTTTCACCTCAGCGGCAGCACATAGCGAGGCAAAGTTCGAGAACGGAATTTTCCGGTCCTGAGCAAATTTCTCGACGTTTTCCTGATCGATCATGATGAGTGCGGTCAGATACTTGCGCTTGTCACCGATGATCACCGCGTCCGAGATGTAGTGGCTGAACTTCAACCTACTTTCGATCTCGGCAGGAGTGATGTTCTTGCCTCCGGCCGTAATGATGATGTCCTTCATCCGGCCGGAAATCGTGACATAGCCCTCATCATCGACATGCCCCAGATCTCCGGTCCGCAGCCAACCATCAGCAGTAAAGGTCTCAGCCGTTTTGGCATTGTTGCGCCAATAGCCCTGAAAGATGTTCAGGCCTTTCAGCTGGATTTCGCCTTCATCCGAGATACGGATGTCATTACCGGGAACAGCGCGTCCGATGGTTCCGATCTTGTTGTGCTCAATTGTGTTCAGCGTCGCCAGCCCCGAGGTTTCGGTCATACCAAAGCCTTCGATCAGAGGCACGCCAATGGACCAGTACCACTTCAACAGATCGGTTGAGATAGGGGCCGCACCCGTCCCGCCACGGCGCATTTTGTCCATGCCCAGCATCCTCCGCAAGTTGCGAAGTACCAGACGATCCCACAGCCAAAACTTTGCCGCGACACCTGTGGGCACGGGCTTGCCGGTCAGAATATACTCGGCCCGGGCCAAACCCGCTTTTAACGCCATACCAAAGGCAGCGCGACCCGTCGGCGTTGCGTCCTGCGCCATGATCTGCACGTGGGAATAGATCTTTTCCCAAACTCTGGGCACGGCAGTGAAGGTCGACGGGGACACTTCCTGTAAGTTCGCAAAGACGGTTTCCGGGCTTTCCGCGAAGTTGACAGTGCATTTGGCGGCCAGCGGGAAATAGACCGAGACATCACGCTCGAGAATATGACACAGAGGCAGAAAACACAGCTGTTCGTCGGTCATGAAGGTGGGCAAGGAATGCGCGCCGCACTCGATGGCGGCCAGGACGTTTTCATGGCTGAGCATCGCGCCCTTCGGCATGCCGGTTGTACCCGATGTGTAAACCAACAAGGCCGTATCCTGCGGTGATGCCAGCGCGATTTCGGCCTCAAAGCTGCCGGGTCGTTCCGCCTCGGCCTGTCTTCCCACCGCATAGAGTTCGTCGATCATCATGCAGCGCGGGTGGTTCAGGTCATGAAGGCCCTCATCGTCCAGAATGATGACGTTCAGCAGCCCCGGCAGTTCGCCTTCAACCTGAAAGAACTTGTCCAGCTGTTCTTCGTTTTCGACGATCAGAAAGCGGCTGTCGCTGTCATTGATAAGGTATTTCAACTGGTTGGCGGAGTCTGTGGTGTAAACGCCCGAAGCGATACCACCGACGCCTTGAATACCCATGTCGAACCACGCCCATTCCTTGCGGTCCTCGGACAGGATCGAGACGACTTCACCACGCTGCAGCCCCAGTTTACGCAGGGCTAGACCAATCCACTTCGCGTGTTGCCAATAATCAGCCCAAGAATACGACTTCCAGATGCCAAAATCTTTTTCGCGATGCGCGGTGCGATCGCCAAGCTCGGCGCAGCGGCTCTGAAACAACTGGCAGATCGTGATGCATTCGTCGACGCGGACCGGGCGTTGACCGGGTGTTGCGTTCAGACGAACGCCGTTGACCGTGATCTGAGGGGGCAGGGTGCTGATATTCATCTGGCTCACCTCCACGTCTTCTTGCGCTTCCAGCGGCGGTTCTCTCTCGCGCCTTCCTCCTGAACGCCCAGATAAAAGTTCTGGATGTCCTCGGACTGCATCAAAACACCCGCCGCGCCGTCCATGACGATGCGCCCCACCTCCATCACATAGCCATGATGGGCCAGTTCCAACGCGGCATTGGCATTCTGTTCGACCAGCATCATCGTCATGTTCTGTTCGTCGTTCAAGCGTTTGAGGATGCCGAAAATCTCTTGCACCAGCAGCGGCGACAAACCCAAAGACGGCTCATCCAGCAGCATGATTTTCGGATTCGCCATAAGGCCCCGACCGATTGCCAACATTTGCTGTTGCCCGCCTGACAGGGTACCTGCCTCTTGGTTGCGCCGTTCCTTGAGGATGGGGAAGTACGAAAACACCAGATCGCGGTCGTGGTCGATTTGCCCTTTGTCCGAAAGGGTATAGGCGCCAAGGCTAAGGTTTTCGTCGACGGTCAGAAGCGGGAACACCTCGCGCCCTTCTGGCACATGGACGATGCCTTTCCGCACGACCTTGTGCGGCTCGGACCCCTGAATTTCGTCACCGTCAAACGTGATCTTACCCTTTTCCGGGTCCATAACGCCTGACACTGTTTTCATCAGAGTGGTCTTGCCCGCACCATTCGCGCCTAAAATTGAAACGATCTTCCCCTGATGAACGTCCAGCGACACGCCCCGGATGGCCATGATGGGGCCGTAGAAGCTTTCGACATTGCGGATCGTCAGGATAGGCTCACTCATGAGGCTTTCCCCAGATACGCTTCGACCACCGCAGGATGCGACTGCACCTCGGTCGGGGTTCCCAACGCCAGTTTTGCGCCGTCCGCCATCGCCAGAACTCGGTCCGACACCCCTGAGACCAGACCCATATCGTGCTCGACCATCAGAACCGTGATCCCCATTTGCCGCCGGATATCGTCAATCCACCAACGCATGTCTGTGGTCTCTTCAACCGATAGCCCCGATGCCGGTTCGTCCAACAGCAGTAGCTTCGGATCGGTGGCCAGTGCGCGCGCCACCTCAACAACTTTGCGCACACCATAGGGCAGACCCGAGATCATTTTGTCGCGAAAAGCCTGCAGGTCGAGAAAGTCGATGATCTCTTCAACTTTCTGCCGGTTCTCAAGCTCCTGCCGCCGTGCAGTGGGTAGGAACAGAACTTCCGAAAGAAAGTTCGTTTTGCGATGGCGATGCCGACCGACAAGAAGGTTTTGGAGAACGGTGGCGTGTTCGAACAACTCAATGTTCTGAAATGTCCGCGCAACCCCATAGGCTGCCACGCCCGAGGGTTTCACCTGTAGAAGATCGTGCCCGTCATAGCGGATCGAACCGGCATATGGATCGTAGAAACGCGAGATGAGGTTAAATACGGTGGACTTTCCCGCGCCGTTGGGGCCGACAATGGCGAAGACCTCACCTTCTTCGACCTCGAAAGACAGGTCGTTCACCGCAGTCAGGCCACCGAATTTCAGGGTGACATTTTCGAACTCAAGCAGGCTCATCTCAGGCGCTCCGTCTTGAGGTAGGATTTCTGACGCTTGAACATGTCTTTGCGATAGAAAGGGAACAATTCGAACCACGTGCGGATCTTGAGCCAGCGACCATACATGCCCATCGGTTCGAACAGGATGAAGGCGATCAGGATCATACCGAAGATGCCGAACTCCAGGCCCGGAATGGCGACAGTGTTGCCGCCGAAAATGGCGCCAACATATTCCTTCGAGATCGACAGGAACTGCGGAAGAAACCCTATCACAATGGCACCCAAAAACGCGCCGTGGATCGAGCCCAGCCCACCGATCACGATCATCATCAGAAGCTGGATGGAGATCACGACACTGAAGGTCTCGTTGTTGAACGCCCCGGCATACATGCCCATTAGGGCACCGGCCCATCCGGTGACGGCGCAGGACAAGGCAAACGAGATCATCTTCGTCCTGGCGATGTCCACACCCATGGCCTGGGCAGAGACTTCGGAGTCCCGCACGGCGATAAAGCTACGCCCTAATGGGGCACGCAGAAGGTTAATGTAACCCAGCGTCACCAGCACTGCCACACCGAGGACCAGCCAGAAGAACTGAACCGGTGTGCCCCAGCGATCAACCAGAAAGCCAAAGATTTCTACCCCGCCCAGATACTTGCCAGCGACGCCGCCCGTGATGGGTTCGGCCAGAACGATGACATCGTCCATCAGGATGGACAAAGCCATTGTGAAGATGGCCAGATAGATGCCGTGCAGACGAAGGGCAGGGATCGCGACGGTTACTCCGGCGATCCCGGTCAAAATGCCCGCCAGAGGGAAGGCGATCAGGAACGGCACCCCCGCCTCCAGCAGAACAACATTGGCGTAGCAGCCAAAGGCCAGAAACGCCGCGTGGCCCAGGCTGACCTGCCCGGTGTGGCCCGTCAGGACCATCAGCCCCAAGCCGGCGATGGCCCAGATCAGGACGTTTGTCAGTTCACCCAGATAGAAGTCATCCAGCCACCAGGGCGCAGCGGCAACAATGATCAGCAGGATCAGATACAGGGTCAGCTGGTATGTGTCTTTCCACGGCCGGATATCCTGCATGTAGTTGGTTTTGAAGACAATCCGCATAGCTTAGACCTTCTTGACCCGAACCTGACTGAACAGCCCGTTGGGACGGAAAATCAAGACCAACAATAGCAACGCGTATGGGGCAATCTGGCTGTACCCGGCGGCGATATAGCGGCTGGCAAAGGGTTCGATCACACCAACAACCAGCCCTCCGGCCAAAGCTCCGGGCAAACTGCCAAAACCTCCGATCACGGCTGCCGCAAAGGCCTTGATCCCAAGCAAACCGGTGTTCGGGTCAACCGAGCCTTTGGCAGCAAACAGGATACCCGCGATCCCGGCGACAACCCCGGCCAGAGCCCAGATGAACCCCTGCACACGCTTGACAGGGATGCCCATGTAGTAAGCCGCGAGTTGGTTCTGCGACGCGCCTTGCATCGCCAATCCCAGCTTGGTCCGGCTGAAAAAGACGTACAGACCCCAGGTCAACAGGATGGTGACCACTATGACCGCCACGTCCTCCATCCCAAGAACCAATCCACCAAACCGAACCTCTTTTCCAGCGAGGGGGTTCTGCAGCGTCTGCGGCTCGTGCCCCCAAATCAGGCCGGCCACAAAGCGGATCACGAACCCAAGCGCAATAGTGAGGATCACAACCGCCGTCTGACTTTCACCGAACAAACGCCGGATGATCAGACGATCAAGGAGATAACCCAAGGCCCCCATGATCGCCAGAGAGATCGGCAGCGCAAGCCAGAACGGAAGCCCCATATACTCGGTATTCGTAAGTCCGATAGTCACAAAGGCGCCCAGCATCATAAAATCGCCCTGTGCGAAATTCACCGCCTCGGTGGCCTTGTAGATCAACACAAAGCCAAGCGCGATGAGGCCATAGACACAGCCATTCGCCAGCCCGCTGATCAGCAGCTGCGCGTTATCCAAATTCACCCTCCCATGCCGGTGTACCCGGCGTTTTTGGCGCCCCGGGCATCCTCCGTGCGCCGGGGCTTTGTTCTACTATGGCGTGATAATCACCTTTCCGTCACTCTTTTTTAGTGCGGTGGCCAGATTTGACACCACATCCTTCAGTGCAAGCCGTTCAGAAACATCGGTTTTCCAACGGCCATCGGCAAAGCGGGCTTGAACGTCACCGACGACACGCATCTGGTCTGCCGGCGGTGTCGAGGTCATCCATTGTGTCAGCCAAAACCCTTCGATCCGCTTGCCCATAAAGATCAACTGACCCGTCTGCGTCAGCTTGGGAAGTTCGGGGCTTAGTTTGCCATAAACAACCCAACGCGCGCCATTTGGCATCGCGCAAAAAATCTGCTCGGATGTTTGGTCCGCGACCGCGTCCAAAAATACACGCGGTTTGAGTTCGGCGCTTAAAGCTGCGAATTTCTGCAACATCTCTGGGTCGGAAGTGACCAGAACATCATACGCGCCAAGCTCTTTCAAAGAGTCTACCGCTTCAGCCCGGCGGACGATTGCGATAGGTTTCAGCCCCAAGTCACGACCCAGCGAACACATCAGCTTACCCAGCTGGCTTGTCGCGGCCGAGACGATAAACGCGTCTCCGGCGGTTCGGGCGATGTCGACCATCGCCATCGCGGTCATGGGATTGACGATCTGCGCCGACCCGTCCTCGTCCGAAATGTCGGGCCGAAGCGGGATGCACATCATCGCCTGTGTCACAACATATTCCGCCCAAGCGCCAGAACCGGCGGCAACAAACGCCACGCGCTGACCCTGCAGGGCTTCGGCTCCGGTGCCGGTGGCGACCACATCTCCGCATCCTTCGAATCCGGCTGGCATGCCTTTTACGCGCGGTTGACCGTATTCGCCTTTGATAAAGTGGATGTCGGACGGGTTTACCGACGAAGCCCGCAGTTTGATCAGAACCTGTCCGGGGCCGGGTTCTGGAACGGGAAGCTCCGCTTCGGCCAGCCACTCAGCAGCGTCTTCGATAAAGGGTCCAGAGGCCGATCCGGAATACCCGTCATGGGTCTGAATGACGGCAAACATGTTTGTGGGCAGGGCGGTCATGGTATCTCCTAATTCCTGTGCGGGCACAGCAAAGACTGGGTCTGTCGCAATTGGTGTGGCTTCGGATTTTGGGGGCAGCCAATCAAACCACAGCAGGCACGTCAATCTGAAGGACGGCTGACGTAGCTGGAGTTCCGGGGCGCGCGAAAGAAAAGGGCCGCTCGAATTCGAACGGCCCCCTGACTTATTGTTGCCCCGACAGCAGTGCGCGAAGCTCTTCTATCTTTTCGGCGATCAACTGAGGCGATGCTTTGATGTCATCCAGAATTTTCACGGCCTGATCTTTCAGGTCCTGCGTCAGATCGCTGTTCTGCACCGACGTGACCATGGCGTCATAGTCGAAATTCTGGACACTCAGAGAACCTTGTTCGATCCACGTATTGACTAGATCCTGGCCCTGACTCGCCAAAGATGCGACCTGATCACCTGCCTGATTGGCCAGATCAGTAGCTGTCTGTCCGGCTTGCTCGGCGGCCTGCGAAGCCTGATCGGCGACAGAAGAGGCGGCTTCGTTCACCTGCTCGGTTGCCGCATCCACGGCTTCGTTTACCGCATCACCCGCATCTTGGGCTGCTGACTGAAGTTGCTCAGCCGGGGTGGGTTCTGGTTGGTTGAGGTAGTAATAAATGCCAGCGCCGATGGCGGCGACGAATACAGCTAACAAGATAGTACGCGACATGTGTCTCTCCTTGAAATAAGTGCCGCTTAGATGGGTTAAAACTAATGATAATCAAAGGGGAATTCCCCAAAGTTCTTTTCAATACGGGGTATTGAGCCAGCCTGCGCCGATACGACTGGCGCTGATGGCAATAACACGCCGTCGCGCGTGCCATCGACTAACAACACAGTTGTTGAAAACGATATGGCGACCAAATCGGAAGGATTATGGCGGAGAGACAGGGATTCGAACCCTGGGTGGGCTTGCACCCACAACGGTTTTCGAGACCGTTTTTGATATCTATGCAGAAATCGTCACATCAATAAAACAAGGGCTTTGTGGCGGCAAAATAAGCAGGCACGGCACAGAAAGCGGGTGGGGGTGTCTTAGGAAAGCGTCATAGTGATTTGAGATGGGTGAACTTCTTCAGTTGTCACCGAAGGTGCATTGAGGTTCCGAAGGGCGGATAGCAGACCTTCGTTACCTTTCCCGATTGGACAGTCCATTTCCAGAAACCGGATGTTCGGATCAACCAGCCATGAGAGAATTTTTCACCGACGCCTTGCAGGATTGGTAATTGCACTGCGCAAAAAAGATCGGCTGCTTTAGTATGTGCGGCCAATCAATGAAGCGGTTTCAACGCAGCTCGAGACAGTTGGTTGTCACTCAATTGGGGCGAGTTTGGTTTGGATGACGAACCGCGTTACCGGATCAACGTTTTCGTTTTCGAGCAAAGATACAAACTGGCTGTCCAGAAGCGTTTCATTCCAATTGCGCATGGCAATAGCAATCTCCAAAGCCGACGAGTGATCTTGTTCCAACTCGCGGGAAATAATCCTGATGATCTGATCTCTGAGTGCAGACGACACCAAACCTGAGTCAGTCAGGGCGCGAATGAGGGATTGCTTATGGTCCTGTTTGAGGTTTACCGAACCTAACGCGGCGTCGACAACGGTGATAGCGTCCGGCCCATCGACAGATATCCCAGCCACAGCCCAATCATACGCATACCCCGAACTTTGAAAAACCGAATTGGGATATCGTGTTCGGACAATTTGTCTGGCCTTGCCATCGTCGCCCTGGAGGCCCAGCAACCGGAACGAAACTCATACGAGAGAGGCTGTCGAACTCGCGCAATAACTCGTCTGCAGCAACCGTATTGCGCAATATTTGGATACTTCCGTACGACGCTCGATCGATTTCGATAAGGGAAGTATCTCTTAGCACCCGATCTCCTTGCGAAAGGTATCGGGCAAAAAACGCGACGCGCGCATTGGATGCCGTAGTGCGGTCCTGCCACAGTTCTGCTTCGGCCCAAAGCGCTTCCAGGAACTTTTCGCGCTCGGGGGTCAGCGTGAATATCCTTGTCCTCTTGCGTGACAAGCCACGTCCAGCGCCATCCTTAGAAACGGTACCGTAGGTCAGCAGAACTGTCATCTCGGGGTCAGCGCGGCAGGCAGCGCGGGTTGCGCTGTCAATCAAGAATGGAATTTCAGGGACTCTCTCCTGATCGTCTGAAGTGCTTTTGATGATCTGACGCGGAGCAAATTTGAACGGGTTATCCTGCGCCGGTACCGCCAAAACGACGACATCAGCCGTGATCAAGTGATCCGCAAGTGAGGTCTCGGGCAGCGTGACGCAAACTGGACATGCCAAAGCTGAACGCGGGCCGAACACCCCAAGACAGAAGATCGAAAAATTATTTAATCCTGAGAAAAGGGCAGAGGAAGCTTTTTCCAAGATTGGCTACAGTTATGACATGTGCCAGCACACATCAATCTACTCCTCGACCACGCATCGCAATCCATCCAAGTCGATCAAGACGGTGCGACCATATTCCAAACGTATTAGGCCTTCGGCCGCCATTTCTCCCAAATAGACAGAAATCTTGGACAGGGCGATATTCGACAGGTCCGCGAGTTCCTGCTGGCTGGCAACAACGGTGTCTGTCGGTTCGGTTCCCTGCAAAACGCCTCTCCATCCGCCCAATCGCAAAAGCGCGGCCGTAATGCGTTTGCGGGTATTTCGTTGTGCAAGGTCATTGGCCGCGGACATGGCCAACAGTTGGTTCATCGAACTTAGACGGGCAATTGCCTCCCACAGATCAGGGCGCGCATTTGCCAGTGGCCGAAACCGGGAATATGCGATCCTGACCAATCTGACATCGCCTGCTGCCTTCATCTCCACCAAACCGTCAACGTCAAGCAACAACTCTGATTCACCGAACCAGGCACCAGGGTGATGGATATGACCCAGAACCGGTTCCATTTCGGTAAGTGTGAGGCGAACCTGAACCTTTCCCGAGACGGTGCCATAGAGAAAGTTTTGCGCCCCACCAATTGCGTAAATCGTTTCCTTGTCCTTGTACGTGACGATTTCCGAAATCTGCTCAAGTTTTTCTAAGCTTTCTCGAGGTACGCCTCTTAGCCATGCTGAAGAAAAGATAGGGAAAAATGTATCTTTAGATTCCTTCTTCATCGCAATTACCCCATTTGGGAAAGTATTTGGCAAACTGTTCTGTTAGCTTTGCCCAACAACGTTTACGTTACAATAGCATAATTACCTGATAATAAACAATATTATGAGGGCATAGGAGATGTACTCCGCTCAGAGTTCTCGTGGGTTTCTATTCTCAGCTTCCGCGATTAGCTACGCTGCTATAACTTGCATTGTAGGCATATTAGCACATTCGGCAGTGGCGCAGGATGCGCCCAATGTAGCACCAGATCGGGCAGGATATTCCCCATACCCGGAACAAAGTTTTCCTAATCAGGTCTTTTTCGGCGACACGCACCTCCACACGTCCTACTCGTGGGATGCCGGATTGGTTTTTAACAAACTGTCCCCTGCGGATGCCTATAAATTTGCCAAAGGCGAAACGGTGGTTGCGTCCACGGGCATCCCCGCAAAACTGCAGAGACCATTGGATTGGCTGGTGGTCGCCGACCACTCTGACGGTCTTGGCATTGCGCCGCTGCTGACGCGCGCTGATCCGACTTTGCTGGAAGACCCTCTGGGCGCAGAGCTGTATGAGTTGGTCAGCCAGAAGACGATCGAAAGCACGCAGGCCGCTTATAACCTGTGGCTCGGCCGCGCCTATGAAGGCACGAACCATCTGGCGTCAGATCAAAACGTGCCCAAGGTTCCTTGGGAAGAAATCATCGACGCCGCCGAAGTGGCCAATGTGCCCGGCAGCTTTACCGCCTTTATCGGATATGAGTGGAGTTCGGCCCCGGACGGCAACAATCTGCACCGTGTCGTCGTTTACCGGGATGGCAAGGAAGAGGCCAATACCCGTATTCCGCTGTCCAATGGGCTTAGCAATGATCCCGAGGCGCTGTGGGACTGGATGGAGGACTACCAGTCCGAAACCGGTGGCCAGCTATTGGCCATCCCACATAATGGGAATCTGTCCAACGGGCTGATGTTTGATGACAAACGGTTCTCGGGGGAACCTCTGTCCGCAGAATATGCCGAGCGACGGCAACGTCTGGAGCCTCTGTACGAGGTGACCCAGATGAAAGGGGATGGTGAGACCCACCCGGCCTTGTCTCCGGATGACGCCTTCGCGGATTTCGAAACGTGGGACAAAGGCAGCTTTGGCACCGAGGTCAAAACACCCGAAATGTTGCCGCGTGAATATGCGCGCTCGGCCTATCGTCTGGGGCTACAACATGAGGCCGCGCTCGGCGTCAATCCGTTCAAGTTCGGGATGATCGGGTCAACGGACGCACATACGTCCCTGTCCACCTCTCGCGAAGAGAACTTCTTTGGCAAGATCACCGCGCTTGAACCTTCAGCCCATGAAATGCGCTTCTACGAGGCGATTACCGGTCGCCTTGGTGACGAAGCTAATCAGATCAAGGCATGGGAGACCTCAGCCTCGGGGCTGGCCGCCGTCTGGGCGCGTGAAAACACACGCGAGGCCATCTTTGACGCGATGATGCGCAGAGAGGTTTTTGCGACGACCGGGACGCGCATGCGCGTGCGTGTCTTTGCAGGATATGACTTTGAGGAGACAGACCTGCCACGCTCGGATTTCGACACTTACGGCTATGAAAACGGAGTGCCGATGGGCGCTGACCTTTCCACGAGCGATGGCCGCGCACCTCGTTTCATGGTGCGGGCGCTGCGTGATCCTGATGGCGCAAATCTGGATCGTATCCAGATCGTCAAAGGCTGGGTGAACGCGGACGGAACCACTACCGAACGGGTCGTCGACATCGCGTGTGGCGGGCGCGAACTGATAGATGGGGCGTGCGATGGTCCGGTCGGTGATACGGTCGTTGAGGAAACGGCCACCTGGACCAACGATATCGGTCAGGCCATTCTGGCCGGTTTCTGGGAAGACCGCGATTTCGACCCGACGCAGTCGGCTTTCTACTACGTCCGCGTGCTTGAGATTCCGTCCCCGCGCTGGACAACTTTCGACGCCAAGTTTTTTGGCACCGAACTGCCCGACGGTGCTCCGGTTTCAATCCAGGAACGGGCCTATACATCCCCCATCTGGTACACGCCATCTTGAGGATTTAACCATGTATCTAAAAGCACTTACGGTATCCATCATTGCTTTGTCCTCAGCGGCCTTCGCTCAGGACGCACCACCGCCAAATCCGGGCGACCGTGAGTACTCACCTTACCCCCAACAGGATTTCCCTAATCAGGTTCTTTTTGGTGATACCCACCTGCACACATCCTATTCGCCAGATGCCGGAATGATCGGCAACAACCTTGGCCCTGCCGAAGCGTTTCGGTTCGCTAAGGGCGAAGAGGTAGTGTCTTCGATGGGTGTTCCCGTGCGCCTCATTCGTCCGTTAGACTGGCTGGTGATCTCAGATCACGCCGAAGGGCTTGGCGTCGCGCCCATGCTCAAGCGGGACGACCCCGCAGTACTGGATACCGAATTCGGTCAAACGTTGCATGGTTATGTCAAGGATGGTTCAGCCGAGGCGGCTGGAGAGGCGTGGAATCTGTGGGCCGGCTCCCGGTTTGAAGGCAAGAACCCGTACTCGAACAATCCCGATTTCTCACGTGGTCCGTGGGAAGAGACAATTGACGCCGCAGAAGAAGCAAATGAGCCTGGTCTGTTTTCCGCGATCATCGGTTTCGAATGGTCCTCAACGCCAAATGGCAACAACATGCACCGCGTGGTCGTGTACCGAGACGGCAAAGATGTCGCTAACTCTCGCGTTCCGCTTTCGTCTGACGGAGGTTTTAACCCTGAGAGCCTTTGGGATTGGATGGAGGCGCTGGAGACGGAAACCGGCGGGCGCGTGTTGGCCATCGCACATAATGGCAATCTGTCCAACGGGTTGATGTTCGACGACACCCCGTATGGTTCGGAAGACCCTATTGATCAGGCGTACGCGGAACGTCGAGCCAGGTTTGAACCGATCTATGAAGTTACGCAGATGAAAGGCGACGGTGAAACGCACCCGATGCTGTCACCCGATGATCCTTTCGCGGATTTTGAGACATGGGACTCGGCCAATTTCGGATCTGAACCCAAGACACCCGATATGTTGCCGAAGGAGTATGCCCGACCGGCGCTGCGGCGGGGGCTGGCCTACGAGGCGCAGTTAGGTGCGAACCCTTTCAAATTTGGCATGATTGGATCGACCGACGCCCATACTTCGTTGCCGACAACGCGTGAGGAAAACTTTTTCGGCAAGGTGACGCAGCTTGAACCCACGGCCGATCCAGTGAGGTTCGAAGAAGCCATAGCAGGGCGGTTAGGCGCCCCGGAAAATACGATCCGCGCGTGGGAAACCAGCGCATCGGGCCTTGCAGCGGTTTGGGCACAAGAGAACACACGCGAGGCCATCTTTGACGCGATGATGCGCAGAGAGGTTTACGCGACTACTGGCACGCGCATTAGGGTCCGTGTCTTTGCCGGGTATGACTTTAAGGAATCTGACCTCCCTCGGTCGGACTTCGCGGCGCACGGCTACGCCAATGGCGTACCTATGGGGGGTGATCTGGGAAAGAGTGAAGGCCGTGCGCCGCGTTTCCTAATTCGGGCGTTGCGAGACCCCGATGGTGCTAATCTGGACCGGGTTCAGGTCATCAAGGGCTGGCTCAACGCAGACGGCACCACATCCGAAAAAGTCTATGACGTTTCTTGTGGTGGGCGCGAGGTTGTTGATGGTGCGTGCAATGGTCTGGTGGGCGATACGGTTAATGCCGAAGAGGCTTCATACACCAATGACATCGGCCAAGCCATTCTTGGCGGCTATTGGGAAGATCCGGATTTCGACGCTGATCAGAGCGCTTTCTACTACGTTCGGGTACTGGAAATTCCGACCCCGCGCTGGACCACCTATGACCGCAAGTTCTTTGGTGTCGAATTGCCAGTGGGTGCGCCTGAATCCATTCAGGACCGGGCCTACACATCGCCCATTTGGTATGCTCCGGAGTAATTCTAATGAACACTCTATCAATTGCTTCAAGCATTTTTGTTTTCGCTGCGGCCGCAGCATTATGCCAGGAGACGCCAACCAACGCGACCGCCAACGCTTTGAAAGGTAGACCCTATTCGCCCTACGCAGACCGGGCGTACCTCGAGCGCGTTTTCTTTGGAGATACACATTTCATACCAGCCTTTCAGCGGATGCAGGCGGCGGCGGAACGCGGCTGATGCCTCGGGATGCATACAGGTTTGCGCGAGGTGAACAGGTGATCTCAAACACTGGCCAACCTGTGAAACTCGCGCGGCCTTTTGACTTTTACATGATCACAGATCACTCCGATGGGATGGGCGCGATCACTGATATAATTTCGGGTGCTCCCAATATAATGGCGGATGAACAGGGGCGCAGTTTCCACGAAGCATTCAATCAGGGCGGCGAAGCTGCACTCAGGGCAGCGCAGGAGATGACCGCAAGTTTCGCGCAAGGCACCCTCAGTCCTGCCCTAAACTATCAACTGGGCAACGAAGCTTATGTGCGCGTTTGGGACAATCTGGTCACTATTGCCGAGGAGTATTACCAACCCGGCGTTTTTACGACGTTCGCCGCTTTCGAATGGACTTCGCTTGTGAGCGGCAACAATTTGCATCGCAACGTCATTTTGCGCGATGGGCCGAACAGGACCAGGCAGCTTGTACCTTACACCACGACGCCGCCGATGGGATCACCGAACCCGCGCGATCTCTATGCTTGGCTTCAAGCTTATGAGGATACCACGGGCGGTGACGCGCTGGCGATTGCCCACAACGGCAATCTGTCCAACGGCTGGATGTTTTCATTGGTTGACGACTTCGCTGACGGCACCCCGCCTTTGGACCGGGAATACGCCGAACTGCGCCAGAAGTGGGAGCCGCTTTATGAATGGACACAGTACAAGGGAGATGGTGAAGCGCATCCGTTCCTGTCGCCTGATGACATATTCGCCGACTTTGAAACATGGGACTACGGCAATCTCGATAGTTCTGAACGCAAAACAAAGGAAATGCTTCCGGGTGAATACGCCCGCTCTGGCCTTTTGAGGGGGTTGGCGCTGGAGGCGGAATTGGGCGTGAACCCATACAAATTCGGCGCGAGTGCTGCAACGGACACGCATACCGGGCTTACAACGGTGACAGAGGATAATTTCTTCGGGAAACTCACCGCCTTTGAACCGAAAGCGGACCGCGCAGTCCACGTGGGCCGGACATTTCCGGATGGAGAGGTAGCCTATTACTCTTCCCAATACAATGCAGCCGGATTGACGGCGGTTTGGGCGGAGGAAAATACGCGTGAGTCGATCTTTGACGCGATGCGCCGTCGTGAGGCCTATGGCACGACCGGACCGCGCATGTCCGTGCGTTTCTTCGGGGGGGACTACGACAGTGATACGCTGGCGAGACGGGATCTCGCCCGCATCGGCTATGCCGGCGGTGTGCCCATGGGCGGTGACTTGGCAACACCCGCCGACGGAGACGCGCCAGATTTTCTCGTCTACTCTTTACGTGATCCGATTGGCGCCAACCTCGACCGCATACAGATCGTCAAAGGCTGGATCGACGCGGAAAGCGGAGAAGCCATGGAGATGGTCTACGACGTGGCGTGGGGTGGTGATCGGTCGCCGGATGCAGCCGGAAAACTGCCTCCTGTCGGCAACACCGTCGATCTGTCCATTCCCTCCTGGACCAACTCGATAGGCGCGCCAGAGTTGGGCACCGTCTGGACCGACCCCGATTTCGACCCTTCAGAACCTGCTTTCTACTACGCGCGCGTGATCGAAATCCCAACGCCACGCTGGACAGCTTACGACGCGGTCAAGTTCGGCACAGAAATGCCAGAAGGTACGCAGATGACGACGCAGGAACGCGCGTACACGTCGCCCATCTGGTACACACCCTGATCCCAAAAACCCCAAAAAGCACAGCAAACGCGTCAAGAAGTTAGAACGAGGTGAAAAATGAAAATGCTTTTGCGCGAGATGCGCTCAGCGATGGGTGCGGTGGCTATAGCTACGATTACAGTTCTGCCAGTCAAACCGGCGATTGCGGTTGAAGGGGGTCTGGGTGCTTACTTTCTGGGAACCAGAGATACGTTTTCGGGATTTGTGCCCGAGCCGGGATCCTACACAAGTCTGACATTCGACTATCTGGACGGCAGCGTGGACGGCGTTTCGCTTGCAGGGCTTCCGATTGCAGCAGACGCAGACCTTGAACTGAACCTATGGCGACTGGGTGTAACTCAGGTTTTCGACGCGCAGCTCTTTGGCGGGACCCCTGCCATAAACCTGACCGTTCCCTTTCCCGTCGCCGAACTCACCTTTACCGCGATCCGCCCCCCTTTGCAGGGTGCGAACATTGACGACACGCTCTCAAGCTTCGGTGACATCAGCCTGACAGGTTTGGTGGGGTGGCACCGGGGCAATCTGCATTACAGCACGGGCATAACCGTTTTTGCGCCGACTGGCGAATACAATACCGCATCTATTAACGTTCAGCAGCGCACCGTCCAAGTTTTGAATGCCGGCAAGAATGTCTGGTCTTTCCAACCCTTCTTTGCTGCGACCTGGTTTGTTCCGGAACGTGGTTTTGAGGTTTCGGGTGCGGCCAGCCTGCTGTTCAGCGAAGAAAACGATGCTACCGACTATCAGACTGCTCCTGCATTTCAATTAGAAGGAGCCGTTGTGCAACGCTTCCGCTCGGGCTGGGGGGTTGGTCTTGCCGGGTACACTTACCATCAGCTTGAAGATGACAGTGGTGCAGGCGCCGAACTCACCCGGATCGCCTTGGGGGCCAGCAGCCTGCGGGCTCAGGTCAGCGGTATTGGCCCGCTTGTCACCTATGATGGCGGAACATTGCTGGGAGCCGACGCCTCCCTAAAGCTCAAATATACGCATGAGTTTGCGGCAAAACGGCGATTTGAAAGCGATGTCCTGACGGCCTTGATCTCTCTGTCTTTCTGAAAATGAAATCACGGTGTTAAACGTGTCTAAGAATATGTACCTGTCTTGGTTGGTGGCTTTTTTGGTCCCTTGGGGTGTTCAGGCGCAGGAAAACTCAGAATCGCTGGAAACGGCCGCTAATGACCCGACGGCTTCGATTATGTCGTTTCAGTTGCAAGGGTTTTTCAATTTTAATCTACACAACTCGCCGGAGGACAGCAGCTTGCTGCAGTTTCGGGCTGCGATCCCATTTACGCTGGGATCAACCAACCACATTGCACGGCTCACGCTGCCATATGTGACGGGCAGCGCCAATGGGCAGTCGGGCCTGAGCGACACCACTTTGTTCGACCTCATGACCTTCGATAGGTCCTGGGGTCGTTTCGGCGTCGGCGCGGTGGCCTTACTGCCGACCGGCGAAGACGGGTTGAGCGCAGAGAAATGGGCCTTAGGGCCTGCGGCAGGGTTTGCGAAACAGGAAAAATGGGGCTCTGGGGACTTTTTAATCAAAACCTGTTTACCGTCGCTGGGGACGATGAACGGTCGGATGTTAACCTGTCCACAATCCAGCCTGTCTTCAACTACAACCTTAGCAATGGTTGGTCTGCCGGAACATCCGAAATGGTTTTTGTCTACGACTGGGAGGCCAGCGAATTCAACAGCCTGCCGCTGGGGGTCAAGGTGTCCAAGCTCGTCAAGGGTGGAGGGCTACCGTGGCAATGGTCACTGTCCTACGAGCACAACTTTTTCGATGGGGCGGTTTCAGCTGCCGACACCGTCAGCTTCACGCTGAAACTGTTGGTTCCAAAGGGGGTGTGAACCCATGAACAGGGCAAAGCGATGAATGCGCACTGGCAAACAACGAACCCTCCGAGTCGGACCATGCCACCCTCATTCAAACCAAGTATGATCCGCCGGATAGTCACCGAGCCGTTTGTCCATTTTGCAGTTCTCAGCCTTGCGATCTTTGGCTGGTTCAAGCTTGCACAACCGGACGCCTGGTACGCTGACCCGGATGCGCGGGTCATCATTGTCGATCAGCGTCAGATCGACATTCTGGCCGGTCAGTACGAAAACACATGGCGGCGCCCTCCGACGGCGGAGGAACTGGCGAAACTCAAAGAGGATTGGCTGAACCGGGAAGTGTTGGTGCGCGAAGCTTTGGCGCTGGGGTTGGATGGGAATGACGAGATCATCCGCAACCGGTTGGTGCAGAAGATGAACTTCCTTTTGACCTCCGAGGCAGGCGCGGCCCGCCCCGAGGATGAGGTGCTGCAAACTTACCTGTCCGACAATGCCGACGCGTTCACAACCCCCGCACGGCTTGCAGTCAGCCTTGTTTATCTGGGGCAAAACCCAAGCGAGACATTTGTCGAACAGACTCGGGCGCGTTTGACGGCAGGCGAAGACCACCGCCAGTTGGGTCAGGCGTCACTGCTTCCGGCCGGGTTTGATCTGAGCGCGCGCAACTCAGTAGATGGCAACTTTGGAACGGGCTTGTTTGATCAGTTGCAACCTCTGCCGCTGGGTGAATGGAGCGGACCTGTTCAATCGTCTTTCGGACTTCACATGGTTCGGATCGACAACAGATTGGACGCCACTCTGCCGCCTTTTGGCGTGATCCGGGATCGTGTTTTGGCCGACTGGCGTGAGAAGCAGGCTGAACGCGCGACGGAGACCCTTCTGCAAAACCTGCGATCCACTTACACGATTCAGGAACCCGCGGAGACCGACGCGCCAGCGGGTGCCACATGAGTCGCCTTCTGACGCTGATTGTGCTGTTGGCGGGGCTTCTGGTTCCCGCCTTTGCAAATGCTCACGCGCTGGAACCCGGTTATCTGGAAATCTCGCAGGAAACCGAGAGTGACTGGCACGTCTTTTGGCGCAAACCCGACGTTCTGGGAGCACCGATGGATATCGACGTTGCGCTTCCGGATGTCTGTACCGCACCCACCTTTGACGCGCCGGTCTTTGACGGTCGCGCCTGGACTCAGATCTGGCGTATGACCTGCGCCGAAGACCTGCGCGGCAATATGATCCTAATCGACAAGCTTGATGCGCAGCGAACGGACGTCTTACTGCGGGTGGGGTATCTGGACACGGTGAACATTGCGACCTTCCGACTGACGCCGGATGCACCGGCCGTCACGCTGCCCGCGCAACAGGGGCTTGTTCAGACGCTGTGGCAGTATGGGGTTCTGGGCTTTGAACATATCCTTGAAGGCTGGGACCACTTGCTGTTTGTCTTTGCCCTGCTGGTATTGATCCGCAATCTGCGGCAGCTGATCTCGGCAGTGACTGCTTTTACCGTCGCGCATTCCATCACGCTGGTTCTGGCCACGTTTGGCGTGCTGAACGTACCGGGCCCTCCGGTCGAGGCCGTGATTGCCCTGTCGATCGTCTTTTTGGCGACAGAGGTTCTGCGCTCTGACGACAAACCAAAGACTTTGGCCAGCCGTTTCCCCTGGGTGACATCCTTTGGGTTCGGCCTGCTGCACGGTCTGGGCTTTGCCGGAGCGCTGGCCGAGATTGGTCTTCCCGAGCAGGACATCCCGGCGGCCTTGCTGGCCTTTAACCTCGGCGTTGAGGCAGGGCAACTGGCATTCATCTTTGCAGTGTTGGGCGTGTTCCTGACGCTGAAAAAGACACTGCAAATGGTCTGGGGCTGGTCGATGGCACATGAGCCGTCGCGCCAATTTCTCGGATATCCCATCGGATGCATTGCAGCGTTCTGGCTGGCCGAACGGCTGGCAGGATTTTGAACAAAAAGATGGAGAAGGGACAATGATTAAAATACTTGGAGGCGTGATGATGGTCGCTGTAGTCGCGCTTGCTGGCTGCGACGTGGTGGACCCGGATTGCACACCGGAAAAGGCCGCGAAACGCCAAGTCCAGCAGGCAACGATCGGGGTGAGCAATCGTTGCACTCCGGCCGAAACAGCACGCGATACTGCCGGTATCGACGGTTGAGGAATTCGGACGTTCCAATACACTGAGCGCAATTTGAGTGGTGGCGAAGTGACACCCGATATCGTCCATTAGTTACGGTTGTCACTGCCTCAGGCTTTGGAAGCCCGGATCGGTTCCCCGTTCAAACCTCGTAGATCGGGGAACCGTGAAAACTGTGGTAGACTACCCGAATTGTTCGGAGGCCGCATGCGCTGGAAAGGACGACGTACAAGCAAAAACATCGACGACCGACGCCATGGGTCGCGCGGCACGTCCCGTGCTGGTATCGGCGGTCTTGGATTGATCGTGGTCGTTGTCGTAGGGTTGTTTCTGGGCGTGGATGTGACCCCGTTTTTGACCGGTGGTGGTCAACTTTCGGCGCCGCAAGCGAATGCGCCGGTGCAGATTGACGACGAAACCGAAGAGTTTGTGGCCGTCATCCTGGCCGATACCGAAGAAATTTGGTCAGAGATATTCCGGAACTCCGGCATTCAATACACGCCACCCATACTGGTCTTATTTGCGGACCGGACCCATTCAGCCTGCGGGCGTGCCATGCCCGCGACCGGTCCGTTCTATTGCCCAGTCGATCAACGCGTCTATCTGGATACGTCCTTCTTTCAGGTCATGGAACAGCGCCTCGGCGCGCGCGGCGACTTTGCCAAAGCCTATGTGATCGCGCATGAAGTGGCCCATCATGTTCAGAACAGCCTTGGCGTTCTGGAACAGGTGAACCGTGCCAAAAGCCAGTCCAGCCAATCCCAGGCGAACGCCCTTTCGGTGCGCGTGGAGCTTCAGGCTGATTGTTATTCCGGTGTCTGGGCCCGCGCCGTTGATCAGCGGTTTGGCGTACTTGAGGCCGGTGATATAGAAGAAGCTCTTAACACCGCAGCCGCGATTGGAGATGACGCTTTGCAACGCGCGCAACAGGGAGTGGTGGTTCCGGACAGCTTTACTCACGGCACAAGTCAGCAACGGCAAAACTGGTTCTATCAGGGATATGAAACCGGGGACCCCAACAGTTGCGACACCTTCTCGACGAACCGGTTGTAGGAACTGGTGATGCCAGCGGACTTATTCAAACTAAAGGCCAAATTTTGCTTTGAAAAAGCTCTGAGTTTCGTTCTTCGAAAACCAATTTATTTCAATGATGTGAGTTTGAAACGTAAATTTTCTTTGATCCTGAGTATTTCTGTGCTGTTCACTTTGGCATTATTGCCCGACAACGGCAGAGCACAGGATAGTAGAGGCTTGGTGCCAATCGCTGCAGCGGTTTGTCCACCTTTCGTGATGCAGGAAGGTGGCAACCTGGATGGGCTGGCCATTTTCTTGTGGGACCGCGTCGGCAGGGAATTGGACATTACGTACGACATTTCGGTCATGAATTTCGGTGACATGATCGAAAGTGTCGCCACCGGTCGATCCGCAGTTGGTGTCTCCTGCCTTTCGATCACGCCGGAACGCGAAGAACTGGTCGACTTTTCTCATTCCTTTTTTGAGACCCACAAGGCGATTGGGATAAAGAAGGTCAGCTATCTAAGTTCGATCCGGCAATTCCTTCTGAGTCCGCGAATTCTGACTGCGATCATCATCGTCTTCGGCGCGGCAGCTGTGGTTGGCGGCATCTTTTATCTGCTTGAGCATAAGATCAACTCGAAGCTCTACGCGATGAAAACTCGAGGTGGGAAAGTGATGGAGGCTCTGGTCATCGGACTGCTGTTCGTGACGCGCGGTCCCATTCGCTGTTACGAGTTCAAAACACCGACTGCACGGATTCTCTCGGCTTTGTTGGCGGTGGGAAGTACCATCATGGTAGCCAGCATCACGGCTATTTTAGCCAGCGCATTCACGCTGGAGCAGATCCGATCCGAAATCCGTTCACCAGAAGATCTGGCGAAGGTGCGGGTTGCGACGCTGGCGGATTCAACGTCGGCAGAATATCTGCAACGGTCAGGCATTGCCGCGCGCACCTTTGCTACCTTGTCAGAAGTAGTCACTAGCCTGGAAACGGACCGGGTCGATACGGTTGTCATGGATGCACCCGCCCTGAAGTACGAAATCCTACAGGGCCGAGAGCAGGGTCGTTTCGAGACCCCCGAAGTGCTGCCCTATGAGTTCGAAGAACAAAACTATGCCTTCGCCCTGCAGGATGAAAGCGAATATGTCGAAGTGCTCAATCGCGCTTTGCTGTCTGTCCGCAAAAGCCCGGCGTGGGAGGCCGAGGTGCTAAGGTACATCGGGAAATGAGACGTTCCAGCTCCACCGATCTGGTTTGGAGAATAAGGCCAAAGGAAGAAAGATGATGTCGAGAAAATTTCTATGGGTTTTGCTGGGACTTATCGCGCTGGCAGCCTGTTCGACAGGGCCTCGGGATTTTGTCCAAACTCCATCGCGGGTCGTCGAGACGCCGTCCAACAGCAGGTTGACATCGGCGGTGCGCAAACTGGGTGACCCGCGCGACGGGCGGTCGGGCGTCAAGCTGATCAGCAACGGAGAAGAAGCCTTGGCGGCGCGCATGGTGCTGGTGGCACAGGCGGATGTGTCAATCGATGCGCAATACTACCTTTTGCACAACGACCTAACCGGGCAGTTGTTCGCCCAAAGCCTGCTTGATGCGGCGGATCGCGGTGTGCGGGTTCGGCTGCTGCTAGATGACATGGATACATCCGGATATGACGCGATGACGGCGGCGCTGGATTCCCATGAAAATATCGAGATCCGGCTTTTCAATCCATTCTGGCGCGACCAAAGCCTGCTGATCGCGGGCCTGACGGATTTCAAACGTATCAACCGGCGGATGCACAACAAGTCCATCACCGCAGACAACACCATTTCCATCGTCGGTGGCCGCAATGTGGGCGATGAGTATTTTCTGGCCAAGGAAGAGTTTAACTATGCCGATCTGGACATCCTCGTGGCTGGGCCGGTGGTGAATGAGGTGTCGGATAATTTCGACGAATACTGGAACAGCGAATTTGCCGTTCCCGCCCGCGCGGTGATTGACGAACCCGAGACTCTGGGGTTGGACGACGCCCGCGTGCTGTTGAATGCGCTGGTCGATGAATCCCTGAAAACCCCGTATGCAGCGGCGGTCAAAAAAGCAGCGCAAGAGAACTTTACGCTTAGGACGCTCAGGTTGAACTGGGTTCCGGCCAAACTGTATTCCGACCCGCCGTCCAAAGCGGCCGGGGCCGATAACGGTCAGCCCATTCTGGCATCGCAAATGGTGCCCTATTTCCGGAAAGCCGAAAGCTCGGTCAACATCGTGTCGGCCTACTTCGTTCCGCGCAAGAAAGGGGTTGAATGGCTGAGCGAACTTGAGGATCGCGGGGTCGAGGTGCGCGTCGTTACCAATTCACTGGCATCAAACGATGTGGCGCCTGTCTATGCGCATTATGCAAAAGAGCGGCGCGCGCTGCTGGACGGGGGCGTTGAGCTGTTTGAATTGCGCCCTGATTCCGATCGGGTGCATCAGAGGGGCGTGAACTGGGGTCAGTCGCGCGCGGGCCTTCACACCAAGGCGTTTACCATTGATGACCGATACCTGTTTGTGGGCTCGTTCAACTGGGATCCACGGTCGGTCAACATAAACACCGAAATGGGTGTGCTTGTTGACTCACCGGATCTGACAAAACGCGCAGTGGTCGTGCTGGATGAAGCTTTGAAGGAAAACACCTATTCGGTCCAGTATGACGAGGATGACCGTCTCACCTGGCGATCCCGCCGCGAGG
Source organism: Ruegeria sp. CE8 (assembly GCF_056537465.1). Lineage (NCBI taxonomy): Bacteria > Pseudomonadati > Pseudomonadota > Alphaproteobacteria > Rhodobacterales > Roseobacteraceae > Ruegeria > Ruegeria sp. CE8. The sequence continues at coordinate 452,608 of NZ_JBQFRP010000003.1, forward strand.
ATGGCGCGATCCTGCTGTATAAAAACGAACCCACCGGCAGTTTCTTTGATCACATCAAGGCCGGGATATTGGCGATCCTGCCTATTGGGTCGCAGCTTTAATGCGGGTCCAAAAAGAGTGGGCGCAATTTAAGAGAAAGAGTTTTAGATGGATTTTTTTGTTGATGGTCTGAACGGTATTCTCTGGAACTATGTCCTTGTTTACGCGCTGCTGGGGGCTGGGCTTTATTTCACGATCCGACTCGGTGCCCCGCAGTTCCGACATTTTGGCGAGATGCTGCGCGTCATCACGGCAGCCCCCAGCACCGACAAACGCGGGATCACTCCGTTTCAGGCTTTGACTGTCAGCCTTGCGTCGCGGGTTGGCACCGGGAACTTGGCAGGTGTCGCGGGTGCCCTGACGCTGGGCGGACCGGGAGCAATCTTCTGGATTTGGATGGTGGCGCTGCCCGAATGGACGGTGAGGCTGATCGCGGAGAGGTGCCAACTAAATCCCGGAACTCGCGAGCGTCCCGCTAAACCGGTTTGGCATAGCGTTTGCACCGTTGAACGGAGAACCTATCATTGCAGGTGATGCTGGCGTGCCGTTTTCCATCCAAAGCATCTCGAAAGTGTTCGCGCTGGTCGTGGCGCTTGGGCATGTCGGTGCATCACTCTGGCAGTGCGTGGGCCGAGAGCCGTCGGGTGATCCCTTCAACTCGACCGTTCAGCTTGAGTTCGAGCGCGGCAAATCTCGAAACCCCTTCATTAACCCGGGCGCGATTGTTGTGTCCGATGTAATTTTAGAACACCAATCCGGCGAACCCGGTTTGCATCCGGTTCTTGAGCTTTGCCGACGTCTGGCAGACTCGCCGGATATCATGGCGGACGACGATGTCTTTTCCTCTGAGGTAGCAACGGGCGACCGCAACCGGGCCTTGGGCTACTTCATGCTGGCCGAAGGCAACATTCGCGGCGATGTGACAGAGGTCACCGAAATATATTTCCGTCGGTGCAGCAACGAGATGAGTTGCCGTCAGTTCGCTGCGTCCACACGGTTTTTGGCAACCGAGGGCAACGGGCCTGACGCGGAAACCGCGGGTGTCACGCCAGAACGCGTACGCCGCGTGAATGCGCTGATGATGACCTGTGGGTGTTATGACGCCTCAGGTGAGGTCGCCTTTGGGATCGGTTTGCCCTGCAAAAGCAAGGTCGGCGGAGGACTTGTCGCCATTGTCCCCGGCGTTGGGTCCATCGCCGCGTGGAGCCCCGCATTGGACAAGAAAGGCAACGCGGTCTTGGCGATCAAAGCAGTCGAGGAATTGGCGCATAGGCTCAGCTGGTCGGTGTTCTGAACTTGATCAAATTAAAGTGGGTGGAAAAAATGAACCTGATCAAGAGTAATTTCCTGAAAGCCGTCCCGGTCGCTTTATTGTTTGCTCCGAACACGGCGCTAAGCATCGAATACGAAGTGCCGCCCGTATTGTCTGCGCAGGAAAGCGTCCAGGGCATTCCGCTTTCGACCGAGATTTACCGCATCGAAGAACAGGTGCCGACCGATGGTTTCATGTCAACTTACCGTATTGAAACGACATTCGGACAATTCTCAGCCTCGGGTCCAGGCATGTTAAAAGCGCGTCTGACCGAAATTCGAGCTCTTGCTGCGCTTGACCATATCCAGAACGATCAGCAGTTCATCGATGCAGCTGAGGAAACAGCCGGAGAGACCTTCGAAAACCTGCGCCAGTTTGCCAAACAGCCGAAAGAAACTCTGAAAGGCGTGCCCGAGGGGATCGGGCGGTTTTTCAAACGCTCCGGACGGTCGGCAAAGACGGGTCTGCAAAAACTGGGGGATGTCCGAGAGGGTAACTTGCCGGGCGTCGACCCCGAGAGTGTTTCCAACCTCCCCGGAGGCTCGGCAGATCAGCAAGCCAGCCCACAGGGAAGCTTTACCGAGAATGTCGCGCGGGCAGGGGGAGATGTCGCGGTAAACATCCTTAGATTCGACAAACAACGCCGCCGATCTGCGAATGAAGACGGATCTCTTCGACGTGTTGGAAGTTCAGGCGAGCAAACCAACAGTCCTTGTCTGGCAGTTTTCGATTTATGCCGCTGCATTGATGTCCATGCGAAGACCCTATGCACTCATGCACACCAAAGACATCGCCCGCATGAACACCGATTTAGAGCCCGGTTTCATCACCTTGTTGACACTGCACGAAAACATGGATTGGCCGGAGTTCTCGCGCTTTAAAGCGGTTCTCACGGGCATTACAAGGATGCATCGAATCTGTTCTGGGAATACGGGCAGGAGACCGGTTTCGGCTCACGCCTGCATGATATCAGGCACAAATTTGCAATCGAACCCCTGCAGGAAGGCTGGAGTATATATCGGGTCAGCCGATATATCGGCCATTTGTCGGTGAGGACAACCGAGCGGTATTATCTTCGATATCTGACACAGGAAGAGCAAGATGCTGTGCGCTCTGATGGGGACAATGGTTTCTGGCAAGCCTCAGTTGCTCATGACCTGAAATCGGGCCTCGCAGTATTTGCGAGACCTGTTTTATTTGCAGTCAGGAGATATCATTTGCGGCCATCTGGCGAGGTCCGGGAACCAGGTTCCGGCGTCTCGAGACGGCATAGTCGGCGCAATTGGAACCTCAAATCTCGGCATAGTATGCCGAGTTTCGAGGTTATGCAGGCGATTTGGCGGCTCTCACAAGTGGCCACGTATTTTTTTAAGGGGATAGTGGCGGAGAGACAGGGATTCGAACCCTGGGTGGGCTTGCACCCACAACGGTTTTCGAGACCGCCCCGTTCGACCACTCCGGCACCTCTCCGCGGGGGTCTGTGAGGGGGGGATTTAGTGATGAACGCGAGAGGGTGCAAGCAGAAAATTCCCGAAATTAACAAAGCTGGGATTTTCCATTGCCTGACGACGTATTTCGCCTAGGCTCATCCTTATGACATATCTTGCACGCCACATCGGTTTTCCGCTTTTTCTGTTGCTTCTGACCCTTACAGCCGCATCTCAACACGCTGCCGCTGCCGGAAGGGACCGGATCGAAGCCTTTCTCACCACTACGGGGTTTGACGTTGCGCTGGAGAGCATCGCGCTTGCGTCCGCTTCTGCGCCGCAAATGCTGGGAATCGACCCCGAGGGTTTCGGGTCCGACTGGGCACGTCTGACCGAAGAAGTTTTTGACACCAAGGACATGCACGAAACCGCGGTGTCGATTCTTGAGCAGACGCTGAGCGACGATGCGCTGAACCACGCGGTTGAATTCTATGCTTCGGATCTTGGTCAACGTCTGGTCGACGCTGAAAATGCGTCTCATATGATCGAGGATGACGAGGCAAAACAACTAGAAGGCCAAGAGATCGTTTCCGAACTGATCAAGAATGGCTCCATGCGCGTTGAAAACCTGAAGCGTATGAACAATGCGATTGATTCCAGCGGCACGGCTTTGCGCGCGCTGCAGGAAATTCAGGTGCGGTTCCTTCTTGCTGCAAGCGCTTCGGGTGTGATCGACCTGCAACTGGACGCGGATGAGTTGCGTCAGATGATGAAGCGCAACGAAACTGGTATGCGCCAGGCGCTACAACTGTCTGCGCTTGCCGGCGCGGCCTACACCTATCAGGACTTTTCGGATTCCGAAGTCATCGCATATGCGGAGGCGCTGGAGCAGCCTTTGATGCAGGAAGTCTATGAGTTGCTGAATGCCATTCAGTACGAAATCATGGCTATGAAGTTCGAAGTTCTCGCGGCACGGATGGCTGACCTGCACCCGGCTCAGGATATCTGATGCGCTTATTTGCCTTCTGTTTGCCCCTTTTGCTTTGCGCTGCGCCCCTGGCAGCGGAAGAAAGGGTTGAGCGCCTGATGCAGGCACTCCATTTGGAACAAGTCATCGACATTCTGCGCGAAGAGGGCAGGGTGCAGGGACAGGATCTGAATGACACGTTCCTTGGCAGTAACGGCGGCCCTCTGTTCGAAGCACAGGTGGACGACATTTATGATCCGATCTGGATGCGCGAGCAGATCACTCAGACCTTCGAGGCCAGCCTGACAGGCAGCGAATTGGACCGCGCCATCGTGTTCTTTGAAAGCGACCTTGGGCAAACCATTGTTTCGCTGGAAAACTCGGCGCGACAGGCATTTGCGGATGAAACCATCAAGGACATGGCGCGTGAGAACTATGTCAACGGCTCGCGCGACAGTCAATTCTATCGCCTTGTTGACGAATACATCGAAGTCAATGAACTGATCGAGAAGAACGTTCACAGCTCTCTCAGTTCGGATTACAATTTCTTTCGCGGTCTGAGCGCAGATATCGGTGCCAGTTCAGAAGACATTCTGGCGCAGCTGTTGTCGGACAAGGACAGCGTCACCGAAGAAACCAGAATCTGGATGTACTCCTTTCTGTTGGTTGCCTATCAGCCCCTGAACGAGGCACAGATGCGCGAGAACATCGCATTTTCCCGGACCGAGACCGGACGCGCCGTGAATGAAGCCTTTTTCGATGGTTTCGATCTGATGTATGACCAGATCTACTATCAACTTGGGCAGGCGGTCTCGAGGGTTCTGAGCGCGTCGGATCTTTGACCGCTTTTGATGTTGACTTTCACCGGTATTCTATGGATAAGCGCGCATCCCGGCCGGTTTCTCCGCGCCGGGTATCGTTATTATTGACCCATCGGGCTGGTCCCATGGGTCGTCACACAGCCCGAAAAGGGCGCGCTGTTCGAGGTGGCCTAGGCCGAAACACCCAGACGGGGACCACAGAACGCGGGTTAGAAAAGGAAAGACGCATGTTTGCGGTCCTCAAGACTGGCGGCAAGCAGTACAAGGTTCAGGCGGGCGATGTGCTCCGCGTTGAAAAGCTGGCTGCCGACGCAGGTGAAAAAGTTCAATTCAACGATGTTCTGATGCTGGGCGGTGACGCTCCGGTGGTTGGCGCACCTTTCGTTGAAGGCGCAGGCGTTCAGGCCGAAGTGATCGAACAGATCAAAGGTGACAAGGTCATCAAGTTCGTCAAGCGTCGTCGTAAGCACAGCTCGAAGCGCACCGTTGGCCACCGTCAGAAACTGACTCTGGTCAAGATCACCGACATCCTGTCGTCGGGCGCTGACAAGTCGGGCATCAAAGCTGCAACCGGTTCGGCACCGGCTGGCGAAGCTGCTCCGGCGGCTAAAAAGCCTGCTGCGAAGAAAGCTGAAGCCAAAGCAGAGGCACCCGCTGCTGCTGCCACTGACGATCTGACCAAGCTGAACGGTGTCGGCCCTGCCGCTGCCAAGAAGCTGGCCGAAGCCGGTATCGAGAGCTTTGCTGCTCTGGCCGCCTTGTCGGACGAGCAGATTGCTGCTATCGAAACGGTCAAAGTGAAGCCCGAATGGGTTGAGCAGGCCAAAGAGCTGGCCAAAGGCTAAGGAGAGAGAGAATGGCACATAAAAAAGCTGGCGGTTCCTCCCGTAACGGTCGCGACTCAGCTGGTCGCCGCCTTGGCGTGAAACTGTACGGTGGCCAAGCAGCCATCGCAGGCAACATCATCGTACGTCAGCGCGGCACCAAGTTCTGGCCGGGCGAAGGCGTAGGCATTGGCAAAGACCACACCATCTTTGCAACTGTTGATGGCGCCGTGAAGTTCCACAAGGGACTCAAAAACCGCACCTTTATTTCGGTCCTGCCAGTGGCGGAGGCCGCAGAGTAAGCCGAAACCCAGAAGGTTTAAGAAAAATTCATGGGGGACCGGCACAAAGTGCCGGTCCCCTTTCTCGTTTTCAGGAGCGGTCCCATGACCGAAGTGATTAAAACAGAGCTTCTTGTCTTGCGTCGGTTCCGGCGTGAAGACTCGTCGCGTATGGTTGCGCTCCTGAACGATCTGGATGTTGTGCGCTGGGTGAACAGCATTCCGTTTCCCTTTACCATTGAAGACGCGGAAAACTTCGTCACCAATCTGGCTTCACAGGTTTATGACGCGTTTGCGATTGAAAAAGATGGCCAACTGATCGGCACTGTTTCTGCAGGTGAAGAGCTCGGGTATTGGTTGGGACAGTCCTTTTGGGGTCAAGGCCTTGCGACCGAGAGCGCAAGCGCTGTTGTTCACCGTCACTTTAATGGTGATAGCAACAGCCTGAAGGCTTCTTACCATCTTGGCAACGAACGCTCTCGTTCCGTGCTGTCCAAGCTTGGCTTCGTTCCAACTTCGCAGTCCGAAACCGTTGTGCGATCGACCGGCAAAACCGTGACGCTACAATGGATGGAATTGGACAGGAACGCATGGGAGGCGAAAAAATGACAGTCGCCACCGCCAGTTTCCTGATTTTTGCTGCCAGTCAGGTTGGCACGCCAGGTCCCGCCAACATGGTATTGTTGGGCACGGGTGCGCGGTATGGGTTTCAGGCGGCGCTGCCGTTTGTGGCCGGCGTTATCCTGGGCAAGCAGTTGATCATCTGGCCGGTGGGATTTGGTCTGCTGCAACTCGCAGACCAGGCACCGATGGTCTTTACGGTGCTGAAATACGCCTCGGCGGCGTATATCTGCTGGCTTGCGTGGAAAATCGCCAACCTGCGCCTGTCGCGCAGTGAGAGCACCGGAGAAGTGCCCGGTTTTTGGGCGGGATTGATTGTTCACCCCCTTAACCCAAAGGCTTGGGCCATGATCATCGCCGGGTTTACCGGGTTCGTTGCGGCTGGCACGCCCACGTTTAACGCAACGTTCACGATCGCTCTCTGTTTATTGTTTTGCCAGGCGGTCTTACATCCGATCTGGACTTTTGCCGGAGATAGAATTGCCCACGTGGTTGAAGGTCGGCCCGTGGAAAAATATCTGATGTGGACGTTAGCCAGTCTCACTGTTGCGTCTGTACTTTTTGTGTTGTTCGGAGGAGGAACGCACTCATGAAACTTGAGACAATAATAAACCAGCCGGTCATCGAAACCGAGCGGTTCGATCTGCGCCCACTGCGCCGTTCGGATTTGGGTCTCATTGAACATTATGCAGGTGATGAGCGCGTGGCGCGCATGACCACAAGTATCGCGCATCCACTGGCGCCTGGCTCGACCGCGGCTTTCATCACCCGCTCGATGGGTGACGAACGAGACGAGGACGTCTGGGTCATGGATGCAACCAAGGATGGTGGTCCCGAGCTGATCGGCCTGATCTCGCTGAAACGGCTTGACCGGAACCAGTCCGAAGTTGGCTATTGGGTCGCGCCGATTTATTGGAACACAGGCATCGCTTCGCAGGCAGTCGAAGCGCTGGTCAATGCAAACCCGTTTGAAAATGCGACGATGTTTGCCAGCGTGTTTCAGGACAATCCGGCCTCGGCCCGGGTACTTACGCATTGCGGGTTTGAATACCTTGGAGATGCCGAAAGCTATTCGGTGGCACGCGATGCTAATGTGCCCACCTGGACGTACAGTAAAAAACTCTGACTTGTGGCCGATGGGGCCTTTGCATTAGGGGACAGTCATGAAATTTCTCGATCTTGCAAAGGTCTACATCCGGTCCGGGGCCGGCGGTGGCGGGTGCGTCAGCTTTCGGCGCGAAAAGTACATTGAATACGGCGGTCCCGATGGCGGCGACGGCGGTAAAGGCGGGTCCGTCTGGGCCGAGGTTGTGGATGGGCTGAACACCCTGATCGACTTCCGCTATCAGCAGCACTTCTTCGCCAAGAACGGCCAGCCCGGCCGTGGTCAGCAGCGGACAGGCAAGGATGGCGACGACATCATCCTGCGCGTTCCCGTTGGCACCGAGATACTGGACGAAGACGAAGAGACGGTTATCTGCGACCTGACCGAAGTTGGGCAGCGTTTCTTGTTGGCCAAGGGCGGCAATGGTGGCTTTGGCAACCTGCACTTTAAATCGGCCACCAACCAGGCTCCGCGCCGCGCAAATCCGGGGCAGGCCGGAATTGATCGTACGATCTGGCTGCGACTGAAATTGATCGCAGATGTTGGTCTGTTGGGCATGCCCAATGCGGGTAAATCGACCTTTCTGGCCGCCACATCAAACGCGCGCCCCAAGATTGCCGATTATCCGTTTACAACACTGCATCCCAATCTGGGCGTCGTGGGTGTCGACAATGTGGAATTCGTTGTCGCCGACATCCCCGGCCTGATCGAAGGCGCACACGAAGGGCGTGGCATCGGAGATCGATTCCTTGGCCACGTCGAACGGTGCGCTGTTCTGTTACATCTGGTCGATGGTACGTCGGAAACCGTGGCCGAGGACTACCGGACCATCATTCATGAGCTCGAAGCCTATGGCGGTGAGCTGGCGGAAAAGCCACGCATTACGGTTCTCAACAAGGTCGATGCGCTGGACGAGGACGAGTTGGAGCTGAAAAAGGCCGAGTTGGAAGAGGCCGTTGGCGGCCCTGTGATGACAATGTCCGGCGTTGCGCATCTGGGCGTGACCGAGGTTTTGCGCGCCTTGCGAACCCAAATCGACGAAAACCGACTGCGGCAAAAACCCGTTGAGGAGACGAAGTCTTGGCAACCCTGACCGCAGCACGCCGATTGGTGGTCAAAATCGGGTCTGCCTTGCTGGTAGATCGCGATACGGGTTTGCTGAGATCAGACTGGTTGCATTCGCTTGCCCGAGACGTGGCGTGGCTCAAGGGGCAGGGGACTGATGTGATTCTAGTCTCGTCCGGCTCAATCGCATTGGGGCGCGGAGTTTTGGGCCTGCCAATGGCGACTTTGCCGTTGGAACAGTCTCAGGCTGCGGCAGCGGTGGGCCAGATCAGGCTGGCACGCGCCTATGAAGAGGCTCTGACGCCCCACAAGATCACCACCGCACAGGTTCTGGTGACGTTGGAAGACAGCGAAGACCGGAGGCGCTACCTGAACTCGCGCGCGACGCTGGAGACTCTGCTGAGCTTGGGTGCGGTTCCGATTGTCAACGAAAACGACACAGTGGCCACAGATGAGATCCGGTATGGCGACAATGACCGGCTTGCGGCGCAGATCGCGGTGACGGTAGGGGCCGACCAGCTGATCCTGTTGTCCGATGTGGATGGGTTCTATACTGGCAACCCCAACGAGGACAGCACTGCCAAGCGGTTCGACGTTATCGAAACCATCACGCCAGAGATCGAAGAGATGGCAGGTGACGCGGGTTCTGGCCTGTCCAAGGGCGGGATGAAGACAAAACTGCTGGCGGCCAAGATGGCAACGGCGGCAGGGTGTGACATGGCAATTACCGAAGGTTCGACTCTGAACCCTCTGAAATCGCTTGAAGATGGCGCAAACTGCACCTGGTTCACGGCAACTCTTGACCCGCATGCCGCGCGAAAGCGCTGGATTTCGGCCATGAAGCCCCGCGGTGAGATTGTGGTCGACGCAGGCGCTGCAAAGGCGTTGGGCAACGGTAAAAGTTTGCTCCCCGCTGGCATCGTTGAAGTCACTGGCGACTTCGGGCGTGGCGATCCGGTTGCCATCATGGATCCGCAGTCGCGGCGGCTCGCACAGGGCCTCAGCCGCTATACCGCGCAAGAGGCGGATGCGATCAAAGGGCGGAAATCCTCGGAAATCGAGGCGACACTGGGGTATCCAGGCCGGGCCGTGCTGATCCACCGCGATGATTTGGCGCTGTAACGGCGCGATGGTAGAACCAAAAGACCGACCGAAAGGCACCTGAGATGAAGGATTTCGACAACATTCCCGCCCTGATGGCCGATCTTGGAAAACGCGCCAAAGCGGCCTCGGCCGATCTGGCCTTTGCAAGTGCCGAACGTAAGCATGCTGCACTGATCGCCGCGGCTGACGCCGTCTGGGCCAATCGCGCGCAGATCATCGAGGCGAACAAGAAAGACCTGGAGTTCGGTCGCGAAAAAGGCCTGAGCCCTGCGATGATGGATCGCCTCATGTTGGACGAGGCGCGTGTTCAGGGCATGGTCGACGGTCTTCGCACCGTTGCAGATCAGGCCGATCCCGTCGGCGAAGTTCTATCCGAATGGGACATGGCCTCGGGCCTGAACATCCAGCGCGTGCGCACACCGCTGGGCGTCATCGGGGTGATCTATGAAAGCCGTCCCAATGTTACTGCAGATGCGGGCGCGTTGTGCTTGAAATCCGGCAATGCGGTGATCCTGCGCGGTGGCTCGGAAAGCTTCCATTCCTCAACCGCCATTCACGCCTGTCTTGTCGAAGGGCTGAAGGCCGCGAACCTGCCTGAAGACTCGATACAACTGATCCCGACGCGGGATCGCGCCGCAGTACAGGAACTGCTGACCATGACCGATTACGTGGACGTTATCGTTCCGCGTGGCGGCAAGGGGCTGGTCGGACTGGTTCAGCGCGAGGCGCGCGTGCCGGTCTTTGCGCATCTCGAGGGCATCGTGCACATCTATGTCGACAAGGCGGCCGACCCACAGAAAACGCTGGATGTCGTGCTGAATGCCAAGACAAGGCGCACGGGTATTTGCGGTGCGGCTGAATGCCTTCTGATCCATCAGGACATTGCCGAGACCCTTGGCCGGGACATCATCTCAGCCCTGCAAGCTGCTGGCGTCGAAGTTCATGCCCAAGGTCCTTTGGCCATCGAAGGCAGCGTTGAGGCAACCGATGATGACTGGGGCAAAGAGTTCCTCGACAGCATCATCGCGGCCAAACCCGTGGCGGACATTGACGCGGCCATCGCTCATATCCGGCAGTTTGGGTCGAACCACACGGACTGCATCATGACTGAGGATGCTCAAGCGGCTGCGCATTTCTTTGAGCGGCTGGACAGCGCGATCCTGATGCACAACGCTTCGACTCAATTCGCCGATGGCGGAGAGTTTGGCATGGGGGCCGAGATCGGTATTGCAACCGGCAAAATGCACGCACGCGGCCCGGTAGGGGCCGCCCAGTTGACCAGCTTCAAATATCTGGTCCGTGGCAATGGGACCGTCCGTTCCTAAAAACGGATGACAACGCGGGTTGAGGCGGTCTCCGCCGACACCCGCCGCCCCATCGACACGGCGGTTTGTGGCAACAGCGCAAACTGCACCTGAGCCGGGGTTACTTTGTTTGGAAACTGACCCTTTGGCAGGTTCTTCCAAAGATCCATATCCAAATTTAGCTTGTCGGCAACGCCCGTTACCGTCCAACCGCCGCCGAAACTTTCGACCGTTACCTCGCCGCCCATGGGCATTGCGCTTTCACAGCACATCAGTGCCAAAAAGGCGAGTTTCACCTGATTGCGCGGAACCGCCTCGGTCAGATGCCAGTTGACGCGGACACGGCCGGCGCGTTCGATGTCCTTCAGAAGCTCCGAGACCTCGGCGCGGCCCAGGGGCTGATCACTGGCCGAACCAAAAGCGACGCGAAAGAACCTAATTCTTGCCCCGGCACTGCCAACACTGCCCGTAATCAGCTCCATCTCAGGCCCCTGAACAGAACCAACCATCTCAAGCAGCTCGAGACCATTGGTGATTGCTCCAATGGGACTAATCAAATCGTGGCAAATCCGGGAGCCGATCAATTCGGCCAGATTGACGTTGGTGTCGCCCATGCATACTTCTCCTGCTGTATCTGCCGCCGGACCGGAGCCCGTTCATGACAGACCTCAATGCCATTCTTGCACCGGGCATGTATGTCCGCCACCCCGATTTCCCCGATTGGGGTGTTGGTCAGGTACAGTCCAACATTGGGGGCAAAGTCACCGTGAACTTCCGCGAGCAGGGGAAAGTTGTGATTGACGGAACCCGCATCGCCCTGATGCCGGTCTTTGATCCGTGAAACTGGTTTAGGAATGGTTAACGCCCGGCACCAGCCGTGCCGGTTGCCATTCGCCCAAAAACTGCGGTATCAGCGCCTAAACAATAACGGAAACCCCGATGCCGGATGCAGGCCCTTCTTTCACCATCAAACTTGCCGAGTCCGAGGCAGAACTGCGCGCGGCGCAAAGGTTGCGTTACGACGTATTCGTCCGCGAATTGGGCGGCGGCGGTGAGATGGTGGACCACGAAGCAGGCCTAGAGCAGGACCGGTTTGATTCCTACTTTGACCACATGCTGGCCTATGACGACGCCACAGGCGAAGTTATCGGTGTTTACAGGCTGTTACCGGGCGAACGTGCACTGGAATTGGGACAGTTCTATTCCGAAGACGAATACGATCTGACCGTATTGAAGCAGAGCGGCCGCAAGCTGCTGGAGCTTGGCCGGTCCTGCCTGCATCCTGACTATCGGGGCGGCACGGCGATGTACCATCTGTGGAACGGCCTAGCCGGATATGTGACCGAGCGCGAAATCGAGGTACTGTTTGGTGTCGCCAGTTTCCACGGCATCGACGTTCAAAAACTCGCGCAGCCCTTGTCGATGTTGCACCACAACCATCTGGCCCCACCGGACCTGCGGGTCAGAGCTCAGCCGGACGTGTTTCAATCCATGGACCTCGTCGCGCCAGATGCTCTGGATCGGCGCGCTGCGATGGTGCAGGTACCCGCACTGATCAAGGCATACCTACGCCTCGGCGGTTTTGTGGGTGAGGGGGCCTTCATCGACCACGCCTTCAACACGACGGATGTCTGCCTGATCCTTGACACGGCGCGTATGAATGAACGCCAGCGACGTATCTATGGCGGAGCCTGAGCCGGTGTCCGATCCGCTTTGGAATAGTGAGGATGCGCCTGACCCAGTCGAACTGGGGTTGGTCGGCTGGACGCTAGTGGTCCTGCGAGGAGTACCGCTGGCGCTGCTTGTCTTCGGCGGACTGATCCTTCTGTTAGCAGTGCGCCTGATCGAACGCCCCTTGTACGGGGTACGCCGCCCGATCACCCCGTTTATCGCGCAATTCGTCTGTCGCAATGCGCTGCGTCTACTGGGCATAGGATTTCGCAGTTCCGGAGAACTGATGAAAGAGCGCGGGGCCGTGGTCGCAAACCACACCTCGTGGCTGGACATTTTTGCACTAAATGCCCGCAAACGCGTTTATTTCGTCTCAAAAGCCGAAGTTGCCAAATGGCCCGGAATTGGTTGGTTGGCACGTTCTACGGGCACCGTTTTTATCGAGCGCGACCGCAAGAAGGCCCGCGAACAGACCCTGATCTTCGAAGAACGCCTAAAAGCTGGCCACAAGCTGTTGTTTTTCCCCGAAGGAACCTCGACCGACGGACTGCGCGTTTTGCCATTCAAAACAACACTCTTCGCGGCGTTCTTTTCAGAGGAACTTCGGGAATTTATGTATGTTCAACCCGTTTCGGTGGTGTTTCACGCGCCTGTCGGACAACCGGACCGGTTCTATGGCTGGTGGGGCGATATGGATTTCGCGCCGCATCTCCTCAAAACACTGAGCGCCCGCAAGCAGGGCAGTGTCGAGTTGATCTACCATGCGCCCGCCAAGGTCAGCGACTTCACCGACCGCAAAGCGCTCGCCGCACATTGCGAAGAGGCCGTGCGCCATGCGCATGCTTTGGCGCGGCTTGAAAAATAAGGGCGATTGGCCCTTGCGCTGCCCGAATTCCTGCCGTATACGCGCGCCATTCAAACCCGCAGGCGGGGTTTGGCCTTTTTGAGGGAGACATCCTCATCAAGACCGCCGGTTGGAGCATCCGCTTCTTTCACCCCCGCCCAGGCGTAAACCGGAAAAGGAAAATAGCATGGCTCTTCCCGAGTTCACCATGCGTCAGCTGCTGGAAGCTGGCGTTCACTTTGGTCACCAGACACAGCGTTGGAATCCCCGCATGGGCCCGTTCATCTACGGCTCGCGCAATGGCATCCACATCATGGACCTGACCCAGACCGTTCCGATGCTGGACCAGGCGCTGCAGGCTGTTCGTGATACCGTCGCAAAAGGTGGCCGCGTTCTGTTCGTTGGCACCAAGCGTCAGGCTGCTGGCCCGATCGCCGAAGCTGCTGAAAAGTCGGCTCAGTACTACATGAACCACCGCTGGCTGGGCGGCACTCTGACCAACTGGAAAACCGTTTCCCAGTCGATCAACCGTCTGAACCAGATTGACGAAGCGATGGAATCGGGCGCAGAAGGCCTGACCAAGAAAGAGCGTCTGGGCATGGAACGTGACCAGGCCAAGCTGCAGGCTTCGCTGGGCGGTATCCGTGAGATGGGCGGCGTTCCGGACCTGCTGTTCGTCATCGACGTCAAAAAAGAAGCACTGGCCATCGCAGAAGCCAACAAGCTGGGTATTCCGGTTGTGGCTGTTGTCGACACCAACTGCTCGCCCGACGGCGTTGACTACATCATCCCCGGCAACGACGACGCGGCCCGTGCGATCTCGCTGTACTGCGACCTGGCCGCTCGCGCGGCTCTGGACGGCATGACCGCTCAGATGGGTGCGGCTGGCGTTGACATCGGTGCCTTCGAAGAAGCTCCGGCCGAGGAAGCCGTTGCTGAAGAAGCACCCGCCGAAGCAGAAGCACCTGCAGAAGCGTAAGCTGCCCGTCACGTAAATGACATATGGGGCAGGGTATGACCTGCCCCAATTCCGTTTGAATTGAGGAGAGCCAAAAGATGGCAATCACAGCAGCAATGGTTAAAGAACTGCGCGACTCGACCGGCGCAGGCATGATGGACGCAAAAAAGGCGCTGACTGAAACCGGCGGCAACATGGACGAAGCCGTTGACTGGCTGCGCACCAAGGGTCTGGCCAAAGCGGCCAAGAAATCGGGTCGTACCGCAGCAGAAGGCCTGGTTGCAGTGCACGTCGACGGTGGCAGCGGTGTCGCGGTCGAAGTGAACTCGGAAACCGACTTCGTCGCGAAAAACGCCGATTTCCAGGAAATGGTTGGCAAGATCGCATACGCAGCTGAAGGCGTCGACAATGTCGAAGCACTGCTGGCTGCTGATCTGGGCGGTAAATCCGTTGCTGACACGCTGACCGACAAGATCGCTACCATCGGCGAGAACATGTCAGTGCGCCGCATGGCCAAACTGTCGGGCGACACGGTTGTGTCCTACGTCCACAACGCAGCCACCCACGGCATGGGCAAAATCGGCGTTCTGGTTGCTATGACCGGCGGTGACGAAGCAATCGGCAAGCAGGTTGCAATGCACATCGCGGCCGTGAACCCGGCAGCTCTGTCCGAGGCAGACATGGATCCGGCAGTGGTCGAGAAGGAAAAGCAGGTCCAGATGGACATCGCCCGTGAATCCGGCAAGCCGGAACAGGTGATCGAGAAGATGATCGAAGGCCGTATGAAGAAGTTCGTGGCTGAATCGACTCTGCTGAACCAGTCCTTCGTTGTGAACCCTGACCTGACCGTTGAAGCAGCGGCCAAAGAAGCAGGCGCAACCATCACCGGTTTCGTACGTCTGGAAGTTGGCGAAGGCATCGTGGTCGAAAAAGAAGACTTCGCAGCCGAAGTTGCCAAAGCCGCACAAGGCTAAGACAGGAGAGGCCTCGAAAGGGGCCTTTACCCTGAAAAGAAATTAACCGGTTACGCTATGCGTAGCCGGTTTTTTTTCGCTGGTTCGCGCACCGAACTCACATGATTATTGAAGGAATGAGGGGCCCCGCAGATGGGGATGGTCGAGGCCCCCCAAAATTCCAACTAAGAGACGCGTACAAATAGGCGCCCTTGTGTCAGAGTGATCGGAGAGCTTTGTTAATGCAAAGATCCAACCAAAACGTTCCCAGGCTAAAGCCACCACTCACGGAACGCTATCACTTTGCAACTAGGGCTCAGATTTGGGAAGTCATGTTTTCCTTACCCAACGTAAATTGACGCAAATCAGCGTCAAAAATGACACGTCATGCTTCCATTTTGAACATCTGATTTTGCAGCGAAGCCTTCAGTACAGCTTGCGCCGTGGTCTCAACCGAAAGAGATTCGCGCGCGAGCCTGAGATGCTTTTCTACCGTTGCCGCGGTCAGCCCCATGAGCAGGGCGATATCCTGCGTTGTCTTTCCGTCACCGACCCACTCCAACGCCTCACGCTGGCGCTTTGTCAGGGCTCGGTTTGGGGCATTGTAGGGCAGGGTGAGGATCTTGAGGTGCGCGACATTGTTCATCAACAGGATGTCATCGCCATGTTCCGCCCAGATCGCGTCGACGTCACTCTGACTGACCGACCCACCAGCGGAAAGTGAAATTGCCCCTTTGGACCGCATCGACACAGACGTAAAGCTGATGGTGTATCCGGCCACCACACCTTTTGATCGGTTGAACTCATAGACCTGACGTTCTTCGGCGGTCATCGTGCCGTCAGAACTCATGTCCTGGATCAGTTTCCAGCTGGCTGCACCTTCGTTGTTCAACGCCCATTTCAACATCGGAGCGTGGAAGTACAGTCCGTCCCGCACGAAACCATCAATGTAGTCATTCCCGTGGTTGGTCAGGATGGTGAAGTCTTCGGGGTCACCCAGCGAGGTTTCGGTTCTGTAACGCGTGTAACCATACAGCAGTCGGTCGAAACCGAACTCTGCCATCTGGCGGCAATGAGCGTCCCAAAGCTCTTCCAGCGTTTTGACGTAGCTGAGAAAATTAAGGTATTCGCCCAGCTTCATGCGGCCCCCTCATTCTTGAGATGAGCCGACAGCGCGTCCAGCGCCATAACGTAGCCTTGAAGGCCAAATCCACAAATCTGGCCCAGTGCAACCGTCGCGATATAGGAAGTGTGTCGAAAGGGCTCGCGGGCATGAATATTGGACAAATGAACTTCCACCACCGGCAACTCGACCGAGGAAATCGCATCCATCAGTGCGATCGACGTGTGGGTGTAAGCTCCTGCGTTCAGAACGATCCCATCCTGCGTACCTTTGGCCGCATGGATGGCATCAATCAACGCACCTTCGTGGTTTGATTGCACATGTGAAACGTCCAACCCAACGGACGCACCATGGTTTACGCAAGCTTCTTCGACCATTTTCAAAGTCGTACGACCATAAACCTCGGGTTGCCGAGTACCCAGTAGGTTCAGGTTTGGACCGTTCAAAATCAGAACTTTATACATTATTTCACAATCCCCATTTATTGGTTCATAAACGTGAAAAGGTATGGATGTCCACCAGCCTGCGCACTCATCGGGCGAGTGTCGCCAATCGAACACCATCATCCCTAGATAATGAACCTCGGCTGCTGTCAGGTTTCGGGTATCGTAACCACAACTTTTCCGAGAACAGACCTCTCACTCAGCAAGGTCAGAGCGTCGCTCGCGTTTTCCAACGGAAATCGGGCGCTGATTTGCGGCTTTATCTGAGCTTTTGCATATAAATCGAACAGCTCACTGATATTTTCCGCGTGGCCCCTTGGGTCCCGAAACACCGAAGCCCCCCAGAACACGCCAACAATTTGGCAGCCTTTCAACAACGGCAGATTGAGCGGGATTTTGGGAATGCCACCCGGAAAACCTACAACAAGAAACCTTCCATTCCACGCCATACTACGCAGTGCGGGCTCAGCATAGTCGCCGCCAACAGCGTCATAGACGACATCAACTCCATTTGAGCCAGCTAACGCTTTGATGTCAGAAGAAAATGCCTTTTGCGCGTCACGATCCATCTGGCGTGAATAGACGATGGTCTCATCCGCACCGATTTGACGGCAGAAATCCGCCTTTTCCGGCGAAGATACCGCGGCGATCACCCGGGCGCCCATTGCCTTGCCTAACTCAATGGCAGCGCTTCCGACGCCTCCCGCCGCACCTAAGACCAAAAGGGTTTCCCCGGGCTTCAACGCCGCGCGATCCTTCAACGCGTGATACGAGGTTCCGTAGGTGAAAATGAAACAGGCCGCGTCTTCGAAAGGCATCGTATCGGGAAACTTGACGGCCGTTGCAACCTTGACGGTCAGATGCGTTGCAAAACCGCCGTGTCCAGTCAGCGCCGAAACCCGGTCGCCTACATCAAATCCGCTGACGCCCTCGCCAACTGCTAATACTTCACCGGCGATTTCACCTCCGGGGGCGAATGGTCTTGGTGGCTTGATCTGATACAGGTCCTGGATCATCAGCGTATCGGGAAAATTGACCCCGGCGGCTTTGACTCCGACCAGCAATTCTCCTTTGCCCGGCACCGGATCGGGTAGAGTCGTAAGTTCCAAAGTTTCCGGCCCGCCCGGAGCGACGCTGAGTAAAGCTTGCATATCGGCCATGTTGTCCTTGTTATTCGGTTAGGAGGAACTTTGGCGCAGCGGCGGACGTTGTCAACAATTCGGCGAGGCGCAATCCTCGTCCGCGACCATCGCCCGCGCCACTAATCACAATCGAGGAGCAGACAATGACCCCTGAAGCCCTATTTTCACTGGAGGGAAAAACCGCACTGGTAACCGGTGGTGCGACCGGAATTGGCCGGATGGCAGCCGAGGCGCTGGTCAGGGCAGGGGCACGCGTATTAATCGCATCGCGCAAGGGTGATGCCTGTGAGGCCGTCGCCGCCGAGTTGAATGCCCTAGGCGCCCCTGGCAGCGCAGAAGGGTTCAGCGGTGATGTCGGCACCGAAGACGGTGTTCAGGCGATGGTTGACGAGGTCAGGAGGCGCACGGATCAGCTTGATATATTGATGAATAATGCCGGGATATCCTGGGGCGCGCCGATGGGGCAGTTTCCGTATCACGCGTGGGACAAGGTCATGTCTATCAATGTCGCCGGGTTGTTTGAACTGACCCAAAGACTGCTGCCTATGCTGATGAAGTCCGGAACCCCCGATGACCCGGCACGCGTCGTCAATGTGGGTTCGGTTATGGGCGAAGTTCCCATGGGTGATGGCGCCTACAGTTATTCTGCATCGAAAGCCGCCGTGCTGCACCTGACCAAAATTCTGGCCAAGGAGCTTTCCCCGTATCACGTCACAGTCAACGCCCTAGCACCCGGACCTTTTGTGTCGCGCATGACGGCCTTCGCAACGGCCGACGAAGGCACCCGCGACAAGGTTGGCAAATCGGTGCCGATGGGACGCGTCGGACGCGTCGAGGATATCGCCGGGTGCGTGCTGTTTCTGTGTGGACGTGGCGGCAGCTACGTTACCGGGGCCGTCATCCCTGTCTCTGGTGGCATCAACGTTGTAACGGCCGGCAATATCTTTGCCGAGGCGCTGTAAGAAATGGGTCATAGGTTTTTGAAATGACATATAAAGCCCAACTCGACCTGCTAAACCTCGATACCTATATGAGCGCAAATCTAGACGGCTACCGAGGACCGCTAGAGGCGACGAAGTTCGCAATAGGCCAGTCCAACCCGACGTTCGAGCTGCGCACGCCATCAAAAACATATGTGCTGCGTCGCAAGCCGCCCGGCGTTTTGTTGAAATCGGCCCATGCGGTGGAACGGGAGTTTCAGGTCCAAAAGGCATTGGCCGAAAGTGCGGTGCCAGTTCCTCGCATGATGCTGTTGTGCGAGGACGACGACGTTATCGGATCCGCTTTCTACATCATGGAACGATTGCAGGGGCGCGTGTTTTTGGAACCCACCATGGATGGGACCGACAACGAAACCCGCTCGGGCGTGTTCGACGAAATGAACCGCGTGTTGGCCGATCTGCACGAGGTCGACGTCGATGCGGTCGGGTTGTCTGACTATGGCCCACCGGGAAACTACTTTGAACGTCAGATTGCACGGTGGACCAAGCAGTATCGAGCCTCAGAAACAACGACGATTGCCGAAATGGACACTCTGATTTCCGCGCTTCAATCGTCGATCCCAAAGGACGACGGGCAACGAACACTGGTGCATGGCGATTACCGCATCGACAATTTGATGTTCCAGCAAAATGGTACACGTTGCGTCGGCGTTCTGGACTGGGAGCTGTCCACCATCGGACACCCCTATGCGGATCTGGCCGCGGTCATCATGCAATGGCAGCTGCCACCCGGCAAGGAAGGGCGAGGACTGGCCGGCGTTGACCGCAAGGCATTGGGATTGCCATCTGATCAGGAGTTTATCGAACGCTATTGTCAGCGCCGGAATCTGCCAGGGATCGAGAGTTTCGGTTTTTACCTGGCCTTCAATTTCTTCCGAATGGCAGGAATTCTGCAGGGTGTCTACAAACGCGCACTGGATGGAAATGCGTCAGACCCCAAGCGCGCGCAGGTGTTCGGCGCCTACGTCCCGGTGTTCGCGAAACACGGCCTTGCTGCGCTTGAGCAATAGGTCAGGCGGCTTTCAATGTTCAGACTGAGAAAGCTCCAACTCAAGATTACCCAGGCTGTTTTTGCCGAAAAACATCTCGGACCCAGCAAACATCGTGGGTACCCCGAATACCCCGCGCCTTACAGCGGCTTTGGATTGTTCTTTTAGCCGCTGCTTCACGTCCGCGCCGGTCATTGCCTCACGCAGTTTTCGCACAGGAAGTCCATGTTCCTGTATAATGTCCATCAGAACACTTAGTTCATCGACTTTCTGTCCATGCACCCAAATCGCATCAAAAACAGCTTCTATATAGTTATTTTCCCATGACTTTCCTGACGCAAAAATAGCGCCCCGCATTGCGAATTTCGTATTGATCGGGAAATGCGGGCTCATGTGAAAACTCAGACCGCGCCTCCGGGCAAAACGATGAAGGTCATGGGTCAGATATGCTGACTTCTGGCGGTTTTCTGAGAAAGCCTGAAACGGACTTTGATTGTTCGTCGCCTTGAACACTATGGATAGTAACACAGGCACATAGTTCAACTGAACACCGTCACGTTCGGCTAACTCGGGCAAAACCTTATGCGCCAGAAAGGCATTGGGGCTGCAGAAATCGAAAATGAAATCTATTGACTGCGTCATGGTCTAACTCCGATACGGCGATCAATGAACTGCACTCTGCGACACAAGGCGAATCTGTAACGCATTCAGTGTAACAGGTGGAATGAAAGACACGCAGCGTTGCAGTGAACCCAACAGCGAAAAAACGCGAATTCCCCTGTCAATTCAGTGCGCCACCCGTCAAGATCAGTCTCACGACCCAAGGAGACCTGACATCCATGTGCAGCCAGTTGGCCCTTGATCCAACCCGCCTGAACAGCATCCGCGACTGGATGCAGCGATATGTCGATCAACGGAAATACGCGGGCAGTTCGCTGTTGCTGAGACATCAAGGTTCCGAAGTGTTTTTTCATGAGTGTGGCGTCAGAAGTGTCGAAAAGGGGCTGCCATTTCAAAGGGACACGATTGCCCGCATCTATTCGATGACCAAGCCCATCACCTCGGTTGCCATTATGATGCTGGCCGAGCGTGGCCTGTTTCACCTCGACGCTCAAATATCTGATTTCATTCCCGAGTTTGGGTCGATGAAGGCCTTGGTCCTGGGCGCGGAACGTCTGGACCAGACCGAGGATGCCCCGACGCCAACGCTGCACCAATTGCTGACTCATACAGGGGGGTTCAGCTATCCGTTCAATCCGGGCGTTCTGCCGTCGGCGATGGATGCAAAAGACCTTATCTTTGGTCCGGATCAAGGTCCTCTGAAAGACCGGATCAGCGTGCTGGCTGAATTGCCGCTGGCGTTTCAGCCCGGAACCCGCTGGGAATACTCGGTTTCCACGGATGTGCTGGGCCGTGTGGTCGAGGTGGTTTCAGGAAAGTCACTCGATCAGTTCTTTGCTCAAGAGATTTTTGAGCCGCTCGGAATGGTCGAAACCGGGTTTTCTGTACCCAAAGGGGCAGGGGATCGGTTTGCCTCCCTGTATACGCCACTGGCCGGGGATGCCATGGCGCTGAACTCGGCCGAAACCGGCGAGGATACCCTGCGGCTAACGGATCAAGCGGGTGACTCTCCTTTTGAAAACGCCACAACGTTTTCTGGTGGCGGAGGTTTGGTCAGTACGATTGACGACTATTCGAAGTTTGTCGAAATGATGCGGAACCGAGGGCAGGGTAACGGGAACCGGCTATTGGGTCCCAAGACCGTAGACTTCATGCTGCATAATCATTTGCCCGGCGACATCGCCTCGATGGGCCCGCAAAGCTTCGCCGAACAGCCGATGGAAGGCATGGGTTTCAGCCTGGCCGGCTCGGTGGTCGTGAACCCGGGCCGCACCCGAACACCCGGTTCGTTGGGCGATTTCAGTTGGGGCGGCATGG
The DNA here is from genome assembly GCF_056537465.1 of Ruegeria sp. CE8. Classification (NCBI taxonomy): domain Bacteria; kingdom Pseudomonadati; phylum Pseudomonadota; class Alphaproteobacteria; order Rhodobacterales; family Roseobacteraceae; genus Ruegeria; species Ruegeria sp. CE8. The sequence goes on from NZ_JBQFRP010000003.1 coordinate 474,540, forward strand.
CGTCGACGTTCTTTTGGATTGATCGCTGCAACGATCTGAGCGCGGTGTTTTTCACCCAATTGTCCCCGTCCAGTTCATACCCGTCACGTGCAGAACTAAAAGCACTCGTCTTGGCTGCCTTGATTGAATGATCCATGTGGCACTGATACGCCTAGCCTGAATAACCGGAGCGACAATCATGACCGAAGCAGAACGTGTCCTTCTTGACCTTTTGAACCTCGAAAGGCTTGAAGTTGATTTGTTTCGGGGCACAGGATCAGGTGGAGAAACACCGACCCGGATATTTGGCGGACAAGTCGTCTCACAAGCGTTGGCGGCGGCGTACAGAACCGTAGAAGATCGGCTGTGTCATTCTCTGCACGCCTACTTTATTCGCCCCGGTGATCCGTCTATTCCTGTTATTTATCAAGTTGATAGAGCCCGAGATGGAGGTTCCTTCACCACGCGACGCGTGGTCGCGATTCAGCACGGCAAGCAAATCCTGAACATGTCGGCCTCGTTTCACATTCTCGATGAGGGATGGGATCACCACCACCAGATGCCTCAAACGGGATCACCCGAAAGCTATCCGTCGCGCACCGAACTGCGCCAGAAATACCTGCATCTGGTACCCGAGAAACTGCGCGGAGAGCTGACCCGAGAGCGTCCGATCGAAGTCCGCGAAGCCAGTCACCTGGACCCGTTTACGCCGGAGAAATCGGATGACCGAAACCAGGTCTGGTTCCGTATGCCTGGCGCTGCAGGCGTTGATGCAGCCACTCAGCAGCTACTGCTGACCTACGCTTCGGACATGTATCTCATGGGTTCTGGTATGCGCCCACACGGGCTGAGCTGGTTTACCGGCGAAGTCAATGCCGCCAGCCTGGATCACGCGATGTGGTTTCACGCTCCGATCCACTTCGAGAATTGGCATCTATATTCTATGGATTCACCTTGGACCGGGCGAGGGCGCAACTTTAACAGAGGGTCCATTTACGCTCAGGACGGCACGCTAGTGGCATCGGTCACTCAGGAAGGTCTGATGCGCAAGGCGCAGAAAAAGCCTTAGCCGCCTTCGGTAAACTGTTGATTTAGCTTACGCATTCCGCCCAGCCAGCGATCATAATCCCCGGTTTTGTGCCTCATATAGTCCAACACCTGCGGATGTGGCAGCACCAGAAACTGTTCTGCCTCAATCGCTTCAACACAGGCTTGGGCAACGTCCTCGGGTTCCAGCATTCCGTCGATAGACGCGACCGAGTCCTCAAAGCCGCGCGTCATTTCAGATCGAACCGCTTGTGGACACAGAACGGACACGCGCAGGCCTTTATGGCCATACGTCAGAGACAGCCATTCAGCGAAACCAACGGCAGCGTGCTTTGAAACCCCGTATGGCGCAGCGCCGGGTTGGTTCAGCAATCCAGCCGCCGAGGCCGTGGTCATGATGTAACCGCCGCCGCGAGCAATCATACGTGGAACCAGGTGCCGCGCTGTCCAGACATGGGACATGACATTGATCTTCCAGATCCGATCCCAATCTTCATCCGGCACGTCGAGACCACCGAGTGTAAGAATACCAGCATTTGCGCAAAACAGATCAACCGGGCCGATCTTATCTTCGACGTGATCAATCAGCGCTTTGATGCTGCTTTCGTCAGAAACGTCGCAAGAAACTGCGTGACCGCCGATTTCCTGGGCCACAGATATCGCAGCATCCGCTTCGATATCTGCGCATACGACAGTAGCACCTTCATGCGCGAACCGGGTTGCAAGGCCTTTGCCAATGCCGTTGGCTGCGCCGGTTACGACCACTGTCTTACCATTCAACTTCATCCAAAACTCCATTCAGGCGTTTAGGAAAGTATCGTAAGGCACTGGCGATTAGAGAAAAGCCCTAATCGCACAGCTATTTTTATACATAATACCGATTACACGATATCTGAAATATCCTAGTAGAAGGCCTGCAGCCCGGTCTGCGCCCGCCCCAGGATCAGCGCGTGAACGTCGTGTGTGCCTTCATACGTGTTCACGGTTTCCAGATTGACCATATGGCGGATCACTTGGAACTCCAGAGAGATACCGTTGCCGCCGTGCATATCACGCGCCATCCGAGCGATGTCCAATGCCTTGCCGCAGTTGTTGCGCTTGACGATTGAGATCATTTCGGGCGCGGCTTCGGCTTCATCCATCAGACGACCAACACGAAGGCTGGCTTGAAGACCCAGCGCGATCTCAGTCTGCATGTCTGCCAGTTTGCGCTGGAATAGTTGTGTCTGTGCCAAGGGCTTGTTGAACTGTTTGCGATCCAGCCCGTACTGGCGAGCGCCATGCCAGCAGGATTCGGCGGCGCCCATGACGCCCCAGCTGATGCCATAACGCGCACGGTTAAGGCATCCGAAAGGACCTTTGAGGCCCTGCACGTGAGGCAGCAACGCACCCTCGTCCACTTCGACGCCGTCCAACACAATCTCACCGGTGATCGACGCACGCAGGCTCATTTTATTCTGAATCTTTGGCGCGCTCAGACCCTTGAGGCCTTTTTCAAGAACAAAGCCGCGGATCTTGCCGTCATGGGCATCAGATTTGGCCCAGACAATAAATACGTCCGCAATTGGCGAGTTCGAGATCCACATCTTGCTGCCGGTCAGCCGGTAGCCACCGTCGATTTTCTCGGCGCGGGTTTTCATTCCGGCGGGATCGGAACCTGCGTCTGGTTCGGTCAAGCCAAAGCAGCCGACCCATTCACCACTGGCCAGTTTCGGAAGGTATTTCCGACGCTGTTCTTCGCTGCCATAGGCATAGATCGGATACATCACCAGCGAGCTTTGCACCGACATCATTGATCGATAGCCGGAGTCGACACGCTCAACCTCGCGCGCGACCAATCCGTAGGACACGTAACCTGAGCCCAGACCGCCATATTCCTCGGGGATCGTGGTGCCCAACAGGCCCATTTCGCCCATCTCGCGGAAAATTTCCGGATCGGTCTCTTCTTTCTGAAAAGCTTCCAAAACCCGGGGCTGAAGCTTTTCCTGCGCGTATGCATTTGCGCTTGCCGCAATCATACGCTCATCTTCGGTCAGCTGATCCGCAAGGCGAAACGGATCGTCCCATGTGAACGATCCCATATCAGGTGCATCTTTGGCGCGCAAAGTCGGTTTTGTGTCAGGGGCGTTCATCTTGCTTCTCCGCTTAGTCAGCTTTGCCGCAAAGTAACCCGCCAGAAACGCAAAAAACAGTCAGAGTTTCGCATCTAACCATGAGTAAACCTCATAGAACGGGGCGCGCCCTGCCCCGTTCGCTTACCCCAGCGCGTAACCGGCACCGCGGACTGTCCGAACCGGATCCTCGCCGCCGTGCTGGGTCAGAGCCTTGCGCAGGCGGCCGATGTGAACATCAACCGTTCTGGTATCGACATAGATATCCCGGCCCCAGACACGATCCAGCAATTGCTCGCGGCTCCAGACGCGTCCGGGTTTTTCCATAAACGTGCTCAGCAGGCGGAATTCGGTCGGACCCAGTTTCAAAGGCTTGCTGTTGCGACTGACCTTGTGAGTTTCCGAGTCCAGAATGATATCACCGTATTCCAACCGGATTCCAACAGTCGCCGGACGAACCCGACGCAGTTGAGTACGTACGCGCGCCATCAACTCAACGACCGAGTACGGTTTGACCACATAGTCATCGGCACCAGTTTCAAGACCGCGCACCTTGTCGACCTCTTCGGATCGTGCCGAGAGCATGATGATCGGGATCGCGCGCGTGTCAGGCCGTGTTTTCAGCCGGCGGCAGACCTCAATCCCGCTGAGGTTCGGCATCATCCAATCGAGAACGATAATGTCAGGACTATCTTCATCTACCAGCAGCAGTGCCTCTTCGCCGTTGGCCGCTTTGGAAACCCGAAAGCCTTCTGCCTCGAGGTTGTAGGCCAGCACTTCACGCTGCGCCAGTTCATCCTCGACAACCAGAACAGTTGGTTGATCCGCAGACATATCCGTAATCTCCTATGCGGATTGCGACGTGATATCGGCCTTGGGCCGCGCTTCGGTCGGGCGCTCGCCGGTGACCAGATAAACAACCTGCTCGGCTATGGCGGTGACGTGGTCGCCCATACGCTCAATGTTCTTGGCGATGAAATGCAGATGCATGCAGGACGAAATGTTCCGCGGGTCTTCGGCCATGAAGGTCAGAAATTCACGGAACAGACCATTGTACATCTGATCGACTTCCTCATCCCGGTCAATCACGTCAGCGGCCAGTTCGGCGTCCCGCTGGATGTAGGCGTCCAGAGCGTCGCGCAGCATCCGCTCGACCTCGCGCGCCATGCGGCGCAGGGCTGCAGCGCTGCCGTTAATCTCGCCTGCATTGACCAGAACCGTGGTTCGCTTGGCGATGTTTTTGGAATAGTCCCCAATGCGTTCCAGGTTTGCCGACACTTTCAGTACCGAAAGAACCAGACGCAGGTCACTCGCCGTAGGAGCACGCAGCGCAATCAGCCGGGCTGTTTCCTCGTTGATGAGGTCCTCAAGCGCGTCGATGGCCTTGTCGCCCTGACGCACCTCTTGGGCCAGTTCCTCGTCGCGGGACTCAAGCGAGCGCGCGGAATTCATGATCGCGGCTTCGACCAACCCACCCATCTTCATGATATGGGCCTGTACCGCTTCCAGGTCGCGGTCGAATGCGGATGCAATATGTTGTTCGGTCATGTTCAAATACCTGTCCTCAGCCGATACGGCCGGTAATGTAGCTTTCCGTGCGGGGATCTTCGGGGTTGGTAAAGATCTGCCCCGTTTCGCCAAACTCGACCAAGTTGCCCAAGTGGAAGAACGCCGTCTTCTGGCTGACCCGTGCGGCCTGCTGCATCGAGTGGGTCACGATCACCACCGAATAGCGTGAGCGCAGTTCGTCGATCAGTTCCTCGACCTGAGCCGTCGCAATCGGATCCAGGGCCGAGCACGGCTCGTCCATCAACAGGACCTCGGGTGCGGTTGCAATCGCCCGCGCGATGCACAGACGCTGTTGCTGACCGCCCGAAAGACCTGTGCCCGGGGCGTCCAGACGGTCCTTGACCTCATCCCAGATGGCGCCTCGGCGCAGGGATTTTTCAACGATTTCATCCAATTCGGCTTTGTTCTTGGCAAGGCCGTGGATGCGTGGGCCATATGCGACATTGTCATAGATCGACTTGGGGAACGGGTTCGGCTTTTGGAAAACCATTCCAACCTTGGCGCGCAGCTGCACCGGGTCGACCCGCTTGTCATAGATGTCCTCGCCATCCAGCAGGATATCGCCCTTGACGCGGCAGATGTCGATCGTGTCGTTCATCCGGTTCAAGCAGCGCAGGAAAGTGGACTTGCCGCAGCCGGACGGGCCGATGAAGGCCGTTACGGTTTTGTCTTCAATCTCGACGTCCACGTCTTTGATGGCGTGCGTCTCACCGTAATAGACCTGAACCTTTTTTGCGGCAATCTTGATAGCTTTGGAGTCCACGGTTCTCTCCACTCGTGTCATATCGTTCATTATAGCCTCCACTTACCAGCGGCGTTCGAAGCGGCGGCGCAGGATGACCGCAATCGTGTTCATTGTGACAAGGAAGATCAACAGAATGATGATGCCCCCCCATGCGCGTTCGTAAAAGGCCGGATCGGCGCGCTTGGACCATTCGTAGATCTGCGCCGGCATGGCCGAGTTCGGGGACAGGAAGCCCGCGACGATCCCGTCGGGCGGGTTCGAGGCAATGAATCCAACCATCCCGATCAGCAACAGCGGAGCAGTTTCGCCCAATGCCTGCGCCAAACCAATGATGGTGCCGGTCAGGATGCCGGGTGCGGCCAGCGGTAAAACGTGGTGGAATACGGCCTGCATTTTCGAGGCCCCTACCCCAAGCGCCGCATCGCGGATCGACGGTGGGACCGCCTTAAGCGACGCGCGGGTCGAGATAATGATCGTCGGCAAGGTCATCAGCGTCAGCACCAGACCGCCCACCAGCGGTGCGGATGTCGGCAGGTGCATGTAGTTGATGAAGACGGCCAAACCCAGAATACCAAAAACAATGGATGGAACGGCAGCTAGGTTCGAGATGTTGACCTCGATGATGTCGGTCAGTCGGTTCTGCGGTGCGAATTCCTCGAGGTAAATCGAGGCTGCTACGCCAATCGGCAAGGCCAGCGCCAGCACCACAAACATCATGAACAGAGAACCCAGCATGGACACACCGATACCTGCAGCCTCGGGCCGTTGGTCAGAGGCATCAGCACCAAGGATAAAGTCGGGGTTGAACGCCTTGTACAGAACACCGGCGTTGCGCAACTGGTCAACAAAATCAAGTTGTTCGACCGAGATGCTCTTATCATTGGCAATCGAGTCGCGGGTTACGCGACCTTTCATGTATCCATCGACGCGGCTGTTGGTGAGAAAGCGGAAGCTGACCGTGTTACCGATCTCATCAGGGTTGGCGATGACGTAGTTCCGCAATTCGGCCTGTGCCGCCTTGGACAGGATCTTGCCCATGTCCTTGGCCGACAAATCGGTCTGAATACCAAGTTTTGCAACTTCGGATTCCAGCGCAGACGCGATCAGAGGCGCATAACCAAAGGTCGAAACCTTCTTGATATCCTCGATATTGCGGTTGCCCTTCTTGTCCAGCTTGTCTGCCTTCAGGTCGACATCCAGCTCAAGATAGGTTTGCTGAAAGGCCCCGGTACCGGCGGTCACGATGTTCGTCACCAGAACGACCAGCATCAGCAGCCCGATACCGATTGCGGCGATGCCGTACATCTTGAACCGGCTTTCAGCCGCATTGCGCCGCTTGGTGCGCGCGTCCTTTTCGAACAGCGAACCACCCTTGGGTTTCGCGGTCGGAGCAGCGCCAGGTGTTTGGGAAATATCGGTCATTCGTACTGCTCCCGGTATTTGCGTACGATGTAGAGGGCGAAGATATTCAGCCCCAGCGTGATGATGAACAGGGTCAAACCTAGCGCAAACGCCACCAGCGTTTCGGGGCTGGCAAAGTCGGTGTCTCCGGTCAACTGGCTGACGATCCGCGTGGTGATGGTCGTCATCGCCTCGAACGGGTTGCCCGAAAACTTGGCGATCGCACCGGCGGCCATCACAACGATCATTGTTTCACCGATGGCGCGGCTGGCGGCCAGCAGAACAGCCCCGACGATGCCCGGCAGCGCAGCGGGCAGGATCACGTTGCGCACGGTTTCCGAATGTGTTGCACCAAGGCCAAGCGAGCCGTCGCGCATGGATTGCGGTACTGCGTTGATGATGTCATCCGACAGCGACGAGACAAACGGGATCAGCATGATACCCATCACCAGCCCGGCGGTCAGAACCGCGTTGGAACTGGCCATCCAGCCCACACCCAGTGTGCCGCCCTGGCCAAACATCGAAACAAGCGCCGGACCAACGGTCAGCAAAGCGAACAGACCATAAACGATGGTCGGGATACCGGCGAGGATTTCAAGCAGAGGCTTGGCGATGGAGCGTGTCGCGCCCGAGGCATACTCAGACAGGTAAATCGCAGCAAACAGGCCAATCGGCACGGCTACCAGCAATGCGATCAGCGAAATATACAAGGTTCCCCACAACAGCGGCAGGATCGACAGCTCGCTGCCGCCGCGGAAGTTCGGGGCCCAGGTGCTGCCGAAGAAGAAATCCTTCCAAGAGTGCAGCTGGAAGAAGTTCATGGTCTCAAAAAGCATCGACAGAACGATTCCGACCGTCGTCAGGATCGCGATTGACGCGGCCAACAGTAACAGCGCCAGAACGCCCTGCTCGACCACGTTGCGGGCCCGGAATTCCTTGTGCGTGCGCACATAAGCAAAAGCCGCACCAAGCAACGCCAGAGCTAGTACGACGACTTGCATCGCGACGGTCCCGGTCGATGTCATGCTGCGGAATTTCTGCGCCGCCACCAGAATGGGCTGTGTTATGTCCTGCGTCAGAACCTGCCCTGCATCTTTCAGCGTTTTGGTCAGGATTTCGATATCAGCGCTGCCATCCTGAGCCTGAGCTTCGGTCATTGCACCACTGGCAACGGCGCCGTCCAGGCCATAGGCGACACGGCGCACCTCGCTCATGATCAGACCGCGATCAGACCCTTCGGGGATCGCTTGATCGGGAATAAGTCCGGATACCGTGCTGTTCACGATCATCGGTTGGGCAAGAAGCCAGACGATCAGCACCCCAACTGCGGGAACCAGAGCCGTCAGCGCAACGTTGTAGCCGTAGTAAGATGGCAGAGAATGCAAATCGCGGGCGTCTCCTCCCGCGCTTGCCAATGCGCGGGACCGACCCGCAAAGTATCCGATCACTGCCAGCGCAAGCAGGATAAGCAACAGCCAGGATAACGCCATGAGAACTCCGTGGGGATGGCAGAGATGGAGTCAAAAAGAACCGGGGCGCGCATAAAACGCCCCGGTTCGGTTAGCAAGGGTGATTAGGAACCGCCGCCCAGTACGGTTTCGTTGGCAACAGCTTCCTGTACCTTGACCAGTTCAGGGTCGGATACCAGGCCGTATTCTGCCAGCGGGCCGTCGGGGCCAGCGATCTCGTCGGCGACGAAGAACTCAGCATATTCTTTCAGGCCTGGGATCACGCCGATGTGGGCTTTCTTCACGTAAAAGAACAGCGGGCGGGAAACCGGATATTCACCGGATGCGATCGACTCGGTCGACGGAACGATGCCGGACATGGTCGCAACCTGCAGCTTGTCGGTGTTGTTCTCGTAGAACGCCAAACCAAAGACGCCGATGCCGTCCTTGTTGCTGTCGATACGGGCCAGAGTTTCGGTGTAGTCGCCGTCGATGTCGACCGAAACGCCATCGGTACGCAGAGCGATACAGGCTTTTTCGGCAGCTTTCTTGTCGTCGCCGTTGGCAGCTTTGTAGACGTCGAAGTCGCCCAGGTGCTCACAACCGGCTAGGATCACCTTGTCTTCGAACACTTCACGGGTACCGTGCTTGGTGCCCGGGATGAAAGCTGCGATCGGCTGCGCCGGGAACGCGGGGTTGACGTCGGCCCAGGTTTTGTTCGGGTTGTCGACCAGTTCACCATCAACAACGATCTGAGCGGACAGGGCTTTGTACCAGTCTTCCGGTGTGAATTCGAACGAGTTGCCGTTGATGTCGGATGCGAAAACGATGCCGTCATAACCGATCTGAACTTCGATGATGTCGGTAACGCCGTTTTCAGCACAGGCTTTGATTTCTTTTTCACGGATCTGGCGCGATGCGTTCGCAACGTCGATGGTGTTTTCGCCAACACCTTCACAGAAACGCTTCAGACCGGCCGACGAACCGCCCGATTCAACAACCGGCGTCGGGAAGTCAAAGTTTTCACCGAAGGCTTCTGCAACGATCGAAGCGTAAGGCAGCACGGTTGACGAACCAGCAACCTGAACCTGGTCACGAGCAGCGGCCGCGGTGGCCGATACAGCAGCAATGGTAAGCGCCGAAGCCGACAGTTTTACAAAGGACATTTCAGTCTCCTTGAGAAAGGTAAATTCTGATCACCCCCATGATGATCTTGGGGCGAACCCCTAAGAGGCGTCGGTAAGCCTTTTGTGACAAGTACGTAACGGTTTTATGACAAGTCACAAATTACTTAGTATTTCTTAACTTGACGAGGCGTAGGGGGTCAGCACCGAGAATTGTTTCCAGGCGAAACGTCCGCGGTCACCGCGGCAATATCACCGTAAAAACAGAGCCTTTGCCCAGATCACTTTCGACACGCAAGCGGCCCCTGTGGCGGTTCACGATGTGTTTTACGATTGCAAGGCCCAGCCCCGTACCACCCAGTTCCCGAGATCGGTGGCTATCTGCCCGATAGAATCTCTCGGTCAGGCGCGGCAGATGAACGGCGTCGATTCCCGGCCCTTTGTCAGCGATCTGAACCCGAACCGCCGGGCCGCGCATGGCAGTGTCCCGTTCGGATGACACGACGCGCACGTCCACAACTCCTCCACTGCCGCCGTATTTGATCGCGTTCTCGATCAGATTGGTGAAGACCTGACGCAGTTGATCGCTATCACCGGTCAACGTGATCGGCCCGCATGACGCATCAAGCGTAAGGTCCACACCTGCCTTCTCGGCCAGAGGTCGCAGCGAAGTCAAAGTCGATTGCAACAACCCGGTCAGTTCAAGCTGCTCTTTGGGCCTGACGCGTTCTTCGCTTTCAACGCGGTTCAGCGACAGCAAATCGCCCACCAGCCGATTCATGCGATTGGCCTCGTCGGTCATGATCTGAAGAAACCGGTCTCTCGCGGCCTCATCATCGCGCGCGGGGCCTCGCAGGGTTTCAATGAATCCCATGAGAGCCGTCAATGGCGTGCGCAATTCATGACTGACATTCGCCACGAAATCGCGCCTCATCTGCCCGGCCTGTTCCAGATGCGTTATGTCCTGAAACACCGCCATGACTGCGCCGCCATCCACGGCACCCACGCCGTTCATGTAACGGCACTGAACTTCGAACGTGGTATCCTGAGCCCCATCATTGCCGAGGTGCCGGGTTTTGGCCGGCCCTTTGCTGCGCAGGCTTTGTTCCATCGCGTCGATGACCTGAGGCTGCCGGAGGATCGTCGCGAAATGCCGACCTTCGATATTCTGTCCCAGCATTGTCCGGGCATCGGTATTGGCGGCGATGATGCGTTCGGTTTGATCCACCATGAGGGCAGGCATCGGGATGGCCGACACGATTTCAGCAAGCAGGTCGTTTGGCATGTCTGAATTCTCTTGAACCAGTTGGGATCGCGCTAAGGCACGAGTTTCAACATATCCCTGAACGCGCGCATGTTCTGTTGATAGTGCAACGCGCTGAGCGTGATTTTTTTCGCCGCCGCCTCGTCTAACTCCCGCACGATCTTACCCGGAGAGCCCATGACCAGAGAATTATCAGGGATCTCTTTGCCTTCGGTAATCAGCGCCCCGGCACCGATCAGGCAGTTTTTCCCGATCTTCGCCCCGTTCAGAACAATCGCGCCCATCCCGATCAGTGTGTTCTCGCCGATTGTACAGCCGTGCAGCATGACCTTGTGACCAATGGTGCAATTCTTGCCAATGGTCAGAGGGTATCCGGCGTCGATATGCATGACGCAGTTTTCCTGAACATTGCTGCCCTCGCCCACACGGATCTCTTCGTGATCTGCGCGTATCGTGCAGCCGAACCAGACCGAGGCCCCCTGCTCCAGCACGACTTTCCCGATCAGGTTGGCGTCCGGTGCAACCCATGTGTCTTCGTGGATTTGCGGTGTGTGATTGCCCAGAGCGTAAATCGTCATGACAAACCTTCGAATTCGTTTTGCAGCGTGCGGACGTGGTTCTGCAGTTTAGGTTGCTGGATCCGGCGCATACGCTCGGCGCTGACGATGGTTTTCAGCTTTTCCTCGGTGGCGTCCAGATCATCATTGATCAACACGTAGTCGTAATAGCCCCAGTGGCTGATCTCATCCCAGCTTTTCAGCATCCGCTTGGCGATCACGTCTTCGCTGTCCTGTCCGCGGCTTTCGAGCCTGCGGCGCAGTTCGGGGATAGACGGCGGAAGGATAAAGATCGACAGGGCGTGCTTACCCAGGTCTGAGTTGCGGATTTGCACCTCACCCTGCCAGTCCACGTCAAACAGAACGTCCTTGCCAGTATTAATCGAGTCGCGAACAGGCCCTGCAGGAGAGCCGTAGAAATTGCCGAACACATGTGCGTGTTCCAACATCTGTCCTTCGGACACCTGCTGGCGGAACGCATCTTCACTCAGGAAGTAGTATTCGCGCCCATGTTCTTCGCCGGGACGCGGTGCCCGCGTGGTGGCCGAGACCGAGAACTCAAGTTCCGAATCCCACTGCATCAGCCGCTTGGCCAAGGTCGATTTACCGGCCCCCGAAGGTGAGGACAGAATGATTAGTAGGCCGCGTCGATCCGCCATTTGGGCGCTCCTGTCGTTATTCCACGTTCTGCACTTGCTCGCGCATCTGATCTATTACGGCCTTCAACTCAAGACCAACCGCCGTCAGGTCGGCGCTTTGTGCTTTCGAACACAGCGTATTGGCCTCGCGGTTGAACTCCTGCATCAGGAAATCCAGCTTGCGCCCGACCGGTGCGCCTTGCGCCAACAGATCCCGCGCGGCCACAACATGCGCCTTCAAGCGGTCGATCTCTTCGGTGATATCCGCTTTGACAGCAATTAGCGCCAGTTCTTGCGCGACGCGGTCGGGGTCAGCCCCTTGGGCGTTGTCCAGCACACGCGCCAAGTTATCGCGCAACGCTTCGGCCATCTTGTCCTTGCGCTGTTCTGCCAACTTTGCCGCCTGAGCGGTCAGCGTGGCGACCTGATCAAGCTGCTCATCCAGAACGGCGGCAAGCGCGCGCCCCTCGGTTTGACGCATCTCGATGAAATCGGACAACAACCCGGCAAATTCTGAGGTCAGGTGCGCGACCAGCGGTGCCGGATCATCCACGTCACTGCCTGCGTCCATCATCCCCTTTAGGGAAATCAGATCAGCGGCTGTGGATGGGGCCAGGGATACCTCCCGCGCAGCGGCCATCTCTTGCGTCCGCGCCACGGCGTCCAGAACCGCGCCCATCGCCACCTCATTCAACACCATGTCTGGTTCGGATTCATCGCGGCTCAGACGTAAGGACAGCGTGACATTGCCTCGGCTCAGCTGTTTCGACATGTCGGCCCGCAACGCGGCCTCAAGCCCGGTAAGCCACTCGGGCACACGCAGACGCATGTCCAGCCCTTTGCCGTTCACGCTACGCAACTCCCACGTCCAGCTATGAGGTCCAAACGCCCCTTTACCCGAGGCGAATCCGGTCATGGATTTTATCATGCCTGCCCTTCCTAAAGCTGCCCGATCCCGTTTGCTGAGCGCACCTAATGCCAACAATGGACACAGGGCAAGTGTTTGCTGACTCTGCCTTTGTGCGCCAGTCATTAACCATTCGTTAAAGATTTGCTCCAAAATTGAATCAACCCGCGTCTATCTTACCATTGCGAAGGCTGGTCTCTGAAAGAAGTCCCCGGTATTTCGCATTTTATGAAAATGACGGTCGATAGACGCCAGGGTGATGAAAATGAAAACCTTTTTCGGGAACGGTTCCGGGTCAAGTTTTGGAAAGATCGTCGCTATGGATCGTTTTGACAGCGGGCGCAGCCTCTCGCCCATCCGACAGGCCGAGGCGTATTGGACGGCGCTCTTGTCAGGTGACGACGTTCCCATGCGTTCGCAAATCGACCCGCGCGGGCTTGAGAACATTCTGGAATACACGTTTGTTCTGGAACGCATCGCCCCTGGTCTGGCAAGGTTTCGTCTGGCAGGCAGCCATTTGAACAAACTTGCCGGAATGGAAGTTCGCGGCATGCCCCTGACCGCCTTTTTCGAACCCGCAGTGCGCGATCAGGTCAAGAACGTTCTAGAGCAGGTCTTCGCCCAGCCAGCGATCGCAAACCTGAGCCTTGAATCGTCGGGCAAACTTGGCCGCGTTCAACTGCAGGCGCGAATGATCCTGCTGCCGCTAAAAAGCGACCTGGGCGATGTCAGCCGGATCCTGGGCGTCATGGTCAGCGACGGCACAATTGGCGCTACGCCCCGGCGGTTCACTATTTCGGATATCAACTTACGTCCCGTTTCGGACGTGCAGGTGCCGAAACCGCAGCCCCAACCCGTTGAAGCCGGTTTTGCGGAAGAGCAAAGGCAATTCAAACGACCTGGGTCGCATCTGCGGCTGGTCGTGTCCCGCAAGGATTGAAAGCCGAAAAAAACCGGCCTTTCCGATGGCGGACCCTACCAAACGTATTTTGTTGCGCCAGGGACCCTACCCCCTTGCCCGAGCCGCGCAACAGGCGCAAAATGTAAACTCACATACCAATTCGCGCCCTGGGCGCGCACCGTGGCAGGTTCTGCGGCCGGGACGCCTTCGATGACACGGAGGGCACCATGACTATTGCAACTCGCTTGAAACACCATCTGGACGCCCAAGGGCTTCCTTTTGACACTATCACGCACCCATATGCGGCAACTGCCAGCGAATGCGCCGAAGCGGCGCATGTCCCCGGCGATCACCTGGCCAAATCCGTTCTCATTCATATGGAAGAAGGACCGATGCTGGCTGTTCTGCCCAGCAATCATCAGGTCGATCTGACCGCCTTGCAATCAATGATGAACCGCCGCCTTGGTTTGGCACCGGAATCTGAAATGCGCGATCTGTTTGATGATTGCGCCCTCGGAGCAGTCCCTCCGGTAGGTGATGCTTATGATGTTCCGACCGTCGTTGATAACAGCCTAACCGGGCTTGATAAAATCTGGTTTGAGGCGGGAGATCACAAAACTCTGATTGAGATGCGCGGCGAGGATTTTGACACGATGATGAAGGATGTAAAACACGGCGCGTTCTGCTGTATGCACTAACAGACATTACAGATTGCCGTTGGACACTATTGAGTGGGCAATACACTACAAAATCAAAGACCTGCCGCGATTATCGCGACAGGTCTTCGTGGTTTTTGCATCTCACCGGACAGGCTGCGTTACCATGCACCCTGCCAATCCTCTTCAACTGATATCAGCTGGCCGCGCGCTTGTTGCGATCACGGCGCAGGTTGGTCAGTTCTTCCGCAACCAGGAAGGCCAGCTCCAGCGACTGCGAGGCGTTCAGACGCGGGTCGCAGGCTGTGTGGTAGCGATCCGACAGGTCTTCTTCGGTCACGGCGCGCACACCGCCGGTGCACTCGGTGACGTCCAGACCGGTCATCTCGAAATGCACGCCACCGGGAACGGTGCCCTCGGCCTGATGTACACCGAAGAAATCGCGCACCTCGCGCAGGACCGAGTCGAACGGACGGGTTTTGTACCCGGTCGCCGACTTGATCGTGTTGCCATGCATTGGATCGCAGACCCAAGTGACTTTTGCGCCTTCTTCCTTCACAGCCTTGACCAGACGCGGCAGATGCTCACCTGCTTTGCCTGCACCGAACCGTGCGATCAGGGTCAGGCGACCCTCTTCGTTTTCCGGGTTCAGCTTGGCCATCAGAACCTTTAAGTCTTCGGCGGTCGTGGTCGGACCACATTTCAGGCCGATTGGGTTCAGCACGCCGCTGCAGAATTCGACATGTGCGCCGTCCGGCTGACGCGTACGGTCGCCGATCCAGATCATGTGACCCGAGCCAGCCAACCAGTTGCCGGAGGTCGAATCAAGACGGGTCAGCGCCTCTTCATATTCCAGAAGCAGGCTCTCGTGGCTGGTGTAGAACTCCACGGTCGAGAACTCATGCGTGGTATCGGCCGTGATGCCAGCAGCATTCATGAAGTCGATCGTGTCCTGAATACGGTCGGCAATTTCCGAGTACTTCTGAACATCCTGCTCATCGGTAAAGCCCAGGGTCCACGAATGCACCATACTCATATCGGCGAAACCACCGGTCGAGAAGGCGCGCAACAGGTTCAACGTGGCCGCTGCCTGAGTATAGGCCTGCAGCATCTTTCCGGGATTCGGAATGCGCGCTTCTGGCGTGAACGCCAGTTCGTTAATGATGTCACCGCGGTAGCTGGGCAGCTCCACGCCATCCACAACCTCTGTCGGCGCGCTGCGCGGTTTGGCAAACTGGCCCGCCATGCGGCCCACTTTGACCACAGGCACCTTGGCGCCATAGGTCAGAACCATCGCCATCTGCAGCATCACCTTGAAGGTGTCGCGGATCGCGTCCGCGCTGAATTGTTCAAAGCTTTCAGCACAATCCCCGCCCTGCAACAGGAAGGCCTCGCCGCGACCGGCGGCACCAAGATGTTGCTTGAGACGCCGTGCTTCGCCTGCAAAGACCAGCGGCGGATACTGTGAAAGCTGAGCCTCGACTTTGGCCAATGCGGCCGCGTCGGTATACTCTGGCATCTGAACCCGGGGCTTATTGCGCCAGTTCGTTTTTTGCCATTCGGTCATAGCTTTGATCTCCGCTGAAGTAGTCAGGTGGTCTCTATACAAAATGCAATGAAGACTGACCATATCCCTTTTGCGCCCCTTGACGTCGGAAACAAGCTTTGGTCATGGTGGCTGATAATACTGACGCCGGACGCCACGTAACACGGCGCCGAATCAAGGACACCAAGCCATGCAAGAGCAACGCCAAGTTGTCACAGTGGACGGCACTGAGGCCAATCCTCGCCATTTCGTCTTTGTCCTCCTGGACAAGTTCTCTTTGCTGTCTTTTGCATCTGCATTGGACAGTCTTCGCATTGCCAACCGGATGGCGGACAAAGAGCTCTATACATGGACGCTGGCTGGCGAAGGTGGTGAGATGGTCAGTTGTTCTGCCGGGACCACATTCAGCCTGGATGCCGACCTCATCGAATTGCAGCGCGACGACGTTGTGTTGATCTGCGGCGGCGTAGACGTACAATTGGCGACAACCAAGAAAATCCTGAACTGGGTCCGCCGAGAGGCGCGTCGCGGACTGCGCATCGGCGGATTGTGTACAGCGGCTTATACCTTGGCCAAAGCCGGGTTGCTCGACGGCAAGCGCGCCACAATTCACTGGGAAAACTCGGACAGTTTCATCGAGGAATTCGATGAGGTCGAACTGACAAAATCCGTCTTCCAGATCGACGGCAACCGGATGACGACGGCAGGCGGAACGTCCTCAATTGACCTGATGCTCAAGATCATTGCCGACGACTTTGGTGAGGATTTGGCGAATGCGGTGGCGGATCAGATGATCTATTCATCGATCCGCACCGATCAGGATACGCAGCGCCTGTCGACGCCAACACGGATCGGCGTGCGGCATCCAAAACTGAGCCAGGTTATCCTGATGATGGAAAAGAATATCGAAGAGCCGATCTCGCCTTCGATTTTGGCCAAGGATGTCGGTATGTCCACGCGACAGCTGGAACGTTTGTTCCGCCGATACCTCAGCCGCTCGCCCAAGCGCTACTACATGGAACTGCGACTGCACAAAGCGCGTAACCTGCTGATGCAAACGGATATGAGCGTTATCAACGTCGCGCTGGCCTGCGGATTTGCCTCGCCGAGTCATTTCTCGAAATGCTACCGGGCACATTACAACACCACGCCCTACCGAGAGCGTGGTGCGCAAAGCGGGCGGCTTTCGGTCTGATCCGCGCCTATCCGGGGGTCATGCGATAGATGGCCCCCTGTCCCACGGAAATAAACCAGATCGACCCGTCAGCGGCTTCGACGATGTCGCGCACACGCTCGGTTTCGGGGCCCTTGATCTGTTCAACCTCGCGCAGGGGCGCCCCTTCAAGCCGTGCGATATAGTCGAATTTGAGGGAACCGACGAAGATGTCACCTCTCCATTCCGGCCACAGCTTACCAGAGTAAACCATCAGCCCGGACGGAGCGATGGAGGGATCCCAGTAATGCTCTGGCTGCTCCATTCCCGGTTTTGAAGTGCCCTCGCCTATCTTTTGTCCTGAATAGTGCACGCCGTAAGAAATCACCGGCCAGCCGTAATTCCGGCCCGGACGGATCAGATTCACCTCGTCGCCGCCCTGAGCACCATGTTCCGAGATCCACAAGCGGCCCTGACCGTCCAGCCCTGCGCCTTGCGCGTTCCGATGTCCATATGACCAGATTTCGGGCCGAATACCCGACTTACCGACGAAAGGGTTGTCAGCGGGCACCGTTCCGTCCCGGTTTAGGCGAATGACCGTCCCCATGTGGTTGGACCTGTCCTGCGCGGTCGGACGATCCCCGCGGTCGCCAATTGTGACAAAAAGCGTCCCGTCCTGCGCCTCGACGACCCGCGAACCAAAGTGCCGACCAGTAGATCCGCCCGGAACGGCTTCGAAAATAACGCGTACGTTGTTCAGCCGGTCCCCATTTTCCGACAGGCGTGCCACGGCTACAGCCGTGCCAGCCCCGCCTCTTTGGGGCTTTGAAAAGGTCAGAAAGACTTCGCGGGTTCGCGCAAAATCCAGGGCGACAGTAATGTCCAGCAATCCGCCCTGCCCGTTTGCCGCCACTTTGGGCACACCGCCGACGCGTTTGGCGTTTCCCTGCGACACAAGCAAAAGCTCCCCGTCCCGTTCGGTCACAAGGATACCGCCGTCAGGCAATAGCCCGATGGCCCAGGGCGTATCCAACCCCTCGACCATCGACGTGACACGCACCGCACCGGCTGAGGTTTGCAGGACATCGGCATTGATGGGAGCGGCCAAAACCGACAGGACCAGAATCGCAACAGCCCTAATCATCATAAATCTCCAGTTCCGGAATTCTGCGACAAACACATCAAAACAAATAGGATTATGTCCGACAAAAACACATTTGCGTTAGGACTTTTCTTTTCCAGACAGCTTGCCTAGGGTCGTGCGCAGAACGAATACGTTCCAATTAGGGAGTAACCATATGAAAAAGCTGCTTACAGCAACTGCAGCATCCGCTCTGCTGGCCGGTCCGGCACTGGCCGAAGACGTAACTCTGGGCGTTCTGTTCGGGTTCACCGGCCCGATTGAATCGCTGGCACCTGCCATGGGTTCGGGCGCAGAACTGGCGATGGCCGAAGTCACCGAATCCGGCAAACTGCTGGATGGCTCGACTGTCACTGCATCGCGCGCTGACACCGGCTGCATCGACAATGGTTTGGCGACTTCGAACGGCGAACGCATGATTGCTGACGGCGTTGCCGGAATCATCGGCGGCGACTGCTCGGGCGTGACCGGCGCGATCCTGCAGAACGTTGCGATTCCGAACGGCATGGTCATGATCTCGCCGTCGGCGACTTCGCCCGGCCTGTCGACCATGGAAGACAACGGTCTGTTCTTCCGCACCGCTCCGTCGGATGCGCGTGAAGGCGAAGTGATGGCCGACATCCTGAAGGACCGCGGCATCAACTCGATCGCTCTGACTTACACCAACAACGACTACGGCAAGGGTCTGGCAGACGCGATCCAGTCCTCGTTCGAAGCAGCCGGCGGTGAAGTCACCATCGTTGCCGCGCACGAAGACGGCAAAGCCGACTATTCGGCTGAAGTCGGCGCGCTGGCATCCGCCGGTGGCGACATTCTGGTCGTAGCAGGTTATCTGGACCAGGGTGGTCTGGGCATCATCCAGTCCTCGCTGGACAGCGGTGCGTTCGACACATTCGGTCTGCCGGGTGGTATGATCGGTGACTCGCTGCCTTCAAACGTCGGCCCCGACCTGAACGGCTCGTTCGGTCAGATCGCCGGTTCGGGCGGTGAAGGTGCTGAAAAGTACTTTGCCATGGCCGAGGCTGCAGGCTTTGACGGATCGTCGCCCTATTCGCCTGAATCCTATGACGCCGCGGCTCTGTTCATGCTGGCCATGCAGGCCGCAGGTTCGACCAACCCTGCTGACTACGGCGCCAAAATCATGGACGTTGCCAACGCTCCGGGTGAGAAAATCTATCCGGGCGAACTGGCTAAAGGTCTGGAATTGCTGGCTGCGGGTCAGGACATCGACTATGTCGGCGCATCGGGCGTTGAGTTGATCGGCCCCGGTGAAAGCGCGGGTTCGTACCGCGAGATCGAAGTGACCGACGGCAAGAACGAAACCGTCAACTTCCGTTGATCCTGTATCAAACGTCATAAAATCAAACAGCCCGGGCCTTGTGTCCGGGCTGTTTCAATGAAAAAAGGCCGCACCTCTGTAACGGGGATGGGACAACAGCGCCGAAAAACGGCGGCTAGGGGAAAAGATGATCGTCGTCGAGGACGTGCACAAGCATTTCGGCGGGTTTCACGCGGTGGATGGGGCGTCGCTGGAAATCCAAAAAGGTTCGATCACGGGCCTGATCGGTCCGAACGGGGCTGGCAAAACCACTCTGTTCAACGTGATCGCGGGCGTTCTGCCACCGACCAGCGGTAAGGTGTTCATGGATGGTGAGGAAATCACCGGTCTGCCGCCGCATGACCTGTTCCACAAGGGACTGCTGCGGACATTCCAGATCGCGCACGAATTCTCGTCGATGACCTGCCGCGAAAACCTGATGATGGTCCCCGGCGCGCAATCCGGGGAATCGTTGTGGAACACATGGTTCGGCCGCAAGCGCATCGCCGATGAAGAGCGCGCCTTGAAGGCCAAGGCTGATGAAGTGCTGGAGTTCCTGACCATCGAACATCTGGCCGACCACAAGGCGGGTCAGGTTTCGGGTGGTCAGAAAAAGCTGCTGGAACTCGGCCGTACCATGATGGTCGACGCCAAGATCGTGTTCCTGGACGAGGTCGGCGCAGGTGTGAACCGCACCCTGCTGATGACCATCGCCGACACGATCCTGCGCCTCAACAAGGAGCGAGGCTATACTTTCGTCGTTATCGAGCACGACATGGATTTCATCGGCAAGATCTGCGACCCGGTCATCTGTATGGCCGAGGGCAAGGTGCTGGCCGAGGGGACTCTGGACGAGATCAAGGCAAATGAGCACGTGATCGAGGCCTATCTGGGCACCGGCCTGAAGAACAAAGACAAGCTGGAGGCCGGGGCATGAGCGACAATCCCTATCAGGATGACAAGGGCAACAAGGACGCCTCGATCACCAATACCCACGGGGTTGGCACCATGACGCCTGCGCACACGAAAAGCGGCAAAACGCACAGAGTTGAAGGCGGCCCCTTTCTGATCGGCGACACCATGACCGGCGGCTATGGCAAAGGGCCGGACATCCTGCACGACTGCACCATCGCCGTCGACAAAGGTGAGATCGCGGTCATCGTGGGCCCCAACGGAGCTGGCAAATCGACCGCTATGAAGGCGGTGTTCGGCATGCTTGATGTCCGCTCGGGCGCGGTGCGGCTGGATGGTGAGGACATCACCAACCTCACCCCGCAGGATCGCGTGATCCGCGGCATGGGATTCGTGCCGCAGACCTCGAACATCTTCACGTCGATGACGGTTGAAGAAAACCTTGAGATGGGCGCTTTCATCCGGCGCGACGACATCAGCCAGACGATGGAGCAGGTCTATGATCTCTTCCCCATCCTGCGCGACAAACGCAACCAGCCTGCCGGAGAGCTTTCGGGTGGCCAGCGCCAACAGGTCGCCGTCGGTCGCGCGCTGATGACACAGCCCAAGGTGTTGATGCTGGATGAACCGACCGCAGGTGTTTCGCCCATCGTGATGGATGAACTGTTTGACCGGATCATCGAGGTTTCTCGCACCGGACTGCCGATCCTGATGGTTGAACAGAACGCCCGCCAGGCGCTGGAGATCGCGGACAAGGGATACGTGCTGGTTCAGGGGCGGAATGCCTATACCGGTACGGGCAAGGAGCTGTTGGCTGATCCAGAAGTCCGGAAGAGTTTCCTAGGGGGCTGAGGATGCGAAGAGCAACAGCGGCGCTTCTATTGTTGATGCCTCAGCATGTTAGCAGCGCAAGCAACATCCTTCGTTTGTAAGTTCAATACTGAGTGCACTCGAGCCGGAGGATGCGAAAGAAAGGAAATGAACTTAACTTTCTTTTTAGACGACCAAGGCCAAGCATACATGCAAGGGAATTTAGATCTGGTTCTGGTCATGCCGCTTTCCGGTGATCTAGCTTTTTCTTTCGTTGAACCCGCGGGGAGCGGAATAGTTCAATCCACGTCCGTGTTGGAAGATGGGACAGCCGTTCACTCTCGGCATACAGCAATGTTCGGAGAGTTCGTTACTTCCCAGTGGCACGGACAATGTCCTAACTTCGGCGGATCAAATTAGTACTAGCCACAAAACGCCTGATACCGCTCTCCGTTTTCGTTTCAACTTGCTCGCATGGTTGTCTTCCCAACCAATCCAAGAAGAAGGAAAACAGGACGTTCCGCTTTTAGCCCTGTTTTCACCGCGTTGATGCTTGGGATCGCTCACCCAATCGGATCACCACAAGACCCAAAGTCCTGCGCGGCATGTGGACCTTTGATTGACATGTCATAGTTCAGGCTCTCAAAATCGACGACAAAGGTAATCACATCCTTGTCTTTGATGTGCAGGAACGTCAGCGAGTTCAGCCCGCCAATGATCGTGGCCTCACCTTTGACCTCATCCGTTACGATGAAACCTTTATCCGTTGCCCCCGACCGCGCCAGTGTCACCGCGCCACCTGTGCTGTCCGAGGTACAGTTCACCACGAAATCCTCTCCGTTCAGAGGATCGTTCTGAGCTGCCGCAACACCGGGCACTGCCAACCCCAAAAGCAAAATTGCCACGTTTTTCATTTCTTGCCTTTCTGTTCCCCGGACCCGTTGGGTTTACATCGCAACGCGATCCGTATTCCGTACTTTGGGCTTCGCAAGTCCGAGCGAGCCGTTCTGGAAAACTAGGGATATCCTGTTGAGATCAAAGCCGAGTTCCGGGTGGATCACTCCATCTTGAGGTTGCGTGAGACCGACCGCTGCCCGAAACTCCTTGTTTCTCAGGAAATGGCACTTCAGACGATTCCGCTTGTTTCAGGTTCGTGACAAAGAGATTCTGCTTACGTTACATCCGCCGCGCTTCAATGTGGCTGAAACATGGCAGAACCAGTAATGCTCGTCTGTCACCGGACGGCCCGCAAGAAATTAATCCTGTTTTTTCAATGCACAATTTTTGCAGACACCGGTCACAATAAATTTTGCCCTTCAGAATTCTGACCCCGGAAAGATCAATTCTCGCCATTTTCGCAGCCTAGTCAGGCGCGGAAACCGGGCCTTCGAAGGTCCGTTTTGACCACGACCGGACCGATCCATCGGCCAACATCTTTTAGGAGAGCTTTTATGAAACATCTGGCCGCTCTTGCTGCCTTGATCCTGCCCGCTGCTGCGCAGGCTACAACGCAGAAAACGCCGGGAGCTGAGTTTGTTTACGAGTGTCAGATTGAAGAGGTTTGCAAGTCCGGTAAATGCAGTCCTCTTGCCACGCCCACCAAGATCACACTGAAACGCATCGAGGGCGAATCCAAGGGAACTGTGAGCGTTGATGGTGAAGTGACCGAAGTGCACGTTTTCAAAGGTCTCGGTGCGAATGAATTCCTTCAGCTCGCCAAGGGGGGTAGCATCGGTTACACGGTCAACAACACTTCTGGTGCTCTGGCAATCCGGGCGACGGGCGCCAACAGCCGCAATGAGCGTGGCACCTGCGCCGTAAACTGATTAGGTATGCTTTAATTCCGCAATACCGGCTAAATTGGCAAAAGGTTCAGGCGGGTCTGACCCCACCTGAACCCTCTTAAAGACACCCCTGTTGGCGCTGGTATTGCAACTGTTGCTGACATTGTGGTTTTCGGGTCAGAAATTTCCCCAATTACCGTCAGAAAACGCACGGGAATGATTGTGCATATGGCGAAACGCATGCCATAAAGCCGCACCCGAAAGAACGAGACGATCAAATGGACTTATTGAATGCGTTAGTCGCGCTGGCAAACTTTGTCATCGTGCCTGCGGTTGCTTACGGCAGTCAGCTGGCTCTTGGGGCGCTGGGGGTCACCCTCATCTACGGCATCCTGCGGTTTTCGAATTTTGCCCATGGTGACACGATGGCCTTTGGCGCGATGATTGCTGTGCTGGTCACCTGGGGCCTGCAAGCCGCCGGGGTAAGTTTTGGCCCGCTGCCCACCGCCCTGCTGGCCCTGCCCTTTGCGATACTGGGCTGCATCGTTCTGGTGCTGATCACCGACCGTCTGGTGTATCGGTTCTATCGGGAGCAAAAGGCCAAGCCGGTGATCCTTGTGATCGTCTCAATGGGTGTGATGTTCATCATGAACGGCCTTGTGCGGTTCGTCATCGGGCCGGATGATCAGCGGTTCTCAGACGGCGCGCGATTCATTGTTTCCGCTCGCGATTTCAAGGCAATGACCGGTCTGCGCGAAGGGCTTGCGATCAAGACCTCTCAGGGTATCACCGTGGTCGTCGCCGTAGTCGCCGTGGCGCTGCTATTCTGGTTCCTGAACAAGACGCGTACCGGCAAGTCGATGCGCGCGTATTCCGATAACGAGGATCTGGCGCTGCTCTCGGGGATCAACCCCGAACGCGTCGTGATGATCACTTGGATCATCGTGGCAGCTCTGGCGACCACGGCTGGCGTGTTGTACGGGCTGGACAAGAGCTTTAAGCCCTTCGTTTATTTCCAGCTGCTGCTGCCGATCTTTGCATCTGCCATCGTTGGTGGCCTCGGCAACCCGCTCGGCGCGATCGCAGGCGGGTTCATCATCGCGTTTTCCGAAGTGACGATCACCTATGCGTGGAAAAAAGTGCTGACATACGTTGCGCCCGAGGGCCTCGAACCATCCGGATTGGTCCAGTTCCTGTCCACCGATTACAAATTCGCCGTCAGCTTTGTCATCCTGCTGATCGTGCTTCTGTTCAAACCTACGGGTCTGTTTAAAGGGAAAGCGGTATGACCGAGTCCGTCAAAAACACGCTGCTTTTCGTGGTTGTAGCTGGATTGATCCTGCTGACCGGATTTACCCAAAGCTGGAACGCAGCGATCCTGATCCTGAACATGGGGCTGATCTCGGCCATCATGGCCATCGGCGTCAACTTGCAATGGGGATTTGCCGGCCTGTTCAATGTTGGTGTCATGGGTTTTGTTGCGCTGGGCGGTCTGGCGGTTGTGCTGGTTTCGACACCTCCGACAGCCGGAGCATGGTCCTCAGGCGGATACGGTATCGTTTTGGCATTGCTGTTGGGCGCTGCGACGGTTGTTGCGGCCGTGCTGGTTGCGCAGAAAATGCCAAAGGGGCGCGTGCGGACACTATCGATCATCGCCATCCTGATCGTTGGCTTTTTCATCTATCGCGCGGTCTTCGACCCTAGTGCGGCAGCTGTCGAGGCAATCAATCCCGCCGTGGAAGGCAACCTTGGCGGCTTGAACCTGCCGGTGTTGCTCGCCTGGCCTGCTGGTGGTCTGCTGGCCGCTGGTGCTGCGTGGCTGATCGGTAAAACGGCCCTTGGCTTGCGTTCGGATTATTTGGCGATTGCGACGCTTGGCATTGCCGAAATCATCATCGCGATCATGAAAAACGAGGACTGGCTGGCCCGCGGCGTCAAGAACGTCTACGGCATCCCGCGCCCCTCGCCTGTCGTTGGATACGAAGTCGAACTGCAGAACGACCCCAACTTTATTGCCCGGGCGGACTGGTTTGGGCTGGACCCAGTTATCGCGTCGACCCTTTCGGTCAAGCTGGGCTACTCGCTGCTGTTCATGATCGTTCTGCTTGTCCTGTTGTGGATGGCCCAGATGGCGCTCAAAAGCCCATGGGGCCGCATGATGCGCGCCATCCGCGACAACGAAGTCGCAGCCGAAGCCATGGGCAAGGACGTCACCCGCCGTCACCTGCAGATTTTCGTTCTCGGCTCGGCCATCTGCGGAATCGCCGGCGCGATGATGACAACGCTGGACGGGCAACTTACCCCCGGCACCTACAACCCGCTGCGGTTTACCTTCCTCGTTTGGGTCATGGTGATCGTAGGTGGGTCCGGCAACAACTTTGGTGCCGTTCTGGGCGCATTCCTGATCTGGTTCCTGTGGGTTCAGGTCGAGCCGATGGGTTTGTGGTTCATGAACCTGATCACCGCAAGCATGCCGGATGGCAGCGCGCTCAAGTCGCATCTGATCGAAAGCGCTGCGCATATGCGCCTGTTCACGATGGGGCTTATTTTGCTGATCGTGCTCAGATTCAGTCCACGGGGTTTGATCCCCGAAAAGTAAGATCACAGGCCATCAATTCTCGAAACCGCGCTAACTCTTTGGCGCGGTTTCTTGATTTCATGAGGCGTTCAGATTAGACGACCCTCAGTACCGCCATGATCCAGCCCTCTTTTTGGCCAGTATTTACGCTAATTTGACCCTTGGCCCGCGATCATTCGGGAAATCTACGAGTATAAGAAGAGTGCACATGAATACTTCCCTCACCAAAACGATCCTTATTGTCCCGCTGCTGTTCGCTGTGGCGGGGTGTATTCCCTCTCCGGAAGATCTGGAGACGACGCCGGTCAAAGTCCAAACGCCCAAAGGCGAGGTCACTTGTCAGCTATACCGTCAGGACCGCGTAACCTGGGATCGGGCAATCAACTTCCCGGCGACCAAGATGTCAGTTCCCGAGGCGGATGCCTATTGCCGGCAAGAAGGTCAGCGTCGTCTTAAGTAGGATAAGCGTCGGGCAAGAATACTCCTGCCCGACAGCCCCTATCTGGCTTTGAACAAACCGCCAAGAATGCCACGCACGATGCGGCGGCCGGTTGTTCCTTTCAGCTCTTTGATCACGGCCTCGCTCATCGCGGTGGCAAACGTGTCTTTCTTGCGCATTACGCGCGAGGATGACCGCCCGACCCGACTGCCGGAATAGCGTCTTGCGGTCGCGAATTCCCGTTCTGCGGTTGATTTGGCTTCCAACTGCTCTTCGGCCTCAGCGGCGGCCTGCGCTGCTGCATCGGCGCGGGTTTGAAGGATTTCAAACGCAGACTTCCGGTCCGTCAATTTACCGTATTTCGCATTCATCGCCGAGGCATCCATCAACGCCTTCCGCTCGGCCTTGGTGATCGGCCCCAGTTGCGATCCGGGCGGGCGGATCAGGGTCCGTTCGACAATCCCCGGTACACCTTTCTTTTGCAGCATCGAGGTCACCGCCTCACCCACGCCAACCTCACGGATGGCCTCTTCGGTATCGAAGGCAGGGTTTTCGCGATAGGTTTCCGCCGCAAGACGCAGGTTCTTGCGATCCCGCGCCGTGAACGCACGCAATGCATGCTGAACCCGGTTGCCCAACTGACCAAGTATATCCTCGGGAATATCTGCCGGGTTTTGCGAGATGAAATAGACGCCGACGCCCTTTGAGCGGATCAAACGCGCGACCTGCTCGACCTTGTCGACCAAAACCTTGGGGGCGTCATCGAACAAAAGGTGCGCCTCGTCAAAAAAGAAAACAAGCTTGGGTTTGTCCGGATCACCAACTTCGGGCAATTCCTCGAACAGCTCGCTGAGCAACCAAAGCAGGAAGGTCGCATACAGGCGGGGTGATCCCATTAGCTTGTCGGCAGCCAGAATATTCACGACGCCCTGCCCGTTTTCGTCCACCCGCATCAAATCGGCCAGTTCCAGCGCGGGTTCTCCAAACAGCTTGGTGCCCCCTTGATTTTCCAGCACCAGCAGACGGCGCTGGATGGCTCCGATTGATGCGGTAGAAACATTCCCGTACCGCAACGACAGCTGGGCGCGATTTTCTCCGATCCAGACAAGCAGGGACTGAAGGTCCTTGAGATCCAGCAACGGCAATCCTTCCTCGTCAGCCACTCGGAACGCGATGTTCAGAATCCCTTCCTGCGCCTCGCTCAGATCCATCAGGCGCGATAGCAAAAGAGGTCCCATCTCGGTCACGGTTGTACGGACGGGGTGCCCCTGTTGGCCGAACAGGTCCCAGAACGTGACCGGGCAAGCCGCATAGGTGTAGTCGGAGAATCCGATCCGTTGCGCCCTGTCCTGAAACGCCCCATGAAGCTTATGGCTCTGGCTGCCTGCCTTGGCCAAACCGGACAGATCGCCTTTGACATCGGACAGAAAAACCGGGACGCCCGCCTGGGAAAACCCCTCCGCCAAGATCTGCAATGTCACGGTTTTGCCTGTCCCCGTTGCCCCTGCGATCATGCCGTGGCGATTGGCATATTTCAGCGTCAGCGACTGCGGTTGGCTGTAGTCGTTGCCAGAACCGCCCAAAAAGATGTTTTCGTCCATGAATGTAAGGCCTTATTTCCACCGATCTGCGGCCAGCATACAAAGTTAACCTTTACCTGCGAAAGTCTAATTGCTGCCCTCGTGGTTCAGGTTGCGGGGCGGCAGTTTTCCTCCCTGTCGACTGACCGCGCCTTCGGGCGCGGTTTTTTTCACAAATCATGGCCGAGGCATTAAAAATTCAGGTTAGCAGTTGACCGCTGCGCCCGCCTTTCGTAACGTCTGCGCATAACTAAGTCGGCCAGTCCGACGGGGAGAACATTCTATGAAAGGGAGCCGCTCCACCGGCTCCCTTTTTCCTTGGCTGAAACGCAGGCCGAGCCGGTCTGGGCGGCAAAAAAACGTTCACATCCTGAAATGGCCAACCTTAGCCCCTGACAGCATCAACCAAGGGTGATAGACCAAAGCAAAATAAACACATTGCCGAGGCATTCATGATCAAGAACACTCTATCCGTCAGCCTGATGACTGCCGCCCTGTGGTGCGGGGCCGCTTACGCGCAGGAAGCGACGCAGGAAACCGAACAACAGCCCGAATCCTCGCAGACCGAGGCCGGAAACGATCTGGATCTGGGTGAATCCGGACCGCGAATTGGCGAGCAATACGTCAAAGAAGAAAAAGGCGACTGGTCGATCCTGTGCATCAAAACCAATGCGGATGAAGACCCTTGTGCTATGCGTCAGATTTTGACTGGTGAGCAAGGCCAGCCGATTGCGGAAATCACCATTGAAAGGCTTCCCGAAGGCGCCGCTGCCGTCGCAGGCGCAACCGTGGTCGTACCCCTTGAAACGATGCTGCAAGCCCAACTTGCTCTGTCTGTGGATGGCGCACCGGGCAAGCGCTATGACTATCATCACTGCAACCCCGTCGGGTGCCTTGCGCAACTGGGCTTTACCCAGGGCGATGTGGACGCGATGAAAGCCGGCACCAAGGCAACCCTGTCGCTGGTTTCGGTCCTCGCACCTAGCCAACTGTTGGAAATGGAAGTGTCGTTGGCTGGCTTCACAGCCGGGTTCGACGGCCTGAAAGTCCTACAGAACTAAGATTCTCCAAAACAATAAAGCGCCGCCGAACTGCCTCGGCGGCGCTTTTGCGTCAGATAACTTGATTTACACCCGTTTTAAGGCCAGCACAGCGTTGAGCCCACCAAACGCAAAAGCGTTGCTAAGCGCCACGTCCACTTTTGCCTCACGCGCTTCATTCGGCACTACGTCCAGCGCACATTCCGGGTCCGGCTCTTCGTAGCCAATGGTTGGGGCAACCACACCATCCCGAAGCGCCATGATACAGGCCAGCAATTCCACCGCGCCGGTCCCGCCGATCAGGTGGCCGTGCATTGACTTGGTGGACGAAATCATCAGTTCATCAGCGTGCGGACCAAAAACATCCGCGACGGCCGCGCATTCCGTCTTGTCATTAGCCGCCGTGCCGGTTCCGTGCGCGTTGATGTACCCCACCTTGTCGGCGCTCAGGCGTGCATCTGCAAGTGCGCCCGACATGGCACGGGCAGCACCTTGTTTGCTGGGCATCACGATGTCCGACGCATCCGAGGACATTGCGAACCCAACAACTTCGCACAGGATATCGGCACCGCGGGCGCGCGCATGTTCGTACTCTTCAAACACGAACACCCCTGCGCCTTCGCCTTGAACCATACCGTTGCGGTTTGCGCTGAACGGGCGGCAGGCGTCCTTCGACATGACGCGCAGCCCTTCCCAGGCTTTGACGCCTCCAAAACACAGCATGGATTCGGAACCACCGGTCAGCATCGCCGGAGCCGCGCCACTGCGGACCATCTGGAACGCCTGCGCCATTGCGTGATTGGACGAAGCGCAGGCCGTCGAAACGGTAAAACTGGGGCCCTTAAGGTTGTGCTCCATCGACACGTGGCTGGCCGCCGCGTTGTTCATCAGCTTGGGCACGACAAACGGGTGTACCCGGTTCTTACCGTCTTCGTATACCGAGCGGTAATTGTCATCCCAGGTCGAAACACCTCCACCGGCGGTGCCTAGAACAACGCCGGAACGGGCGGCGAGTTCGCCGTGAAACTCAATCCCTGATTGATCAATTGCTTCTTTCGCGGCTGTCAGAGTGAACTGCGTGAACCGGTCGTAAAGGCTCATCTGTTGGCGGTTAAAGCGACCTTCGGCCTCAAAACCGCGAACCTGACCACCGATCTTGATGGCCAACCGGTCGACATCACGAAACTCAAGCTCGGAAATGCCGCAACGCCCTTCGCGCATTGCCTCTAGGGTATCGGGCACCGAGTGGCCCAGCGAATTGATTGTACCGGCCCCGGTAATGACGACGCGTTTCATGAGATTATGTCAGACCTTTTCCGACACCAGCTTTTCGATACCGGCGATAATCTTCGCCACGTTCGAAATATCAAAGTCGCTGGCCGTTGGCTCATTGGCGTTGAACGGAACCGAGATGTCGAATTCTTCTTCGATGGCGAAAATACTCTCGACCAATCCCAGGCTGTCGATACCAAGATCCTCGAGCGTGCTTTCGGGGGTCACATCCGATGGCTCCAGCACGGCCTGCTCTGCAATGATTGCGATGACGCGGTCGCTGATGCTCATGTCGATCCTCTGATTATCATGTTGTGGTTGATTTAATCGCTCGGAGCCTGTTTGGAAACAGCCTTTTTCAGCGCCTCGACGTCACGTGCCAGCCGAGGCAGGCGTCGTTGCGCTTTGTAAATGTCTGTATGGGTTTCCATTTTGATGCCCGGATAGCCCATGATCACGCGTCCCTTGGGCACATTAGACAGGATTTTCGTACCCCCGCCCGAGATCACACCATCACCGATAAAAATGTTGTCGACCACACCGGTCTGGCCGCCCAAAACTACGTTATTTCCGATCTCAACTGAGCCAGATACGCCAGTTTGCCCGCACAACAAGCAATCCCGACCAACGCGCGTATTGTGGCCGACATGAACCAGATTATCGAGCTTTGACCCATCGCCGATGCATGTGTTCCGGATGGTGCCATTGTCGACGGTGCAATTCGATCCAACCTCGACGTCATTGCCAATTTCCACAGCGCCAAGGGAGTGGATACGCAGCCAGCTTTGCGCGCGTACTTCGCCTTGATCGCCCATGGTTTTGCGAGCATTCTCGGCACCCGAGACCTCGGGCGTTACAAAGCTGAACCCATCACCACCAATCCGCGCACCCGGCTGTGCGATGAAACGGTCGCCAATTTTTGCGCGGGCTCCAATGCTCACCATCTCACGCAGCACCGCATTTTCACCAAGAACTGAGTCAATTCCAATTACGCAGTGCGGGCCGATGACGGCGCCTTTGCCGATGCGAACACGCGCGCCGATAACTGTCAGGGGCCCAATCGAGGCACCTTCGCCAATTTCCGCAGTTGGGTCGATCACGGCTGAGGGATGAATACCGGGCTCAACCCCCTGCCCGCGA
Source organism: Ruegeria sp. CE8 (assembly GCF_056537465.1). Classification (NCBI taxonomy): domain Bacteria; kingdom Pseudomonadati; phylum Pseudomonadota; class Alphaproteobacteria; order Rhodobacterales; family Roseobacteraceae; genus Ruegeria; species Ruegeria sp. CE8. Next base: position 505,600 of record NZ_JBQFRP010000003.1, read on the forward strand.
TCCAGCATCGCGGTGACCCCGGCCATCGCCATGCGCGGACGCGGCACGAAAATCGCGGCCTCCAATCCCATTGCCTGCCAGTCCGCACCTTCCCACAAGACCGCAGCGCGAGCTGAGCCCGCGTTCAGCGCGTCGGCGTATTTCGGTGACATCGCCATTGCCAGATCTGTTGGCCCGGCGTCGGCCGGTTCTGCGGCGCGCTCTATAACAACGGTCAGATCGCCTTGGCTGTCTGCGCCCAAGGCTTCGGCAATTTGCTCAATGGTATACTGCATGACGGGCTTCCCGAATTAAGGACCTGCCCCCGGTGCTTACCCCTGAACGTCCGGCAGGGCTACCCCTGCTTTCTGCAGAGCCTCCCAGATTTTGCGATCGCGGTCATAGACGTCGCGACGATACTGCACTTCACCCTTCGGGCCGATATAGGCCGTGCGATAGATCAGGTGAACCGGCACGTGCTTTTCAAGCTGGACAGTCGTTTCTTTACCGGTCGCCAAAACACGGTGGAAGAACGCCTTGGGGTCTTCCTCCTGTTTGGCCAACAGCGCATAGGCGAACTCAAACGGTTGCGCCAACCGGATACACCCGTGCGAGAATGCCCGCACCTCACGTGCAAAAAGGGATTTCTGAGGTGTATCATGCAGATAGATGTTGTACTTGTTGGGGAACATGAACTTCACCAGCCCCAACGCATTGCTTTTGCTGGGGGGTTGGCGCATCGCAAACGGGAAGTTCCGGGTGTTAAATTGGGTGAAATCCACAGCGCCCCGGTTCACCACTCGACCACTACGGTCCGTGATCTGGATATGACCTACCGCGTTGGGGTTCGACTGCAGTTTTGGCAGATATTCCTTCGTAATGATCGAGCGCGGCACATACCAACTTGGGTTGATGACCATATGCTCCATCTCGTCCGAGAATTCCGGGCTGCGACGGTCATGAACGTTCTTTCCGATCACAGCGCGAGTTTCGAAGGTCACACGGCCATCGTCCACGATCTTGGCTGAGAAATCCGCCTGGTTTACCAGGATGTGTCGCTCGCCCCGTTCGCGCGGCAACCAGCGCTCGCGTTCCAGAGCAACATAGACGGCCTTAAGTCGTTCGGAAGCACTGCGGTTAAGCTCGGCGATGGTACCTTGTCCGGCCACGCCATCCGGTGCCAATCCGTGCGACTGCTGAAACTCCTGAACCGCAGCCAGCATCGCATCGCCGAAGGTCGGGCTTGCAGTTGGCCGCAGATAACCCATCGAAATCAACCGGTTACGCAGCTTAATTACATTAGGACCTGTGTCACCGTGCTCAAGCTTATCCTCGGGAACGCCAACACCCCAACCCCCTTGATTGACCAGCGCCTCAAGTGCGATTTTTTGCTTCATCAACGCCCGATACTGGGTGGATTGCGGTGCGAGTTGATCAAAATAGGCATCGCCATCCGCAGCGAGCAGACCCTGCAAATGCTCGGACGCTGATCGCCGCGCAACCTTCCGGACCAGCCCTTCGTCAATGTCCGCCGGGCGCAAAGCACCTGAATACAGGTCACTTGCATAATTTACGAATGCCTTGGTAAGCGCGATTTCGACCGCTCCCAAATCTCGGAGAGAATTGGCGTCCTGCATTTGGGTCAACAGCGATTGCACGTCATACGGTCCGTCGGGCAGACCATGCAGATGCGTCGAAGACAGCTCTTTAATCAATCGTGCCCGCCGCGCCTCGTGCGCCGTCGTATTGCCGACCCAGATCGGCGAAAAACCACTGGTACGATAGAAATCGGCTATGCCAGATCCTGCCGAGGCAAATTCAGCAACGGCCATCTGAAAGGCTGTCTCAGTAGATGTCTGTGCAGTTGCCAAAGAGGCAGACGCCGAAATGCAAGCGGCGAAAATGAGACTCGTTGGCAACCGAAAAAATGCTCGCATGAGATGACCCTGATTATTCAATAACTTGCGCATTCTGAGGCGCGTGCCGAACAAATATGGTTTTCAGCCGGACATTTTGTCCATTCACAAATACATCAATATGTCGCATCAGTTTGCTCCTGATGCGCGTTTGCATCGGCCATGTCGCGCCAAAGCCTAATTGCCTCAATATTATACCAAATTGCATCACCTGCGCAAAAAACTGCCGAAAATTCCCCCTTGAAAAGATGAATGTGAAAGATTTCTTGGCTGCCTTTTGCGACTGTGTCATAAATCCCGCATCTGGGATGGGAAAAAATTAAGATCGCGCGCGTAACATCGTGTGCAGGCAGGAACAGTACGGGACGAAACAAAATGACCACGAGCAGTACATCGGGTTTGACCCGGCGTGCCCTATTGGGCGCATTCGCGGCAACAGCAGTTGTAGCAGCACCGACTTATTCCAATGCAGCAGGTTTTTTGCGTGGCGGCGGTGATATCCGTCGTATTCGCATGTATTCGGGCCGCACCGGCGAACGGATTGATATGGTCTATTGGGTCGACGGCAAGTACATCAAGGACGCCGTCAAGGAAGTGAACCACTTCATGCGTGACTGGCGAACCGATCAGGTCAAGTCTATGGACCTGCGCACCATCGACATCATGGCTGCATCTCACAATCTGCTGGATGTCAACGAACCCTATATGCTCCTATCCGGCTACCGCTCCCCCCAGACCAACGCGATGCTCCGTTCACGGTCGCGCCGTGTAGCAAAGAATTCGCTGCACATGAAAGGCCAGGCCGCTGACCTGCGCCTGTCCTCGCGCTCGGTTTCCCAGATGGCCAAGGCGGCCATGTCCTGCCGCGCCGGTGGTGTCGGCAAGTACTACCGTTCGAACTTCGTCCATATGGATTGCGGTGAAGTTCGGTCGTGGGGCGGTTGAGCCCCTCCATAACACGTTTCGTTTCTGACCGTTATCGAGCGCCGCCAGGCGCTCTTTTGCGTTTTGCCGGAACGTTCTGGGCCATATAGGGAAAAACCAGTCGTTCAGATCTTATTGTGAGATTTAGGCGAACCTCAGGGAACTTTGGCCTGCGGTTTCGGCCCTTGTTGATACAGGTTAACCCGGGACGAGCTGCGAACGCGCTCAATTACTGCGACAACACTCTTCCGTCCGGTTGATCAGCTACCACGCCGCTGGGCTCCGCCAATACCGGTAACTTCCGCCTTCGTATCAAGGACAGTGGGGCGGATCACCTGCGGACACTACGGCGACGCCCAAGTCTTACCTCCCTACGTGGCAGACACCAAAAGCAAAAAGGTTCGGCTGCTCACTCCAAGCGCCTTCCAACCTGTCAGGGTTACGATCAAATTGGATATCAAAAGAGTAAACCTATGATCACGACAATCATTGATGTCATTGCCTTTTTCCTTCTGGCCGCGGCGCAGAAACTTGGGTGCCAAGCCGGGGAGTTCCGACATCAAATCAAGGATAGCGACGACAAGCCACCCGTTGTTGTCTTCGCACTTGTCGCTGGGGTGGCCGCCTATTTGCCACTGGTTTTTACGTGATTTCAGCCCCATCCCTGCGAGGCGCCAGTATTGCAAATGGCATGGCTACTTCGCGTGAAGAATGAGCCGCACCTAAGCCGGTTTAAAAAATCCCTCTATGTTGCAGCTCTAGCGAACGTCCTTACTTGCGCCACCAGGCAACGCCAAACACTAGATTCCAGCGGCCCCAAATCAGTGTCAAAAACAGCATGCAACGAAGCTCACTGCCTAACCGTTTTGTCAGAACTTAAAATAAGAGAATGGCGCACCTGAGAGGATTCGAACCTCTGGCCTCTGCCTTCGGAGGGCAGCGCTCTATCCAGCTGAGCTACAGGTGCCTTGGCCGTTAGCTAACCTTGTTCCGAACCGGGTGCAACTGGAAATCGACAGCTGCTAACCCGGTTTCACGCAAACAAGTCATGCGCCAGTTCCAGCGCGTCGATCAGGGTATCGACCTCGTCCGTGGTGTTGTACAGACCAAAGCTTGCGCGACAGGTCGCAGTCACGCCGTAGAAATCCATCAGCGGGCCGGCGCAGTGGTGACCGGCACGGACAGCGACGCCTTTCTTGTCCAGAATCGTCGAGACATCATGCGCGTGTCCCGCCCCATCCAGCGTAAAGCTGAAGATCGCGGCCTTGTCAGGGCGCGTACCCTGAACCTGCACCCAGTTCAGACCCGTCAGCTTCTGCATCGCATAATCGCGCAGGCCCGCCTCATGCGCGGCAATATTCTCCATCCCCAGATTCATCATGTAATCCAAGGCAGCACCAAGGCCGATGGTTTGAACGATGCCCGGTGTACCGGCCTCGAACTTCATTGGCGGGTCGTTGTAGATCACCTGATCCTTGCTGACCTCTTTGATCATGTCGCCGCCGCCAATAAAGGGGCGCATTTCGGCCATACGCTCGGATTTGATGTAGATCGCGCCCGAACCAGACGGACCGTAGAGTTTATGCCCGGTGATCGCGTAGAAGTCACATCCGATATCCTGCACATTCACGGGCATATGCACCGCACCCTGGCTACCGTCGACCAGCACCGGAACGCCCTTGGCATGCGCGCCTTCGGAGATGGCTTTGACATCAACCACAGTGCCCAGAACGTTCGAGCACTGTGTCACGGCGACCAACTTGGTTTTCGGGCCAATCGCATCGATTACGGCCTGCGGGTCCAGACCACCGTCGGCGTCCACATCGACCCATTTCAAGACAACGCCCTGCCGTTCGCGCAGGAAATGCCACGGAACGATATTGGCGTGGTGCTCCATCACGCTCAGCACGATCTCGTCCCCGGCCTGCAGGCGCGGCATGGCCCAACCGTAAGCGACAAGATTGATTCCCTCGGTCGTGCCCGAGTTCAGTACGATCTCATTCTCGTTGGCCGCCCCCAGAAAACGCGCGATGGTGCCGCGAACGGCCTCGTATTTCTCGGTCGCAAGATTCGACAGGAAATGCAGACCACGGTGAACGTTCGAGTATTCCTCGGCATAGGCCCGCGTCACAGCATCGATGACGACCTGCGGCTTTTGCGCCGAAGCACCGTTGTCCAGATAGGTCAGCGGTTTCCCGTTCACTTCCCGTGAAAGGATCGGAAAGTCAGAGCGAATTTTCTGAACATCATACATGGTCTTCTTTCCCTATACAGGGCCGCCGGGCGTTAGAACGAGGACAAAGGGCACTGCAATCAAGGCAGACAACACTATGACCCCGAAGGACTTTGCAAGCGAACCGAACTGGTGCGCTTCATTCAGGAAATGGAGCGTGACGTAAAGGCTGATCAGCGCTGTGGCGAGTAAAAACATCAGCATCAGGAACGGCAGCGCGATCATGATGATCAATGTAATCAACAGCGCGGCGATCTGCAGGAACTGCAGCCAGACCGTCAACGTCAGAATATCGTCAAATGTCGCGCGACCACCGAGCAGCCGCCCAACAAACAAAAAGGCCGCAACGCTCAGCATCATGGCCCCTGCGGAACGGAGCAGGCTTAGAAAGATAGGCTGCGGAACCGGGGCAACCTCACCTTCCGGCAGAGGGATAAGCTGATCGATGCCAAGCTGGACAAGCCCGTTCAGCACAACAGCCAAAGAAAAAGCCAGCCACAAAACCTCACGTCCCGGGCGCATGTCCAGCAATCTCCGCGCTGCTTGTGCGGGGTTGGTCAGGGTCATTATCGCAAGTTCGACGATGCCAGCGGGGTTCATTCCAGATGCCTCTGCGCTTGTCTGAGGCCTGCTATCCAGAACCAGAGAAAAAGAAAAAACCAGACGGCTCCTACGACTGTCAAGGCTGGGCCGGGCCCAATAAATCCTGCGACAAGGCCATGCAACAGCAACACCGGTGTTGATGACAGCAGCGCCCAGAACAAGGCCAGTCGCGCACCGTAAGACGTACCGCGCCCTCCTACCAGCCGCGCCGCCCCATAAGAGACAAAGGCAAGCAAGTAGAAGAACAGGGGCAGGATAAAGACCGTTCCGAACAAACTTGCACCCATCAGTGCATTCAGTTCCACGCCTTCAAAATGTGCGCGCCGCGCCAGGCCAGGCAGTTGCGCGATGAAGGCCACGACACAGAAAGCCATGACAAACACCAACGCCCTGTCCTCGCGCGGGCCTAGGTCAAGCAAGCGGCGCACGACCTGTCCCGGCCCCCGATAGGTGGCCACGATATCTGACGTCAAAGGCATCAGATGTGCCGCGACAACCAGCCTTCAAGGCGGTCCACGATGGCCTCGGCCAGCGCTGCGTCCTCGATCTCGTCAACTGCTTCGGCCAGAAACGCCAGCGTCAGCATGTTGGTGGCGTCCTTCATCGGAACACCGCGCGAGCGCAGGTAGAACAGCGCCGTCTCGTCAATCGCGCCCGAGGTCGAACCGTGTGAACAGGCGACATCGTCGGCGTAGATTTCAAGCTCGGGCTTCGCGAGGAACTGGCTATCGTCATCCAGCAGCAATGATTGGCTGATCTGGTAACCGTCGGTCTTCTGAGCGCCTTCCTTGACCAGGATCTTGCCCTGGAACACGCCGGTCGCGCCATTGCGCAGAACCTTCTTGAAGACCTGTCGGCTTTCACAGTTCACCGCATCATGCGTGATGAATACCGTGTCATCGTGGTGGAATTCACCGTCGCCGACGCATGCGCCCGCCACATGGGCAACCGCATCGTCGCCGGTCAGTTCAATCACCTGCTCATTGCGAGTCAGAATGCCATTCACCGTCAACGTGAAGGACTTGTAGACCGATTTCTGACCGAGGCGGGTGAACATGTGCGTGGCCGCACGACGCTCGTGATCCCTACCCTGCGCGCGCACATGATGCAGCATACCGCCGTCAGCGATGTCGATCTCCATGCACTTATTGAAACGCGATGCTGCCGGACCGTTTTCGAGGATCGTCACCTCAGCACCGCTTTCTACACGAACGATATGGTGCAGCATGGCGTCAGAGGTTTCCGACGCATGGCGATAGATCAGACTGATCGGCTTGGACGGTTTACCAGTCACATGGATCGCAACCCCGTCTGCCGCAAACGCCGTGTTCAAAGCCGCCAGTGGCCGTTGAACCGGAGACTGCCCGCGCGCTTCAAGAACGCCGTACAACTCTTTGGCCCAATGGATATCCTTGCAGCAGATATCTTCGATACGTTCGACTTTGACGCCTTCCAGTTCCAGATCGTCCGATTCCTCGGGGCTGAACACGCCATCGATAAAGACGATCTTCAGACGGTCGAGATTGCCGAACAGCAGCGGCTCATCCGAATGGAACAGCGCAGCACGTGGCGCTTCGGGCGAGATCAGCGTGTCCGGGCGCGTGTATTTCCAATACTCGTCGCGCCGACCCGGCAGACCCATCTCCAGCACTCGGGCCAGCGCATCTTCGCGCGCGGCGCGGGTGCAACCGGCGTCGGGCATAGTTAGCGCGGCCAGCCGCGCCTCGGTCGCGGTTTGTTTAACTTCGGGCAGCGCCATCAGTTCACCTCGGCCAGAATGTCGGCATAACCATTGCTTTCAACTTCCAGCGCCAGATCGGGACCACCGGTTTTCACGATCCGACCATCTGCCATGATGTGCACAACATCGGGTTTGATGTGGTCCAGCAGACGCTGATAGTGGGTGATCACCAGAAAGCCACGGCCTTCGTCTCGCAACGCGTTCACGCCTTCGGCCACCAGCTTCATCGCATCGACGTCCAGACCCGAGTCCGTTTCGTCCAGGATGCACATCTTGGGTTCCAGCATTGCCATCTGCAGGATTTCGTTCCGCTTCTTCTCACCACCCGAAAAGCCAACATTCACCGGCCGCTTGAGCATATCCGCGTCGATCTTCAGCGATTTTGCCTTGGCGCGAACCAGCTTCAGGAAGTCGGCGGCCGACAGTTCCTCCTCACCGCGCGCCTTTCGCTGGGCATTCACGGCGGTACGCAGGAAGGTCATGTTACCAACACCCGGAATTTCGACCGGGTACTGGAATGCAAGGAAGACACCGGCAGCAGCGCGCTCTTCCGGTTCCATTTCCAACAGATCCTCGCCGTCCAAAGTGGCCGAGCCTTCGGTCACTTCATACCCGTCGCGGCCCGACAACACATAGCTGAGGGTTGACTTGCCCGAACCGTTCGGGCCCATGATCGCGTGCACCTTGCCTGCCTCGACGGTCAGGTCGACGCCTTTGAGGATTTGCTTTTCTTCTTCCTCAAGTTTCACGTGCAGGTTTTTGATTTCCAGCATTTTTTGTCCTTTTGCGTAACGCAAGGGGCGTCCGATAGCCCCGGTCTATGTCTATCCCAGAATCCGACGCATGATGCGTGCCGCAACCCATCCAAGGATCGCTCCACCACCTACAGCCCAGACTGGGTTGATGAATTCCATATGGTTGGTGTTGACGTAGGCAACGCCCAGCAACCCGCCCAAAACCGGGAGCACGTAACCCACAAGGGTCAACACATCATCCTTACGGATGGACTTACCAGGCTTACGCGCCATCAGCCAACCGAGCCTTCCAATGAGATTGCAACCAGCTGCTGCGCTTCCATCGCGAATTCCATTGGCAGCGCCTGCAGGACGTCCTTGCAGAACCCGTTGACCACAAGTGCCACGGCTTCTTCCTCGTCCATGCCACGCTGGCGGCAGTAGAACAGCTGATCTTCATCCACTTTGGAGGTTGTCGCCTCATGCTCGACGCGCGAGGAATTGTTGCGGACCTCGATATATGGAACCGTATGGGCCCCGCATTTATCACCGATCAGCAAGCTGTCGCACTGAGTATAGTTGCGGCTGTCCTTAGCCTTGGGGTGCATCGAGACCAGCCCGCGATAGGTGTTCTGAGCCTTACCCGCGCTGATCCCTTTGGAGACTATGCGCGACTTGGTGTTCTTGCCCAAATGAACCATCTTAGTGCCGGTATCGGCCTGCTGATAGTTGTTGGTGATCGCGATCGAATAGAACTCGCCCTGGCTTTCATCGCCGCGCAGGATGCAGGACGGATATTTCCACGTCACCGCCGATCCGGTTTCAACCTGTGTCCACATCACCTTGGACCGGTCGCCACGGCAATCGGCACGCTTGGTCACAAAGTTGTAGATTCCGCCCTTACCGTTCTCGTCACCTGGGAACCAGTTCTGAACGGTCGAGTACTTCACCTCGGCATCTTCTTCGATGATGATCTCGACAACGGCTGCGTGCAGCTGCGCTGTGTCACGCTGGGGCGCGGTACAACCTTCCAGATAAGAGACGTAAGACCCTTTGTCCGCGATGATCAGCGTACGTTCGAACTGACCTGTATTTTCCGCGTTGATGCGGAAATAGGTGCTCAGCTCCATCGGGCAGCGCACGCCCGGCGGGATGTAAACGAACGAACCATCCGAAAACACGGCCGAGTTCAGCGTGGCGTAGAAGTTGTCTGAAACCGGAACCACGGAACCAAGATACTTCTTGACCAGTTCGGGATGCTCTTTGATCGCCTCTGAAATGGAACAGAAGATCACGCCGTGTTTTGCCAGTTCGTCCTGGAAGGTCGTTCCCACGGACACAGAGTCAAACACCGCGTCTACGGCGACCTTGCGGCCCTCGGCGGGCATATCCTCGGCCCCTTCAACGCCAGCCAGAATCATCTGTTCTTTCAGCGGGATACCCAGCTTTTCGTAAGTGGCCAGCAGCTTGGGGTCGACCTCGTCCAGCGACTTAGGCTTCTCTTCCATCGACTTGGGACGGGCATAGTAATACTGGTCTTGAAAGTCGATCTTGGGATAGTGGACCATGGCCCAGTTCGGTTCGTCCATCTTGGTCCAGCGTTCGAACGCGGCCAGACGCCATTCAGTCATCCACTCCGGCTCTTCATTCTTTTCCGAGATCAAGCGAACGATATCCGGGTTCACGCCCTTGGGGGCGTACTCCATCTCGATATCGGTATCCCATCCGTATTTGTAGGTTCCGACCTCGCGTACCGCATCCACGGTTTCCTGATCGACACCCTCTTTTACCTGGGTCTGGTCCAAAGCGGCCATATGACACCCTCCGTCAGATCACGCGGCGCGCGCGCGATGCTTCTTTTCTTTTTCAAGCCACGTCTCGGCGAAACGCAGCACATCTTCTTCGGTCGTCTGAGGACCCAGAGAAACGCGGATCGCGCTGGCTGCTGTCACCTCATCATATCCCATGGCGGTCAATACCGCGCTGGCCCGGACCTTCCCGCTGGAACAGGCAGAGCCTGCACTTACAGCGAAACCCGCCAAATCCATCTGCATGACCTGTGTTTCGCCCTTCCAGCCGGGGGTTGCGAAACATGAGGTATTTGGCAGGCGGCCCTGACCTTTCCCGACAAAAATAGTAGATTTAGAACCAGCCTCAAGGGCATTTTCTAGAATATTTCTAAATTCACGAACCTGTTCCCAAACGCCGTTGGAAAGATCACGCGCGGCAGCCTCAGCTGCGGCCCCAAAGCCCGCGATTCCAATGACATTTTCCGTGCCCGAGCGTCGGCCCATCTCCTGACCGCCACCCTTGATCAATGCAGGCAGATCCGTGCCACGTTTCATCACGACAGCACCAATACCTTTTGGCCCGCCCAATTTATGCGCCGAAATCAACGCCATTTGGGCACCCATCCAGTTAAAAGCCACCGGCAATTTGCCAAACGCCTGAGTCGCATCCGTGACGGCCAAGCCGTTGGGCAACGTCTGGACCACTCCAGTCTCGGAGTTTGCCAGTTGCAGTGTCGATTGTTCGGGGTTGGACACATCTACAAGACCGGACTGAGAGGCCGGTAAATCTTCGATGATCCACGATCTGATCGCATCGTGCTCAATAGCTGAACCATGCAGATCGCGACCAGCCAAAGCCAAAGCCGCACCCTCCGTCGAACCAGAGGTGAAAACGATATCAGCTCCATCCGCCCCGAATGCCGCGGCAATCTGCGTCCTGGCGCGTTCGACCAAAGCCTTGGCCGCGCGGCCTTCGGCATGGACCGAAGAAGGATTACCGCACAGCTCCATCGCGGCAACCATCGCGTCGCGCGCCTCGGGTCGCAGCGGGGTCGTTGCGTTGTGATCCAGGTAAACACGTTTCATAGATACATCTTTTTCCTGAAGCAAAACGGGCAAACAACGAAAGACATCGGATCACTCATCAACCACGGCAAACAGGCTGGGTACAGCCGGGCACGGAGCCAAGTCGTTCTTGATGACGTCAGACAAGCGGGTCTGGTGCAGAAACACATAGACATGCGCGCTGAGACCTTCCCACAGACGGTTTGTCAAGGACTGCGCCCTGCTTCCTGAAGACGCACCGGATGCACCTGCACCTTTCTGCAGCGCATCAACGTTTTCGTCCACCGCCCCCAAGATTTCGACAACGCGAATCTCGGACGCCGGACGCGCCAGACGGTAACCGCCGCCCGGACCACGGACAGATGCAACAAGATCGGCCCTGCGCAGCTTTACGAACAACTGCTCGAGGTAAGGCAGTGAGATATCCTGCCGTTCGGAAATCTCGCTGAGCGTCACCAGATCGTCTGTCGGCTGCAGAGCGATATCGGCCAATGCGACCATCGCGTAACGACCCTTAGTCGAAAGCTTCATTGTCTTTCCCTCATGGCAGGTTATACGCGAAAACATTGACGCCGCCGCCGCCAGTGCGTATCTCCGACGGGCAGCGCCCTGCGCAAAGCATCACAATTAGAACCGTTCTAAGGTGCCTTACGATTATCGTCAAGTATATCGTAGCACCGAGAAGAAAAAGACAGGACCAAAGCACACATGCCCGAGGTGATTTTTCCCGGACCCGAAGGCCGCCTGGAAGGCCGCTACCACCCGCAAAAGGAAAAAGACGCACCGATCGCCATCGTGTTGCACCCGCATCCACAGTTTGGCGGGACCATGAACAATAAGGTGGTCTATAATCTGCACTATGCGTTCTACAACATGGGCTTCACCGTGTTGCGCTTTAACTTCCGCGGTGTTGGCCGCAGCCAGGGTGAATACGATCAGGGCGTCGGAGAGTTGAGCGATGCCGCATCGGCGCTGGATTACCTGCAGTCGATGAACAACAACTCCAAGCATTGTTGGGTTGCCGGTTTCTCGTTTGGTGCATGGATCGGAATGCAGCTGCTGATGCGCCGCCCTGAGATTACGGGTTTTATCAGCGTGTCGCCTCCGGCCAACATGTATGACTTCTCATTCTTGGCGCCCTGCCCGTCTTCCGGCTTGATCATCAACGGCTCGGCTGACCGTGTGGCCCCGCCTGCGGATACCACTGCGCTGGTCAACAAGCTGCACGAGCAAAAAGGTATCACCATAACTCATAACGAGGTCGAGGGTGCCGATCACTTTTTCCAGGAACGTCACATGGATACGCTGATCACCGATGTCAGCGACTACGTGAAGCGTCGCCTGACCGAGAACACGCGCTGATGTCAAATACCATCACAACCCTCGCAGCCAAACTGGCCGAGGACACTATGAAAGTGATGGATGAAACGGGCAACGACCGCTTCTTTGTTGAGGTGGGCGAGCTTTTGGGCGCGTCCTCCCAAACGCTGGAAGAAGCGTTTCTGACCGAAATCCGTGTGCGCCTTGCCGAACGCAAGGCGCGCAAGTTTGTCATCGAGACGCTGACCAAACACCGATCCAAAATGAAAGCGATTGAAAAGAAATGACCGAAAGACTGTCCGCGCAAATCGAATTTCTGAAACGCGCGGACAGGTTGAAGTCAGTCGACCGCGCCAACACCCTACTGAACCAATCCCGCCACGAGAACGCCGCTGAACACAGCTGGCACTTGGCCTTATGGGCGCTGGTGATGGAGCCGTTGGCTGGCGATGACGTGCGCATAGATCGAGTGATCCAGATGCTGATCTTGCACGATCTGGTGGAAATCATCGTCGGCGATCATCCCATCCATTTGGAAACGGACTGGCAGGCCGTGGAACGTGCCGAACGCGCTGCCGCTGACGCGTTGTTCGGGCTTTTGCCGGATGATCAGACATCAGAATTTCGTGACCTATGGGAAGAGTTCGAGGCCGACACCACCCCGGACGCCAAATTCGCCAAGTACCTGGACCGATGCCAACCCATGTTTCAGGTCCTGTGCGCGCCGAATCCCAACCCTGAACATATCGACGTTGTACGCGACAATCTCAGCGGCGGGCGTGCTGCTTATCTGGCCACAGAGTTTCCCGAGGCTCACGCGTTGGCCTGCGTCATGCTGCAAGGTGCCCCGGCGCCTGAAACTACGTTTTCCGAACGCCTTCCATTCCTGGCCGAAGCGGACAACCTGAAATCCGTTTACCGTGCGTCGCGCCTGTTGTCCGGCGACCGGTTCGAAAACTCGGCTGAGCATTCCTGGCACATCATGTTGTTTGCCTGGGTACTGTCTGAATATGCGCAACCCGGAGTCTCATTGAACCGGGCTCTGAAAATGCTTTTGCTGCACGACATCGTCGAGATCGACGCCGGAGATCACCCCATCCACGGGCCGGTGGACCACGCCGCGCAAGAGGCCGAAGAACTGGCCGCAGCAAATAGATTGTTCGGCCTTCTTCCAACGACACCTCAGGCGGACTTTATGGCGCTGTGGCAAGAATTCGAGGCCGCCGAATCTGCGGATGCCCGTTTCGCCAAGGCGATTGACCGATTTCAAACACCAATCGGTAATCTGGCAACCGGTGGCGGGTCTTGGGTGGATTTCGATGTGACCTTCGCGCAGATTGAACAACGCGTCGGAACGCCAATCAAACGGGGTGCACCGGATTTGTGGTCATGGTTGCGACCGCAATTAGGCGCATTCTTCTCGGAAAGCATCATCGATTGACCCAAAAGAAAAAGGGACACGAATGCCCCTTTTTCCATCGTTTCGGCAGGCGCCTAAACTTGAATACTGTTTAACCGCTCAACAAATTTGGCTGCATTTTTGTCGACGGACCCCCCGCCTGCAAGCCACCCAAGCGCCACGATTAAAGCCGAAGCAACGATGACGGATTTTGCAAATTTCGTCATAACAAACTCATAAAAAAGAAACTAAAAACACTGCAAATCTATCAGAGTTTTTCCGTTTGAAATAGTATGGTTATCCTGACTTTAGGGGTAATTGGAACGCTAGACTGCCTTCCGGGAATTCCACGGCGGTTGCCTCGAATCCCCTTGCCGACAAACAGGATTTCGTGCTCAACCACGCACTGTGCAACTTGATCGAGACCTGCGGTGCCAAAAGCTTATTTCATACTTCTGCTGGCGGTGTTCGCCGAAACGATTGGCACCACGGCTTTGCAGGCCAGTCAGCAATTCAGCCGGTTTTGGCCCTCTGTGCTGGTCGTAATTGGCTATGGGGTTGCCTTCTACCTTTTAGGCCTGACCCTGAAATACATGCCTGTTGGCATCGTTTATGCCATCTGGTCCGGATTGGGGATCGTGTTGATCGCGGTCATCGGCTTCATTGTTTTCGGGCAGCGACTGGATTGGCCTGCGGTGATCGGGCTTGCGATGATTTTGGCAGGAATTTTGATTATTCACCTGTTTTCCAAGACTGCAGGCCACTGACGACCGGTTAGGGCTGGTATATTTTGTCGCGCCGCGCTATGCGCGCGACAACTTCCCGTTCAAAGGCTGACCTCTCATGGACCTGCGCAACATCGCAATCATCGCTCACGTGGACCACGGCAAGACGACCCTGGTGGATGAGCTGCTCAAACAATCCGGCGCGTTCCGGGAAAATCAAGCCGTGGCGGAACGCGCCATGGACAGCAACGATCTGGAGCGTGAGCGCGGCATCACCATTCTGGCCAAGGCGACCTCGGTCGAATGGAAAGGCACGCGCATCAACATCGTGGACACTCCCGGCCACGCTGATTTCGGTGGTGAAGTGGAACGCATTCTCAGCATGGTGGACGGCGTTGTCCTGCTGGTCGATGCCGCCGAAGGCCCGATGCCGCAAACCAAGTTTGTGACTTCGAAAGCGCTGGCGCTGGGGCTGCGTCCGATCGTGGTACTGAACAAGGTCGACAAACCTGACGCCGAACCCGACCGCGCACTGGACGAGTGTTTCGACCTGTTCGCCAACCTAGGTGCTGACGATAACCAGCTGGACTTCCCGGCGATGTACGCCTCGGGCCGTTCGGGCTGGGCCGACATGGAACTGGACGGCCCACGTAAGGACCTGACGGCGCTGTTCGACCTGATCGTCGATCACGTCCCTGCACCGAAGCAGGCCGACAAGAAAGACGAACCTTTCCGCATGCTGGCCACCACACTGGGCAGCGATCCGTTCATCGGTCGCATTCTGACCGGCCGCGTGGAAAGCGGTACTCTGAAAGCAGGCGACAGCCTCAAGGCGCTGAGCCGCGATGGCACTTTGATTGAAAACTTCCGCGCATCGAAGATTCTGGCCTTCCGTGGTCTGGCCCAGCAGCCTATCGACGTAGCCGAAGCCGGTGACATCGTCACCATTGCTGGAATGAGCAAGGCAACCGTGGCCGACTCGTTGGTCTCGCCGCAGGTCGAAGAAGCCCTGCCCGCCCAGCCAATCGATCCGCCGACCATCACAGTGACCTTTGGCATTAACGATTCTCCTTTGGCAGGTCGTGACGGCAAAAAGGTTCAGTCGCGTGTTATCCGTGACCGCCTGATGAAAGAAGCCGAATCGAACGTCGCGATCCGCATCACCGACACCCCTGGCGGCGAAGCCTTTGAGGTTGCCGGACGGGGCGAACTGCAGATGGGCGTTCTGATCGAGAACATGCGCCGCGAAGGGTTCGAGCTCAGCATCTCACGCCCGCAGGTTCTGTTCCGCGAAGAAGATGGCCAGCGTATGGAACCCATCGAAGAGGTCACGATTGATGTGGACGATGAATACTCGGGCGCTGTGATCGAAAAGATCACCGGCTCTCGCAAGGGCGAACTGGTCGAAATGCGCCCCGCTGGTGCAGGCAAGACCCGCATCATTGCTCACGTGCCCTCGCGCGGCTTGATCGGTTATCACGGCGAGTTCCTGACCGATACCCGCGGCACAGGCGTTCTGAACCGCGTGTTCCACGGTTGGGCAGCGCACAAAGGGCCGATCCCGGGTCGTCGTGCAGGCGTTCTGATCTCGATGGAAAACGGCCAGGCCGTGGCGTATGCTCTGTGGAACCTGGAAGAGCGTGGCCGGATGTTCGTTTCCCCGCAGACGGACGTCTATCAGGGTATGGTCATTGGCGAGCATTCTCGTGACAACGATCTAGAGGTAAATCCGCTGAAAGGCAAAAAGCTGACCAACGTGCGCGCAAGTGGGTCTGATGACGCGGTACGTCTGACGCCGCCTATCCAGTTCTCGCTGGAAGAAGCAATCGCGTACATCGACGATGACGAACTGGTTGAGGTCACTCCAAACGCCGTTCGGTTGCGTAAGCGCTACCTGGATCCTCACGAGCGGAAACGGATGGCAAAATCAGCCTGACCCGGCTTGAGGCATTGTTTACAAATAGAAAACAATGCCTCAAATGTGACATATTTGTTTCCAAATAGCTTATTTTTGGAATGAAAAAGCCCGTCACGCTGGCGGGCTTTTCTTTTGTTTTTCATATAGTTTCACCAATAGGTTGCAATTTTCTCGATCTTTGTTGCTGACACTCTTTGATAAAATGCGGCAATATACGGATGTATTTTTGTCAAAACTATGGCACAATTACTTCATTGTAGTGTTTTGGTAACGAGTTTGAAGGAGTAGCGCTATGCGCGTAAGGTCCCGTTTATATTCGATTGTATTTGTATCCGCGACATTCCCATTCATGGCGTCCAGCGCGGCTCAGGCATCTGAGGTTTGTAACGTCAAAACAGCCCGGCAATCTGTTTCAACGGAAACGCTTTGTGGTTGCAAAGTCGTCGACAAAAGGATGCTGCGTTACATCCAGCGCCGCGCGGATTTCGAGGATATCCTGGCGCGCACGTCAGAGTCCTGTCCCCTGTTTGCAGCTATCCTGACAGACATCCCAACCGCGACCGTAACGCGGAATCGGACCAGCGATGACGACAACAGAGATTCTGCCAGCGGCAGCGGCGCTTCGGGTGGAAGCAGTGGTGGCGCAGGAGTTTCTGGAACCAGTGGTGAAGCCGGAAATGGTAACGACGGCGGCGGCGGCAGCAATGGCGGCGGCGGCAGCAATGGCGGCGGCGGCAGCAATGGCGGCGGCGGCAGCAATGGCGGCGGCGGCAGCGATGGCAGCGGCGGCAGCGGCGGTGGTGCCGGTGGAAGTAACGGCGGTGGTAGCAATGGCGGCGGCGGCAGCAATGGCGGAGCGGATTCCGGCAGCGGCAGCGGCAACGGCGGCAGCAACGACGGTGGAAACTCCGGTAGCGGCGATGGAAACGGCGGCAGCAACGGCGGAGGAAACTCCAGCAGCGGCGACGGAAACGGCGGCAGCAACGGCGGCGGAAACTCCGACAGCGGCAGCGGCAATGGCGGCAGCAATGACGGCGGAAATTCGAACAGCGGCGACGGCAACGGCGGCAGCAACAGCGATTCCGGCGGCGGCGGCAGCGATGGTAGCGGCGGCGACACAGGTGGAGCCAGTGGCGGCGGAAGCGATGGCGGCGGCGGCAGCGCCGGCGGTGCCAGCGGCGGCGGCAGCGATGGCAGCGGTGGCACGCTCTGATCTCAATAGCGTGAGCTAATCCATGAAAGCGCTAAATATCCAATGCAGCGCTTTCCAAAAAATAAAGGGGCGAGCCAAGCGTCGCCCCTTTCTTCACGTCATGGATTCCGGGTTAGTCTAAAGAAGAAGTTTAGCTTTTGCCGTACACACCAACCCAATTACTGGGTTTTCTTGGATCTTGCATCCGGAGGAACAGATACCGCGTGGCCGACCATGGTTTGATCCGGTCGGTCAGGTTGTCCAGCACCAGATCCCCGCCCGCGGACCGATAGACCAAAACAGCGTGCGCGTTCCGCCGCGTGTCCAGTACAGTCGCAATCAGAAGCTTACTTGGATCGACTCCAGCTCTGATAAGATCCCTTTTCTTCAAAAGAGCAAAATCCTCGCAGTCTCCCCCCCGTGAGGTCGGCAAAGCCCACCGCTCACGCGTGCGATATTGAGACTGATCCGTAATCGTTTGAGTGGTTGCGTTAACCTGTCGGTTGATCCGCTGAATGATCCGCATTTCCTGCTGGGACGACATTCGTACAGAGGCTTTGCTTGAACACGCCCAGGAATATTGGCGGCACAATTGCTGGGCTCCGGATGGCGGAGGGGACGAGGCGAGTGCTCGAATGAAGTTTCCCTCGCTCGCGTCGACCCCGGAGCCAGCGAACGCTGCCCCGAACACCAAAGCAGCAATCCCGACTGCCCGACCTGAATATGTAGCCAACTGCCCGAGAGCAGTTTTGAGTCCGATATTCACCGATTTCATGCCTGTACCTCGATCCCAGTTTGTTCAACCGATTGCCGACAAACGGGACCGCGTTCACTTACTACCAAGTACTGGTATACGGTACTGCTTGTACAACCTGAGGCGAACCTGCAGGTGAAAAGAGGCGGAATTTCGTAACTTAATATGACCATTTCGCGCAAGAATTAGGGGAAAACCGCCACAATCAAGGCGCAAAATCTTCCAAAGATTCGCTTGATGTCCCAATAATGCGCTGGAATCAAAAAAAAATCCAGACGAGGCAAAAGTGCCACATTTCAGCCCCCAACAAATGTGAGCTGTTCGGCTGGAATCCGCGCATGTGATCGCTCGACCGGCTGAGAATGAGCCGGTCAGAGCCATCAGTGATTCTATTCGGCGATTTCCACAACCACCAGTTCGCGTTCGCTTGCCTCCCGGGCGTGGTCCAGCGCTTGCTGATACTCGGGCGAGTTATAGCACTCCACAGCAGCCTCGACCGAGGGAAAGCGGGCAATCACGTTACGTGGGCGCTCCTTGCCTTCCAATTGGACGTACCGAGCAGCGCGCGCGATGAACGCACCACCGTGTTTGGCAATCGCCGGTCCGGCCAGTTCGGCGTACTTCGCGTATGCGTCGGCATCCTTCACCGTGACATGCGCAATCCAGAGTGCTGCCATCTTATCCTCCCAATACCTGTTCAGCGGCCTTGATCGCCGCATCCGCGTTCGAAGCATCCTTGCCGCCACCTTGCGCCATATCCGGGCGTCCGCCGCCGCCTTTTCCGCCGAGTTCAGCAACAGCTGCGCGGACCAGATCAACCGCAGAGACCTTATCCGTCAGGTCGGCTGTCACACCGGCCGCGACTGCCGCCTTGCCGCCTGCATCCGCGATCAGCAGCACAGCGCCCGAACCCAACCGGCTTTTGTGCTCATCAATCAGTGCGGGCAGGTCCTTGCCCGAGACACCATTGAGCGCTTGCGCCAGGAAAGATACTCCGTTCACATCCCGCGCTTCGCCACCGCCCTGCCCGGCTCCACCGGCCATGGCCAGATCGCGGCGCAATTGTGCAACTTCGTTTTGCAGCGATTTACGTTCGTCCAACAGCGCCTTCACGCGGCCGACAACATCGTCCGGCTGCGCCTTCAGTTCCGACGCGATTTGACTCAGGCGTTGATCCTGATCGGACAGATGGCGCAGGGCTTCATCACCTGTCAGGGCTTCGATCCGACGCACGCCAGCGCTGCTGGCACTGTCGCCCAGAACCACAAAGGTGCCGATGTCGCCTGTTTGCCGAACGTGTGTACCACCGCACAGTTCGATCGACCAAGTTTCGCCATCCTGACCTTTGCCTGTGGGCGCTTTACCCATGGACACGACGCGAACCTCGTCGCCGTATTTCTCGCCGAACAAAGCCTGCGCGCCCAGTTCTCGCGCATCATCAGGGGTCATGATCCGCGTCTCAACGGTCGAGTTCTGGCGGATGAACTCGTTTACGTCACGTTCGACCTTTTGAATCTCTTCACGGCTCAACGCCTTGGAGTGGCTAAAGTCAAACCGCAACCGGTCAGCGGCGTTCAGCGATCCGCGCTGCGCGACATGATCGCCCAGAGTTTCGCGTAACGCCTCATGCAGCAAGTGTGTCGCTGAGTGGTTCGCCCGAATGCCTGTGCGTCGAGCGTGGTCAACCTCAAGCTCCACGGCGTCACCCTTGGAAAGAGTGCCATGTTCGACGGTGACTTTATGAGCGTAGACCTTGCCATCCGCGAACTTCTTGGTGTCCTCGACACGCGCCACATCATCACGTTCTTCCAGACGTCGGATTTCGCCGGTGTCGCCGACCTGACCACCGGCCTCACCATAGAATGGGGTCTGGTTCACAACGACCCAGCCAGAGCCGCCCTTTTCGATCTTGTCGACTAATACTCCATCCACGACCAGAGCCGCGATCTGCCCTTCCGCCATTTCCGTGTCATAGCCAAGAAAATCTGTCGCACCGGCACTGTCCAACACGTCAAACCAAACGGCCTGATCCGCTGCTTCGCCCGATCCGGCCCAGGCCGCACGCGCTTTGGCTTTTTGCTCGGCCATAGCGGCATCAAACCCATCGGTATCTACGGTGCGGCCTTTTTCGCGCAGGGCGTCCTGCGTCAGGTCCAGCGGGAAACCATAAGTGTCATACAGCTTGAACGCGGCGTCACCTGGCAGCGCGGCACCCTCGGCCAAACCAGCGACCTCGTCATCCAGCAGCTTCAGACCACGATCCAAAGTCTGCTTGAAACGCGTCTCTTCCAGCAGCAGCGTCTCTTCGATCAGAGGCTGCGCTTGGCCCAATTCGCTATACTGGGCACCCATCAACTGCACCAGCGTTGGCACCAGACGGTGCATCACCGGATCTTTCGCGCCTAATAGATGCGCGTGGCGCATGGCGCGGCGCATGATCCGGCGCAGCACATAACCACGCCCGTCGTTCGAGGGCATAACACCATCGGCAATCAGGAATGACGTCGAGCGCAGGTGATCCGCGATCACCCGGTGGTGTACGTTCTGGTCACCGTAAGGATCAACACCCGTCGCCTCTGCCGACGCCTCGATCAGCGTTTTGAAAAGATCGGTGTCATAGTTGTCATGGCTGCCCTGCAGCAATGCGCCAATGCGTTCCAGCCCCATGCCGGTATCGATCGACTGCATATCCAACTCGACCATCGAGCCATCTTCGAACTGTTCGTTTTGCATGAAAACGATGTTCCAGATCTCAATGAACCGGTCGCCATCTTCCTCGGCCGAGCCCGGAGGGCCACCCCAGATGTGATCGCCGTGGTCATAGAAAATCTCGGTGCACGGACCGCACGGACCGGTCGGCCCCATCTGCCAGAAGTTATCGCTGGTGGCGATGCGGATGATCCGATCCTCTGGCACGCCGACTTTTTTCCAGATTTCAAAAGCCTCGTCGTCGGTGTGATACACGGTGGTCAGAAGTCGGTTCTTGTCGATACCGAATTCTTTGGTGATCAGTTCCCAGGCAAACGGGATCGCTTCGTGTTTGAAGTAATCACCGAACGAGAAGTTGCCCAGCATTTCAAAGAACGTATGGTGTCGCGCGGTATAACCTACATTATCGAGGTCGTTATGCTTGCCACCGGCGCGCACGCATTTTTGCGATGTTGTCGCCCGTTGATAATCGCGGGTTTCAACACCAGTGAAGAGGTTCTTGAATTGCACCATGCCCGAGTTCACGAACATCAGGGTCGGGTCATTGCGCGGCACCAGTGGGCTGGACGCGACCACTTCATGCCCCTGTTTGGCAAAATAATTCAGAAAGGTTGAGCGGATATCGTTCAGCGTGGGCATAAGGCTCTCTCGGCGCACAATCAATTTGTTCCGAAAACGGTTTATCCCCGTGCCTCAAGAGTGTCCACAGCGTAGGTAGTCCGAGACGAAACAAGGCGGCCCTAATGGACCGCCTTGTCTTCATCAATTCCGCTTCTTAGGGCATGCTTAACCCCCTCGGCGTCAATTATGCTTCAAGGATATCATCTTCTTCAGCCGCGCCGGGCGGCATGTCAAACTCCAAACCGTGGGCAGCGCGAATCTTGTCTTCGATCTCAAGCGCGGCGCGGCTGTTGTCGCGCAGGTATTGCTTGGCGTTCTCACGCCCCTGCCCGATCCGTTCATCGCCATAGCTGAACCATGAACCCGACTTTTCGACCACACCGGCCTTAACGCCGAGATCCAGCAGTTCACCCATTTTCGAGATCCCTTCGCCATACATTATGTCGAATTCGACCTGCTTGAAGGGCGGGGCCACCTTGTTCTTGACCACTTTGACACGGGTTTGGTTACCAACCACCTCATCCCGGTCTTTGATCGCGCCAATCCGGCGGATATCCAGACGGACCGAGCTGTAGAACTTCAGCGCATTACCACCGGTGGTGGTTTCCGGGCTGCCGAACATAACGCCGATCTTCATCCGAATCTGGTTGATGAAGATCACCATGCAATTCGAGCGGCTGATCGAGCCGGTCAGCTTGCGCATCGCCTGGCTCATCAAACGGGCCTGCACACCGACGCTGCTGTCGCCCATATCGCCCTCAAGTTCCGATTTCGGCGTTAGCGCCGCCACCGAGTCGACCACGACCATGTTCACCGCACCCGAACGAACCAGCGTGTCGGTAATTTCAAGTGCCTGTTCGCCGGTGTCGGGCTGGGAAATCAACAACTCATCAAGGTCTACACCCAGCTTGCGCGCATATTGTGGGTCAAGCGCGTGTTCCGCGTCAACGAACGCACAGACACCGCCACGTTTCTGCTGTTCGGCAATGCAATGCAGCGTCAGTGTGGTCTTGCCAGAGCTTTCCGGCCCGTAAATTTCAACAATCCGACCCATCGGCAGACCGCCAATCCCAAGCGCGATGTCTAGACCCAGTGAACCGGTCGAGCTTGCATCGATATCCTGCTTGGCGTCCTCGCCCAGCTTCATGATCGAGCCCTTGCCGAACTGCCGTTCGATCTGCGCCAGCGCGCTGTCGAGCGCCTTTTGCTTGTCTGCGTTTTTCTTGTCGCTCATAGTCAGAAGATCCGCCATTGTCCTGTCGCCTTCTCTTTTGTCACACCCTTGATCGGGCGGCAATCGCTGCTTTGTTCGCCTCTTGTTCCTTATGAGACCAAAAAGAGAACATTTCAACTAAAACTTACAATACTTACTGTTGGGCAATTGTGTTAAAGAGTGGTTTACGCCAATCTGCGCTTGTCCAGCATCTCGATAAAAGGCGATTAAATGCTTGTTTTCTATAAGGAACGCCTTGCGTTTCTGGCTGTTCCCAAGACAGGCAGCACGGCTTACCACACCGCCCTAAGCGATCGCGCGGACTTTGTCGTTACCGGCCCGCCCGAGCTGAAACATGCACCGGTGCGCCGCTATGACAGGTTTTTCCAAAACATTTTTCGCAAAATGTACGACACCGAGATGGAAATCATGGCCGTTGTTCGCGAACCGATCGACTGGCTGGGCAGTTGGTACAAATACCGTAGCCGCGACGACCGTATCGGTCACCCGCATTCAACCCGCGATCTGAGCTTTGATGACTTTGTGCAGGCCTATATGCAAAACCCCCGCCCGGAGTTCGCGGACGTCGGCAGTCAGAGCCAGTTTTTTCGCACACGGAACAACGGATTCGGCGCGACACATGTTTATAAATACGAAAACCAAGACAAAATCCTGAACTTTCTGCAGGATCGATTAAACATGGACATCACTTTACAGCGCGAGAATGTTTCGCCTGTTCGCGAATTATCCTTACGGCAGGAAACGGAAAGGAAGTTCCGCAAACACCATGCAGACGAGTTTGCCTGCCACGACGCCGCGCTTTAACGCGTTAGTTCAATTGCTGGAAAACCGCTTCGGTCAGTTGTGTTAACGAAAATGGCTTAGGTAAGAAAGTTGAGTTCGCGATCTCCGGACCGGAATCTCCGAATGCGCCTTCCGTGTAACCTGACATGAAGATCACGCGCACGTCCGGGCGAGTCTCCATCGCTTTGCGCACCCAGGTTGGGCCATCCATTCCGGGCATAACCACGTCCGTGACAAAGGCGTCCACAATCAGGGAGCCGTCTTCCAGCAGATGCAGTGCCTCTTCAGCCGAGGCGGCCTCAAGCACGGTGTATCCCTTCAAACGCAAAGCCCGCGTGGCGAATGCCCGGACCGGTGCTTCGTCCTCGACCAGCAAGACCACACCCTCTCCTTGCCGCGCACTGGGGTTTTCCGGAATAATTGAGTGATCCTGATTTACCTTTTGCGGTGCGGCGGAAACAGGCAAATACACCGTAAACTCAGTTCCCCGCCCCTGAACACTGTCGACGAATATAAACCCGCCGGTCTGCTTCACGATTCCATAAACAGTCGACAGACCAAGACCCGTGCCTTCACCGGTTCGTTTGGTCGTATAGAACGGTTCGAACACCTTTTGCAGCTTATCCGCCGGGATTCCTGTGCCACTGTCGATCACTTTCACGGTGACGTATTCACCGGGCTGAACTGTCGCGCGATCCCGCCTAAGCGGTTCGGTCAAAGACACAACCTCGGTCTCGATACGCACCTCGCCACCTTCGGGCATCGCATCCCGAGCGTTCACGACAAGGTTCATAAAGACCTGCTCAAGCTGCCTTTTGTCGGCACGCACGGGTTTGAGTACCGGATCATGGCTCAAAGTCAGACGGATTTTCTCACCCACCAGCCGGTTCAACAAATGTATCAGGTCAGAGATCGTGTCGCGTAGATCCAACACTTCGGGCTGCAAAGTTTGTTTGCGCGAGAAGGCCAGCAGCTGGCTGACCAGTGCTGCGGCCCGGTTGGCGTTCTGGTTGATCTGAACCAGATCGCCGTAATTGGGATCGCTTTGATCGTGCCGCAGAAGCAGCAGGTCACAATGCCCCGAAATCGCTGTCAGAAGATTGTTGAAGTCATGCGCCACGCCGCCCGCCAGTTGCCCGACAGCCTGCATTTTTTGCCCCTGCACAAACTGGGCCTCAAGTGTCTTAAGTTCGGTGGCGTCGTTCAGAACGGCCATCAGATACACCCGCCCATTGTTCGTTACACGGCTCAGCGTGACCTGAACAAAAACCTCTTTGTCCTGTCGCGTCAGGCGCAGAAACTCTGAGCGTTGCGCTTCGCCTTCCTCGGCAGCCGTACGCTCTAACCACTCCAATATTGGATAGCCAAGCCCGTGCATGATTTGCACCACGTTCGATTTACCTGGCTGAATCTCTCCGATCAGCTTGGTTGCCATTCGATTGGCTTCAAGAATCTCTCCGTCGGGCGACAGGCACATTACCGGCACGGGCAATTCGACAATGGGTGCATCTCCTTGGTGCGAGCCCTTAGAACTCATCGGAAGGATAAGAAGATCAAGCACGGTTCCGGAATTCGACAGTTCGGAAACGGTAACAGGAACCTGCCCCTCAGACTTTTCGGCCAGCACAACCTCTCCGGCCATTGGCACGTCTCCGGGAAAAACCTGTTTCACATTGTCCGGCCTGAAACCCAACAGGTGCTCAGCCGCGCCATTCACGCGCAAAACTGTACCGTTTCGACCCAGAGTCAGAACGGGGATTGCGACGTCATCCCATTGCCCTTCCTCATCAAGGTGAAACCGCCAACAGAACAGGTCATGTCCGACGCTGAATACCGATATGGGAACCGTCGAACCGACGGTTACGATGTCTTCGCGGGCTTTTTCGTGGATCTCGGCGATGGATTGCAGGCGCAACAAAATCGCAGCGGGGTTCGCGAACATCGATTTCAGGCACTGCTCCAGACGCACGCCAGGAAAAGCGTAAAACCGCGTCCTTGCCCGAGAATTTGCGGTCAGAATGTCCCCGTTTGCATTTGCGATCACTGTGGGAAACAGATCCTGTTCGGCAAAAACCGCCATAACCCTAGCAGTTCTGCGCGCTGACCAATCCGAAATCTGGCCGCGAAGTACAACAAGTAAACCGGCGCACAACAAGGACGCCCCAGCGACAACAAATCCTGTGGTCCAGACTGACGGCAACATGCCTGTCAACGGCATCAAGCTCAGCAGCGCACCCAAGACAACCAAGGGTATTAGTCGGCCAAGCGCCGGTGTGTTGCGGAAAGTCGGCTCGGGAAAAATTTCTGCAGTCTCAGACATTAACA
The DNA here is from genome assembly GCF_056537465.1 of Ruegeria sp. CE8. Lineage (NCBI taxonomy): Bacteria > Pseudomonadati > Pseudomonadota > Alphaproteobacteria > Rhodobacterales > Roseobacteraceae > Ruegeria > Ruegeria sp. CE8. The sequence continues at coordinate 531,565 of NZ_JBQFRP010000003.1, forward strand.
ACTCGGTGCGGAAGGCCTTGTCACACTCAGCCCCAATTAGGTTAACGCCCTCTTAAAGTCGACGGCGCTCTCTACCTAAAGTTGTTAATGATTGACGCGTTATCGCGTCAAGTGTGCCGAGAAAAAGCCGTCTGCACCGTGTGTTACAAGCCACGACTTCCGAAAAGTCTCGGTCCATTCCGGATATTTTTCACGGAAATCATCGACGATGTCGCCATTTTCCACATCCAGTATCGAACAGGTGGCATAGGCCAACACTCCATCCGGAGTTATCAGCTTGGACGCGGATCTCAGGATGTCGGACTGAATGACATTCAGTGCGTCCAGCTTTTCCTCGGTCAGCGCCCACTTGCCCGCCGGGGCACGCCGCCATGAACCGCTGCCGGAACAAGGCGCGTCGACCAAAACCACGTCAAAGGGCGCTTGTTGCGCGACCTCATCGGGCTGCAGGCATCTGATCTGAACACCCGCGCGTTTGGCCCTGGCAGGCAGATCCCGCATGCGCCCCGTGTTCACATCATGGGCAAAGACCTCAACGCCCGAATGGGCCGCTAGCGCCAATGACTTGCCGCCGCCGCCTGCACAATAGTCCAGCACACGCAGGCCCGGTCGTAAGTCTAACGCCTCGACAACTGCCTGACTTGCCGCGTCCTGCAATTCGACCAAGCCTCCTTTATACGCGAGACCCTGAGAGATTTTTCGGGCACCTTCAGTGACTTCCAAAGCGGTGTCGCAAGCCGGGTGTGCCTGAGCCGTTATCCCTTCCTCTGCCAAGGCAGCCATCGCGCTGGAACGGTCGGTTTTAGCAAGGTTGGCTCGCAAATGGACGGGTGCCCGACCTTGCAGAGCTTTGGCCGCCCCAACCGTCTGATCTCCAAGCGCGGCTTGAAAGCGCGGCCAGAGCCAGTCGGGGATGTCGTATCGTTCCGCATCTGACGTGAAATCGCGCCCAACTTCTTCGCTGCCGATCTTTAAAGGAGCATGTCTGTCTCCGGAAAACAAACCTTCAGGGTCGTCACCGGTTGCGCGGATTGAGCCGATCATCATCCCGCGCCCGGTCAACGAACCGCCCAATGCCGCAAAGGATCGTTTGCAACGCAGCGCTTCGAACACATGGTCGCGAACGGCCGCGCGGTCCTTGGACCCTGCAAACCGGCTTCGACGCGCCCATCCGGTCAGGGCTTTCTCGACCGGTGCTCCCGCAAGGATATCGTCGAGGATTTCAATCGAAGCCTGAACACGCGCTGCTGGGGTCATGAAGTTTTCCGATTTCACTGAATGGCCCGCGAGGGCTAAAAACGCGAAACGGCGCCCTGGTTGGGGCGCCGCGCTGCAAACTCAGTTGCGTCACATCACCCGGTAGTTCGGGCTTTCGCGGGTGATCTGAACGTCGTGCACATGACTTTCTTTCAGCCCTGCACCGGTGATTTTCACGAAATTGCAGTTCTTCCGCATCTCTTCGACCGTCGCGCAGCCGGTGTAACCCATCGCCGCACGCAGACCGCCGACCAATTGGTGCACCACCGCACTGGCGGAGCCTTTATAAGGCACCTGCCCTTCGATCCCTTCGGGAACCAGCTTGTCGTTTGCTGCGTCCTTCTGGAAATAGCGATCCGCCGAGCCGCGCGCCATAGCGCCGAGGCTGCCCATGCCGCGATAAGATTTGAACGAACGGCCCTGATACAGGATCACCTCGCCCGGGCTTTCATCCGTGCCCGCGATCATCGAGCCGACCATCGCACAGGACGCGCCGGCCGCGATTGCCTTCGCGAAGTCACCAGAGAATTTGATGCCACCATCCGCAATCACCGGAACGTCTCCGGCAGCCGTCGCGCAGTCCATGATCGCTGTCAGCTGAGGCACACCAACCCCGGCAACCATCCGCGTGGTACAGATCGAACCGGGCCCGATGCCCACCTTAATCGCATCCGCGCCCGCATCGATCAGCGCTTTGGTGGCCTCACCGGTTGCTACGTTGCCCGCGATGATCTGAACCTCGTTCGACAGCGTCTTGGCCCGCTTCACCGCATCCAGAACGCCCTGTGAGTGACCATGAGCCGTGTCCACCACGATGATATCAACGCCGGAATCGACCAATTGCTCAGACCGTTCAAATCCCGCATCACCGACCGAGGTTGCGGCAGCCACCCGCAGGCGGCCCAGCCGGTCTTTACAAGCGGTTGGGTTCAGCACAGCTTGTTCGGTGTCTTTCAAGGTAAGCAGGCCGGTCAGCTTGCCGTTTCCATCAACAACCAACAGCTTTTCGATCCGGCGGGCCCGCATAAGGCTCTTGGCTTCTTCCAGATCCGCAGGTTCTTGCAGCATCGCCAGGTTATCAGCCGTCATCATCGCCTTGATCGGCGTATCGTCCGAAGTGGCGAAACGCATATCGCGGTTGGTCACGATGCCAACCACACGACCGCCATCGTCGACTACAGGGAAACCAGTGAAGTTGTACCGCTGAACGAGCGCCTGAGCATCCGCCAGCGTCTGATCCGCGCGCAGGGTTACGGGGTTGTAAACAATCCCAGACTCAAACCGTTTCACCCGCCGTACTTCGCGTGCCTGCTCTTCGACTGTCAGGTTCTTGTGGATGACACCGATGCCACCGGCCTGTGCCATCGCGATGGCCATGCGCGCTTCGGTCACTGTGTCCATGGCCGAGCTGAGCAGTGGGATGTTCATGGTGATCTCGCGCGTCACGCGCGTCGTCGTATCCGCCGTAGCAGGCAGCACCGTCGATGCCCCCGGAACCAAGAGTACGTCGTCAAAGGTAAGCGCCTCACGAATCTGCATCTACTAACCCCATGCAAAAGCCCGTTTGGCGGTGACCCTATTACATGGATTTGAGCCGAGGAAAAGCCCCTGACCTAAACTAGTTTCCCGCTGCAGAGCGATACTACGGTAAAAAACGACGCAAGACGTGCAAAACGTGCCGCTGAATGGCTTTCCCTTTGCGCGTAAACCCATATCTTGCCCGGCATACGCGCGAATACAAAAGGCAGGCCAAAAATGACCACCGACCCCCTTGTCGTCTTTACCCCGTCAGGCAAACGCGGGCACTTCCCCGTGGGTACTCCGGTTCTGACCGCTGCACGACAGTTGGGTGTCGATCTGGATTCTGTCTGTGGCGGTCGCGGGATCTGCTCGAAATGCCAGATCACGCCCAGCTATGGTGAGTTCCCCAAGCATGGCGTCACCGTGTCCGAAAACGCGCTGAGCGAATGGAACGCGGTCGAGCAACGCTATGACGATAAGCGCGGTTTGAAAACTGGACGCCGTCTGGGCTGTCAGGCCACCGTTCAGGGGGACATCGTGATCGACGTGCCACCCGAAAGCCAGGTGCACCGTCAGGTCGTTCGCAAGGCCGCCGCTGCGCGCGCCATCACCATGGATCCGGCGACTCGACTGTACTTCGTGGTCGTTGAAGAACCCGACATGCACTCGCCCACCGGGGATCTGGAACGGCTTGAGCGTGCCCTGCGCGAGCAATGGAACATCGACGCCGTCACCGCCGATCTGTCGCTGTTGTCCAAACTCCAACCCGTTCTGCGCAAAGGCAAATGGGAGGTCACCGTCGCCGTTCACAAAGGTCACAAGGATGACGTGGCGCGTGTGGTCGAAATTTGGCCCGGCCTGCATGAGCACGGGCTTTATGGTCTGGCGATCGACCTCGGATCGACCACCATCGCTGCCCACCTGACCGATCTGGAAACCGGTGAGGTCAAGGCTTCTTCGGGCCTGATGAACCCGCAGATTCGCTTTGGCGAAGACCTGATGAGCCGGGTCTCCTATTCCATGATGAACCCCGGTGGCGATCAGGAGATGACCAAAGCCGTGCGTGAGGCCATCAACGACCTGACAACGTCGATTGCCGAGGAAGCCGGGATCGACGCCGAGTTAATCGTGGAAACCGTGTTCGTCTGCAACCCGGTCATGCATCACTTGCTGCTGGGTCTCGACCCGGTTGAGCTGGGGCAAGCCCCCTTCGCTTTGGCGACGTCGGAAAGCATGTCCCTGCCCGCGCGCGAGATGGACCTGACCAAGATGAACCCGCGCGCGCAGGTCTATATTCTGCCCTGCATCGCTGGCCATGTCGGCGCGGATTGTGCAGCTGTCGCCCTGTCCGAAGAGCCCGGTAAATCCGAGGACCTTGTTCTGATCGTCGACGTGGGCACAAACGCGGAAATCCTGTTGGGCAACACCAGTCGCGTTCTGGCCTGTTCCTCGCCCACTGGCCCCGCATTCGAAGGCGCTCAGATCAGTTCGGGTCAGCGCGCAGCACCGGGGGCCATTGAACGGATCGAAATAGACCCGGTCACGAAAGAACCCCGCTTCCGCGTCATCGGGTCCGAGAAATGGTCGGATGAGGAAGGCTTCGATCAGGACGTCGCAACGACCGGCATCACCGGCATCTGCGGCTCGGGCATCATCGAGGCGGTTGCCGAAATGCGCATCGCAGGCTTGCTTGACGAAGGCGGTCTGATCGGATCGGCCGAGCAAACCGGCACGACCCGTTGCGTTCCTGAAGGCCGCACCCATGCCTACCTTATCCACGATTCAAGCGCCGAGGGTGGCCCGCGCATCACAGTCACTCAGGGCGACATTCGCGCGATCCAGTTGGCCAAATCCGCGCTTTATGCCGGTGCCCGGCTGCTGATGGATGAGATGGAGGTCGACACCGTCGACCGCGTTGTCCTCGCCGGGGCGTTTGGCGCGCATATCTCGACCAAACACGCGATGGTTCTGGGCATGATCCCCGATGCGCCTTTGGACAAGGTCTCGAGCGCAGGTAACGCCGCTGGCACCGGCGCGCGGATCGCCTTGTGCAACATCGGTTCCCGTGCCGAAATCGAACGAGTTGTGCGTGAGATCACCAAGGTCGAGACGGCCATCGAACCGAAGTTTCAAGAGCACTTCGTCGCCGCCAATGCGATTCCTCACAAAACGGATCCCTTCCCCGAACTGGCCCAGGTGGTCACTCTTCCGTCCCCGTCGTTTAACTCTGGCGGTTCGGAAGAAAAATCTGGTCGTCGGCGGCGCAGGAGGTCATAGTCGCCCCTGAATACGGAGGGGCGACATGCAAACAGCAAACGAAGAACAGGCTGAATACTGGGGCAAATCTCCGTCCGGGGTCAAATGGCTGACATATGAAGATCAGCTAGACGATTTGATGGCCCCGGTTCTGAAACTCGTGCTGGAGCGCGCAGAGCTTCAGCCGGGAATGCACGTGCTGGACATCGGATGCGGCACAGGCGCTAGTTCAATCGCTGCATCCCGGGCCGTCGGTTCGGACGGACATGTTCTGGCTGCAGACTTTTCACAGCAATTTCTAGACCGCGCGGCACGTCGCGCGTCCGATGCCGGCGCCGAGAATATCGCGTTTCAATTCGCAGACGCCCAAACCCATCCATTCGCCGAGGGTGAACGGGATGTCATGATCTCGCGTTTCGGTGTCATGTTTTTCGAGGACACCGTGGCGGCCTTCGCAAACATGGCCCGAGCTTTGAAGCCCGGCGGCCAGATGATCTTTGCCGCCTGGGGTCCCTTGGCCGGGAACCCATGGTTTAAACTGCCCCACGTCGCGGCAACCGAACGCCTTGGCACCCCGCCAAAGGTGGACCGCAATGCTCCCGGCCCGCTAGCGTTTCATGATCGGGAGCGCGTCTGCGGGCTGCTGGCGCAGGCAGGTCTGACCGACATTCGCGTCGAGGCTGCGCCGCTTTCTCTGCACTTTCAAGGAACGCTGCAAGGTTGTGCAGAGCTTTGCACCAGCGTTGGCCCCGCGGCCCGCGTCATCGCCCATTTCGACGGTCAGCCCGAGGATGTAGCCGCGATTCAGCATTCCGTTGCCAACGCGTTCTGTCCCTATGCTACCGGGGACGCCGTTCATATTCCTGCCGAAATCAATCTGTTTCAGGCCCGTCGATCCGAGTGATTGGAACTGGCCGTGTACACCATGTTACTGTTGCAGCATGCTTTAAATAACCACAGATCAATTGGAGTCGGTACGGCGTAGTTGTCAGGGTTCAATTGAGTCACATTGGGTATTGCCAGTTGCTTGAACATCGCTGCACGGATTGTGATTAGGCTTCTATCTAGCGATCAATGTCTCGGGTAAATAAGCACTAGTTTGTCTACTGACTCGTCGGGCGTTCAGCACGTGAGCAATTCAATTATTTTTTCCAAACACTATTGTGCGCTTAAGCGAAACAATCGGATTGGAATTCGAGCGGTTATTCTCAAATTGAGTGAACTTTCTTACGCAACGTGTACTCTCTTAATGAGGGCTTCGAGCGCCAAAAATCAAACACCAAGTAATAGGTGAACAGTTTGAGTTTGTACGAGTTAAAGTTGGTGCAATATGAGATTGGGGATTGGCCAAGGTGGAGCGTGGTTTCCAAACGCACGACACACTAAGGCATTGATAAATTTTATACAGTGGAGCCAAGGCGCAGTCGTTTTGGACGCAGCACTGGAAACAATTATAGATGCGTTTGGCGCAGAATGCGGCGTTGTCAGTCGTGTGTGGCTCAACAAGGGGTCTGACAGAGTAGCCGCCCGCGCCGATAGACATAGTCAAAACAGCAAGCGCCCGTTGTTTCTTTCCTTCACGAACGATGTATTGGGCCCGTTCAGCAATAAACCGAAGCGCGCATCAGTTTTCAGTTACCTGGAAGAAGGAAAAGACCCGGCAGACATGTCCTCTCTGGTTCTGGACTGGGTGTCCCACCGAAAGCTGCACGACATCCTTTTTCTTTGCCTGGACAACAAGGGGCATGAGCTCGATTTCCTGGAATTGCATTTCCGCCGCGACCGCGAGCAGGAGTACCGCGTCGGCATCGAGGCTATCGCCGAAGAGCTGTCTGAAATTTACCAAAATCGCCGTCCCGGCCTGATTACCGAGGCGTTGTCGCGGCAATCGCTGGTAAAACTCAAAAAACCAACTGAAAACGCGCTAATAATGAGCGTGGATAATCCTGCCGGGCTAACCCGGGCAGAATGGCGAGTGTGCGTACTCATTTCTCGCGGACTTTCTTCACAGTCTATTGGTGAAGAGCTTGGGATTGGGCCTGCAACTGTCAGAACGCACCTGAAGCATATCTATTCAAAAACGGCGCATGACAGTTTTCATAACTTAGCACGTCGCCTTGTTAGCCTCGAGGAACGCGAAGCATTGCATGGGATTCAACGTCAGGCGCAGGCGTAATGCTGGAAGTACCTTGGCAAAGCTGGTTAACGCTTTGGCTTTTTTGTCCCTTGTTTGTGGCCATCGCATGGACGGATCTCATCCATTTTCGAATACCTAACTTCTACTGTTTAGTAGGTGTCGGGCTCTTTGTAATCACAATGCCCTTTCTAGGACTTAATGATATCCCTCCGCGCCTTGCGGTCGCAGCATTGTGCTTTTCAATTTGCCTAGGATTGTTTGTCATAGGTTGGCTTGGCGGTGGCGACGCTAAAATACTTCCCATAGTGTTTTTGGCTGTGCCTTTACCAGCCATCTCCACCTATATGATTTTACTGTCGTTTTCGATGGCGATAGGCTTGTTCTCCCTGGCCCTGCTCCGAAAAGCCGTAAAACACCCTTCTCCGGCGTTTGTAGAAACGATTCAGTCCAACAAATTTCCAATGGGAATAGCAATCGGGTCCGCTGGACTAATTCTGGCCGGCCTGTCTGTCTACGTTACTTTCCCATAAACGTTTGCTGCCCGGCCAATCCAATATCAGAACGTCTCCACCCAACGTATAACGATTGGCGCCAGTATCAGACCAGCAATGGAGGGCAGCATCAGGCTTGCCATAACTGCGGACATCTGCACCGGCAACTTATTGGCTTTTTCCTGGGCGCGAAGTTCTCGCAACTCACGCATTTCCTCGGCATAGGTGGTCAGCGCCGCTGAAAGCGGTACGCCAAACCGGGTTGACTGCAAGACGACACTAACGAAAGAACTCATCTCGTCGATCCCCGTGCGACGCGCCATGCGCATAAGCGCAATTTCCCGATCGCGTCCGGCTTGAATTTCACTCAGAGCAATTAAGATCTCTTCGGACATTTCAGGGGAAACGGTTTGCATATCCACCGCAACTTTTAACAAGGCTTGGTCAAACCCCATACCGGCCTCGATACCGATCTGAAGCAGATCCAGCATGTTGGGAAACGCGTTTTCCATCCGGCGCTTGCGTTCTTTGATGCGGGAGTTCATCCAAAATTGAGGGACAAAGAACCCGATACCACATAGAATCCCCAGATTTCTCAGAATTTCAAAAGCGTTAAGTCCGGCCACGTAGTCAGCGATACGGGCACCGGCACTGTTGGAAGGCTGCCAATAAAGCAGGACCATGAATACCAAAGGCAGAAACGTTGCCAGGCCTAAACGGGTCAAATAGAAGTTTGCGATTGCGTTTTTGCCACGAAACCCTGCGCGCGCAAGAACCTGGCCGACTTCCAGCCTAAGGCTAGCATCGCTTGGAATTAGAGCGGCGCTCAAGCCCGTTGGTTCTTCGCCCTCTACATTATCTGGAACAAGCCGAGCAAGGTTCTGACGCTGTCGCTTGGGAATCATCCGCTCTGCCGCGGTCGAACGCTCGCTCAAAGAGGAAGAGATACCGAAAAATGCGATAATTGCACCCACAGCAACAAGCGCGAAGATCAACAGCTGAGAGTTGAAACCACTATCGAGGAACGTGTTCAAGTACTCCATCTTCACTCTCCTCTTCAGATCCGGAAATTGACAAGCTTAAACAAAATGATGGCGTTGAGCACGATGGCTACGCCAATGGCACTCATTACCGGCCAGAACACGGGATAGTGCATAACGCTGCCGTAATATTCCGGCGTCATAATGGTCATGACCAATGCGATACCGACCGGGATAAGAGAAAGGATGTACGCCGTCATCCGACCCTCGGCCGAAATCGCTTTGATCTTTCTGCGCAGCGACATCCGGGCGCGGATCACGCTGGCCAGAGTCCTAAGTATACCAGCCAGATCACCCCCGGTCCCGTGTTGCATCGTCAGTGCGACCGCGAGGTATTGTATATCTTCTTCCTCGACGCGCTCGCCCATATTTCTGATGGCGGTGGTCAATTCCTCACCGTACGCAACCTGATCGACGACCAGACCAAACTCGGTACCGATTGGGTCTGGCATCTCGTTGGCAACGCTCTGCAAAGTCGTGTTCAAAGGGTGACCGACCTTCAATCCCCGAGACATCAAGTCCAGCGCGTCAGGAAGCTGCTTAATCAGAGCTGCTTTCCGCTTCTTCAGGTTTTCACCCAAAAAGATCAAAGGCAAAACGATGAAACACAGCGCACAGATCGGAACGACTTTCATTGGGTCAGCAACCATTGAGCCACCAATCGCCGAAATCAGGAAAGCCGCACCACATCCCAGCAGGAACATTTCGGGCAACATGGTCAAGCCTGCAGCAGCCAAAGCTCCTGGCAAGTCACCGACCAAAGGAAATGACTTCATGAAAGGCTTGGCTTCCTGCGGTTTCAGCAGATCCAGCACATCCTCGCCCGATTTACCCTGGTTGAGCATCTGAATGCGGCGGTTGATAGCTTCTTCCCTGTTTTCGCCGCGTTTCAGAAACTGACGAATACCCTCAAACGCAATTAGCGCACCGATGAAGATGAGCAGTGAGATAACAAACCGCCCGTCAAAACCGGCTATCTCCATTTCGGGCCCGATGAGCACATCGAGGTTCACGTTTGGTAGGTAGGACCGAATTTCTTCCAACATGTTCTGCCCTCCTCAATTGAACTTGACGTTGGACAGGTCGACGCCAGCTGCGGCCAAGGCGTCGCTTGACTTTGGGCGGATGCCGGTTGGCATGAACTTACCCAGAATGTTCCCGGCCTCATCCTTGCCCTCGCGCTTGAAGACGAAGATATCCTGCATCGTGACGATATTGCCCTCCATCCCCGTAATTTCAGCGATGGACGTGACGCGGCGCGTGCCATCGGACAAACGATTGAGCTGAAGAACAAAATGAATGGCCGACGCAATGGTCGCCCGGATGGCCGCATGGGGCAGTTCGATGCCACCCATCTGAACCATTTGTTCGACACGCGACAGCGCATCTCTAGGACTGTTGGCGTGAACGGTTGTCATGGAGCCGTCGTGGCCTGTGTTCATCGCCTGAAGCATGTCGAACGCCTCAGATCCACGAACTTCGCCGACGATGATGCGATCCGGACGCATGCGCAGAGCGTTCCGGACCAGATCCCGTTGCGCAACCGCGCCGGTTCCATCCAGGCCTGCTGGCCGGGTTTCCATTCGTAGAACATGTTCCTGCTGCAGCTGAAGTTCAGCGGCGTCTTCGATCGTCACGATCCGTTCGCGGGGGCTGATGTAGGAGGACAGCGCGTTCAACATTGTCGTCTTACCGGAACCGGTCCCGCCAGAGATCAGAACGTTCATTTTGGCTTCAACCAAACCGCGAAGTAAGGCTGCCGCACTGTCGTTCAAAGCCTCGTTCTTGATCAAACGTTCCATTGTCAGAGGTATCCGGGCAAATTTCCGGATAGACAGCGCCGGCCCATCCAAGGCACATGGGCGAATGATTGCGTTGACGCGGCTACCGTCTTCCAGACGCGCGTCCACCCAAGGCTGACGTTCATCGATACGGCGCCCAACGCGGCTTACGATCTTGTCGATGATCCGCAGCAAGTGACGCTCGTCCCTAAATCTGGCCGAGGTATTCTCAAGAATCCCAGAACGTTCGACAAAGATCTGTTTATGCCCATTCACCAGGATGTCGTTGATGGTCGGATCCGCCAGCAGAGGCTCCAACGGCCCTAGCCCCAAAACCTCATGCATCAACTCTTCGACCAGTAGCTTAACTTCCTCGCTGCGCATCGCGCGGCCTTCCGCCCGCAACAGTTCGGTCACGTGTTTGCCAATCTCACCGCGCAGCGTTTCTTCTTCGACCTTCTCGATAACCGCGAGGTTGAGCTTGTCCAAAAGCGAATTGTGCATCCGCGCCTTCAGGTCGATCCGGTCCGCCTCCATGTCGCGCTGTGCGGCAAGCTTCTCGGCCTCAAAAGCGGTGACCTCTGCAGGTTCTTGGTCGACCAATTGCCTCGCGCCCAACGGCACAACTGTTGCTGTCTTTGGTCCTGAGCGCCCTGTTCTGTCGAATTCACGGAACATATCTTTTTACCCTTTTTATTCTATAACCGTCACAAACTTGAATGTTGCCTCAGTGATGCACGACACGCGGAGGCAAAGCGGCAGTTGTCTGTTGGGCCAGCTTCCTGATTGCCCGGGTCAAGGGAGCCCGGTTCGATACGTCCTGCAGCGGGACACCTCGGTCGACCGCCTCACGCACGGTCCGATCATCCTTGGGAACCCAGAACGCGAAATCCCTCTCCAGCAGTTTCGCGGCTGCGCGATGATGCGCCGCAGGAATGATCGGCTTTTTCTCAAGGTTCGCGACAAGCTGAATTTCCAGCGCTGGATTCTCGGACTGGTAAAAATCTATCAGCTTTCGCGCCGACCGAACCGACGGCACTGCTACGTCCGTGACAAGGTACAAGCGATCTGCCTGGCTCAGGACGGGCGTAATCCACTCGACCAACGCACGCGGCAGATCAACGATCACATAGTCATGGCTGCGCTTGAGACAGTCCAAAATCGCGGCAATCTGTTCTTCTTTCACCGCGCTTAGCGGACCGAACCGCGACGGGGCTGAAAGAACATCCACACCACATGGCGACTTGATCATGGCTTGTTCTAGGAACGCAGCATCCGGAATGCTTTCTTCCATCGCCATTCGCCACATTGCGTCGCTTTCCTCCACATCCATCAACGCGGCAAGCGAGCCGAACTGGAAGTCTAGGTCCACAAGTGCGACCTCATTCGTGGCTTTCTTCTTGAAGAACCCCTCTTTCGACTGCAGCTCGTTTGCCATGTTGGCAGCAACGATCGACGATCCTACGCCACCGCGAGATTTTGCAACGGCGATGACTTTGCCTTGTGTTGCCTGCCCTCCCCAAAGGGCAGGCAACTGCGCTTGACGACGGGCGCGAATTTCATCGAGCTGAGGAACGATTTCCTCGTTGATCGCTGTTCGCGGCAGCACGTCGTCCACACCAAGCTTCCTAAGCTGGCGCGCTTTTTCCAATGGAAGATCTTCGGATGCCAGCGCAATGATGATGGCGTTCGGCATTCTGGCGTCGCAGATCGTGCGCGCCGTTTGCATCAGGTCGTCTGACTGATCATCGACATCAAACAGAACGACATCGTGACGGGCCGTAAGCGAAACCGCAGCACCGTTAACCCCGCTTACGGTATCCTGACGACCGGTAAAGCGGCAGTTGGCCTGTCCGGCAAGAGATCCTTCGATTGCCGAATAGATTTGCTCGTCCGGCGAAATCAACAAAACTGAAATCTGTTTGGCACTCATGATCTTACTCCTTACTCAACGGCCCCGACGGCCAAATCTTCGGCCGGTACCGATGTACTCATTGCAGGGATTGAAATAGTGTTCAGTTTACTTGAGGTGATTGACGGATCGCTTGCAGCCAATGCAGCCAGGGGTCCCAGAGGCAGCGCAAAATCGAACTCGAGATCCACGATTTCCGCCGTCACTACAGGCGTATAAGGCCCCCCGAGAAATCCCAGACGGGTGTCGTGAGAATAGGTGAACTGCACGTTTGCTGCGGTTGAGCCCGGTGGCAGAAGCATTTCGATTTCATCCCAAATGCGTTCGCCATAGGCCATCGACGTGTCGAGTTGACACGGGGGAGGCAGGTTAGGAACTGCACATATGTTACCACTGCGGCACAAGGCACCAAACCGCGTGTTTGCGGGTGCCGAACTGGACAATTCGTGGTCAGGGGGCAATGCGCCACAAAGTGGAGGACCAACAGTTGCCAATCGCGACGCAACCTGCATGGCTTTCTGCGCCATAGTCGTTGACCAATACAGGCGGCCATAATCGAGTATGCCGAAGATAAGGACCAGGAACAGTGGGATCACCATCCCAAGCTCTACCAGAGCGCCGCCCTTCTCGTTACGCCAGAACGATCGGATGATATGCGTCAGATGTCTCATACCCCGAAAATCCTGCTTTGATCGGAAATTTCCGTGGTGAGCGGCCCAAGCCCTGCCCCAAACAAGCTGAACATGTTGCCGAACAGATAGTCGATCTGGATCTCAGCCGTAACTTCGACAATCGAGGTCGGATCGACCCTGTACGCGCCAGACCGCGAGACACATGTGGGTGTCACATCAATGACGGTTGTGCCATGTGGCATGATCGACGACCCGCCCAACTGGTTTTCGACAATAGTCGTTGCCATCCCGTCATACCCTCCGACGCCGCCTGAAGTGCACGCGTCAATCGGCGCAATTCGGGCAATCATGCGAGAAGCGTCGCGTACTCCGGCAGCGGCTGCCTGATGGATCCATGTAATGCGCCCACCTTCAATGATCACAGCGAAGAACAGCAGGATCAGGGGCAACACCATCCCGAACTCGACCATAGGCGCGCCGGATTCACAGTGTTTCATACGGGTTACGAGCGTGGTCAGTTTTTTCATCTGTACAGCCTCACAACATCGCGGAAGATGCCATCGTCGCTGCTGCTGCCGACACCGCCGCCAACCTGTTCCACCACTTCAACGTAAATATCGAAATCAGTGCCGGAGGACTGTTCCAACGGCTGGATCAGAAAGACCTTAACGAATTCTTTGACCGGTACATCCCTTGCGCGGCCAGAGACCGGGTTAGCGTTACAATCTATGGCGGCTGCAATGAAGGTCCGGCGATCCGGATCGTCCAGAGTCTCCCTGGCGCATTGAGGGCGACCCGTTTCACTGCGGTCAGAAAGAATATTGCCCCCCGCAGACCTGCCAACCTCGTCCAAATACATCTGGTACCGCGTGGTTCCGCTTGGGTCGCCCAATGGATGCGGCGTCAGACTGCCATCAGGACCGTCGCCATAGTTCATGTCCAGATATGCAGTCCGCCCGGACGACCAATCGCCATCGCCAAACCGGCCGCCGTGGGCGCATGAACCGGACGCAAAGCAGTCATCCGGCGGAAAAGGCATTGAGTCGCTTGAAACCGTAGGGTTGTTATTCAGGCAGCTTCCACCTGTGTTTTCCCACCCAGCGATAACCTGAGGGCCAGGCGAATACGCAGGATCATTTCTCAGATTGCTCATGGTCGAATGGAATAGGTCAAAGCGCGAGTTGTAGATCGCACTGCCGATCCCGTTCCGCTGTCCGGGCTCAGTGTCGACGCCGCGCTGCGAAACACATTGCGTCAAGTTGCCATGCGCGGCGATCAGGCAAATGTAGAGCCTGGCACCGGTTTCCCCGGCACAAGGGCCATTCGGGTTGATGCCAATATCCGTCGGATCAAGGAACCCAAAGTTTCCAGGCCCCCAAGCAGAGTTGTTTCCGCCCGTGCGCAACTTGATCGCAGCACCTTCGTTTGCATCTGCTGTCCAGTTGGGTGGGATGCAAAACATCAATGGTGTCACATCGCAGGCATATTGCGTGTAACCAGCGATCGCGACCGCGTTCACATCCTCGTTCGGTCGGGTGACGCCCAACAAATCAGCCAACGCACGCCCGAAGGGCAGAAAGACGGTTCTGGGTGTTGCCGTGACCTCGACCATTACAGCACGCGCCGGGTCGGTTGTTGCGAAGCCCGCAACCGAATCTTCGTCTTTCGGATCATCGTCAGGTGACGGCAGTCCGGTCAAAAACCGCAGCGAAAAATCCGCGGCTGAACCAAGGTCCTGGCTACCGTCCGCAAAGAACTGGGTATCTTCGATCATGTTCTCGGCAGCGTTGGTCGCCCGAGTAATGGCGTCATTGTTGCCATCCAGTTCTCCGGCCGCGGCCAAGGCTACGTGATCCGTGTAAGCCTGAAGATCAGTTTGGGTCGAGGCCAAACGTCCCAAGTCGAACGTCAGAGCCGCCATTCCCATTATGACCACCATGCAAATCCCGACAAAGACAAGAATTGTCCCCTCTTCGTCTCTCTTGAATTTGCGCGGAGAAAACATGCCCTCAACCTTTCTGCCAATGAACTGCGAAATAAATCAATTTGTGCGGGTCTCGTTTGTGGCGACCGGTACTTCCTGAATTTCGGACGTCCCACGGCGCACCTTGACGATCGGTTTCGGTGCTCCGTCAACGACCGGAGATTTCTCAAGCAGGATGTCACTCAGTCGAATAGCCTCTAGGGGCTCGTCTTCGACGGTTTGTAAGGAACGCAGCGACAGGCTGAGTTGCCCGGCCTTTTGCGCCAGCGCCAGTCGTTGGCCCTGTTCCGGCGTCACCTCGACTGTCACAGTGCGCGCAATACCGGGTTCGTCCAATTCTTCGTCAGCTGTCTGATCGACGCCAACAACCCGGATGTTCTGCAGGATTGTCACCGCCCGCAATTCTTCGTTCTTGCCTCGGGTCAGTACAATGTCGACGAAGTCACCAGGTGTCACAAACCCGCCAACACCAGTCTGGGCATCAACATTGATGGCCATGGCCCTATTGTTTTCGCCAAGTGTTTGAACGATAGTAACTTTTTCCCCAAATTCCGAGACTTTCGAAGCCAGCAACAACTCGCCCTGTGCCAAAGCACGTTTGGCCCGGCGAGGCTCCCCGCCATTTGCTGGAAGCACATCATCGAAACTTGTAAAAACTCCTGCGGGAACTGACTCCGATGGCCAGTCGATGGTCGTCAACTTGTAGCCTTCGATCGGCGTGCCAAATGGGATTGCTTCGGCCACGGCCACAACACGCACGATCGTCGGATCGGCATTGACCTGGCTGTTCCGAATTTGCTCTTGGGCCAACATTACTGCACCGCCAGCTAGCCCAACCCCCAAAATGGTCATCATTAACGATTTCAAACGCATTGTATCCTCCAATACTCAGGGCTACGGACCGACTTGCTGAACCTGCGTTTGCGCGACGAACAACAAATAAATTCTCTGGATATTTTCTCTGTCTTGCCCCCCCGCAACTCAACGGGGAGGCAAGAAAGTTAAAGTCCGAACAAAATTCCAGTTTACGGACGGGTCGCGGCTGCATCCGCTGCAGTAAAGTTCGCGAGAGTTTCTGCGCCGAGGTCGGTCAGCACAAAGCCGCCAACCGCAATCGCAACAAACAGCGCGATGCCGTATTCAACCAGCGTTGCACCGCTTTCGTCACGGCGAAGGCGTACGAAGATCTTACGAATTCCATTCAACATAATTTTTTTCTCCAGTCTGTTTTTGACTATGCGCGGACTGCGCACAGACTCGAGGTTTTCCCCCTAGCCTGTTGAATCTGTAACAAGCGCGGGCCGCACCAACGCCCCCCCAAACAAAAACTTTTTCCCGCTAAAAGTGTTTTCTTTTCGTCTCGAATAAGTTTTTAGATAACTCCATTCGATCCAAATTTAAAAACATCAAATTCACAAACCCATCAAAACCCAATTCACTCTCTCGTGGAGTTTTATGTCTACACCCTTTAAATGCGATCGAAGAAAGTTCGACCTCTTTAGTCGCACCACCACATTAACGGAAAGCAAAACGACCCCATTCCTTCCCCCCAAGGCAAACGGATCCCTACCAAAGGATCAGCAGATCCAGACCGACCCACGAAAGCGCGACTTTGTCGGCAACATCGACCTCTTCCCTGGGTGAACGAACAACGTCACCACCAACGCACAGCAGTTCCTTATCGGAACGATATCCCCGCAAGACTTTTCACGTGCGAATTGCGTTCATGTTTGTCTGTCGAAGATTTCCTGCACTTGAGATCCGCCAACCAACCGGCGTGAAATGTGCTTTGAGAACGCTGCAATCCAGCAGTATAAAGCAAGATGAATAATAGTTTAACAGTTTGTTATTACTACATTAAAGCACGATCCACCATAATGAGCACAAGCGAACGTCGTGAAGTAGTTTTCCAGACCTCTAAGAGGGGGATGCATGAACAAAACTATTGTCAAACATGCCACGCCAAACAAGCAGACTAGCCGGTCGGTTCCTCCACTCAAATTGCTGGAGGAGCAAAGGATTGCGAACACGTCGAAGCTTTCCGACTTTCCTCCGGTAGACGTCGCGTTTCTTGAGATCGCAAACAACAAGTGGCTCAGGGCAGCGAGTCAGAAAATCTCTGAACCATAACTAATAAATTCCCAAATCACTTTAGGATTTGGCGAGCTTATGATTTACTTGTCCTTGATATCACTGGGGCAGAACAGCACCCGAGACACATAAAATAATACTTAAAAAGAAAGACAAAATCAAAAAAATCCGATTTTGCGGTTGGTACTTCTGATAACAGATTCGCCTTAAAAACTGCGCTAACTTTTTACACTGTTAAGTTGTTCTGATTAAATACCCAACAGCTCCTTTACGGCAGCCTCGACCTCGTCCGTAACCGGCTTGTTGGCAGCTTCTTCAAGTGCTTCCCTTTCAAGGACCTCCTGATCCTCTACTTGCTCTGCCAGATCCTCTACTTCCTGAACCGTCTCTTCGTACTCTACGGCCGCCCTTCTTTCGTCCCTCAAATCCCTGGCAACTTCGACTGAGTCCGCCAGTTCTTCTTTGGCCTGATTGAGCTCATCCTCGAGCGATGGATCAGTTTCGAATGCTTCTTCCAGTTCTTGAACGCGATCTCTGTTTTCACGAACGTCCGTCACGGCGTCTTTAAGATCATCTTCAATCTCCGATATTGGTCGCTCCGGTTCTTGCAGCCCCGCGAGGAAGTCCTCTCTGTCAGCTAATTCGTCACGCAGTTCGTCGCCTTCAATTACGGTATCCCGGTAGGTCGCGATACGACCGACACGCGAGTTAGGCGCCGCATTGCGTAGCGCGTTTTCGCTGGCATGAGCTGCGTTCAACGCACCCAACTCGGATGGATGTGCTCCAAGCACGTATGCCATTTCATGTTTGATTGTCCGGGCTTCAGGTCGAGTTGAAGTCGTTACTAGCGTTCTCTTTTCAACTGTGCGGCGCACTTTGGTTGAGCCAGTGGAGTGAGATTGAGGCTTTGTCGTTTTTTGCCTTGCTTTTTTTCCTCCAAAAACTTCCCTCAGAGACAATTCAACTCTCTCAAGGACATTGTCTCTATTACGTGTCGATTTCGAACGTCCGAGATTTGATTTGCCAGCTAACGTTTTCTTACCTTTCTGCAGGTCGCCTCTACTGCCGGCCACGGATTTCGACTTACTATTGCCAGCTCCGATGCCTTTGCCTGCACCGTTACCTTTGGCCTCACGACTGGCATTTCCGTTGTCGCCAGAGTTTCCTTTTCCATTACCGCCTGAGTTTCCGTTGCCGTTGCCGCCGGAGTTTCCGTTCCCCTTCCCGCCGCCATTTCCGTTTCCTTTGCCCTCTTTAGCGAAAGCAAAATCAGGGGCCGCAACAGTTGAAACAACTGCCGCGCCCCCCAAAAGGGCGATAACGATGGTAGTCGCTTTCAAAAAGCAGGACGATTTAACTCCCATCACTCCCCCAATGCCAAAATTGGACCTTTTTTCTCTTCTAGTCTCGGAGCCCAACGAGTGGTTGAGCCGAATCACCAAACAACCTCTTTAGTTGACGGCAACGTAGATGAACGACCGCGAAACCGGTCGTTCACCTGGGGTTCACATTGCGACGGGTAGAGTTTGATCGGATAGTTTCGTGCAAAGAGAGAATATGAAAACGCTCTTAATACTTGCCTGCCTGGTGTCCTTCTTCGTTGCTGGAGACGTGCATGCCGACGCCCAGGAATTGAGGCAGTCGGAACTCCGCAAGGCGACCACATCAGGACAAGCCATCCGCTTGAAGCGGGTCATCAAGGGTGTGGAGAGAGTTTTCGGCGGAACCCCGGTTGACGCCCGGGCTTTTAAAACGGACGAAATCTACTACCGAATTCTCGTTAAAAAGCCTGATGGAGTGATTCAGAGCGTGATTGTCAACGCGAAAACCGGGGTCGTCGTTTCCAATCGGTCTAATGTCGGCCGTCAGATTTCGAAAGCTGCACAATCCTCGCCGGGTAATGCGCAAAGCGCCGCTTCAATTGCCAGGAACGCCAACAGAAGCCCGAATGCGTTTGGTAGCAGGAGCAATTCCGACAATAGGGGGAACTCCGGCGGCAACGGGAACTCCGGCGGCAACGGGAACTCCGGCGGCAACGGGAACTCCGGTGGCAACGGGAACTCCGGTGGCAACGGGAACTCCGGTGGCAACGGGAACTCCGGTGGCAACGGGAACTCCGGTGGCAACGGGAACTCCGGTGGCAACGGGAACTCCGGTGGC